>NZ_JBVISU010000050.1:0-1308 GCF_055575355.1 Amycolatopsis sp. NPDC034160 | reverse complement strand
AGTCGGCCACCGCACACCCCACGAAACCCGAACCAGCTACAGTCACCAACAAGCCGCGTGAAAACCCCGTGTCCGCCATCCGGGGGCAACTCCACACCGGTGCTGACCAGTGGATTTACGCGGCTCGTTCGTACTCGTTGATCATGCCTCCGAGAAGCCGCTGTTGTTTGATCCGCTGAGAGTTGTGATCTGCCACGGGGTGGGTCGGCCGGGGTGGCGAAGCTGCGGGAGCGGTGCGGTCGTCGACCGTTGTAGTGCCGGACGTAATCGACGAGCACGGCGTGCAGATGCCGCTCGTTGAGGATCAACATACGGTCGGTGAGCTAGGTTCTGGCCGTGAGCACGAACCGTTCGGCGTGACCGTTCGGCGTGGGCAACGCGGCGGAATCCTGATCGTCTCGATGCCCCCGTCGGCCAGGACGGCATCGAAGGAGGCCGTGAACTGGCCGGCCCGGTCTCGACATCCTTGGCGGTCGAGGATCGAGTACACAGATTTAACCAGTCACACACTCGCACCACGATCACATACGCCAGCCGAAACAACACAGTCGGTGAGCATCACATAACCATCGCGACGGAAAAACGGCAGGTCAGCGAACCAAGGTCGAGGCGTGGCACGGTACTGGCAACCCTCCGCGATTGTGCCTGAATCGGTACCCGCGACACCCCAGGTGTGCGTTGGAGTGAACCAGATAGGCCGATCGGGTGTACGTCACGACGATGTGTAAACGAATTGAGCCGCAGGTCGACCTATTTGGACGTCTGAAGTGACGCGGCGTGGTGCGTAGTGGACCGCGTATCCCGAAAGTGATTCCTTGAGGTGACGCCCACATGAGCAGCCATATCTATTCCCCGGTTCTTCGAACCGTCCACGCGTTCCGCTACCGTCCCCGGCACGCGCGCAGATCCCGCCCATGGGCGATCGTGACCACGATACTGGTGCTCGCGGTCGTGCTCGTGCCGATCGACCCGGCCACCGGATCGATGACGGCCGCGACCGCTGGCGGGATCATGATGGTGATCCGTCATGTTCGCCGGCTTCTGCGCCACGCGGACTCCAGGATCGAGACCATCTTCGCCGATGAACTCGACGCCCGCCCTCGCCAAGGGGTGGTTCCGACAAGGAGGGAGACCTGAACATGAGCTATCGGGAGTGCATGTTGTGAGAAGACGCTTATTTCGTAGTGGTGACAACCAAACTCCGGGCAGTCCCACACGGCGCGCTCCGGCCAGCGTTGCAGTGACGGTGTTCGATTTGGACAGTCGTGCACTGAAGTGGTTCAACTGTCCGGAAAGAGCGAGGCGCCT
>NZ_JBVISU010000049.1:0-1324 GCF_055575355.1 Amycolatopsis sp. NPDC034160 | reverse complement strand
TGAGCCTGGATCCACCGGTGTGTTTGTGGGTTGGTCTTGGTGGTGGTTGTTGGTGTTGTTTCCGGGTTGGTGGGCAGGATGGGGTGCCGGTCGTCTCATCCGGTGTGTCCACTGTGGTCTGGTTGTCGGGTGTGGGTGGTCAGGTTGTTGGGTGGGTGGCGGTGAAGAGTGCCTGGTAGTGGTGTTGCCAGGGCCAGTTGGTGGGTAGTCGGAGGGTGATGCGGCGGGCGGTGCGGGTGATGCGGGCGGGGATGGTGATCAGGTGTCGGCGCAGGGTTGCGGTGCGGGCTTTGGCGTGAAAGACGCTGGTCAGGCAGCCGGTGGCGCGGAGCAGGTTGTGGGTGAGGCAGGCCAGGGCGAGCCAGGCCTGGTTGGCGGGGAAGCGGCCGGAGGGGAAGTGCGCGAGGGCGGAGTTGTTGAGGTCGGCGAAGACCTGTTCGATGATGGCGTGTTTGCGGTGATACTCGTCGGCGACGGGCAGGTCGAAGCCGGTGTCGGTGAACACGGCGTGGTAGTTGAAGACACGGAACAACTCGCCCTGGGTGTTGGTCTTGAATCTGGGGGTGCGGCGGACCAGCAGCCGCGCGGTGACCTGGCGGCCGGGGTTCTCGGCGGTGTGGACGAACGCGGTCAGTGTGGTTTCGGCGATCTCGGCGTGGGTGATCAACTCGCCGGATAGCGGGTCGGGGATCGGGTGCCGGTAGGCGATCGTAGTCCAGTCGTCCTCGCCGATCCGGTCGATCACCTGCTTCACTGCCGCGTTTTTCTGGGCGGTGACCGAAAACAACGCGCCCGCCCGGCGGATCGCGGCGATGATCGGGCCGGTGAAGAACGCGGAATCCGCGCGGACCACGACCGTCCCGGTCGCCCCGGCCCGGCGTGCGAGCCCGATCGCCTCGGTGATCATCGACGCGGCCCCGCGGCGGGAATCACAGTTCCCGCCCCGTAACCGGGAGGTCAGGATCACCGGCGCGCAGACCGGGGACGACAGGGTGGCGATCAGGTGGTTCAGGCCCCGGACGCCGTTGTAGGCGAACCCGCTGCCCTGCTTGCCGTGCCCGTAGGTTTCCTTGATCTTGGCGTCGATATCGATAAACGCCAGCCCCTCGACCCCGGCCAGCAGCGACGGAACCCGCCCGGCCAGCCGGACCAGCGCCTCGGCCGCGGCCGAGGCCAGCTGACCGACGTGGCCGTGGGTGAACCCCCGCAACCACGAACCACACGTCGAGGGCGCCCGGAGACCGGTGAACAACCGGCGCATCCCACCGTGCCGGATCACGTCCAGATCCTCGATCGAGTCCCCGCCGGCGACCATTCCGGCCAC
>NZ_JBVISU010000048.1:0-1446 GCF_055575355.1 Amycolatopsis sp. NPDC034160 | reverse complement strand
GTTACTAGTCAGGTGGTTGTGGGGTTGGTTGGTAGCCAGGGGTTTCCGGTGATGGCGTCGCGGAGTGCGGTCAGGGTGTTGAGGCCGTTTTTGCGGATGGTGGAGATGTAGGAGCGCACGGTGAGCCAGGTGGTGGCGCCGTGGTGGGTGCGCCATCCGCCGGAGATCTTGAGTTGGGTTTTGGTCATGCGGATGTCGCGTTCGGCCTGGTTGTTGGTGAAAGGAATGGTCAGGTCGAACGCGAACCGCAGGACGTCACCGCGGTATTTCTGGAGTCGTTCCAGCAGGCGGCGGGCCTGGGTTTGAGTGGGTCTGCCGCCTTTGGGGTGGCCTCGCTGGTTGCGGGGGTGCAGGTCCAGGCCGGCTTGGACGTGGGTGTCGTAGCGGCTGGTCAGGGGCATGAGGACCTCGCCGGGAATGTCGGGCAGGTCGAGATCGCGGGCGGTGTGTGCGGCGGCGTTGAGCTCGTCGAGAACATCGCTGAGGGCATTCGGCCAGGTTTGGCCGTCGTGGGTTTCGGCCGCGGCTTGGAGTTCCCGCTGGTGGTGGGCGTTGCACAGCGCGTGAACGAGGTCGTAAGTGCGGTAGGAGTGATAGCCGTCGTGCACCGCGACGCCGGTGAACCCGTCCAGGACACCGAACGCGTCGATGGCCTCACGGCCACGTTTGTCATGCAGGAAATATGCGGTCAACCAGGCGGTGCTGGCCGAATGCAGCCACCGATTCCGGCTGAGGACCCGGATGCCGGTCTCGTCGAAATGCGCCACCGGCGCCACCGCGATCGCGGCCCGGACTGCGTCGACGAACGGCTCCAACCCGGGCGCGACCCGGCCCAGCACCGAGCTGACCCAGCCGGTCGACACCGTCATGCCGGTCACCTCGCCAAGGAGTTCAGCGGCCCGGGAGATCGGAAGGTGCTGATACGTCAGCAAATACGCGGCCAGCGCGGTCAGGTTCGGGCCATAACAGGCCGGGGCGGCCGCCTCGACGGGCGCGGCCGCGGTGGTCAGCACCCCGCAACGACACCGCTTCTGATGCAGCCGGTGCTCGGTCACCACCGGCACGATCTCGGGCAGATCATGCACCTGACGGCGCACCACACCCACATCCAGGCGGCGCGACAGTCCCGTCCCGCAGCCCGAACACGCCACCGGAACATGATCGACAACAAGGCCGGGGTTGTCGACCAAGGCCAGGCTCGCACCCGGCGCACCAGGCTGTTTCCCTTGTCCACGACCGGTCTTCCGCCGCAACGATTTCGGCGCAGGCTTGGAAAACACGTCCTGCGACGGCGGTTTCGACGAATTCCGTGACGTGGTCTTCAGCTGCCGCTCCAGCTCCGCCACCCGCACGGCCAACCGCTCATTCTCGGCCCGCAACACCCGGATCGTCTCCGCCTGCGCCACCACAAGCGCAGCAAGCTCGTCATACGACGGACGCTCACCC
>NZ_JBVISU010000047.1:3929-5299 GCF_055575355.1 Amycolatopsis sp. NPDC034160 | reverse complement strand
GTTAGTCCGGCGGTGTCCTACTCTCCCACAACCCTTCGGTTGCAGTACCATCGGCGCTGTCAGGCTTAGCTTCCGGGTTCGGAATGGGACCGGGCGTTTCCCTGACGCTATAACCACCGAAACACTGTGAAACACTCCCGCTCACCGATGATGCTGGTGAGGGTTGTGTGGTGTTTCAGAGCTGTAGAGTGGATGCGTAACATCTTTGTGGGCAAGTCCTCGGCCTATTAGTACCAGTCAACTCGATAACACATTACTGTGCTTCCATTTCTGGCCTATCAACCCAATGGTCTGTTGGGGGCCTTAACCCACATGGGGTGGGATACCTCATCTTGGAACAGGCTTCCCGCTTAGATGCCTTCAGCGGTTATCCCTTCCGAACGTGGCCAACCAGCCATGCCACTGGCGTGACAACTGGCATACCAGAGGTTCGTCCGTCCCGGTCCTCTCGTACTAGGGACAGCCTTCCTCAAGTATCCTACGCGCGCGGCGGATAGGGACCGAACTGTCTCACGACGTTCTAAACCCAGCTCGCGTGCCGCTTTAATGGGCGAACAGCCCAACCCTTGGGACCTACTCCGGCCCCAGGATGCGACGAGCCGACATCGAGGTGCCAAACCATGCCGTCGATATGGACTCTTGGGCAAGATCAGCCTGTTATCCCCGGGGTACCTTTTATCCGTTGAGCGACACCCCTTCCACCAGGTGGTGCCGGATCACTAGTCCCGACTTTCGTCCCTGCTCGACATGTCTGTCTCACAGTCAAGCTCCCTTGTGCACTTGCACTCAACACCTGATTGCCAACCAGGCTGAGGGAACCTTTGGGCGCCTCCGTTACTCTTTAGGAGGCAACCGCCCCAGTTAAACTACCCATCAGGCACTGTCCCTGAACCAGATCATGGTCCGAGGTTCAGATTCCCAATCCGACCAGAGTGGTATTTCAACAACGACTCCACCAACACTAGCGTGCCAGCTTCACAGTCTCCCACCTATCCTACACAAGCCGAACCGAAAACCAATACCAAACTATAGTAAAGGTCCCGGGGTCTTTCCGTCCTGCCGCGCGTAACGAGCATCTTTACTCGTAGTGCAATTTCGCCGGGCCTGTGGTTGAGACAGCCGGAAAGTCGTTACGCCATTCGTGCAGGTCGGAACTTACCCGACAAGGAATTTCGCTACCTTAGGATGGTTATAGTTACCACCGCCGTTTACTGGCGCTTAAATTCTCAGCTTCACCCCGAAGGGTTAACCGGTCCTCTTAACGTTCCAGCACCGGGCAGGCGTCAGTCCATATACATCGTCTTGCGACTTCGCATGGACCTGTGTTTTTAGTAAACAGTCGCTTTCCGCTGGTCTCTGCGGCCACCACT
>NZ_JBVISU010000047.1:1660-3834 GCF_055575355.1 Amycolatopsis sp. NPDC034160 | reverse complement strand
TTTGGCCCCCCTTCTCCCGAAGTTACGGGGGCATTTTGCCGAGTTCCTTAACCACAGTTCACCCGATCGCCTTAGTATTCTCTACCTGACCACCTGTGTTGGTTTGGGGTACGGGCCGTGCACGCACTCGCTAGAGGCTTTTCTCGGCAGCATAGGATCACTCTACTTCACCTCAATCGGCTACGCATCACGTCTCAGCCTCATGAAACACGGATTTACCTATGTTTCGGCCTACACGCTTACACCAGTACTACCACTCACTGGCGGAGCTACCTTCCTGCGTCACCCCATCACTCGACTACTACGGAATCAGATCCCACGCTCCACACTCGCGTATCCACCCGAAGGCTTCAACACGAGGCTTTGGGTGGTTAGTATCAACCGCCTCATCCTGGGCGCACGTGCTCGGGTACGGGAATATCAACCCGTTATCCATCGACTACGCCTGTCGGCCTCGCCTTAGGTCCCGACTTACCCTGGGCGGATTAGCCTGGCCCAGGAACCCTTGGTCATCCGGCGGCAGAGTTTCTCACTCTGCATTCGCTACTCATGCCTGCATTCTCACTCCCACACCCTCCACGACTGGCTTCCGCCGCCGCTTCCCTGGATGCAGGACGCTCCCCTACCCATCAACACGACTAGACGTCCCCGCAAAGAGACGCCGATCTATATGTGTCAATGACACAGCTTCGGCGGTGTGCTTAAGCCCCGCTACATTGTCGGCGCAGGACCACTTGACCAGTGAGCTATTACGCACTCTTTCAAGGGTGGCTGCTTCTAAGCCAACCTCCTGGTTGTCTGGGCAATCCCACATCCTTTCCCACTGAGCACACACTTGGGGGCCTTAGCTGGTGTTCTGGGCTGTTTCCCTCTCGACGACGAAGCTTATCCCCCGCCGTCTCACTGCCACACTCTCACACCACGGTATTCGGAGTTTGGTTGATTTCGGTAACCCGGTAAGGCCCCTAGACCATCCAGTAGCTCTACCCCCGTGGTGAAACATGTGACGCTGCACCTAAATGCATTTCGGGGAGAACCAGCTATCACGGAGTTTGATTGGCCTTTCACCCCTACCCACAGCTCATCCCCTCAGTTTTCAACCTAAGTGGGTTCGGCCCTCCACGTCGTCTTACCGACGCTTCAGCCTGGCCATGGGTAGATCACTCCGCTTCGGGTCTAGACCACGCGACTCAATCGCCCTATTCAGACTCGCTTTCGCTACGGCTACCCCACACGGGTTAACCTCGCCACGCAGCACTAACTCGCAGGCTCATTCTTCAAAAGGCACGCCATCACCTCAACATCACAAGGATGTGCTCGGGCTCTGACGGCTTGTAGGCACACGGTTTCAGGTACTCTTTCACTCCCCTCCCGGGGTACTTTTCATCTTTCCCTCACGGTACTAGTCCGCTATCGGTCTTCAGGAAGTATTTAGGCTTACCGGGTGGTCCCGGCAGATTCACAGCAAATTCCACGAGCTCGCTGCTACTCGGGAACACCACACAAACAATCCACAACGTGTTTTCGCGTACGGGACTCTCACCCACTCCGGTCGCCCATCCCAAGACGTTCCACTAACACGCGCGATCATTCCGAGGACTGTCAGATCCTCGACGCTGGGTCCCACAACACCACACACACAACGCCTGACAGCTTGACATGTGCATGGTTTAGCCTCTTCCGCTTTCGCTCGCCACTACTCACGGAATCACGGTTGTTTTCTCTTCCTACGGGTACTGAGATGTTTCACTTCCCCGCGTTCCCTCCACACACCCTATATATTCAGATGCGGGTAACACCACATAACTGGTGCTGGGTTTCCCCATTCGGAAATCCTCGGATCACAGCTCGGTTGACAGCTCCCCGAGGCATATCGCAGCCTCCCACGTCCTTCATCGGCTCCTGAAGCCAAGACATCCACCATGTGCCCTTAATAACTTGACCACAAAGATGCTCGCATCCACTCTACAGTTCTCAAACACCACACCAGAAACAAACTCCCGGGGCGTAAACCCCTCGGCGTGTTGCCTCAGGACCCAACAGCATGCCAGCGAACAATTCTCGACCAGACCCGACAGAACACTTTCCACGCCTCCCGGAGGAAGCAGTACTCACCCTCGCCGGCAACCTGATCGCGAACCCTAACCAGTAGTTCCACAATTCCTTGAGCAAGC
>NZ_JBVISU010000046.1:0-7962 GCF_055575355.1 Amycolatopsis sp. NPDC034160 | reverse complement strand
TGTCCTGAAAGTGGCTTTCGCGACACGGGCAGCGGGCGTCGCCTTCGCGGGAACGCGCACCGCATAGGTGGCATGCCCTGGGGTCAGGCTTGGTGTTGTGGAAGCGGTTTTCGCGACACCTCCTTGAGGGCTTGGGGAGGCTGGTCATCCCTGGCGGTGTGAGCGGGGATCGGGAGGCGGGCATGTCCCCCATGTGGCATTGGGGACATCCGGCCGCGGCGCGAGCCGACGTCGCTCGCAACACGACACGTTTGCCTTACCGGTCGGTGACGATCACGCACCGGCGAGTGACTCGAGCGTCGACGCGGAACGAACTCGGCGTAGGAACGTAAAAACCGCGTCGCCGATGATGGCCGTCGCACCCAGTCCGGCCAGAAGATCCGGGGCATGGACGGCGACTCATCGCGGACGTGATCGGTTCGGCGAAACGCCGGTCACCGCGTGGTGAGGTCGTCCAGTTCGTCCGCGATCAGCAGGTCGGGGTCGAACTTCATCCCGGTGAAGTGCCCGGCGAGTTCGAGGGAGAGCACGCCGTGCAGGCGGGTCCAAAAGGCGAGCGCGCGATGCAGGGTCGCGGACGAGGCCGGATGGTCGCCCGCCCACTCGCGGTGGCTGTCCAAATGCGCGTCGAACGGGGTTTTCGTTTTCGGGTTGGCCACGGTGATCGCTTCGCACGCTTCGAGCAGGACGGTCATGACCTCGTTCGAGATGGCGGTGGTGTCTTCCGGCGCGTGATAGCCGGGGACGGGCGTGCCGTAGACGAGGAAGTAGCGCTGCGGGTCGCTCCGGGCCCAGTCGCGGATGGTGACGGCGAGTCCGGCCAGATCGGCGCCGGAGTCGAACGCCGCGCGGACGGTGTCGGCGAGGCTTCGGTAGGCGTCGCGGATGAGCGCGGTGATGAGTTCGTCGCGGCTGGCGAAGTACCGGTACAGGGCCGGGCCGCTCATGCCGACCTGTTTGGCGATCGCGTTGAGCGACAACGCGGAGACCCCGGCGGTGGCGATCTGCTCCCAGGCGTGCTGCTTGATCTCCGCGCGCACCTGGTCGCGGTAGCGCTCCCGCGGGCTCTGCCCGTCCCCGTCCCTCATCGGTCCTCCCGCTCCATCGGCCCGAAGCTTACCCACGAGGACATGATCACCCGGGCAGGAGCGCGAGTTCGGCCAGTGCCTGGTCCCGCCGGGCGCGGAGACCGGCCTCGGGGGAGAGCTCGACGGCCAAGGTGAGGCATTCCCTTGCCTCCTCGAAGGCGCCCGCTTCCCGCCAGGCGCGTCCCTCGCGGAGTGCGCAGATCGCCTCCATCGAGCCGAATCCGCCTTCCCACGAGAGCCACCGGCTGGTGCGGTAGTAGCCGGCCGCTTCCCGCCATTCGGCGAGCCCGCCGAGTACGTCCCCGATCGCGCGCAGGGTCAGTGCCTTCAGTATCCGGTGGAGGCCGGGGTACGTGTCGCCCGCGAGCCGTTCGGCGTCGGCGAGTACGGCACGGTGGACGGCGAGCGCTTCGGCGTGCCGCCCGGCGGCGAGCAGCGACTGGCCGTAGACGTTCCGAGCCGAGCTTTGCCCATCCCAGAACGGCAGTTCGCCCGCCGATTCGTACCCGCGTTTCGCGTATTCGAACGCTTCGGCGTCTTCCCCGGCATACCGCAGCACCTGACCCAGGTAGATCGTCGCCCAGGTCCGCTCGGTGCGGTCACCGATCCGGGTGGCGATGTCGAGGGCGCGCCGGTGCGCTTCGACGGCGCCTTGGGCGTCGTCGAGGCAGACATTGCAGGCCCAGCCGACGAAGTTGAGCAGTTTCGCCTCGTCCGCGGCGTTGCCGAGCGCGTTCGCCGCCGCCGCGCCGAGGGAGAAGATCTCCCACCACGGCCGCTGCCCGCTTCGCCCGTCGGAGTACCAGTGCAGTGCGACGGCGAGCTCGCTGACCTCCCGGTGCCACCCTCGCCGCGCCGCGACCCGTTGCGCGGCGACCCAGTTGTCGCCCTCGACGTCGAGCCAGCGGGCGACCTCGTCCCGCGAGCCGAACCGGCCGGTGTCCGGCGCCTTGGGATAGAACAACCTGGCCGCCTCGGCCGCTTTGCCGAGTAGGTGAGCGAGCACGATGTCGCGTGCGGACGGATCCTCCTCCGCCTCGAACCGTTCCTCGGCGAACAGGCGGATCAGGTCGTGGAACTGGTGACGTTCCGGTTCGGCCGTGGTCTGCAGGAGACTGGCGTCGACGAGTTCGTCGAGGTGCTCACGGACGTCGGCGGGGGCCGCGCCGGACACGACGCCCGCGAGTTCGAGCCCGAAGTCGGCGCCCGGCACGGTCGCCAGCCGCCGGAACAACCGCCTCGCCCCGGCCGAAACCGCGCGATAGGACAGGTCGAACGCCGAGCGCAGTTGCAGATCGCCCGCCGCGAGCGCGCGCAGCCGGGTGCCTTCGTCGCGCAGCCGGTCGGCCAGCTGGGCCAGCGACCACTGCGGGCGGGTGGCGAGCCGGTTGCCCGCGATCCGGACCGCGAGCGGCAGATAGCCGCACAGCTCGACGAGTTCCCGCGCCGCGGCGGGCTCCGCGCGCACCCGGTCCGCACCGACGATCATGGCGAGCAGGCCGGTCGCGCCGTCGTCCGAAAGCGGTTCCAGCCCCAGCCAGCGGGCGCCCTCGAGTCCGGCGAGCGTGCGGCGGCAGGTGATCAGGGTGAGGCTGCCGGGCCCGGTGACCAGCAACGGCCGGACCTGCGCCTCGTCGGCGGCGTTGTCGAGCAGCAGCAGGACCTTCCGCCCGTCGAGCAGCATCCGCAGCAAGGCCGACCGTTCGCTTTCGGAGGCGGGCACCTGTCCCGGCGCGACGTCCAGCGCGCGCAGCAGCCGGTCGAGCGCGGCACGGGCGCTCAGCGGTTGTTCGTCCATCCCGCGCAGATTCACCGCGAAACAACCGTCGGGGAAGTCCCCGCGCACCCTGGCCGCCGCCGTCGCCGCGAGCGCGGTCTTCCCGACCCCGGCCTGTCCGACGATCGCGACCACGCCGCCACCCTCGGCGACTTTCGCGGACAGTTGCGCCAATTCGCTTTCCCGGCCGCACAGATCCGCGAGGGGAGCGGGCAGCGCGCAGGTCGCCGCGGCCTGGGCGGCCAGCGCCGGGTTCCGGCGGCGCCCCTGTTTGGCGACGGTCAGGAAGAACTCCCGGTCACTCTCGGTCAGGCCGAGCGCGTCCGCGAGCACCTCGGCGGAGCGCTGCTGGGCGGCTCGCGCGCGGCCGTGTTCCAATTCGCGCAGGGCACGGACGCTGAGCCCGGAGGCCTCGGCCAGCCGTTCCTGCGTCCACCCCGCGGCCCGCCGGTGTTCGAGCAGGAGCTTTCCGAACACCGACCGCTTGTCGTCCGTCTCCACCGGTTTCACCGCGCTCCATTCAACCGGCAGGCTTCCGGTGACGAAAAGCTGCCCCCTCCTTGTGCTTGTCCCACCTTCTCCGGAGCCGGTTACCTGGAACCATGTCGACGATCATGACGACGACGGCACGGGCGGACGTCCGGGCCGAGGAACGCCGGGAGATCCGGGTCGCGGTGCACGCCGCGGACCCGCTCGTCCGGGCGGGCCTGCGCAGCGCCCTCGGCTCCGGCCCGGGCATCACCTTGCGGGACGATCCGGAGACGGCCGACGTCCTCGTCGCGGTCGCGGGAACCGAGCCGCACCGGATCCCGGCCGGGCCCGCCCGGCTGGTGCTCGTCGCGGATCAGCCGAAACAGGCCGACCTGTGGGCCGCGATGGAACGCGGCCTCGCCGTCGTCGTCCCGCGAGCCGAGGCGACGCCCGCGCGGCTGCAACGCGCGGTCGCCGACGCCCACGCCGGCCGGGGCGATCTCCCCGCCGATCAGCTCGGCCGCCTGCTGCGGGGAATTACGCGGCTGCACAAGGAAGTTCTCGAACCGCGCGACATCACCCTCAGCGGACTCTCGCCGCGCGAGACCGAGGTGCTCCGGCTGCTCGCCGAGGGATACGACACCGGCGAGATCGCCAGGAGGGTGGCGTACTCCGATCGGACCGTGAAGAACATCCTGCACGGCCTGCTCAGCCGATTCGGCTTGCGCAACCGCACCCATGTCGTGGCTTACGCGCTTCGCGAAGGCCTCATCTGACGCCGCGTTCCGCGGCTTGTACCCGGGTAGCGGCCTGTCTCGGTGAACCCCCACACCTGACGGCAGGCCGCTCCCGTCCACCTGCGGAAACGCCACTTTGGCACAGGATGGCACCACTTTGGCCTTGCGTTGGCGCCACAGTGGTGCCATGATGGCATCATGGATTTGACGCCCTTCGTGGACACCGTTCGCCGGGAACTCGCCGTCGCCGCCGAAGCGGGCGGACCCGAGGCGAGCGCCCTCGCCGAACGCCTGACCGCGCCGCTCGCGTCGGCCATCCGCCTGGCGCTGCTGGACGCGCTGTCCGCCGCGTCGGACGAAATCACGCGAGATCTCGCGCCCGGTTCGGTCGAAGTCCGGCTGCGCGCCGGAGAAGCCAGCTTCGCCGTCACGCCGCCCACGGTCGAGCCCGCCGGTCCCGTCGCCGCATCGGCGCCGGAACCCCCGATGGCTTCATCGCCGGACGAAGAAGGGGCCACGGCCCGGATCAACTTCCGGCTGCCGGAACACCTGAAGGCGCGAGTCGAGGAGGCCGCGGCCGCGCAGGGCCGTTCGGTCAACGCGTGGCTCGTCCGTGCCGCGTCCGCCGCGCTGCGGCCCGCGGAACGACCCGCCACGCCCGGCCCGGCGAGCGGCGGTCGTCGCGCCGCGCAGCGCTACACCGGCTGGGTGAGCTAGCACTCGCTCGACCAGCACAAACACCGATCACACCACCTTTGAGGGGACAACCATGCCTACTTTCGCCACCCCGGAACCCATTCTGGCCGACCTCGAACCGGTCGTCGGCAACGTCCGCGTCATCGCCGGCGACCGCACGGACACGGTCGTCGAAGTCGCTCCGCTCGACGAGAACAACGAGTCCGACGTGGACGCCGCGAAGCGGACCGTCGTCGAGTACTCCGGCGGCACGCTCACGGTCCGAGCACCGAAAATGCGCCTGCTCGACTTCTCCAACCGGACGAGGTCGATCGACGTCACCATCGCACTGCCCGCCGGTTCCCGGGTGCAGGGGAGCACCGGTCTCGGCGACCTCACCGCGACCGGACGGCTCGGCGCCTGCCGCTACAAGACCGGCACCGGGCACCTCCGGTTCGATCACACCGGCGAACTGAAACTGCACTCCGCGTCCGGAAGCATCGTCGTCGACCACGTGGCGGGCAACGCCGACGTCAGTACGAGTTCCGGCCGCGTGCACATCGGGGAGATCGACGGCACCGGCGTGGTCAAGAACTCCAACGGCACCACGACGATCGAAGCGGCCGGTGACTCGATCCGCGTCCGCTCGGCCAACGGCGACATCACCGTCACCAAGGCCGAGTCCGGCGTCGAAGCCAAGACGGCCAATGGTTCCGTCCGCGTGCTCGACGCCGCCAGGGGAACACTCACCCTCGAGACTTCGATGGGCGATGTCGAGATCGGCATCCGCGAGGGCAGCGCCGCCTGGCTCGACGTGAAGACCAGCTTCGGCCGCGTCATCAACGAGATGGACGCCGCCACCAGTCCCGAGGCCGCGGCCGACAAGGTCGAAGTCCACGCGGGTACCTCCGTCGGCGACATCGTCGTCCGCCGTTCCTGACCCACGGGTCCATACACATCAGGGGGAATCCGCATGAGCCACCCGGCCATTTCCGCGACCGGACTGCGCAAGTCCTACGGCGACAAGGTCGTGCTGGACGGCATCGACCTGCATGTCCCGCCCGGCACCGTCTTCTCGTTGCTCGGCCCCAACGGCGCCGGCAAGACCACCACCGTCAACATCCTGTCCACCCTGGTCAGCCCGGACGCCGGTACGGCGACCGTCGCCGGGGCCGATCTCGCCACCGATCCGGACGGCGTCCGCGCCGCCATCGGCCTCACCGGCCAGTTCTCCGCGGTCGACAATCTCCTCACCGGTGAGGAGAACCTGTTCCTCATGGCGGATCTGCACCATCTGCCGCGCCGTGCGGGGCGCCAACGCGCCGCCGAACTCCTGGAACGGTTCGAACTGACCGATGCGGCGAAGAAAACGCCGTCCACGTTCTCGGGCGGCATGCGCCGTAAACTCGATCTGGCGATGACGCTGATCGGCGACCCCGAGGTCATCTTCCTCGACGAACCGACCACCGGTCTCGACCCGCGCAGCCGCCGCACGATGTGGCAGATCATCCGGGACCTCGTCGACGGCGGCGTGACGATCTTCCTCACCACGCAGTATCTGGAGGAGGCCGACCAGCTCGCCGACCGGGTCGCCGTCCTCGACGGCGGCCGGGTCGTCGCACTGGGCACTCCCGACGAACTGAAGCGGCGCGTCCCCGGTGGACACATGCAGCTGAAATTCCCCGACGCCGTCGCGTTGCGCGACGCGAGCCGTGCGCTTCAGGTGTCCACTTCGGACGAAGGGGCCCTGGCGCTCCGCGTGCCGACCGACGGCACCGTCACCGCCGTACGCGCCGTGCTGGACCGGCTCGATGCCGAAGCCGTCGCTGTCGACAGCCTCACCGTGCACACCCCGGATCTCGACGACGTGTTCCTCAGCCTCACCGGTCACCGGACCGAAGCGACCAAGGAGCTGGCCCGATGACCACCCTGTCCCTGTCGATGCGTGACTCGGCGACCATGCTGCGCCGCAACATCCGGCATATGCAACGCTATCCGTCACTCACCATCATGCTCGTCGGTCAGCCGATCGTGTTCCTGCTGCTGTTCGTCTACGTTTTCGGTGGCACACTCGGAAACGGGCTCGGCGGCGGGGGCGGCCGTGCCGAATACGTCGGCTATGTGACACCGGCGATCCTGCTCATCACCGTGTGCAGTGCCGCGCTCGGTACCGCCATCTCCGTCGCGACAGACATGACCGAGGGCATCATCGCCCGGTTCCGCACCATGGCGATCAGCAAGGCCTCGGTACTGACCGGGCACGTCGTCGGCGCGCTCATCCAGACGGCGTTCGCCCTCGCCGTCGTGTTCGGGGTGACGCTGCTCATCGGTTTTTCGCCGACGGCCGGTGTCGGTGAATGGTTCGCGACCGCCGGGCTGCTGTTGCTGCTGACTATCGCGCTCACCTGGTTGTCGGTGGCGCTGGGACTGGCGGCCAAGAGCGTGGAGACGGCCAGCAACACACCCATGATCTTCATGTTGCTTCCCTTCCTCGGCAGCGGGTTCGTCCCCACCGACTCGATGCCGGCGTGGTTGCGCTGGTTCGCCGATTACCAGCCGTTCACCCCGGTCATCGAGACGATCCGAGGATTGCTGCTCGGTACTCCGATCGGCAGCAGCGGCTGGCTCGCCGTCGGCTGGTGCGCCGTGCTCGCGCTGGTGGGGTATGTGTGGTCGAAGTCGCTGTTCGCGAAGGAACGCGACCGCTGAGCCGGGGGTGGCCCCGGGCCGGAACGTCAACTGTTCCGGTCCGGGGCGTGGGTCGTCAGGTCCGGGTGAACATGTTTTGATCGCCGGCAAGACTTTGGTGCCCGGTTCGGGTGCTTTGCGCGGTTTTGCGAGGGGGGCGTCGGCTCGCGCTGCGGCCGGAAGCCGCCAATGTGGCATTGGGGGTGCTGACCGTCTCCAATGCCGCATTGGGGACATGCCCGCTTCCCGATTCCCCGCTCACACCGCCAGGGGTGACCAACCTCCCCAGCTCTCAAGGAGGTGTTGCGAAAGCCGCTTTCGCAACACCAAGCCTGACCCCAGGGCACGCCAACTTTGCCTTGTGGGTTAGTGGGCAAAGGTGTCGTGGTCGGCACCTATGTGGTGCGTGTTCTCGCGAAGGCGGCGCCCGCTGCTCGTGTCGCGAAAGCCACTTTCAGGACATGTGATGTCCCGAAAGTGGCTTTCGCGACACCTTCGGCACGCCACCGCCCAGTGCCGAAGCCTG
>NZ_JBVISU010000045.1:0-10514 GCF_055575355.1 Amycolatopsis sp. NPDC034160 | reverse complement strand
AGCACGCGTCCGCAGCGAACGCCAACACACCTGGGGCCAGCGCACCACCCACGCAGCCTGACCAACCCGGCCAACCTATGTGGTCACAGCACTAGCGGCACACACGTCATCCCGCTGCACGTAACGTTGGCCCGCCGGCCCGCGACTCTCGCGGGAGCGGTGGGCCACCGCTGCATGCGACCTAACTGAAGCAGATGTATCGCGGACACATGCAGCGGCATGGAGCCTTGCCTCGCACGGCGGAGGAGCAGATGGCAGCAGACGGACACGCCGGGAACACCGAACATGCTGCGGTGTTCATCGACTTCGAGAACCTGGCCAACGGGGCCGTCAACACCCTCCCCGACCAGGCCAATTCGATCCCTTACGCGGCGCTGAAGACGGTGTGCCGCGACTACGGCAACGCTTCCAACCGCCGGGCTTACGCTGGCTGGGCGAAACAACAGTTCGGCAAGTACCAGCAGGGCCTCGCCATGAACGGCGTCGACCTCATCCATCTGCACCGCATCAGGATCCAGCAGAAAACGCTGCGGGCATCCACCTGGCCGTCAAACGTCATGGAAACGGTCATCACCCACCCGGATGTGGGGATGTAGTTGCTGGTCGCCGACGCCGGCGACTACTCGCCGTTCGTGCAATGACTGCGTGAATTCGGCAAGCACGCCGTCGGCGTGGGAACGGAAGCCTCGGTCAGCCCGCAGTTGGTGTCAGTGTTCGGAATGCAACCACAGGGGCATACTGATGGCCGCGATCGAACCGAGCGCGCAACCAGCCGTCAAGGCGAGCTCTGACATCCGGGACGGCGAGCGACTCTTGATGTATGCACTAGGCCAGCACCGGTCGGTCAGTAGCAAAATCAAGCTATCCATGCACAGGCACGGAAAAGAGGTTCGCAAGGTCGGATTGTCCCAGGATGTCGTCCTAGGTTGTTGTGGCGTAACACAAAGGACCAACTCGCCCGCCGGGCACGGCGGTCGATCGTCCACAGACCAGCAGGTATCTGCTCTCTTAGGGTGTTCCGGGCCTGGCTGGTGGACGCAGTGCGCCGGGACTGAATCTCGCTGGTCAAGTTCGCGAGGACGGTGCACGCCGATATCAGGCTTGAGACGCGGAGTTTCTCCGTGATAAGTTGAAGAACTCATCGCACCGCGCTGGGAGCAGGAATACACCTGCCCGACTCCATCGAGCTGGCTCCGCGCGTATCGCCCATATTTCGTGGTACTGCGTGTATGCAGGCTCGTTTCTGCTGGATGCGGAGTTATGAATGCCCAAGCAAGCTGGAGCTGTCAGCTCGGTTTTGCGTCCTCTGATGGTTGGCGATCTCATTGACGGGCGGCGCGTGGCTGGATTCACCTGGCTACCGCCGGAAGACGCGGACGAGACGTGGGCCCCCTCCTCAGCGGGGGACTGCCTGGTCTTCGAAGGAGAGGGGCTGAACCGCCCTGTGGCCCGCCCTGTCCCGCTGACATCAGAGAATGCCACTGCGCAGGCACCAGTCCCACCCGGCGATCTTCCGCCGGAAAGGATCCACAAAGCGGAGGACGTCGGGGATGGCACCGCAGACCGCGCACAGCTTCTGCTCGATTCACCCGGTGCTCCATGGCAGCCAGTGATCAGGACGCTGACCGCGACAATCCATGCCACCGGGCACCGGTCGTGGTTGGCGGGCGGCGCGGTCCGGGACCTGCTGGCAGGGTTGCCGTTGCACTCGGTCAATGACCTGGACCTGACAGGAACAGTCCCACCAGGCAGGTTCACCGACCTGGCGCGGGTCGCGCTGAGATCGAACCGGATGAGCGAGCACCGCAGCACCATCACTCCGCACTCCCTGGTGTGTGCGGCAATCCCGCCGCACAGTGCGGGCAAGCCGAGCGCGAAAGACGACAGACTGGTCGAGTACTGCGGGCTCAAGCGGACCGGATTCGCCTACCCCGTGGTGGGCTCCAGCATCGCCGAGGATGCCCTCACGCGAGACTTTTCATTCAACGCCCTGCTTTACGACGTCATGGACCACCACGTCCTCGACGGTTCGGGCTACGGGATCGACGACCTACGACTGGCGGACCGGCCCCCGTTCCACCCGCGCTTCCGCCCCCTGGCGTCGGTCCTGGCACCTGTAGACGCCGCGACCATCATCGTGCGGGCTGCCAAGTTCGCCCACCGGTGGAATATTCGGCATCAGGACGAGCTTCTGTCAGCCTGGATCGGTCGCCTGGACCCACACCTGCCCCAAGTGCTGACCCCCGGCTGCTGGCGTCGGCTAGCCAAGGAGTATGCGAAATCAGTGCGGGCGGCCGCAGAAGAGCAGGACGCCTTCGCGAACCTGTTGTCGGAACCGGGCCGCACCGTGATCACCACGCTGATCGGAGGCCAGCGATGACCGCCGTCCACCGTCCGCTGAGCCCGTGGGTCGCGCGCCTACCCCTCCACCCGGCCGCCCCCGTCGTGGTCAACGACGGCGACCACCGGGCAGACGCCCGTGCCCTGCCGCAGTTCGCCACAGGCTGGAAACGCATCGCAGTGCAGCTTGACCAGCTCAGGACTGGTCTGGGCCTGTCGCTCGAGGATGGCTCGGCCGTCGTCGAGATTGACGACTATGGCCGCCCGATCGCGGCCGCGCCCGCGGAGGTCGAGGTCGTGGCAGCCGTCGAGGCGCAATGGCGCAGCCTCGGTTCCGGCACCGCCGCGCAACTGTCGACGCTGGCGACCGCAAGCCCGTGGCTGCGGTTCTGGCTGCTGGAGCGGTTGCGCGCCGAAGGAAACCCAGGCGATGAGGCGTTCACGATCCTGCCTTGGCACCTGCTCGACTCGGGAGCGCGGTCGGTGACGAGAATCCTGCGTGGCGGGTCAGCCGACGGTGAGCCAGTCCACATCGCCCACTGGCTTACCCCCGCGATCGTGGGACCCTGTGGTGCTCTGGAACAGCTTGACGAGGGACTTCTCGGCCGGAACCCCAGGATGGCTCGAGCAGGCGCCGCAGCTTTCCTCGACAGCTTTCGAGACGTGGTCGTGGAGCGGATTCCGCAACACATACGCACGAGCCTCTTGGACTTGGTCGAGGTCATCGGCGGACTGGACCCGATGTACCTGCACTCGTCCCGGGTTGTCGCCTCCCGTTTGCGCGGCGACACCACAGTGCCGCGTCTTCGAGCCATCTTCGACTCCGTGCTTTCCGCTGCTGCATCGAATGAGGCGTACCGCGACGTCACTGTGAACTTCGACGAGCAATCCCATCTGGTGTCCATGTCGGAAACACAGGGAGGCAATCTCGAACTGTCGATGGAGATCGTCGCAGCGGACGGCGACCGGGACGGCCCCATCGACCGGCTCGACCTACCGGTCCAACCTGTGCGGGTCACCTCGGAGGAGACTGGGGCCACCATCACCCTCTGGATTCCACTGGACCGGGTCGGGGACCATTGGACGGGTGACGTGACCTTCCCGCTGCCGCAGGGTATGTCGACGGTGGACGTGGAGGACCTGCCGATCGATCCAGCCGAGCTGGTGTCGGTTCCCGTGCCGGAACTGGTGCGTTCCATGGACTTTGCCACCGGGCCAGCAATGTACCAGTGGGATCGGATCACCGTCGGCCTGCCCGATCACCACCCGGTGGTTCAGGCTCTTCGGGAATACAGGTCGCGCCGATGAACCGGGACATGGACTTGAGCGATTTACTGGCTGAGCTGCCTGCCGGCCGGTCTGCCAACCTGAGGCAGAAGCAGCAGGCGAGAAGCCTGCTCAAGGGCGCAGTCCCAGGCCTATTCATCTATGTGCGGCACCTGGTCGCGATGAACGACGTCGCCGGGCTGCAACAGATGTGCAGTGGCGACACGATCCTCCATGACGCTCTGAACCGCGGGACCAGTGCTGTCAATGAGGCACCCTTCAAAGGCGCTCGGGAGAGCCCCGTGGTCAGTGCAACCCGCGCGGTGGCAGCACTCGGCCTGGTGCTGGTCGACAAGCCCGAGAATGCGATCGCCCATCTCGCGGTCTTCCGAGACTGGCGCGAGCTCAGCGGACTCGCCACTGCGACCGAACCGGTCCACCGGCTTCCGAGTAACGCCTCCGGTCCCCATATCAACGTGCTTCGGGAGTTGGTGGATTCTGGACAGCTGGACGTCATGGTGCTGTGCCAGTTACTGGCGCTGGACGGCTGGTTCCAGGCAGGGGAAGGCTCTGAAGGACAACCGCCCGTTTCGCGCCAGTCCCGAGTCCGGCGGTGGTTCGCCGACCGCCGCCTCCCCGGGAGGCGTGGACCCAGCGTGCGAGTGCTGTTCGACAGGGGCAGCGAAGGCCAACAAGCCATCCTGGAGCTGTGGTGGCTTCCGAACTTCCCCAAAGGTCTGTTCGCCCACCCCGCGGCCATGTCGCTCGGTGCCGCTGACGCGCAGTTCGCGTCCGCGCTAGCAGCCGCGTGGACCGCGTCGCGAGGGGCCCGTCACGGCGCACTGTTGTGGTCCCTGACAACCGCTGACGGGCCTGTCAATTACATCGCCGGTCCGTCCTTGGGCCTCGCATTCACTGTGCTGATCGCCGAGCACCGCAGGCTCGCCCGCCGTTTCGTCGGCGGGTTCACGATCCGGCGCTTGAACCACAGGTTCGCGATCACCGGAGCGCTCGACCCCGCCAACCTGACCAGGACCGCGGGCGTGAGCGGGTACGAGTCGAAGATCACGAAGTTGAGCGATGACACCGTGCTGATCTTTCCGGAGGTCGACCAGGAGGAAGTCAAGAAGGCTGAGGCGAAAGGCGTCCGTAACGTCGTCCGCCGACCGGCGGCCACGTGGCGGCAGGCCGCCCGTGCCAGTCGCCGGGTGCGACCGTTGCGCTTGGCTGTCGTCGCGCTGACCGTCGCAGTGGGCATCCTGGGTGTTGGGGTCCCCGTGTTTATTACTATCGCCCGGGAGTCGGCAGCCAACGAGAAGCAGGCCAACGCGTCGAAATTGGCTGCCACGGCATTGTCGAACCTCAACACCCGTCTCGACACCGCTCGACTGCTCGCTGTCGCCGCCTACCGAAAGTCGCCCAATCCGCAGACACTATCCGCGCTCTTCCAAGTGGCGGCTGCCAGCCCGCAACTGGTTCGGTTCATGCCCATCGACTTCGAGGTGAGCGCCATGGAAGCGACCCGCGACGGGGCGAAACTGGTGTTCGGGACCGCCTCCGGCGACCTTGTGCTGCGGGACGTTAACGGCGCCCAGTCGAAGAAGGTCCACGTCAGCGGGTCTCCCATCACGGCGGTGACCTCAGACCAGACAGGGTCACTCGTCGCGGCGGCGGACGCCACCCACGTATACCTCTGGCACCCCGACAAAGGCACCGCACCGGTCTCGACCGAACTAAAGGTGGAGGGCCCCGGCCACCCACTGTCGATCTCGCCCTCGGGTCGTACCGTCGCCGCGCTCGCCGCTGACTCGGAATACACCCGACAGCTCCGCCTCATCGACAACGAGTCGGCACAGGTCGTTCGCAGCGCGGAGGCGCCGGTAGGGACGGACGGGATCATGCCGTCCTTCGTCGGGAGAAGCGACGATAAAACGATCACGGTCGGGTCGGAAACCGGGCGGTGGGCTACCTACACCACGAGCGACTTAAGGCCGAAGAGTCAGGGGGGTGAGCTACTGACGCCCGCGTCGTACCTGTGTTGCGGCTACTCGGTCAACGGGGACTACGTGGTCTGGTCGAAGTACGGCGAGGTCACGGTCATGCCCGCGAACCCGGCCTCCGGCAAGACCGCCGCGGAATCGATCCACCTCGATGGTGTCGACACACCTAGCCACCACGCCGTGTCTGCCGATGGTGGCGAGGTGGCAATTGCTGTGGGCGAGGATCTCTGGGTGTCCGAGATCGGCAAGGAGATCGACGGTAACCCGGTTCAGACCACACCGGCTAAGCTCAGCGGCGTGGGCCGGGTGTCAGCCGTGGCGTTCGTCGGCGACGGGCACCGCCACTTGGCCGCCGTGTCCGGCTCGAGCGTGGCGTTGTTCGACCTCGAGCAGGTATCACCCCTGGTAACCAATGTCCCCCGCACCGCGCCGTCCTCACCGACCGTAGGCATACCCCCGAAGGTCGATATCTCACCCGATGGCCGGCGAGTCATCGCGTTCGGTAGCGATGAATTGGTGGTGACGAACAGCCCCGGCTGGCCAGATGGTCAGAAGCTGACCCCGCTTCCTGGTGCCACGTCACAACCGCTCTGGGACGCCAACGGCAATGCGATCAACTTTCTGGGACACAACGGGGCCGCGAACACAGACGCAGTGCGTATCTCCGCCGACCCGCAAAGCATCGACACCTGGCCCACAGCCAATAGCGATGGAAATGATAGGAGCGGCACCGTGCTCGCTGCACGGCTCACCGCCGACCGCTCGAAAATCGTCCAAGTCGACGACCGAGGTCGGATCTGTGTGCGCGACGCAGTGTCCGGGGCAGTCCTCGACCGCCACGCCGGCCTGGACAACGTTCTCGCACCGCCATCCGCTGAGCAATTGGGCAAGGCTGCGGTCAGTGCTGATGCGAGCCTGGCGGCAATCGTCCTCCCGGAAGGTAAGGTGCGGGTCACCGAGATCGGCAGCGGAGCCAATCATGTGATCGAACCGGACTCACCGGCGACAGCTATCACGTTCGGGACCGGTGAACTGCTCGTCCAGCGGCAAGATGGTCAGCTCGACAGGTGGACTACCAAAGACTACGTGCTCGCCGGCCGAATGCCGGGCGCTGCCAGCTACACCCAAGCCGTGGCAGCGATCCCTGAAACCGACCTGGTGTCGAGGCTGACCGAGCAGGGCAACATCGAGCTGTGGTCCACTCAGTCCGCCACCCGCCTCGGTTTCTTCACCATCCCCACACCTGCGGACAACATCAGCGCGACCCCATGGGCCGCGACCTCGCTGATGGGCGCGCCGACCGGCAAGTCCGTGGTTAGCGCGGGCGGCGGCGGCCTCATCATCCCGTGGAGCGTGGATTCCGAACACTGGGCGCGCGAGGCATGTAGGTCAGCAGGCAGGAATCTCACACCCGAGGAATGGAAGCGATTTACGACTGCCGAAGTTCTGGAAGACTTGACCTGCAAGTGAGGCCAAGTCGAGGTAGCAGCGAGCCGTGAGCACGAGTCGCAGTCCGCTCTTGCTGTTTTTTGAAATAATCGGGTCAGGCGAGCGGTCCGTGCACGCCAGTGAGGTTGGCGCGGGTACAACACCCTCTTCGAAAGGTGCGCTGCGCCTGCAGGCCCACCCGGCGCGATAGCTGGGTGTACTACTTCGAGGAGGGAATCTACGACAACCTCAGCCGGGTCCCGCAGTACTGCCGCAGACTCCATAGGAGGCTTGGTCCATAACGAGTTTGGCGCGATGACCTCTGTGGTTGACCGGAAACAGCCCTGGTCGGCGTCGGCGGTTAGCTGGGCGATCGTGATGCGGGTGGCGCGGTTAAGCTGGTCCGGCCTGATCGCTGCCGAACTGGCCGGCGCCCACGACGAGGCCGTACGCGTCCAGCTGATCCTGGACGCGACCGGCGTGTGTGGCGGTGCAGTTATTCGATGACCCGGGCGACACGACTCCGGCGGGCGGTTGCTGCGGCTCCTCAGAGCCGGAGACGCTGACGGTGCCGTCACACCGGAAGCTGAGCGGATTGGACTCGACCACAGCGGCCCGCGACACCCGCGGTGTCCGGGCTACCCCCCTGCGCAAGTGGCGTCGTAACGCACGCGGCCGGTGAAGAGACTGTGGGGGAGATCGGACACTCGCCCGTAGTCCGCTCAGCGCACAAGAGGGCGGAGGAGGAGGCTTGTGGTGGCAACGCCGAAGGCCATTCGCCAGCGCCGCCTTGTGTTGGTATTGGCGCTGGTGGTAGCACTGGTGGCTGGGGGAGTGTCGGCGTGGTTGCTGAGCGACGGGTCGCTGCGGGGCGGTTCGGCCGCGTCCGCCGCCGGTGAGACGTTCCGGGACCTCGGCAGCGGGGTGAGTGTCGCGGACAGCGCTCCGGACACGTTGAAAGCAGTTGCCGACAATCAGGTAGCGAAGCCGTCATTCTCGGAAACCGAGTCGCTGAACGGGGTTGTGCACATCACCCCGGACGGAAAGCTTGCCCAGCCGGTCACGCTACGCTTCGCGTTGAACCGGCCGGTCGAGGCCGCCGACGTGATCATCGCGGTCAATCGAACGGTTACAGCCGACAGCTGGGAGCTCGTAGTACCGTCCAAAGTGGAAGGTGGCTACGCCTTTGTCACGACGAACCACCTGTCGTGGTGGGATCCCCTGTTCCGCAGTTTTAGCAACCTGGTGGACGCGGCGAAGACCGAGCTGAAGAATAGCTTCGACTCGTTGACCAGTGATGCGTTCGCCGATGCCGAGAAACCGCAGTGTCCGGGTCAGCAGGACGCCCGCGCCCAGGGTTACTCGATCGGTTCGAAGGGCAGCGATCCGTTGTATTGGTGCCTGGGGATCGAAGGCGGCAAGCCGACGGTGCGGATCGTTGATAAATGCCGATATCCGGTCCTGGTGAACCACGCCGGAACCACCGTCGCGCAGCGGCCGAAAGACCGGTTCGGCTTGCAATGGCTGGCCCAGCAGTCGTTCAGCGACAAGCGCACAGAGCTGATGCCGTTCGACCAAGCTGCACTGAGCTACCAGCTCGCCAAGGACCAAAGCGTGAGCTTCACGACAGAGTACGACGGGTTCGCCGAATCGTTGTACCAGCTCGAATTCGGGGTGACCACGCTGATCAACATCCTGACCCGCTTCGGGGCTGGCGCGGGCACCATCAGCAACGGCGCGATCAAGATCAGCCAGTACGACCGAATCGCCGAAGCCACCGGAAAGTTCCTGCAAGTGAAGGGATGCGCGGAAGCGCTGAACCGGAGCACACCGGACGCCGGTGCCATCCTCAGTGGCTGTTTCGACCCAGCCACCCTCGGGCAGGCGTTCGGCTGGAAGGGTGAACTCCTCGGCGCCGTGCTGGTGGCCGGGCCGGCTGCTGAGTTTCTCCGCAATCAATTCGAGAGGCCGTGTCATGACAACCGTGTAAGCCACGGATGGACCAGGATCGGGTCGCTGACGGCGACCCAGAAAGGCTCCATCTGTGACCGAGAACACGTCGTCCGATCGGGCTGCGGGATCCGCGGCCGGCGAGGTACTCGCTCGTGTGCTGCCGCAGGAAACGCTTGATGCGTTGGTGAAAGACGCGTATGCGAACGGCGGGGCGCTGGGTGCGCAAGAATTGCTGAACGAGATGACCAAGGCGGTGCTCGAACGGGCGCTGGACGCGGAAATGACCCATCATCTCGGCTATGAGAAAGGAGACCCCGCCGGGAACGGGTCCGGGAACTCCCGGAACGGCAGGTCCCCGAAAACCGTGTCCACCACCAACGGCCCGGTCGAGCTGGCGGTGCCGCGCGACCGGAACGGTTCGTTCGAACCGGCGATCGTGCCGAAACGCGCACGCAGGCTGGGCAATATCGACGAGGCGATCCTGTCGCTGTATTCGCGTGGTATGACCACGCGGGACATCGAATCCCATTTGCGTGGAGTATATGGCGTGAACGTGTCACGGGAACTGATCTCCAATGTCACCGAAGTGGTGACCGACGAGATCGCGCTGTGGCAATCCCGGCCCCTGGACGAGATGTACCCGATCCTCTATGTCGACGGCCTGCGGATCAAGGACAAGGGCGTGGTCACCTCCAAGGTCGCCTACCTGGCCATCGGCGTGGACATGGAAGGCCGCAAACACGCCCTCGGACTCTGGATCGCCGACGCCGAAGCGGCGAAATTCTGGGCCAAAGTCGTCACCGACCTGCGCAACCGCGGCGTGAAAGACATCCTGATCGCCTGCTGCGACGGCCTGACCGGCCTGCCGGACGCGATCCGCAGCGCGTTTCCCGACACCGTGGTCCAAACCTGCGTCGTGCACGTGATCCGCAACGCCATGCGGTTCGTTTCCTATGGCGACCGGAAGAAAGTCGCCGCAGCCATGCGGGACATCTACACCGCGCCGACACTCGAGGCAGCCGAAATCGCACTCACTCACTTCGACAAAAATTTCGGCACGCAATACCCGGCCGCGATCCAGGTGTGGCGGCACGCCTGGAACGACTTCACGCCATTCCTTGACTATCCACCCGAACTCCGCAGAATCGTCTACACGACAAACCTGATCGAGAACATCAACTTCCAGCTCCGGAAAATTACCAAGAACCGCGGCCATTTCGACAGCGACACCGCCGCAACAAAACTGCTCTACCTCGGACTCCGCAACATCACCAGCAACCGAGGTGGACCATCAGGAACCGGAACCCGAGGGTGGAAACAAGCACTCAACACCCTCGCCGCACTCTTCCCAGACCGCATGCCACTCCACTAGAATAAGACAAGAAATCATCCGTGGCTTACACGGAAATCATGACAGTGCCATTCGAGACGCTGAGCCTGGATCCACCGGTGTGTTTGTGGGTTGGTCTTGGTGGTGGTTGTTGGTGTTGTTTCCGGGTTGGTGGGCAGGATGGGGTGCCGGTCGTC
>NZ_JBVISU010000044.1:0-15250 GCF_055575355.1 Amycolatopsis sp. NPDC034160 | reverse complement strand
AGCACGCGTCCGCAGCGAACGCCAACACACCTGGGGCCAGCGCACCACCCACGCAGCCTGACCAACCCGGCCAACCTATGTGGTCACAGCACTAGGTTGAACGGCTCCTCGCTGACCTCGGCGGGCAGGTAGGCCCCCGCTTGCCCCAGGTAGTCCAGACGTAGGCAGGCCAAGACCCGAAGCTGGTGACGGCCGCTGACGTGCGTCCGCGCAGCAGGCAGGACGTGCTCGAAAAGTTCGGTCGCAGCGGACGGCTCCTGGGCGATCAGCTCCTCGAGTTGGTCAACCACCAGCACCAGTGGCTGGTTCTGGGTGGCCTCGGCCAGAACCATGCTGAGCTGACCTGCGTCGATGTTCTTCGCCAGCGTTGCTGCGTCGTCTGGGGCCACGAGCGGCGCTAGCGCGGCGGCTATCCGCTGGTTGACGCTAAGGCCGCCGGAGCCGGTGTCGAGGTAGGCTATCCTATGTCCACGCTCTCGCAGCAAAGGCACCACACCGGCGCGGACCAAGGAAGACTTGCCGAGTCCCGGGTTGGCGACAACCACCGTGGCGGGCCTCGCGCACACTTTGGCGGACAGGCGTTCCGATTCCGGGCCGCGTCCGCGAAAGAACAGGCGATCGCCCTCGTCGAACCCCCCAAGCCCCCGATAAGGCGACGGTGGTCGCGCTATGTCGTGCAGTGCGGGCCAGAGCCGGAAAATCTCCGCCATCGGTAAGGCATAACCGCTGCGCCAGTCGAGATCGCGTTCCGAGGACAACACAATGCCCAACACGGCACGTCGGCTCGACGACCACAACGGTCCGCCACTGTATCCAGGAAGAATGCCGACGGGAGCGCGGTTGGGAACGTCCACCTGAAGCAACGCACCCGTTGTTCTGCCGCGGCATCGTGCCTCGATCCAGAACCCGGCATCCCGCGCCTGCGGTACACCGTACAACTGGACTCTTTCGTTGAAGCGGGACTCCTCCAGTGTCACCGGCGCCGGCAACACGTCCTGTGGAGGAGCTTCCAGCAGCCGCAATCCGCAGAGGTCAGAAGCCATGTGCCGCTGACGTGAAAAAGTCAACTCAACAACGGTCGAGATGTGTTTTCCAGGTGCCACCAAGGGAAAGTCGATCTTGGGTGCGCCGAATTCGGGTGAGATATTGTGCGCCGCAGTGATCACGTGTCGCTGGCCGACCAGCACACCCGCACCGACAGGAACGCCGCCCGGCCCCAGGATACGAACCACCGCAAGCTGTCCCGGTTCCCGAAAGGGTGCCCTCACAGACGCCTTAGTCGTCGACGAAGCGTCGACTGTTACACGCGATTTCCAGAGCTGGCAGGCCAGTGGCGCGTACCTCGCCACGGCTGTTGCGGTGCTGCTGAACGGTGTGCTGACGCGGCTTCCGCGACTACTAGCGGCACGTGCCCGATGGGACTATGTCGGCGATGGTGACGGAGCCTCTGCATTTTCGGAACCGAGACTTTCGGGGTGGCTGCGACGTCGTGCACGGCGTAACGAGGATGCCTCGACGCACGACTTGCTGACATCGTGTTGGCACCGGGAGGTTGATCGTGATGGCAAGTTGGTAGGCCGCGAAAAAGGGACAGCGGAAGTGCCGCCCGTCCGGGTTCGCCAGGGTGATCCCCCGTAGCGCTTCGCAGAGGTTGTCCTGTACCGATAGCCGTTTCCACACTGTCGGCGTCGGTCTTCGACGCCGCCATGCAGATCCGCACACTGGTGCAGGTGCCCTGCTGTGAGTCCAGCCGGCCGCCCACGACCGTTGGAGTTCGCCGACGTTGAACTCCCGGCCCCGCGCCTGGCAATACGCGTCGAGGAACCGCTGCGTGTCCTCTACGGTGGCTGAGCGGACCGGAGCCACGGCCTGCGTCTGCGTTGACGTCGAAAGTCCAGTTGACCTGGTTTAGTTTCCAAACGTCGACGGCGACGAGGGCGTGGCTACTCCGTCTTCTTCGGGTGCCGCAAGCTGGCGTAAATGACCCAGACCGTGTGCTTGTCCTCGTCGAGCAGATACCAGATACGTCCGCTGCCGGTGACCTCGATTTGCCAGCGCGGCAGTTCGCGGCCACCGGCGGTACCGGTGGCCAGGCTCCCTTTGAGTTGATGGTGACGCTCATCGGGATCCTGGCCTGGCCGGATACGCATAGTGTCCCAAGCGTCACGGGTATTGCCCGGCGCCTTGTTCACGAGCTCCTGCCAACCGGCGACCGCGTCGTTCGTGCCGTACCTGATTCGCCACTCACCAGCGACGGCGGGCGGTGCCACGTCGTCCTTCCGCTTCGGGCTCATGCCACCCCGGGTGCGGGCACCGGGCCGAGGTCGTCGACGTCCTGGCGGAGGATCTTGGCCAGTTCGGGATCAGCGTGGACCTCGGCAGTGCTTTTCCAGGCAGCGATCAGGTTAGCCACGGGCGCTGGATTGCCGAGCGAATCGGCTCGTTCCAGGGTGTCGACCAGTTCCACGACGAAGGCCTGAACATCGACTTTCGGCAGGTAGCGCACCCAGGGAAAGGCTGCGGGCAGGACCTCGGTGGCCAGCGTGATGGCCTGGTTGTTGTGTTTCATCAACTCGATGAACATCTTGGTGGTGGCCGACGCTCCAGCGATGACCTGCGCGGCCCGTTCAGCGCTGACCAGGATCAAGTCCTGCTGATCCTTGTCGCGCTGGCGGATGCGGACTGAGCGAGTCGCCGAACGCTCGAGCTTTCCCACCACCCGCCGAGGGTGCTGGGAGAGCTCGGAGAGGTTCACTTCCGGCGCGGTCATGTGTTCCATATTAGTTCCTAAGTACTTTGCTGTCCACTGCTCCAGACTGCTGCCACCGGCCACGAGAACGTCGGCAGTCCCAGTCTGGCGACATCACCCAATCCGAACACGTCTGCACCCCGCTGGATCCGTCGACCGCGACCAGTATCACCAGCGCCGAGTCCTGGGCCAGGTCACGGCGCTGGTGGGCCACGCACAGGACATGCACGGGGAGGGCGACGAGGATATTCGCTTCGATAGTGGCCAGTAGAGTCTGGGCGGCCATGTGGCGGTCAGGCGGCCGCGTCAGGTTAGTTCGATCGTGTCAGGTCAGCTCGATCTCGCCCTGATCGGTCGCGACACAGACGGCGCAAGGCCCGTTTCGGAGGCCATCCGACCCTCAATATCGACTGCGACCTGCTGTTGATCAGACTACTGTCCACGCTCATCAACCTGATGACCTACCGCAGCCCCTGTCATAACCGAGATTCTTCGTCGGTCGGTGTGCTGGCCTGGAACAACCTATGGCCGGGAGATCGCACTCGAAGTAACTGGCCAGTTGCAGGTGGCTACATTCGGCAACGGTCGGAGAAGGCAGGGCCTTTCGACACAAGCCGTGCTTCGGATCAGGGCGCGATGATGAGCTAATGAGCATGACTGTCCTGGTTCTCGCGGCCGACGCCGGCCTGACCGGCAGCAATCGCGTACTTGCTGTGGTCAGGGTGGCCACGGCGGCAATCAGCGCAGCTTTGCCCTGGGGCTACCGTCGGCTGCCGCGCCGACGCTACCCGGCGTTGTCCGCGCCAGCGCAGGACGGGACAGCGAGCAAGCAGCCTGACCAAGGACGACGCGATGCTGAAGCGGATGCAACAGCGGCGGGAAGATTAGTTCGACTATGTCTATGGACCCGGCGGGCGCATAACCGCAGAGCTGCGATTGCCGAGACCGGAGCAGCTGTGGTGCTCTTGACCGGACTCGGGCTCGTGGTCGTCGGCACCGTCGCCGCAGGCGTGGCCTTCTCACTCATGAGTGCCCGTCCCTAGTGTGATCGCCACACTGTTCTACGCCCGTGCCCGCGAGGCCGACGCCGACGCGCGCACCATCCGAGCCGACATCACCCGCGTTATCCTCCTCGCGGAGATGACACCTGGCCCGACTAAAGACGCACTTTTGGCGGATCTCATCCGAAACCCGATGACCTACAGCGGACCCACCAATCTCGCCGCGGCTCCCCTCGATGCAAACGCTCTCACGTCAAGGACCAATGCGAGTGTGACGCCTGTGGAAATCGCAATGCCGTCTGGGGAACCCGCACACTGACACGGAAAGATGCTCTCCTGCCGCAGCCGCCCCTGGACACGGCTCGCCACCATCCGCCACGCTCGGCCGCCACAGCGAACCATCGCGGTGAACACCCTTCAGGGTAGAGGTACCTACTCGCCGCCGAATTCGTCGAGACTGGGCGACTTCGAGAAGCTGCGCACAAAACGCGATCTGTGCACCACCGAAGGGAGTTGCGGAGTTCGATGGCTCAGCTCGACTTCATCGGCAGCCCCCTGGCGGCGCGGACGGCGCGTCCCTGCGGTTTGTGCGGACGCGTTGGCAGCCTCACCCGAACCCACGTACCACCGCAGACCGCGGGGAACGGCATGACAGTTCGACGAGCTCCAGAGGTGATCGACGAGCAACGAGTCCGACGATCCGGCCGCTGGGCAGATGGAGGGATGTGGGTGCGCGGACTGTGCGCCGAGTGCAACCACCTGGCTGGCCGCAAGTACGACAAAGCCTACGCCGACTTCGCCCGGCAAGTTGCTCGAACCTCGACGCCTATCGCGCGATCGCTCCAGGTCATGCCACACGAACCGCCACCCGCCCTTTTTGCGCCCAGGCTCGTCGCGCAGTGCGTATTGTTCGGCATGTTCGGCATCAATCCTCGCCTTCGCCTAATCCTGCCGGAGACCGCGCGCGATCTCGCCGCCGACGCGGATTTGATCCAGTGGCCAACGAAGGCCACGTTGCGAGTCGGACGGACCCACCCTCGGACAGACCATCAGGCCCTGCTCTCCAGCGGAGTGTGGATGATGCGCGTGCTGACCGACCGTTGCGTACATTTTTCTTTCGCCGATGTGGTCTTCCCACCCTTGGCATGGTTTCTCACCGTGGATTCGACGCCAGCTTCGTTGGGACCACAGCTCACCCATCCACTCACGAACGCGACAAAGTGGATTCGGTTCAGCCCAGATCGGACCTCCGTCGACCTCAGGAACCTCACCAGGGATTTCGCGACGATCTTGCACCCTACGTTCGGGCCTGACAGAGACCAGTGGGTCGATCTTCTGAGCCAGGAGGACACCGACAGCCAGGCTGTCGTCGTTCTGGGACGCATCAATTGACACTCTAGCAATTTGACCACTATCTCGAAAGGCCAACTGTCGGTTGCAGGTCCCGACACGCTGTCCGGCGTCGGCGTTCAACTGGTGGCCACGACATGACCACCACGGCATCGGTCATGAATGTTCGAACCGCTGCCAGGCCGATCCCCAGGTACAGGTCACTCACGATGTCGAGGCCAGTTATACCCAGCGGGTAGGGAGCAACGGCATCGTTCGTCATCGTCTCCAACCACAGTCCGGCGACAGCGGCGTGCGAATCACGACTCTGACTCCCGCACCGACAAAACGACGGATTGCGCAGCACAGCGTCATGGACGGGAACTTCGTAGTCGTAGGACGCAGAGGATCAACAGCCACGCATAGCCTCCATGTCCACTCCGACACGACGAATCGCGAGATCCTTATAGCTGGAACAGCGAAACACCACGGATCGCGCCCCCTTTCAGTTTCCTGGTCTAACTCGCCTGGGAAGCGTCCACCAGTCAGAGGGCTCGAGGGAATCAGCGAAAGTCGTCGCCTCCTGTCAGTCGATCAATTCGCTCCCGCGGGCGGGTACCACGTTGACAATTCTTCAGGTAGCACAAGTCACGCGAAGGGCTGCCCGCCGTAACAGTCCTTCCTAGGGAGGATAACTCGCCGCCGCCCTCCATTCGCCGCAGGAGGGCGCGGAGTGCACGCGTCCTGACACGCAGTCTTCGGCGTGCGTGGGCAGAAAAGGCTTGGCGGGGACTGTAAAACGAACGGCTCTGGCTCGTAGTCGGTGGTGACGTGGAGTAGCCGTCAGGGCAGCAGGATGCGGTGGCGGAGAAGGTTGAATCCGGCGCGTCCGTGCATCTGTCTCATGATCCTCTTGGTGCGGGTGTTGACGCCTTCGGTGCGGCCGTTGCGGTAGGGCAAGGTGACGGCACCGTCCACAGCGGACCGCTCGATCTCGAGACCGTTGGTGAGACTGCGTAGATGCGGCAGATCGACCGCGCGAGCCTTCACGATCCAGTCGGTGAGCTTCACGTCGTTACCCGCAGCCGGCGTCAGCAGTGCAGCGAAGCCGCGTACCAGACTGGCGAGTGCGGTCATCTCTGGGCAGGCTGTGGCGATTTTCTCCAGCAGGGTCGTGTCCTTCGGTTTGGTGAGCAGGAGGCGGCTGGCGTGACGGGAGGTCGCAACGGGGCGGTCGCCTTCGGCGCGGCCCGGGTTGAGGTAACGGACCGGCAGGTTGGCGCTGCCGGTGTAGCCCAGTTCGCGAATCTCCGCGAGCAGTCGGGTGACAGGGACCGCGGGATCGGCCGCGCGGCGGGCACACAGATGATCACGGTAGGGGTCGACCAGTGTCGGGCGGTAAGTCGGGGCGATGCGCAGAGCTTGAGGTTCGGGCATGCGGGCGTAGCGTTTGACCGTGTTCAGAGCCACGCCGAGGCGGCGGGAGCAGTCGAGCAGACCGACCCCTTGGCCGAGTAAATCGTGGACCTTGTCCCAGCGTTCGCGAGTGGTCTGCTCGTGAACTCCGCCGGAGCGGGGCGGATTGACGGTGGCCCAGCATCCGGCGTGCGCGCGGACCTCGAGCAGAACCTTGTCACAGAGACTGCGCCACAGGTGCCATCGGTCACTGACCTGTACCGCGTCGGGCAGGGCTCAGCGGACAGCTTCGGCGTAGGTGGCCGAGCCGTCCCGGCACACGACCTCGACACCGGGGTGCTCGCGCAGCCACGACTCCAGGGTGGCCGCGTCGCGACCGGGCAGGACCGCGACACGTCGGCCAGTCTCGGCATCGATGATGATCGTGGCGTAGCGCTGGCGGCGCCGCAGGGCGAAGTCGTCCACGCCGATCACCCACGAAATCGTCAACAGGGGTAGCGGCAGGCGCCGCAGACGGCGCAGCGCGGCACTACGGGAGATAGGCACAGCGAGCAGGCTGGCCAGGCGTGCCGCCGCCCGGCCACATAACTCCTGCGCCACATGGGATATCTGCCGGACAAGCCGCACCGTGCGGCGCTGATGGCGTTCAAGCAGTCCGGGAATCTGTTCCCGGAACCTCTGCTGCGGGCAGTTCCGAGCCTGGCAGACCAGCCGCCGTACGCGCCGGCGGACGACGACCTGGCGGCCATCGACCGGCACGTCCTTCACCGTCCGCTGGTGATACCCGTGCACCTTCGCCGTGGCATTCCCGCAGGCCGGAACGGCACGGTCACATCCCGAGTGCGGGCCGTGACCACCATGCCGCTGCCCTCCGTCACGTCCTCGATAACCAACGCTGACAGTCCGGAGAACACCGTCCCCACAAGGGAATCGATAGCCATCACAGGATCATGATCGCGAACAGCTACTCGTCGTCACCACCGACTACGAGCCAGAGCCGTTCGTTTGACAGACCCGCTTGGTGTCGTCAACGACTGGCCCTGCCGGTCGTCTGCTCCATTCGTCGCCCACTGAATATGTAGGGCGACGGCTCCAGCCGACCGGAAGAGTAACGGCTTCGTCTTCCGTGCGACTTAGGTGTGGTGTCATGGCCACGAGCGGAAGCGGAGGTCGGGGTGGACCTCCTCGAAGACATTGAAGGTCTCCTGACACGGATCGGCGTGAACGCACCGCCCTGGATCGTCACTGTCCTGGTGATACTGGTGCTTCTCCCTATCACCGGGCAGGTCCTAGGGCCGCTGGCGACGGCGCTTCGCTACTGCATGACTGTCAGCAGATGGATGCTGACTAGGCAATACAGCGCAGAGCGTCGTCGCCAGCGCCACCGTGGCAAGTTCGCACTGCATCTGGACAACCAACTGGTCAGTCTGGAGTTGCAAGAAGAATGGCGGGACGACAAGTACGCCGAGCTCGAAGCCGAAGTAGAGATCGAGCGGTCTTGGCGATGGAAGCTGCTGCGCCGGATATTGCCGTTGCCTGTAAACGGTCCACGTCGGGTCCGGTCGCTGTCGAAGGCACTCGCCGGCGGGTCCGAGCAACTGATCCTGGTCGAGGGCGAGCCCGGTGCCGGCAAGAGCGTCGCGCTCCGGCACCTGGCGCGGCGGCTCGCGCGGCGGGCGGCCCGAGGTGGCAACCCGCGACGGATGATCCCCCTGTACCTGAATCTCAAGGCGATGGACGTGCCGCCGGATGAGATCTCCGCGGACAGGATCCGGCAGTTCGTGCTGGACACACTGACAGAGGTGAACAACCGGTACGTAGAGGAGGTGCTTGACGAGGAGTTCGACCGCGGCCTCGACGAAGGCACGTGGCTGTTCCTGTTCGACTCTTTCGACGAGATCCCTGACATTCTCTCCGCACCCGACGCCCGCGCCGTGATCCCTGCCTACGCGAAGGCGATCGCCGACTTCCTGACATTTACCAGCTGCCGTGGCGTGGTCGCCTCCCGTGACTTCAGCAGCCCTGACACCACCCGATTCACCCGGTGCCGGATCCTGCGGCTGTCCCCCAAACACCAGCTAACCCTGGTCCGCCGGGCCGACCTGGCGGGGCCGGTGGACCGGGCGACCCGGGACGGGCTCGCGCGCGCCAGCCAGGACATCGCCACGTTCGCCGGAAATCCGATGTTCCTTGGCCTGTTGTGCGAGCACATGCGAACCGCGAGCCAGTTCCCCACCAGTTCACACACGGTCTTCGAAGACTATCTCGCATACCGGCTACAACGCGACACCGACCGGATCCGCGCCCGTTTCGGTGTGCCTGTCGACTTCGTCCGCGCGGGCGCGGAACAGATCGCGTACGCGATGACCGCGACCGCGCGTATGGGCCTGGAACCGACCAGGTCGGCGCTGCTGGCCTCAGTGAGCAGCAGGGACCTGAGCCCGGCATCTCTGGACAGAACGCTCGATGTGCTGGAATACACCCGCCTTGGCCGCAGCCGCACGAACAGCCGCGGCGAAGCAACATTCTCGTTCATCCACCGACGATTCCAGGAATACTTCGCCACCTGCATGGTGATCCAAGATCGAACTCCGCTCCGGGTCACGGAACTGCTGGACGTCGACATCTGGCGCGACACGGCCGTGACCCTGCTCCAGGTACAACAAGACGGCGCTCCGCAAGAGCTGATCGCCGAGGCAACCGCCCGGCTGCGCACGTACGTGGCGGAACTCGACAAGGAAAACTTCCAATGGCCGGAAGGCTGCCGACACGTGCTAGGCATCCTCGCCGCCGGCCTCGAATCCAAGCAGGAGACAGTCCCCACCGAGCTGCGTCTACTGGTCGGAGAGTTGCTGGCCTGCGCCACGGACCACGGCCACCGGCTCGACCGGAGACGAGCCCTGGAATACGTGATACTCGCCGAGCCGGAGTTGGCGGAGCGACTGTTGACCGAGGCTCTGGCCTCAGCCAACAAGTATCTCCGGCAGGCCGCGTTCCAGTCCGCCGGCCGCCTCCGGGTCATCGGCGCACCGCTGCGCGCCCAGATCCACCGGACGCTGCTCGGCCTTATCGCCGACCCGTTGTCTACCTTCCGGCCGTGGAGGACTACCACCGAGATCCGCCGCCTCCGCGAACCGGCGGAGTATCTGCATTTCGCCCGAATTCTGGCGGTGGCCGTTCCTGTTGCCTATTTCCTTCCCGTCGCCGTTGCCTCCGCGTTCGTTTGGTCGCTGGAGTTCATAGTTGTCCTCACCCCGGCTGAGGACGTGGCGACCCGCTGCTTTTTCGTCGCTGCCTTCAGCATGTTCAGTCTAGGAAGTGCTTATTTACTGTTGCGTGTCTTTCCGCAGGTACGGATTTCCTGGTGGCGGGTGGCATTAGTCTCGGCAGAAGTGACTGTGGCAATGCTGTGGTTAGTGTTTTTGGCCGCGGCACCTGGGAGCAAGGTGTCGGCTGTCGACATCGTCCTGCTGCTCGCGTCCGGATATTCACTCGTGGTGCCACTCGGTATCAGTTGGGCAGTGTTGACCGGCCGTACCGTGCGGCTGATATGGCTGCCAGTCTTTCCGATTGTGTTCTTTCTCGCGCTGCTCGCCGGCCGCGGCCGCATCCCGCCGCCACCACCGGTCCCGCGACTCGCCTCACCGGCCTGGCGCATCAGCCGCAAACTCGTGATTGAAGAGCTCGGCTTGATGCTCTTCCTCCTGCTATTTTCGTTGGCAGTAGCCACCCTGAGTCTGATCGTGAGCCAAATCGGGGCTGTGATCGTATTTGCAACCTTCCTCGGAGTAGTGGCGACTTGGGCATCAAGAGTCACCGGACTGACGCTCATCCAACGGGCGCGCCGAGCGTCGACTGCAGATGAAGTCCTTGACGCGTTCGCCCGGACTGCGGGCGGCCCAGCACTGAACTCACTCATTGCCCGGTTCACCGCACGGCGAGTCACCACCGTCCCGGCGGTGCGGACCGCGATGGATACATTGGTCGGCGAGTTGGAACGAGCGACGTGGTTGAGCCCGGAAACATCGGTCTGGTCAGCGTGCCCGAGCCTCGCTGCCCGCAAGCCGACACGCCTCCGGATACTGGACTCATTCCTGCTGCGGAGCATCTGCACGTTTCGCGTCCGCGAGATCACAGAAGCCGCGATGGATGACTTGGCGCGACTTGCCGAGATCGAGTGACGCTCATCAATGAGCCGCGACCGGCGCGTCTTTCCACGCCGACACCACCACGTTCCTGCTCGTCGACAAGGCTGAAAGCCGATGGCACCGGCTCGGCGACGAAACCCGTGCTGCTTTATCAACCGAGGAACTCGGTTGATAAAGCAGCCTCATTGGCATGGTCATTCAGCTATGTCGGCCAATTGTTGTCGAGGCCTCGGCGGCCCGATCGGGTACAGTCTCGCCGATGCCCCAGATCTGACTACGCCTCCGCGTAGGCCGAAATTTCTGTCCTCCATCGCAACGGGCAGGCCTGCCCTGCCCTCAGCATGATGGAAGTCGGCTGGTGAGGTCTGAGTCAGAAGGCGTTGACCGCCGACGGGACGAGCCGTTTGTGGCACTACGATCTCGATCTCATAGATAATCGGCTCAGGGCGGCGATGGACGTAACACGATTGCTTCACCTGTCGACTGTTCGAAGGTGCATGTAGCTGAGCAGGAAAGATGACACGGCGACGGGGGCTGCTAATCGCCGCAGCCGTGGTGGTGCTCGCTGTGGCGACGGCCGTCGTCGTGCTGATTAGCCGCCGACATGACGAGGCTGGCACCGAAGTCCCGCCCCCGTCTGCTTCCTCGGCTCCAGCGGCTCAAGCCACGGGCGACTTCGTCGTGCACAATGGCTCCGAACCTGGCGAAAGTGCGGCAGTCGACGAGGTCGATCGTCTGCTCACAGGTCTGCCCGCTGCCGTCGCCGCTGGGCAGTCCGGTTGGCTTGCCGCGGACTCACCAACTCGCCCAGCTGATATCCGCACTGTCCTCTCGCAGGGAGCGGCTGTGAGTGTCGACCGGCAGTCATGGCGCCGGACCGGCGCTGTCGCCTCGATCGACGCGGTAGTCACAACGTCGACGCCGCAGCGGGTTCGTGTGGTGGTTGTCCGGGAACCGGACGCTTGGCGTGTCTCCGAAACGCTCCCGGAGGACTGATGATGCGCCGTCTGGTCATGCTGGTCTGTCTTGTGCTTGTCACGTCGGTGATCTCCACACCCAGCGCGGCCGCAGCCGGCGGACCGCCAGAACGCTGTGGCAAGGCCACGCTCACTACCTCGAACCCCGCGAGCGGGGTGAAGGGGCCGTCAACCCCTCACGCCGACGGTGCCTACACGCCGGTTTTGATGGTGCACGGCTGGAACGGTCACGCGGACATGTGGTGGCGACCGATCGACCGCACGACCCTGGCCGGGCAAAAGGTATCGGGCGCGCGCTCGCTTGCCGGGAATCTGCAGCAGCTGCGCGGAGCCGCCGTGTACACGTTGGACTATCACGACGTCGCAGGACGGTGGTTCACCGACAACGGCGCCGGCGGCCAGGTGTTTCTCGATGCAGCCCGATGCATAACAACGGACAAAGCGTTCGCCGGACACAAGATGGTGGTCGTTGCTCACTCGATGGGCGGGCTGATCACCCGCTGGGCGGTCAACACCGACTCGACACTGCGCACCGGCACGTCACTGGTCTTGACTCTCGGCACGCCCTACACCGGATCCTGGCTGGCGACCGTGGGAGCCGCCCTCATGGAGGCGAGTCAGGTTGCTTCCCGCCTCGATCGAAGACTTGCTCTGCTGCGCGATGCGGTTCACCTGATGATGCTCGGATGCCAGGCCAACAGCAAGACTCCCGGATGCGGCGAGCTCAGAGCATTCCTGGACGAGTTTTCGACCATACGGGCGTTTTCCAAGGGCAGCAAAGAATACGCTGCCCTGAAGCCGTGGCCGGCCGGCATATCGGTGAAGACGTTGGCTGCCCGCAATGTGATGGAAAATGCCGCCGCAGGGCTGTTCCTCGGCGCTCCGGTACCGGGTGACCTCGACTTCGGCGACGGTGTCGTGGACGTTGGATCAGCGACCAACGGGCCCGGTTTGGAGGTCGCCGAATGCCGGTACACAGCCAGTTTCTGGCAGGCTGGCGCCGACGGCCTGCTGGCGAAGCTGGGATTCAAGGCGAATGCCGACAAGCGCGCGCTCTTCCCCCTGGTCCAGATGCTGTTCAGCGGCACAGACACGACGTGCGGCCACCTCGGTGAAAGCAAACTGATCCAGCTCACCAACCCGATCCTCGGCGAGGTCAGCGACCAGCTCTCGCGAGAAGAACCGCTGTCGGAGAAAGCCCTCTACAACGCCCCCGTTCCCCGTCTCTGCGAGCACCCCGCCGGCACGCTGAAGGACGGCGCGCTCCCCGGCATCCCGACCAACGACGGGTACGTACAGCTATTGGCCCGCTTCGAGGGCATGAAGGACCACCTTGTACTGGGTGATCTGACCGGCGATGGCGCCACCGACGCAGCCGCGGTCTTCCGCTGTTCGCAAGGCGGTGTGAACTGGCCGGCCGTCCTGGTCCTGTACGGCCCCGGCCCCAAGATCCTCGGATCAGTGGATCTCGGCGACCTCACTCCCGCCGAACACGCGGAAGTAAACAGCATGACACTGAGGAATGGAGACGTCTTTCTCGAGTGGCAGTCCTACGAAGGTGCCTCGTTCTGCGTCAGACACTGGTCCGGACGCTTTCACTGGACCGGCACCAAACCGACGATGCTCGACCTCAAAGAGACCGCACCTCCCGAAGCGACCACGGCGCCCGACGGGCCGACCTGTTGACGAGCGACCAAGGGCCGCGCAATACGTTGATGATCCGATCTGCGCTGAGCACGTCGATTCATTGTGGGACCACTGCTCGAGGTCGGCGCCCGCCTGGACGAAAACGCTTGCGCAGGTTCGTCCCTCAAGAACATCGTTACATTCTGCGACGTTGAACGCCGGCTTGGACGCATCGCTCCGGTCCGGATTCAAGCGGTCTGACTACAACGACTACCGTCCACCACCAGCACACGCGCGACGCAAAGAGGTAAACTTCTCTCCAACAGCGCCGATCCCGGCCTGGGCGGCCTGGAGACGGCCTGAGGCATGCCCAAACCTTATAATCCCTGGTCACAGCCTTGCGTCATAAAAGTACGACTACTGTTTCGGCGTGGCCAGCTGACGTCCTGCTGTGCCAACGGCAGAGCATGATCTGGAGCAAAGGTGACCACCGCGCCTACGGCCTGACGCTCCTCGTACTGGGCATAGGCTGGCTCGTGATCGGCCTGACCGTGGGGCTGATCGTCGACTTCAGCCTGGCCAGCTACCTCGTTAAGGTTTTCTTGCCCTCCGCGCCCGCGTTGCTCGACTCCGTTGAGCAGTCACGCCTACACCTCCGGCACACCGCCGCTAAACAGCAAGTGGAGCACAAGATCCACGACGTCTGGCTACACCGCCACAACACCCCAGACGACCTCATGGAAGACCACTGCCGCGAGATTCAAGACGCCGCCTACCTGCTGCGCCGGGACGGCCCACGAGTCCCCCGCCGGTTTTACCAGGCCCGAAAAGCGCTATCGCAGGCGAAAACCGCAGCAGGAGCAGTTGCCCTCCAGAACACACCGCCGAGAACCTGAACCGCTCGGTGAACGCCGACGCGAGCCACGGCCCAACCTCTCAGCCACTCCGGCCAGGCTCGGACCGTGACCACGGCGCCGTCAACGGTGACAACCTTCCGCTCGCACCATGCTTGCTCTCCATCAACTTCCTTACCGCACCGGGCCTGGCCGCATGAGTTCCTCATCGCCCGTCATTGATTGCGCTGGAATAGAAGAGCTCTGGCGCAACAGGTTTGCCCTCGGCAGCGCTGACCACGCGAGCCTGCTCGCAGAGGCGACGTCCAGCAGCACTACAGGTCGTTTCGGACTTACCGGCCCGGAGCTCGAATCCGGCGCCACAGGTCCCGATCTGGTCCGGGAGCCCTCCGCCTAGGAACTTCCAGCGCAGATAAGCGCACCGGATCATGGTCCGATCGCTGGGGTGTCGGAGCGGCCGAGCGGAGCAGAAGGTCCGGGAGCCTCATCGGTCATGACATCGCGTGTCTTGCGACTTGTTGTCATAGATGGTCAGTCTAGGTCGACCGTCGACGAATGATCTGGACGCAGTTACGCTCCACAAATGTCGTACGGTTCGCCGCCCACGTTGTGCTGCATGGCGTAGGCGTCGCAGAGGTACGGGTTTCCCGGTCCGTCGGGATCGCCGGCTGAGCCGCCGGAGGCGATGAGAGTGTGCTCGTCGTTGCGCTTGAGTGGGAAGTTCTGGCCTGCCCGGAAGCTCGAGTCGGCGTAGGCATAGTTCGTGACCGTGTTACCGCCGCTGTCGGTGTACCAAACCTTAGTGTAGGTGCCTGTCAGCTGTGCTGTGCCGGTCGCCTTGAACTTGATCGCGCGTTGCCGCTGCACAGCTGGCTCGCGCTCGACGTCCCGGAGTCGCACGGCCCTGCGTTCCACCGGATGCTGCCCGTGCCGTCCTTCGTGATGTCCATGGTGAGCCCGTGCACGCTCCATCGCCCGACGAAGGGGATCGCGGGCATGGGGTGATAGGTCACGGTCACGGTTTCCTGGTCCCGACCTTGGAGCAGGTCGCTCAGCCTGGATCCACCGGTGTGGTGTGGGTGTTTGGGGTGTGTCTGGGTACGCAAATGCCCTCTGGCTTGGGATGATTGTTCTTGCGACGGAACAAAAA
>NZ_JBVISU010000043.1:0-30989 GCF_055575355.1 Amycolatopsis sp. NPDC034160 | reverse complement strand
CCGTAAGGTACTTCACGCCAGCAAGGCCGTCGGTCCAGGTGGTCGGGGGTGGCGGTTCGGGTGAGAACCCGAATCGCCACTCACGACCAGCCCACCCCACCTCCCACCGGCAGCCTTACCGATCAGGGGAACCCTCTTGTCGGGACGGAAGGTCACCGAGCTTTGAGCATTTAGAGGACTAAACGCGGGGAGAGGGTCAGCCCTTGGTCGCGCCGCCGGTGAGGCCCTTCACGAACTGCTTCTGCAGCGCGAGGTAGAAGATCAGCACCGGCAGCGTCGCCAGGAACATCAAGGCGAACACGCTCCCGAGGTCCGCCTGGTACTGGCCGATCGAGCGGTAGATCCCGGTCGTGACCGTGGTCCCCTGACTGGGGCCGAGGATGATCAGTGGATCGATGAAGTCGTTCCAGATCCACACCCCGAGGAAGATCAGCACGCTCGCCGTCGCCGGACGCAGCAACGGGAACACGATCCGCCAGAACACCTGCGTGCGGCTCGCCCCGTCGAGCAAGGAGGCTTCTTCGAGTTCGATCGGCACCCCGCGGATGAACCCGGTGAATACGAAGACCCCGAACGGCACGTAGTACCCGACGTTGAACAGCACCAAGCCTTGCAGGGTCGCCATCATCCCGGTCAGCCGCAGCACCTCGGTGACCGGGATGAGGATCACCTGCGGCGGGATCATCAAGCCCGCCAACAGGATCAGCGCGAGCACCTTGGTCCATCGTTTGCCGGAGCGAGCCAGGTAGTGCCCGAGCATGGCCGAAAGCACCGTCAGCACGATGATCGACAGCAAGGTGACGAGCATGCTGTTCGCCAGGCTCACCCAGAACAGGCCGTCGGGCCGGGTGAGCACGGCGTGGATGTTGGCGAGCGTCGGCGGCAGCGGGACCGACGCCGGCTCCTGAGCGATCAGGCCACCGGGTTTGAAAACGTTGACGAGCACGTAGTACAGCGGCACGAAGAAGAGCGCGCTCGCCAGGATCGCCGCGGCGGGCCGGAGCCATGACCGCCGCGCACCGTCCATCGTGGTCACAGGTCGACCTCCCGCCGTCGCAGGAAGCGCAGCACGATCGTGGTCAGCGTCGCCACGATCACCAGCATCACCACGGCCATCGCCGACGCGTAGCCGACGTGGTTCGCGTCGAGCCCGGTGGCGAGGACGTTGAACGCGATCGTGGCGGTGGTCCCCGAACCCGGTCCGCCGTTGGTGACGACCTTGACGTAGTCGTAGGTCTTGAACGCAGAGATCAGCAGGACGACGGTGTTGATCGTCAATGACGGCGCGAGCAGCGGCCAGGTCACCGCGCGGAACCGCCGGACGGGACCGGCGCCGTCGATCTCGGCGGCCTCCAGCAGTTCGGCCGGGACACCCTGCAGGCCCGCTAGGTACACGACCACACAGAAGCCCAGCATCTGCCAGCAGACGATCGACGCCACCGAGTACAACGCGAGATCCGGATCCGAAAGCCAGCCAGGCGGCCGCTCGACACCGATCGCGCGGAGGACTTCGTTGATCGGCCCCCGGTCGTCCAGCAGTTTCGTCCAGATGATGCTGACCACGACCGAGCTGAGAATCACGGGCGTGAAGAACACGCTCCGCAAAACGTTGTACAGCCAGCCTTTCCGGTCCAGCAGCAGGGCGACGCCGAGGCCGAGCAGATTCGGCACGACCACCACGATCACGGTCAGGATCGTCGTGACCTCGAGCGCGGTCAGGAACTGCTCGTCCTGGAGAAGCAGCTTGTAGTTCTCGAGACCCACGAACCGCGAAGGCGGGTTGAACGGGTTGTGGTTCGTCAAGCTGTAGCCGAAGCTGATGAGGATCGGCGCCATCACGAAGCAGAGGTAGACGACGACGCCGGGAGCGCCGAACGAGACGAAATGCCACACTCGCGGCAGGATCGGTTTTCTCCCCATCGCGCGTCAGCGCGCTTTCGCCCACTCGGCGTCCAGGAACGCGCACGCGTCGGCCACCGCTTTGCGGCCGGTGATGACGTCCTGAGCGGCCTGGTAGACCTTGTCCTTCATCCCCGGCAGGAGCCCGTCGTCCGCGGTCTCCCAGCTGAAGGCGTTCACGATCGCGTTTTTCTCGACGGCTTGCCGGTAGAGGTCGTAGCCCGCCTTGAAGACCGGGCCGACGTCGGTCGGCGGCGTGTAGCCCTTGATCGCGGGGAACAGGCCGTCGGCCTTGACCGAGGCGTCGATCTGCTCCTTGTCGAGCTGGAACGCGAGCGCGAACTTCCGTGCCGCGTCGAGCTTCGGTGACTTGGCGTTCACGACGATGCCGCCGCCGGTGTAGGCGGGCACGACTAGTTTCCCGTCCTCGGAGGGGAAGTTGAAGACGCCGATCTCGAACGACGGCTTCTTGGCGTCGGCGCTGGCGGCGAACCAGTTACCCATCGGGTACATCGCGCCTTCGCCGTCGAGGAAGGCGGCTTCGGTCGCCGAATAGTCCCGCGAGACCTGCGTCTTGTCGAGGTAGCCCTTGGCGACCAGGTCGGCGAACTTGCCGAACGCCCGCTGGAAGGCCGGATCGGTGAACTTGACCTTGTCGGCCCGCCGCTGGGAAAGCCAGTCCGGGGTCGTACCGTAGACATCGACGCTGACCAGGCCGTCCAGCAGCATCGCGGACGGGAACCCTTCCTTGCCGCCGCCGATGGTGAACGGCGTGATGCCCTTCGCCTTCAGTTTCTCCGCCGCGGCGAGGAGGTCCGCCCAGGTCGCCGGGGCCGAGGCGATTCCGGCGTCGGCGAAGAGCTTCTTGTTGTAGTAGATCGGCGGGATGGTCTGGGTGTTGGCGGGCAACTGGTGGTGCCCGCCCTTGATCGGGTTGGCGCCGGGGAACTGGAAGTCCTTGAGCTCCTCGGGCGTCCACGCGTAGAGGTTGCCCGATTCGGCGAAACCGGCCGAGTCGACGGCGATCGCGACGTCGGGGAACTGGCCGGACTGCAGCAGTTGCTTGGCGTATCCGGTGCGGTCGGTCGACGGGGCGATGAGTTTCTTCACGCTGAGGCCGGGATTGCGGTCCGTCACGCGTTTGATGGCGGCGTCCCAATAGGACGGTGGAAGGTTCGGTGTCTCGAAGGTCAGGAAGGAGATCTCGCTGCCGGACGCGCTCGTCCCGCCGCCCACGGTGCAGCCTGCGAGACTCGCGGCGACAAGCAGTGCCACTCCCCACGCGAAGGATTTTTTCATCCCCGGCCACCCTTCTCGCGACGATGCGCGGCGTCTCACGGACGTCGGCATTCGATCGGATGTCTAGGGGGATGTCAAGCAGGTAATCGCGAAGAAGAGGGTTCAAAACGGACGATACATCTGACCTATCTCGGGGTTCAGAGCTTCGTCAGTCGGATCACCGCGCTCGCGAAATCGCCGGCCGGAAGCCCGGGGAACAGGCCGTGTGCCTGCAGCGCGGCGCCGTGCCACACCTTTCCGGTGTCCTCGTCGAGGTACCGCCCGCCGGGGTCGAGGCCGTCGAGCCGGACCGGTCGTTCAGGCGCGTGGAAATGTGCCGCTTGCCGGAACACGAACACGACCGCGTGCCTGCCGTCGGCCGCCACGTACTGGAGTGCCGAGACGCCGTCGGTGGACGGCGGCACGAGCCGGTAGAGCCTGCCGTGTTGTACGACCGGCCGGATCTCCTTGTACAGCGCGATCTGTTCGCGGGCGTAGTCGAGATCCTCTTCCGGCCACTCGACGATGTCGCCGCCGATGCCCAGCACCCCCGCCATCGCGACATGGAACCGGAAGCGCAGAGGGGTGGAGCGCCGGGTGACGAAGTTGGGGTCGTCGGTGACCCACGCCGACATCGCGCGGGTCGGATACACCTGACCGTAACCGTGCTGGATGACGAGCCTGTCGAGCGCGTCGGTGTTGTCGGAGGTCCAGACCTGGTCCGTCCTGGCCATGACCCCGAGGTCGATCCGCCCGCCGCCGCCACTGCACGCCTCGATCCGCAGTCCGGGATGGCCGGCGCGCAGGCGGTCCATGATCGCGTAGACCGCGCGCGTGTGCTCCACCCACAGCCGGTCCGGATCACTGTCGGCGGGCCAGCCCGCCTCGGTGAACGGGCGGTTCATGTCCCATTTCAGGAAGTCGATCCCGTGCTCGCCGACGAGCGCGTCGAGCCGGCCGAACGCCCACGCCGCGACGTCCGGGCGGGCGAAGTTGAGCACCAGCTGGTTTCGCAGTTCCGATCGTGTCCGATGTGGCTGGTGCAGGACCCAGTCCGGCCGCTCGCGGTAGAGATCGCTGTCCGGGTTGACCATCTCCGGCTCGACCCAGATCCCGAACTTCATGCCGAGCCGTCGTACTTCGCCGATCAGCGGCGCGAGGCCGTCGGGGAACTTTTCGCGGTTGACGGACCAGTCGCCGAGCCCGGCGTGGTCGCCGCTGCGGGCACCGAACCAGCCGTCGTCCATCACGAACAGTTCGACCCCGAGCGCCGCGGCTTTCTCCGCCAGCGCGCGCTGTCCGGCTTCGGTGACGTCGAATCCGGTCGCTTCCCAGGAGTTGTAGAGCACCGGCCGGAGTTCGTCCGGGTAGGGAAGGACATGGTCGAGGGTGTACGCGTGCCACGCGCGGCTCGCGGCGCCGAACCCGCCTTCGCTGTACAACCCGGCGAACGCGGGCGTGGCGAGCGTGTCGCCGGGTGCGAGCCGGTGAACGACGCCGTCCTGGCCGAAGCCGCCGGTCACGGTGAGGCGGCCGGTGGACGAGCGCGTGGTGGTGATGCGCCACGAACCGCTCCACGCGAGGGCGGCGCTGTAAACCTCGCCGTACCGCTCGGTCGCTTCGCCGTCGTCGATCATCACCCACGGATTGGCGTGGTGGCTGGTGATGCCGCGCCTGCTGCCGAAGGTGGTCTCGCCGTGGGGGACCGGCTCCCGGAGCAGCTGGCTCTCGGCGGCCCAGCGACCGGTGACGTGGCTGATCCGGTAGTCCGGCCGGACGGGCACGACCCAGCTCGCCGAGTCGGCGCGGATCACCTCGAGCGGGTCGTCCGCGCCATCGTGGGTGAGTTCGGTCCAGCGCTCGATGACGTCGGTGCCTGACGGCACCCGGTAGCCGAGGGTGATCCGCAAGGGATAGTGGCGGTCGCGGAAATGGACCTTCAGCAGCCCGCCGTCGATGTCGTGGGAAAGGTATCGCCATTCGAGGGCGCGGGTCCCGTCGGCGAACCGGACCTGGAGGGCGGGGGTCCAGTGGCGGGTGCCGCCGTCGGCGGCGAGTTCGTCGAGTCCTTCGTTGGGATCGTTGAAGGAGTCCCAGCGTGTCTTGGTCTCGGGCAGGACGTCGGCGAGCTGGTCCGCGGTGAGCGACGGGCCCCAGTGGACGTGACTGGGTGTGTCGTCCTCGGCCAGTCTCAGCGCGTAGCTCGTGGCCACCGTGCGGATGAGCCAGGAACGGGTGCTCTCGTCGAAAACGATCTCGGTCACGGCGTCATCCTGACCCGGATTGGTGGGGTGGGCCAAGAGGCAGTCTGGCTCGTGAGTGGTAATGACGGTTCTAACCGTCATTACCACTCACGAGACCGGGTGCGGCCCCGCCGGTCAGGGGCGAGCGGTGAGGTATCCGCCCATGGTGCGGAAGTACTCGGTCGCGGCCAGTTCGGCGCCGTCCTCGGTCCGGACCCGCTCGATGACGAGCCCGTGCGAGCGGCCGCGGCGGGACTCGGGGCCGGCCACGATCACGACGCCCTCACCCTCGCGGATGAAGATCCGCCCCGGGGTGCCGCCGTAGTGGCCCACCGACACCGAGGAGCGGACGACGCGCAGCCGCTTCCCGCGGTGGTAGGTGAAGGCGTTGGGATACGGGTCGGACTGTGCCCGCACCAGCCGCTCGATCTCGTCGGCGGGCCAGGACCAGTCGATGAGGCTGTCCTGGAGGGCGCGTTTGTGGAAGAAGCTGGCCTTCGACCGGTCCTGGGCGACCGGGGTGAAGTTCCCGCTCGCGATCAGCTCGATGGCCTCGGTGGTGATCGGCGCGATGAGATCGACCGTCCGGTGGAAGAGGTCGGTCGTCGTGTCCTTCGGTCCGACGGGGACCGACCGCTGCACCACGATGTCACCCGCGTCGAGGTCGGCGTCCATCATGTGAGCGGTGACGCCCACCTCGGGTTCGCCGTTGATGAGCGCCCAGATCAGCGGGGAGAAGCCGGCGTAGGCGGGCAGCAGGGAGTCGTGCACGTTCAGGGTGCCGTGACGCGGCATCTCGAAGATCTCGGGCGGCAGCCACGTGCGCCAGTTGTTGGCGACGATGAGGTCGAGATCGGCTTCCTTCAGCTCCGCGAGCAGTTCCGCGTCGTCGGGACGCTGACGCAGCAGCGCCCGGATCCCGTTGGCCTCGGCGAGGTCGGCGACGGAATCGGACCAGATCTTCTCGTAGGCGTGGTCGCTCTTCGGGTGGGTGACGACGAGGGCGACTTCGTGGCCCGCGTCGATCAACGCCCGCAGGGTGCGGTGTCCCCAGGTCTGGTATCCGAACATGGCGACCCGCATGGGACCGGCCTCCTCCTGGTCGAGGGATGAACATCACCACTGAAAGTACTAGTTGAGCCTCACCTAACTTAGGTTAGGGTTCCCTGGTCTTTGTAAGAAGTACCGAGATGCGGCTGAGCCGCGCAAGGGGTTCAAAAGATGGCACGAGCAGTGGTCGGTGAACGGGTCCCGGTCTACGACGTGGTCGGGGTCGGGTTCGGGCCGTCGAACCTGGCGCTCGCGATCGCCGTCGCCGAACACAACGCCGCGCCAGGGGCCGAGACCGTCACGGCCCACTTCCTCGAGCGCCAGGTCCGCTTCGGCTGGCATCGCGGGATGCTGCTCGACAACGCCACCATGCAGGTCTCCTTCCTCAAAGACCTGGCGACGATGCGGAACCCGACGAGTTCGTTCAGCTTCCTGTCATATCTGCACAGCAAGGGCAGGCTGGTCGATTTCATCAACCACAAGAACCTGTTCCCGCTGCGGATCGAGTTCCACGACTACTTCGAGTGGGCGGCCGCCAAGGTCGACGACGTGGTCTCTTATGGCACCGAGGTCCTCTCGGTCACGCCGGTCTTCGATGGAGACGAGATCGTGTTCTTCGACGTCCATGCTCGCACCGACGGCGAGCTGGTGAACCTGCGCGCCCGCAATTTGGTGATGGGCACCGGGCTGCGGCCGAACCTGCCCGAAGGCGTCACGCCCGGCACCCGGATCTGGCACAACAGCGAGCTGCTGCACCGTGTCGAGGGGATGGCCGCCGAGGAGCCGCGCCGGTTCGTCGTCGTCGGCGCCGGGCAGAGCGCGGCCGAGGTCAGCGCGCTGCTGCACGAGCGGTTCCCGCAGGCCGAGGTGTGCGCGGTGTTCGCGCGCTACGGCTACAGCCCGGCCGACGACAGCGCGTTCGCCAACCGGATTTTCGATCCCGAAGCGGTCGGGCGGTTCTACGCGGCGCCGGACGAGGTCAAGGAACGTCTGATGCGCTATCACGGTGCGACCAACTACTCGGCCGTGGACATCGACCTGATCGACGAGCTGTACCGCCGCGTCTATCGCGAAAAGGTGCAGGGAGTCGAGCGCCTGAAGCTGATCAACGTCTCCCGGCCCACCGAAGTCGTCGACACCGGTTCCGGCGTGCGGGTCACCATCGAAGCGCTGGAGACCGGCGAGCGGACCAGGCTCGACGCCGATTTCGTGGTGTACGCGACCGGGTACAGCCAGGCGGATCCGACGCCGTTGCTCGGCGAGCTCGCCTCCGCCTGTGCGCGCGACGGCGAGGGCAGGCTGCTGGTCGAACGCGACTACCGGATCGTCACCGAACCGTCGCTGGACGGCGGGATCTACCTCCAGGGCGGCACCGAGCACACGCACGGCATCACGTCGTCGCTGCTGTCCAACACCGCGGTCCGGGTCGGCGAGATCCTCCAGTCCATTGTGGACCGACGCGGCGCCGACGTCTCCCGGCCCGAGTACGCGGTGAGCGGCACCGGACCCGCTTGACCCGCAGTCGACGTTGAGTGTTTTCGAACGGTGGAGGCAATCCCGATGAACCGCGGCTTTCCCCTGACTCCGGCCCAGAAGGGGATCTGGCTCGCTCAGCAGCTCGACCCGGCCGATCCGGTCTACACGATCGGCTGGTTCGCTGAGCTGCGAGGCGACCTCGACCTCACCCGGCTGCGTGAAGCCGTCGGGCGGGCGGTCGCGGAGGCGGAGTGCCTGCACGTCAAGGTCGGCTTCGAGAACGGCGAGCCGGTCCAGCTTCCGGCCGCGCCGGGTGAGGTCGCCGTCCTGGACTTCACCGGCGAACCCGACCCGGAGCGGGCGGCCGACGAGTGGGCACGGGCGGAATTGGCCGTGGTCTCCGACCTCGCCCGAGGCCCGCTCACCGCCCACGCGCTGCTGGTTCTCGCCGATGACCGGGTCCGCTGGTTCCAGCGCTACCACCATCTGGTGATGGACGCGCACGGGCAGGCGGTCCTGACCCGCCGTGCGGCGGCTCTCTACTCGGGAACCACCGAGACGGTGACTTGGCCGCTCTCGGGCTTGGTCGAGGCCGAGGCTGCCTATGACTCGACAACCGACCACGCCTACTGGCTCGGCGAACTCGCGGGCAGGCCGAACCCGGTGCGGTTGCTCGAACGCGCTTCCACCGAGCCCGTCAGGTTGCGAAGGCACTCGTGGGAGCTGACGGCGGCGGAAACCGGCCATCTCCGGAAGTTCGCGCTCGGCGCGGGAACGAGGCTGTCCCGGGTCGCGATCGCCGCGGTGGCGGCGTACGCCCATCGCGTGACCGGAGCCGAAGACCTTGTGCTTGGTCTGCCGGTCACCGCCCGGACCACCCGCGCGCTGCGCGAGCAGCCGGGGATGGTGTCCAACGTCCTTCCGCTGCGGCTGACCGTGCGGCCCGAGACGACGCCCGCGCGGCTGGTCGCCCAGGTCGCCGAGAAGGTCTCCGCGCTGCTGGAGCACAGCCGGTACCGCGGCGAGGACCTCGCGCGGGAACTAGGCGCGAGTGGCGGGGTGCACGAACTCGTCGGGCTGAGCGTGAACTTCATGGCCGTGGACGGTGAACTCGCGTTCGGCGACGCGAGCACCACCGTGCACAACCTCGAACTCGGGCCGATCAGCGACGTCGCCATCGCCGTCTACGACGCCGGTGAGGGCCGGAGCCTGCGCTTCGACTTCGACGCCGACGCGGGTGTGTCCTCGGACGCCGAGCTGGCCGAGCACCGTCGCCGGTTCGCCACGGCCTTGGCCTGCCTGGTGGCGCGGCCGGAGCTGCCGCTGGCCGCGATCGACCTGCTCTCGGCCGAGGAACGGGCCAAGGTGCTGGAGTTCGGGACCGCGGCGGCGGATTCGCCGGAAGTGTCCTGGCCCGCGGCGTTCGACCGGGTCGTGGCACTGAAGCCGGACGCCGAGGCCGTCGTCTGCGATGACGTCCGGCTGACCTACGCCGAGGTCGACGCCGCCGCCAACCGGCTCGCCCGGCTGCTGCGGAGCCGGGGTGTCGGTGACGAGGATGTCGTCGCGGTCGCGATGCCGCGGTCGGCGGACCTGATCGTCGCGCTCCTGGCCGTCATGAAGGCCGGGGCGGCCTACCTCCCGCTCGACCTCGACCACCCCGAAGACCGCATCGCGTACATGCTTTCCCGCGCCGGAGCGGGCGTCGTTGTGTCCACAAAGGATGAATCGGCTCAATTGCCGTCCAGTGTGGACGTCGACCGGGTACTGCTCGACGATCCGGCGATCGCCGCCGAACTCGCGGCATTCGACGCGTCCACTGTGGACGTGAGCGGGATAGCGCTGAGCCGGGCGGCGTACGTCATCTACACCTCGGGCTCGACCGGGAAGCCGAAGGGCGTGGTCCTGTCGCACGACGGGATAGGGAGTCTGATCAGCACGGCGACCGAACGGATCGGCATCAGCCCGGACAGCCGGGTCGTGCAGTTCGCCTCGACCGGGTTCGACGTGACGGTCTGGGATCTGGTCATGTCGCTGTGCGTCGGCGGAACGCTGATCGTGGTGCCGTCGCACCGCCGGGTCGCGGGTGTCGAGCTGACCGGCTACATCGCCGAGCACGAGGCGACGCACATGATCCTGCCGCCGTCGCTGGTCGCCGCGTTGCCGCCGGACTGCGAACTGCCGAAGGGCGCGGTGCTCGTCGTTGGCACCGAAACCGTTCCACCGGAACTGATCGCGCGCTGGGCCGAAGACCTGCGGGTCGTCGCCGCGTACGGGCTCACCGAGGCGACGGTGAACTCGACACTGTGGGCGGCCGAGCCCGGCTGGACCGGACCGATCCCGATCGGCAGACCGGATCCGAACACCCGCTGCTACGTCCTCGACACCGCGCTGCGGCCGGTGCCGGTCGGTGTCGAAGGCGAGCTGTACGTCGGCGGCCGCGGTCTCGCGCGGGGGTATGCCGGACGTCCCGGCCTGTCGGCGGAACGCTTCGTGGCCGACCCCTTCGCCGGTGGCGGCGAGCGGATGTACCGCACCGGCGACCGCGTCCGCTGGCGTGCCGACGGCAATCTCGACTTCCTTGGCCGCACCGATCACCAGGTCAAGATCCGCGGTTTCCGGATCGAACCGGGAGAGGTCGAATCCGCGCTCGCCACCTATCCCGGGGTCGACCGGATCGCCGTCGTGCCGCGCGAGGTCAAGCCGGGCGACCGGCGGCTGGTGGCGTACTTCGTCCCGGAGGCGGGCGGCTCGCCGTCACTGTCGAAGGAACTGCGCGGCCACGCGGAATCGGCGTTGCCGCACTACATGGTGCCCTCGGCGTTCGTGGAACTCGACCGGCTGCCGATCATGCCGAACGGCAAACTGGACCGCACTTCGCTGCCCCTGCCCGATTTCGGCGCCGCCGCCACCGGCCGCGCGCCGCGGACCGAGCGGGAGCGGATCCTGTGCGGCGTCGTCGCGCGGGTCCTCGGGCTGGCCTCGGCCGGTGCCGACGACGACTTCTTTTCCCTCGGCGGCGACAGCATCCTGTCCATCCGGCTGGTGCTCGGAGCCGCGGAACAGGGCCTCGCCATCACTCCGCGCCAGGTGTTCCAGCACCGGACGCCCGAGGCGCTGGCCGCGTGCGCGGATCCCGTGCCCGGCGAGTCCACTGTGGATGATCGCCCGTTGCTCGACCTGACCGACGCCGAACGCGCGTCGCTCGCCGAGTACGCCGACGTCCTGCCCGTGACGCCGTTGCAGGAAGGCTTCTTCTTCCACGCCGAATTCGAAGGCGGCTCGGCCGCCGACATCTACACCGTCCAGGAGGTGCTGCGCCTTGAAGGGCCGGTCGACGCCGCCGCGGTGCGCCGGTCGGTGCAGGCGTTGCTGGACCGGTATTCGTCGCTGCGGTCCGGTTTCCGGCAGCTCGACGGCGGACAGGTCGTCCAGCTGGTGACCCGGCACGCCGAACTGCCCTGGCGCGAAGTGGCCGCTGAAGACGCCGCGGAAGCCTTCGAGGCCGATCGCGCGCGCCGATTCGACTTCGCCCGGCCGCCCCTGCTGCGGGCGACCTTCGCCCGGCTCGGTGAAGACCGGGCCGAACTGGCGTTGACGTTCCACCACATCATCGCCGATGGCTGGTCGGTCGTGGTGCTGCTCCGCGAGCTGCTGGCGGCTTACGGAGAAGCGGACGGCCCACGCCCGGAGGTCGACTCCCGAACGGACCATCTGCGGCGGCTCGCGGCCCGCGACCACGAGGCTTCCCGCGAAGCCTGGCGGACGGCGTTGTCCGGAGTGGACGAGCCCACACGGCTGATCGAAGTACCGGCCACCGGCCAGCGGCGGCCGTCGCGGGTACGAGTGAGCCTCGGTGGGCGGGCGACGGCGGAGCTGTCGGCCATGGCCCGTGCGCACGGCCTGACCCTCGGCACCGTCTTGCACGGTGCCTGGGGGCTCCTGCTCGGCGGGCTCACCGGCCGAGACGACGTGCTGTTCGGCAGCACGGTCTCCGGCCGGGACACCGGCGCCGACGGTCTCGAATCGGCGGTCGGCCTGTACATCAACACGGTGCCGGTGCGGCTGAGCTGGTCCGGTGCCGAAACCGTCGCCGCCGTGCTGTGGCGGTTGCAGGACGAGCAGTCGGCGCTGCTGGGGCACCAGCACCTCGGCCTCGGCGAACTGCAACGCATCGCCGGTGCCGGGCAGGAAGAACTGTTCGACACGCTCGTCGTCGTCGAGAACTTCCCGCGTGACGACGCGCGCGTGGATCCGTCCGGAACCGTCCGCCTCACCGGCGTCGAGGTCACCGACGCGGTGCACTTCCCGGTCGCGCTGATCGCGACACCGGGGGAGGACCTGGAGTTCAGCCTCAAATTCGACGCCGCCCGGATCGATGCGGTCACGGCAGGGCAGCTCGCGGAACGGTTCGCCCGGTTGCTGGAGACGCTGACCGCGAACCCCGCCCTGCCGGTCGCGGCCGTCGATCTGCTGTCGCCCGCCGAACGCGGCCGTCTGACCGAACTGAACGCCACCGCGCATCCGGTGCCGGAGCGCACGCTGACCGAGGCCTTCGCCGAGCAGGTCACCAGGACGCCGTCCGCGACAGCGGTGGTGTTCAAGGACACCGAACTGTCCTATTCGGACCTCGACGTCCGCGCGGAGGAGCTGGCCCGTCGGTTGCGTTCAGCGGGAGCCGGTCCCGAAGAGGTCGTCGCCGTCGCCGTGCCGAGGTCGGCCGAGCTGATGGTCGCCCTGCTGGGCGTCCTCAAGGCCGGGGCCGCCTATCTGCCGATCGACCTCGATTACCCGGCCGATCGGCTCGAGTACATGCTGGCCGATTCCGGCGCGCGTCTCGTCGTGTCCGAACCCGGGACGGCTTCGCGGATTCCCGTCGTCGCCGGGATCGACCACGTTTCCGTGACCGGCCAGGCCGACGTCGACGACGTTTCGCGCGTACCCGCCGGGCCGGACAACACCGCCTACCTGATCTACACCTCCGGTTCGACCGGGCGGCCGAAGGGCGTGGCGGTCACCCATCGCGCGATCGTCAACCGGCTCGCGTGGATGCAGCACGAGTACCGGCTCACCGCGTCGGATCGGGTGCTGCAGAAGACGCCGTCGAGTTTCGACGTGTCCGTCTGGGAATTCTTCTGGGCGCTCTGCGAAGGCGCCGCGGTGGTGCTGGCCGAACCGGACGGCCACCGCGACCCGGCGTATCTCGCGCGGATCATCCGCGAGCGTGAGATCACCACCCTGCACTTCGTGCCGTCGATGCTTTCCGCGTTCCTGGGCAGCGAGGACGTCACGGAAGACCTCGGCTGGACCCGCTCGCTGCGCCGCGTCTTCTCCAGCGGGGAGGCGCTGACCGGCGAGATCACCGCTCGCTGGCGGTCGCTCACCGGCGTCCCGCTGCACAACCTCTACGGTCCGACCGAGGCCGCCGTGGACGTGACCTTCTTCGGCACCACCGGCTCCGAAGGAGTCACCGTCCCCATCGGACGTCCAGTGTGGAACACGCGCCTGCACGTCCTCGACGGCCACCTCCGCCCGGTTCCCGACGGCGTGGCGGGTGAGCTGTATCTCGCCGGCGTCCAGCTGGCCCGTGGCTACCACGGTCGTCCGTCTTTGACCGCCGAACGGTTCGTCGCCGATCCGTTCGGTGAACCGGGGCAGCGGTTGTACCGGACCGGGGACCTGGTCCGGCGCCGCGCCGACGGCGAGCTCGAGTATCTCGGCCGCACCGACCGCCAGGTGAAGATCCGCGGCAACCGGATCGAACTCGGCGAGATCGAGGCCGTCCTCGCCGCGCAGCCCGGCGTCACGGCCGCCACGGTCGTGGCGAAGGACGGCACGCTGATCGGCTACGTGGCCGGCGCCGCGGATCCGGAGCGGCTGCGGTCCGCGGTGAGCGAGGCGTTGCCCGCTCCGATGGTCCCGCGCTCGCTCGTGGTCCTCGACGAGTTCCCCCTGACGCCCAGTGGAAAGCTCGACGTCCGGGCGTTGCCCGCGCCCGAGACCGGGCAGCCCGTGAGCGCGCCGTCCGGGAACGAGCAGGAACGCGCGCTCGCGCGGATCTTCGCGGACGTCCTGGGACTGGACGCCGTCGACGTTCACGGGGACTTCTTCCTGCTGGGCGGCGACAGCATCTCCTCGATCGCCGTGTCGAGCCGCGCCCGCCGGGCCGGTTTCGAGCTGAGCCCCAAGGACGTGTTCGAACTCCGGACCCCGGCCGCGCTCGCCGCCACCGGTCTGGCGGCCGAACCGGCACCGGTGGCGGACGCCGATGGAGTCGGCGCCCTCCCGCTCCTGCCCGAAGCACTCCGGATCCGGGAGCTGGGTTCCGCGGCACAACCGGAGTCCGTGGTCCTGACCGTGCCGTCCGAGGCCGACGTCGAGACGCTCGCGGCGGCCCTGCAGCTGGTCCTCGACCACCACGACGGCCTGCGGCTCGAACTCTCGCGCGTCGCTTCGGTGCTGTGGTCGCTCGAAGTCCGTCCACAAGGGACGGTTCAGGCGGCGGACCTGCTTCGCCGCGCGACCGGTTCACTCGAAGCCGAATACCGGGGCGCAGCCGACAGGCTCACGGACAGCCTGCTGCAGGCGGTGTGGTTCGAAGAGTCCGGCCGGCTGCTTCTGGTCGCCCATCCGGTGCTCCTGGACGCGCGGAGCCTGGCGACGGTGGTGGCCGATCTCGCCATCGCCTGGCGGGCCGTGACCGAGGGCCACGTGCCCGCGTTCACGCCGGTGGAGACCTCGCTGAGGACCATCGCCCGCCGGATCGCCGGAGGAGCGCAGGATCCCGCGCTGCTCGGCGAAGTCGCCCACTGGGCCGAGACGCTGGCGCCTGGCGCCTTCGAGGTACCCGGTGCGGGTGACATCGCCGAACTCCGGATCACCTTGTCCACCGAGGACACTCGTACGCTCGTCGGCCCGCTGCCCGCCGCTGTGCACGGCGACGTGACCGACGTCCTCCTGACGGCGCTGAAAGCCGCTGTCGACGGCGACCTCCTCGTCGATCTCCATGGACGAGTCGAGGTCTCGGACACCGTCGGCGCGCTGACTTCGGTTCGGCCGGTGCGGATCACCGCGACCGGAGAACCGCTCGCGATGCTCAAGGCAGTCAAGGAAACCGTCCGGGCGACACCCGAGGGCTACGGCCGGCTGCGTTACCTCAACGCGCAGACCGCGCCGCTGTTCGCCGGGCTCGCCCGGCCGGGGATCGCCCTGCGGTACGACGGCCGTGTCCCCGCCGGAGCGGGGGAGTGGCAGATCGCCGGGCACGCGGCGGTGCCGCCGCCAGGGGATCATGTCCTGCGGATCGGGGTCGCCTGTGAGGACACCGAGAACGGGCCGAGGCTGACCGCGACGTTCGAGGGCCCGGCCGAAGCGCTCGTCCTCGCCGACCGCTGGGCCGACGCCATGGCCGGACTTGCGGCGGTGGACACCGACGCGCCGGTGGGGCTCACCCCGTCGGACCTCGAACTGGTGTCGCTGACGCAGGAAGAGATCGCCCGCGTCGAGCGGTTCAGCCCGGTCCCGGTCGCCGACATCTGGCCGCTGTCGCCGCTTCAGGAAGGGCTGTTCTTCCACTCCAGCTACAACTCCGACCGGGTCGACATCTACACGATCCAGGAGGCGATCGACTTCGATCACCGCTTGGACATCGGACGGCTGCGGTCGGCGGTGTCCGCGCTGATCCGCCGCGTCCCGAGCCTCGGTGCCGGTTTCACCAGCGAGGGGCTGCGAGGCCCGGTGCAGTTCGTGGCGGCGGCCGTCGAGCCTCCGGTGTCCGAAGTGGATCTGTCGACACTGCCCGAGGACGAACAGCGGGCACGGCTCGACGACCTGATGGCCGAGGACCGTGCGACGCGGTTCGACCTCGGTACCCCGCCACTGTTCCGGCTCAAGCTCGTACGGCTCGGGGACGGACGCGATCGCGTGGTGCTGAACCGGCATCTGCTGCTCTGGGACGGGTGGTCGGCCTGGCTGTTCATCGAGCAGCTGTTCGCGCTGTACGAACTCGGCGGAGACGACCGGACGCTGCCCGTGGCCGGGTCCTATGTGGACTTCCTCCGCTGGCTGGGTCGGCAGGACATCGAAGCCGCCACGGATGCCTGGCGCGAAGCGCTGTCCGGGCTCGCGGAGCCGACCGTCATCGGACCGGACGGCCAGGACCTGGTCCCGGCCACCCCGGTCAACCTGGACACCGTGCTGCCCGGCGACCTGAGCCGAGGGCTGCGGGAGCAGGCCCGGCGGCACGGCCTGACCGTCAACTCCGTGCTCAACGCCGCCTGGGGCCTGGTCCTGTCGACCATGACCGGGCGGCACGACGTCGTGTTCGGCGCCGCGGTCGCGGGCAGGCCCGCCGCCGTGCCCGACATCGAGAACACCATCGGCCTGTTCCTCAACACCGTGCCCACCCGGGTGCGGCTCGACGCGGGCGAATCCGTCCTGGACCTGGTGCGGCGCCTGCAGTCCGAGCGGATGGACCTGACCCCGTACGAGTTCATGAGCCTCGGCGTCCTGCAACGGGAAGCCGGGCATCGAGTCCTGTTCGACACGCTCTTCGTGCTGCGCAACGCGGACGGCGACGAGCGGCGCGAGGGCCTGCGTCATCGGCACGGCATCACCGGCCTGCTCAACATCGACGCGACGCATTACCCGTTGACGCTCGTGGTGACGCCGGGTGAGGAAACGCGGATCACGCTGTCCTACCGGGGCGACGTGATCGACGCGGACGAGGCCGCGTCGGTGCTGGGCCGGTTCACCTCGCTGGTCGAGCAGATCGTCGCCGACCCGGCGAAACCGGCCGGCGCGCTCGCGACGGTGTCCGCCGAGGAGCGCGCCGCGCTCGAAGCGGGCTGGGCCGAGGCCGAGCATCCGGTGATCGAGGACACGATCGCGGACCTGCTCGCCGTCCAGGCCGAGCGGACCCCGGACGCGGCCGCCCTGGTGTGCGGCGGGGAACAACTGACCTACGCCGAACTCGACGCGCGCGTCAACCGGATGGCCCGCCTTCTGCTGTCGAAGGGGGCCGCGCCGGAGCAGGTGATCGCGCTCGGCCTGCCGCGCTCGATCGACATGGTCGTCGCGTTGTTCGCCGTCCTGCGGACCGGCGCGGCATACCTGCCGCTGGAACTCGACTATCCGGCCGACCGGCTCGCGGTGATGCTGGACGACGCCCGGCCGCTGTGCCTGGTGTCCACAAAGGACGTCTCGGCGACACTGCCCGATGACGTTCCTCGCGTCCTGGTCGACGACTACGAAGACAGGGCGTTCGGCGACGGCCCGATCTCCGACGCCGAACGCCCGCTGTTCGCGCGCGGCCGCGCGGACCGCATGGAACACCCGGCGTACGTCATCTACACGTCGGGTTCGACGGGCAAGCCCAAGGGCGTCGTCACGCCGTATCGCGGCCTGACGAACATGCAGCTCAACCACCAGGGCGCGATCTTCGCCCCGGCCATCGCGTCGGCGGGCGGACGGCGGCTGAGGATCGCGCACACCGTGTCGTTCGCCTTCGACATGTCCTGGGAAGAGCTGCTGTGGCTCGTCGAAGGGCACGAGGTCCACGTCTGCGACGAGGAACTGCGACGGGACGCGCGGGCACTCGTGGCGTACTGCGACGAGCACGAAGTCGACGTCGTCAACGTGACGCCGACATACGCCCACCTGTTGATCGAGGAAGGGCTGCTGGAGGACGGGAACGGACGCCACCGGCCCGCGCTCGTGCTGCTCGGCGGCGAGGCGGTCTCGGAGTCGGTGTGGAACCGGCTTCGCGACACCGACGGGACCTACGGCTACAACCTGTACGGCCCCACCGAATACACCATCAACACCCTCGGTGGCGGCACGACCGACAGCGACACCCCGACCGTCGGCAAACCGATCTGGAACACCCGCGCCTACATCGTGGATGCCTGGCTCCGGCCGGTCCCGGACGGGGTCGCGGGTGAGCTCTACATCGCGGGCGAGGGGCTGGCCCGCGGCTACCTCGGCCGCCCCGCCCTGACCGCCGAGCGCTTCGTCGCCGACCCGTTCGTCGTCGGCGGCGGTCGGATGTACCGCACCGGCGACCTGGTGAGGCGTCGCCCGGACGGGAACCTCGACTTCCTCGGCCGGACCGACGACCAGGTCAAGATCCGCGGCTACCGCGTCGAACTCGGCGAGATCGAGACCGCGCTCAGCCGGTATCCGGAGGTCGCGCAGGCCGCCGTCATCGCCCGGCCGGATCCGTCGGCGCCCGGGCTGCAACGGCTCATCGGCTACGTCGTCCCAGCGGAACTGAGCGGGGACGCGCGAGCCGAGGCGGAGGCCGACCAGGTCGGCGAATGGCAGCAGATCTACTCGGACGAGTACACCGAGATCCCGACCGCGTTGTTCACCGAGGACTTCGCGGGCTGGGATTCCAGCTACGACGGCGCTCCGATCCCACTGGAGCACATGCGGGAATGGCGGCAGGCGACCGTCGACCGGATCGCCGAGCTGAAGCCGGGACGGGTGCTGGAGATCGGTGTCGGCACCGGTCTGCTGATGGGGCAGATCGCGCCGCTCGCGCGGGAGTACTGGGGCACCGACCTCGCCGCGCCGGTGATCGCGAAGCTGAACCGGGAACTGGAGCGGGATCCGGAGCTGGCGGCCAAGGTGAACCTGCGCGCCCAGCCGGCGCACGTGTTCGACGGTCTGCCCGCCGGGCGGTTCGACACGATCGTGATCAACTCCGTCATCCAGTACTTCCCGAGCGTCGACTACCTGACCGATGTCGTCACCAAGGCGATCGGCCTGCTCGCCCCCGGTGGCGCGCTGTTCGTCGGCGACGTCCGGAACCTGCGCCTCGCGCGCGCCTTCCACACCGCGATCCAGCTGACCCGCGCCGACGCGACCTCCGACGTCGCCCAGGTGCGGCGGGCGATCGAACGCGGTGCCGCGCTGGAGAAGGAACTGCTGATCGATCCGGACTACTTCACCGCGCTCGCGCGGCGGCTTCCGGACGTCGCGGCGCAGGTCCGGATCAAACGGGCCCGGCTGCACAACGAGCTGAGCCGGTACCGCTACGACGCCGTCCTGGTGAAGGAGCCCGCTGAGACCTTCTCGGTCGCGCAGGCACCGCGTCTGTCCTGGGACGAGGTCGGTTCGCTCGCCGCGTTGGAAGAACGGCTCGCGGCCGCGGAAACCCTGCGGGTGAGCCGGATCCCGGACGCCCGGCAGCTGCCCGAGGTCGAGGCGACCCGGGCGCTGGACGCCGGTGCGCCGCTCATCGACGTCCTGGCGCGTTTCCGTGCCACCGACGGCGTCGAGCCGGAGGACGTGCACGAACTCGGTGAACGGCTCGGTTACCGCGTGCACACCACCTGGTCCGCGGACGGCGCGTTCGAAGCCGTGTTCGTCCACAAGGGACAGCCGGACGCGCTGATCACCGATGTGCATCTGCCGGTCTCGGTCGGCACGAATCTGGCCAAGTACGCCACGAGCCCGACGTCGGCTCGCGGCGGCGGCGAACTGGTGCAGCGCCTGCGAGACCGGCTCAAGACGGAACTACCGGACTACATGGTCCCGGCCGCGTTCGTCACCCTCGGCGGCTTGCCGTTGACCGACAACGGAAAGCTCAACGTGCGGGCGCTGCCGGACGCCGATCCGGCGGTGCGGCTTACCGAAAGCCGTCCGGCCGAGACCGTCGAGGAAGAAACGCTGTGCGCGCTCTTCGCCGAGGTTCTCGGGCTGGACGGCGTCGGCGTCGAGGACAACTTCTTCGACCTCGGCGGCCACTCGCTGCTGGCCACCCGGCTGATCAGCCGGGCCCGGACTGAACTCGGCGCCGAACTGGCGATCCGTGACCTGTTCGAGGCGCCGACCGTCGCCGAACTGGCCGCGCGCGCGGGCGGCGGCGAACCGGCACGGCCCGCGGTGGTCCGTGCCGAACGCCCGGAACGCATCCCGCTTTCGTCCGCGCAGCGAAGCCTCTGGCTGGTCGACCGGATGGAAGCGAACGCGGTCGCCTACAACTTCCCGTTGACCTTCCGGTTGCGTGGCGAGCTGGACTTCGACGCGTTGCGCGCCGCGCTGGGCGACGTGCTCGGCAGGCACGAGGTCCTGCGGACCGTGTTCGCCGAGCACGACGGCGAGCCCTACCAGCGCGTCGTCGACGCGCCGGAGATCCCGTTCGCCGTCGAGGAATGCGACGAGGCCGGGCTGGACGCCCGCGTCGCCGAGCTTTCACGGACGCCCTTCGACCTCGCCCGCGAGATCCCGGTCCGGTTGCGGGTGCTGCGGCTCGGTGCCGGAGACCAGGTGATCTCGCTGGTCCTGCACCACAGTGCGACCGACGAATGGTCCGACCGCCCGTTCCTGCACGATTTGAACTCGGCCTATCAGGCCCGGCTCACCGGCGACGCTCCCGGGTGGACGGACCTGCCGGTGCAGTACGCGGACTTCGCCCTGTGGCAGAAAGACTTCCTCGATCAACGTGGGGCCGACCAGATCGCCTTCTGGGCGGACTCCCTGCGCGGAGCGCCGGACGAGCTGACGCTGCCGCTGGACCGCCCGCGTCCGCTTCGGCCGACCGGTCGGGGCGGAAAGGTCAAGTCCCGGCTGCCCCACGAGCAGGCTGCCGCCGTGCGTGACCTGGCGGCGAAAGCGGGAGCGAGCCCGTTCATGGTGCTTCAGGCGGCCGTGGCCGCGCTGCTGCACCGCACCGGTGCCGGGGACGACATCCCGCTCGGCGCCCCGATCGCGGGACGCACCGACGCGGGACTCGACGACCTTGTCGGATTCTTCGTGAACACCCTGGTCCTGCGGACCGATCTCGCCGGCGATCCGACGTTCGCCGAACTGCTCGACAGGGTGCGCGAGGCGGATCTCGCTGCGTTCTCGCACGGCGACCTGCCGTTCGAGCGCGTGGTCGAAGAGCTGAACCCGCCCCGGGTGCCGGGGCGCAACCCGCTCTTCCAGGTGATGGTGGGCTACCACCGGCAGAGCGGGGCCCACGACGTGCTCGGCCTGCCCGCCGAGTGGTTCGAGATGGACACCGGCATGGCGAAGTTCGACCTGCACTTCACGATGGTCGACGACGAGCACAGCGCCACGCTGATGCTGGAGTACGCCGAGGACCTCGCCGGCGAGGCGACGGCCCGACGGCTGCTCGACCGGCTCGCGTCCCTGCTGGTGCAGGTCACCGCCGAGCCGGATCGGCCGGTCGGCGCACTCGACGTCCTCGTCGGCGACGAACTCGCGTGCGTGACCGAGTGGAACCGCACGGCTCGCGAAGTCCCGGCGGCGACGCTGCCGGAGTTGTTCGAGGCTCAGGTGGTGCGGACGCCGGAGGCTCTCGCTGTGGTGTTCGAGGGCGCCTCGCTTTCCTATGGTGAGTTCAACGCGCGGGCGAACCAGTTGGCGCGGTGGCTGGTCGATCAGGGTGTGGGTGAGGAGTCGGTGGTCGCGGTGTCGCTGCCGCGGTCGATCGAGCTGGTCGTCGCGCTGTACGCGGTGCACAAGGCGGGCGGGGCCTACCTGCCGGTCGACCGCGAATACCCGGCGGATCGCATCGCGTTCATGCTCGAAGACGCTTCCCCCGCGGTCGTTCTGGAGACCTTGCCCGATCTCGACGGCTATTCCGGTGAGAACCTCGGCCGGGTCGTCGATCCGAAGTCGCCCGCCTACGTGATTTACACGTCGGGTTCGACCGGTCGTCCCAAGGGTGTCGTGGTGCCTCATGAAGGCATCGTGAACCGGTTGCTGTGGATGCAGGACGAGTACGGTCTCACGGCCGATGATCGGGTGTTGCAGAAGACACCGTCGAGTTTCGATGTGTCGGTGTGGGAGTTCTTCTGGCCGCTCATCTCCGGCGCCACGCTGGTGGTCGCCAAGCCTGAGGGGCACAAGGACCCGGCGTACCTGGCCGAGCTGATTCACACCGCGGGGATCACCACTGTCCACTTTGTCCCGTCGATGCTCGCGGTGTTCCTGGAGACGGCGGAGTGCACCGGACTGCGGCGCGTCCTGTGCAGTGGTGAGGCGCTGCCGTCCGAGCTGGCCGCCCGCGTGGACGTCCCGCTGTACAACCTCTACGGACCGACCGAAGCGTCGGTCGACGTGACCGCCTGGCCAGCCGGTGCCGAGACGACACCCTCTGTCCCGATCGGACGTCCGGTGTGGAACACACGGACCTATGTGCTGGACGCCCGGTTGAACCCGGTCCCGCCGGGTGTTCCCGGTGAGCTTTACCTCGCCGGTGCGCAGCTCGCTCGCGGGTATCTGGCCCGGCCAGGACTGACCGCCGAGCGGTTCGTCGCCGATCCGTTCGGCGACGCGGGGGAGCGGATGTACCGGGCCGGTGACCTCGCGCGCTGGTCCGCCGACGGGGTCCTGGAGTTCCTGGGCCGCGTCGACGATCAGGTCAAGATCCGCGGTTTCCGGGTCGAACTCGGCGAAGTCGAGGCGGCTCTGACCGCTTCGGAGGCCGTCACGCGGGCTGTGGTCGTGGCCAGGGAAGACCGGCTCGTCGCTTACGTGGTGGGGTCTGATCTCGGCCTCCGCGAGGAGGTGGCGGCGAAGCTGCCCGAGCACATGGTGCCTTCGGCGATCGTCGTTCTCGACGAGATCCCGTTGACCCCGAACGGCAAACTCGACCGCAAGGCGCTGCCAGAGCCTGAGTTCGCGGCCACCGAAGGCCGTGATCCGCGGAACGCCAGGGAAGAAGCCCTGAGCGCGTTGTTCGCCGACGTGCTCGGCGTGGACCGGGTCGGGATCGATGACGACTTCTTCGCCCTCGGCGGACATTCGCTGCTGGTGATGCGGCTGGTCAGCCGGATCTCGGCGGGTCTGGACGCCACGGTGTCGGTGCGTGACGTCTTCGACGCCCCCACCGTCGCGGCGCTGGCCGAGCGGCTCGCCGGGCCGTCGGCCCGACCGGTCCTGAGTGCCGGTATACGACCGGACGTGCTGCCGCTTTCCCCCGCGCAGCAACGGTTGTGGTTCCTGTACCGACTCGAAGGAGTCACTGCCACCTACAACATCCCGCTCGCCTGGCGGCTGCACGGCGAACTGGACACCGGCGCCCTGCGGGCGGCGATCGGCGACGTCCTCGATCGGCACGAAACGCTCCGGACCGTGTTCGTCGAGGAGGAAGGCGTCGCGGCGCAGCGGATTTTGGCCGACGCGCGACCGGAGGTCCGCTTCTGCGACGCGACGGACCTGCCCGCCCAGCTGTCCGCCGAAGCCGGACGAGGCTTCGCCCTCGACGAGGAACTCCCGATCCGGGTCACCGTGTTCGCGGTCTCGCCGACGGAACACGTGCTGCTGCTGGTGCTGCACCACGTGGCGACGGACGAGTGGTCGCAAGGACCGCTGATGGCCGACCTCGCCACGGCGTACGAGTCGAGGCTGACCGGTAATGCTCCACAGTGGACCGAACTTCCGATCCAGTACGCGGACTACGCCCTGTGGCAACGAGAACTGCTGGACTCGACGGCCTTCGAGCACCTCGCGTTCTGGCGAGCCACGCTGGCCGGGCTGCCGGACGAACTCGCCCTGCCGACGGACCGGCCACGGCCTGCCGAATCGACTCACCGCGGCGGCCTGGTCACCTTCCCGATCGACGCCGCGCTCACCGCACGGCTGCGCGAGGTCGCCCGCCGCCACGACGTCAGCATGTTCATGCTGGCGCAGGCCGCGGTCGCGGCGCTGCTGCACCGGCTCGGCGCCGGGGACGACATCCCGATCGGCGCGCCGAGTTCCGGCCGCACCGACGAACGGCTGGAGCCACTGGTCGGGTTCTTCGTGAACTCGCTGGTGCTGCGCACCGACCTGTCCGGCGACCCCGCGTTCGGCGACCTATTGTCACGGGTGCGGGCGGCGGACCTGGCCGCTTTCGAGCATCAGGACCTGCCGTTCGAGCGGCTGGTCGACGCGGTCAACCCGGAACGCTCGCTGGCCAGGCACCCGTTGTTCCAGGTGATGGTGGTCTACCTGCCCGAATCGGGCGACCGGCTGGAGCTGCCGGGTCTGCACGCGGACCAGGAGGACTTCGCGCAGGGGGTCGCCAAGTTCGACCTCGAATTCGGGTTCCTGGAGAACGCCGACGGGATCTCCGGCGCGATCGAGTACAGCGCAGACCTGTTCGACGAGACCACGGCCGAGGCGTTCGGGCGGCGGCTGATCGCCGTCCTCGAGCAGGTGGCCGCCGACCCCGCCATCCCGGTCGGCGCGCTCGACGTCCTCGCTGAGAGCGAGCGCACGTCGCTCGCCCGTTGGAACGGCACCTCACACGACGTCCCGGCGGCGACGCTGCCGGAGCTGTTCGAGGCTCAGGTGGTGCGGACGCCGGAGGCTCTCGCTGTGGTGTTCGAGGGCGCCTCGCTTTCCTACGCGGAGTTCAACGCGCGGGCGAACCAGCTGGCGCGGTGGCTGGTCGATCAGGGTGTGGGTGCGGAGTCGGTGGTCGCGGTGTCGCTGCCGCGGTCGATCGAGCTGGTCGTCGCGCTGTACGCCGTGCACAAAGCCGGTGGCGCCTACCTGCCGCTGGACACGGACTACCCGGCCGACCGGCTGGCGTTCATGCTCGAAGACGCCGCCCCTGCCGTTGTTCTCGATACTCTGCCTGAGGTCGATGGCTACTCCGGTGAGAATCTCGGCCGGGTCGTCGATGCGAAGTCTCCGGCGTATGCGATCTACACGTCGGGTTCGACGGGTCGGCCGAAGGGTGTGGTGGTGCCTCATGAAGGCATCGTGAACCGTCTACTGTGGATGCAGGACGAGTACGGTCTCACTGCCGAGGACCGCGTGTTGCAGAAGACACCGTCGAGTTTCGATGTGTCGGTGTGGGAGTTCTTCTGGCCGCTCATCTCCGGCGCCACGCTCGTGGTCGCCAAACCGGACGGGCACCGGGATCCCCGGTACCTCGAAGCGCTGATCCGCGACCAGCGGATCACGACCCTGCACTTCGTCCCCTCGATGCTGGAGGCGTTCCTCGCCGAGGAGCCGGGCTGGCACGGCGTCCGCCGGGTCCTGTGCAGTGGCGAGGCGCTCCCGCCGGAACTGGCCGCCCGTGTGGACGTTCCGCTGCACAATCTCTACGGACCGACCGAAGCCTCGGTGGACGTGACCTCGTGGGCGGTCGTCGACGACACCGTCCCCATTGGACGTCCAGTGTGGAACACCCGGGTTCACGTGCTGGATGCCCGGCTGCAGCCGGTTCCGCCCGGTGTCGCCGGTGAGCTGTACCTCGCGGGGACGCAGTTGGCGCGTGGCTACCTCGGACGGGCGGGTCTGACGTCCGAACGGTTCGTGGCGAACCCGTTCGCGGCAGGGGAACGGATGTACCGCACCGGTGACCTCGCAAGGTGGCGTTCCGACGGTGTCCTCGAATACCTCGGCCGCGTCGACGAGCAGGTCAAGTTGCGCGGTTTCCGGATCGAGCTCGGCGAGATCGAGTCCGTGCTTTCCCGGCGGGTTCCGGCGCGGGTGATCCTGCGCGAGGGCAGGCTCGTCGCCTACCTCGCCGGTCCAGCCGACGTCGAAGACCTCCGGCGGCAGGCGGAGGCCGCACTGCCGGAGTACATGGTGCCGTCGGCGTTCGTGGTGCTGGGCGAATTCCCCTTGACCCCCAACGGGAAGCTCGATCGCAAGGCACTGCCCGCCCCGGACTTCACCGAGGCGGTCTCCGATGACGCTCCGCGGACGCCGCGGGAGGAACTGCTCGCGTCGCTCGTCGCGGGTGTCCTCGGGCTGGACAAGGTCGGTGTCCACGACGACTTCTTCCGCCTCGGCGGCGACAGCATCGTCGCGATGCAGCTGGTCGGCCGCGTACGCAGTGCCGGGCTGGTGCTCAGCCCGCGTGACGTCTTCCGGCACCGGACCGTCGCCGCCTTGGCCGAGGTCAGCACGGTGCTGCTCGACGCGCCCGCGTCGGCGAGCGGGAAGCCGTTGGTGGACCTCGACCCCGGCGAGCGCGCCGAAATCCTCGAAGCCGCACCGGGTACGGCCGAGGTGTGGCCGCTGACGCCGTTGCAGGCGGGGTTGCTGTTCCACGCCACGATGGACGGCGAAGGTCCCGACGTCTACACCGTCCAGGTCTCCTTCGATCTCGACGGACCGCTCGACCCGCAGCGGCTGAAGGAGGCCGCTCAGGCGCTCGTCGACCGGCACGCCGTCCTGCGCACCGGTTACCGCTACCTGGCATCCGGCCGTCCGGTCGCGTTGGTGGCGCGTTCGGTCACGGTTCCCTGGCGTTTCGTGGAATCGGCCGGAGACGTCGAGCCGGAACTGGCCCACGACCGGCGCCGGTTCGATCCGGCGGTCGCGCCGGTGCTGCGTTTCCTGTTGCTGGCCTTGCCGGACGGGCGGCACCGGCTGGTGTTCACCCACCAGCACGTCCTTCTCGACGGCTGGTCGGTGCCGCAGCTGTTCGCGGAGCTGTCCCAGCTGTACGCGGGCGCGGACCTGGCGCCCGCCAGGCAGTATCGCGACCATCTCGGCTGGCTCGGCGACCAGGATCGTGAAGCGGCCGAGGCCGCTTGGCGGCAGGCACTCGACGGGCTGACCGAACCGACCCATCTCGTCCCGCACGACCCCCAGCGAGCACCGGCGCTGCCGGAGCGCCTGACCCTGGAGCTGCCGGAGCAGGCGACCGCCGCGCTGGCCGGACTGGCCCGTTCGCGGGGGCTGACGCTGAACACCCTCGTCCAGACGGCGTGGAGCATCGTGCTCGGCAAGCTGACCGGGCGATCGGACGTCGTGTTCGGGGCGACGGTCGCCGGGCGCCCGCCCGAGCTGGCCGGGGTCGAGCGGATGATCGGCCTGTTCATCAACACGATCCCGGTGCGGATCACGGTCGACCCCGCCGAAAAGCTGAGCACGCTGCTCGGCCGGGTCCAGGACGACCAGGCGGGGCTGCTCGCGCATCAGCACCTCGGACTCGCCGACATCCAGCGCGGCGCCGGGCTCGGCGAGCTGTTCGACACGCTGATGGTGTTCGAGAGCTACCCGGGCGCGGGGGAGGACGAGACCGGTGCCGGGCTGCGCGGGGAGATCGTGCGCCACGAGGACTCCACGCACTATCCGCTCACCTGGGCGGTGGAGCCCGGCACGAGGCTGAAACTCACCGCCGAGTACCGCGCAGACCTGTTCGACACCGGTGTGCCGGAGCGCCTCCCGGTCGCGATGGAACGGGTGCTGACCGCCATGGTGTCCGATGTGGACACTCTTGTCGGGAGGATCGGCATCCTGACCGAGGCCGAACTCGACCGGATCCTGCGCGACGGGACCGGTGCGGCCATCGCCGTCGAACCGTCCACTGTGGCCGGTCTGTTCGAGGCGCAGGTCCGGCGTTCGCCCGACGCGGTGGCGGTGGTGTCCGGCGACGTCACCTGGACCTTCAACGAGCTGAACGAGCGCGCCAACCGGCTCGGCCGGGCGCTGGTCGCCCACGGCGTCGGTCCGGAGGACTTCGTGGCGCTGGCACTGCCGCGGTCGGCGGACGTGCTGCTGGCGATCCTCGCCGTGCACAAGGCGGGTGGGGCGTATCTGCCGCTCGACCCGGACTACCCGGCCGAGCGGCTGGCCGCGATGCTGGCCGACGCGCGGCCCAAGGTGATCCTGACCGAACCCGAGCTGCTGGAGTCGCTGCCCCGGACCGGGATCGAGACGCTCGCGCTGTGCGCGCTCGTCACCGAGGACAGGCTCGCGCACGATCTGACCGACCGGGACCGCGTCCGCCCGCTCGTCCCGGAACATCCGGCGTACGTGATCTACACGTCGGGTTCGACGGGGACGCCCAAGGGGGTCGTCGTCCCGCATCGCGGCGTGGTGAACCTGTTCCACAGCCACCGCGCCACCCTGCACCGGCCCGCGGTCGAAGCCACCGGCAAACCGCATCTGCGGGTGGGACACGCGTGGTCGTTCTCCTTCGACGCCTCCTGGCAGCCGCAGCTGTGGCTCCTCGACGGGCACGCCGTGCACATCGTGGACGAGCAGACCCGGCGAGACCCCGAGCTGCTGGCCGCGATGATCGAACGGGACGGCTTCGACTTCATCGAGGTCACGCCTTCGTTCTTCGCGCAGATGGCCGAGGCCGGCCTGCTCGACGGCGACCGGTGCCCGCTGGCCATGATCGGGGTCGGTGGCGAGGCGGTGCCCGAAAGCCTGTGGCGTCGTCTGGCCACCTTGGACGGAACCGAGGCCTTCAACCTGTACGGGCCGACGGAGTCCACAGTGGACGCCTTGGTCGCGCGGATCGGCGACAGCGACAAGCCGCTGGTCGGCCGCCCGGTCGCGAACACCCGCGCCTACGTGCTGGACGCGGCGTTGCGACCGGTGCCGCCCGGTGTCACGGGTGAGCTGTACCTCGCCGGTGCCGGTCTCGCCCGCGGCTACCTCGGGCGGGCGGCGCGGACTTCGGAGCGGTTCGTGGCCGACCCGTTCGGTCCGGCGGGCGCGCGGATGTACCGCACCGGCGACCTCGCCCGGTGGACCGGCCACGGACGGCTGGACTTCGGCGGCCGGGCCGACGACCAGGCGAAGATCCGCGGGTTCCGAGTCGAACCCGGCGAGATCGAAGCCGTGCTGGAGCGGCACGACGAGGTCGCGCAGGCCGTCGTCCTGGTCCGCGAGGACCGGCCGCGGGTCAAGCAACTGGTGGCCTACGTGGTGTCCACTGTGGAGCACGCAGAACTGCGGCGGTTCGCGGCCGAGGCGTTACCGGACTACATGGTCCCGGCGGCGTTCGTCACCCTCGACGCGCTCCCGGTGCTGTCCAACGGGAAACTGGATCGCAAGGCGCTGCCCGCGCCGGACTACACGGAGCTGGCCGGAGGTCGCGCGCCGGAGACCGAGCGGGAGAGGGCGCTGTGCGCCCTCTTCTCGGAAGTGCTCGACGTGCCGGAACTCGGTGCCGACGACGACTTCTTCGCTCTCGGCGGGGACAGCATCGTCGCCATGCGGCTGGTCGGCCGGGCCCGTGCGGCGGGGCTGAAGATCACGCCGCACGACGTGTTCGCGCATCGGACGGTCGAGGCCCTCGCCGAGGTCGCGGAGAGCGTGGCGGACGATGACGCGGTCGCGTTGACACCGATCATGCACGCGCTGCGGGAACTGGGCGGGCCGATCGCCGGGTACCACCAGGCCGCCTTGGTGCGGACGCCGTCCGGGATGACCGCCGGGCAACTGGAGAAGGTGCTCGGCGCGGTCGTCGCGCGGCACGACATGCTGCGTGCCCGGCTCGATCGGTCGGTGGACGGCTGGGCGCTCCGGGTGGCGGAGACCGTCGACGTTCTCGTCGAACGCGTCGACGTCGACGGCGGCGACCTGGTCGCCCTGATTGAGCGGCACGCGGAGCCCACTCGCGCCAGACTCGACCCGGACGCCGGGGTGATGCTGAGCGCGACCTGGTTCGACACGGGATCGGCGGGTCCCGGCCGGTTGCTGCTGATGATTCATCACCTGGCCGTCGACGGTGTCTCGTGGCGGATCCTGTTGCCAGACCTCGCTTCCGCCTGGGCGGCGGTCGCCGACGGCCGCGAACCGGAGCTGTCCTCTGTGGACACTTCGTTCCGGCGATGGTCGCGGGCACTGTCCGACCAGGACCGCGAGGGTGAGCTGGACCTGTGGAAGTCGGTACTGGGCGGCGCGGACCCGCTCCCGCTGGACCGGCCGCTGGACCACGAACGTGACGTGACCGCCATGGTGAAGAAGGTGTCACGGACCCTGCCCGCCGAGCGGACGGCTCCGCTGCTGTCCCGCGTGCCGTCGGCGTTCGGGGCGACGATCAACGACGTCCTGCTCACCGGGCTCGCGCTCGCCGTCGCCCGGTGGCGCCGGGACGACGGCCGCGCGGTGCTGGTGGACGTCGAGGGGCACGGCCGCGAGGAGGAACTGGCCGGTGGCGCGGATCTTTCGCGGACGGTCGGCTGGTTCACCAGTGTCGTGCCGGTGTGCCTCGATCTCGGCGAGCTTGACCTGGACGACGCGTTCGCGGGCGGAGCCGCCGCCGGTGCCGCGCTCGAACGGGTCCGGGCGCACCTCGCCGGGCTGCCGGACGCGGGGATCGGGCACGGGGTTCTCCGGTACCTCGACCCGCGTACCGGTCCCGAACTGGCGGCGTTCGCGAAGCCGCAGATCGAGTTCAACTACCTGGGCCGGATCGGCGTTCCCGAGGCGACGGACTGGTCGTACGCCGCAGAGGCCGAAGCGGCGGAACTCGGGGCGGACGACGCGATGCCCGTTTCGCACGCGCTCACCCTCAACGCACTGACCGAGGACCGCCCCGGCGGTCCCGAACTGACCGCGCAGTGGTCCTGGCCGGAGGCCGTGCTGACCGAAGACTCGGTGCGGGAACTGGCGGAAGACTGGTTCACCGCGCTCGACGCGCTCATCCGCCGGGCTGACGCACCGGCCACGAAGAAGGAGAACAAGGAATGACGAACCCGTTCGAGAACCCCGACGGCACGTACCTGGTGCTGGTCAACGACGAGGGCCAGCACAGTCTGTGGCCCGAGTTCGTCGAGGTCCCGGCGGGCTGGACCACGAAGTTCGGCCCGGCCTCGCGGCCGGAGTGCCTCGAGTACGTCGAGACCAACTGGACCGACCTGCGGCCCGCTTCGCTCGTCAAAGCCATGGAGTCCTGACCCGTTTTGGGTCTCGTGAGGGGTAATGACGGTTAGAACCGTCATTACCCCTCACGAGCCCCACCGCCCTCCGCACACGAGAACGGGTCCCTTCGGCGACCGAATGCCCGGCCGATGTCTATAGCGCGGCTTGCCCGGGGGCCGTGCGTGGCGATCCGGGTCAGAGCTGACCCAGTCTTGGGTGACTACTCGTGGCCTTACTGGCGTGAAGTACGTGATGGCCCCCTTCATGTACCTAGTGTCGTGCGTCTGAAGTTCGTGTCGTGAGTACGTGCGCAAGCGCGGTGACCCTGTTCTCCGAACTCGCGTGCTCAGAGACGTGACTCGCGTGCTTGGAGGCGGATCTCGTGGAGCTGCCCCCGCGATGCGGACACCTTGATTCCAGACGCTGGTCTGGAGGGAGGATGTCCTGGTGCCTCGCAGGTCGAAGTATCCGGAGCAG
>NZ_JBVISU010000042.1:0-32605 GCF_055575355.1 Amycolatopsis sp. NPDC034160 | reverse complement strand
GACATCACATGTCCTGAAAGTGGCTTTCGCGACACCTCCTTGAGGGCTGGGGAAGGTTGGTCACCCCTGGCGGTGTGAGCGGGGAATCGGGAGGCAGGCATGTCCCCAATGCCACAGTGGCGGCATCCGGCCGCGGCGCGAACAGGCCCGCCCGCAACATGCCACGTTTGCCTTATCCCTCAATAACTGCGCCAGGTTCCGCTTACTCACGAAATCGTGGACCCGCTGCTTGCCGTTCCCGCCAACTGTGGGACAAACGAACTCATAGACAGCCCCTTGCCGGGCCCGTTTCGCTCGTTTCCCGCGATGTGATCCCAACGCATCTCGCCGCAGACGTCGATCGGCCACAGGAAGACTGACACGGCAACGCTGCTGCTTGCCCTCGGGCACCGAGAGGGGTACACGAAAGGGTTGCCGTACGGGTCGATTAGAGACGATCACAGCGGGGTACCCACGGCGCACCACCCTTCTCGACAAGGAGAATTATGCCCCCGAAACGTCAGCGCGAGCAGTCAGCACCAGCCGAAGGCGAATCGAACGCGAGGACCGGGCGGTCAGGCGAGGGGCAACGCGGGACCTACCTGACGACGGCTCAGGGAGTCCGGCTTCACGACACCGACCACTCGCTCAAGGCGGGCCCGCGGGGACCGTCGCTCATGGAGGACTTCCATCTTCGCGAGAAGATCACCCACTTCGATCATGAACGCATCCCGGAGCGCGTGGTCCACGCACGCGGCGCGGCAGCACATGGCACTTTTCGCGCCTATGGCAACGCGGCGTCGGTGACCAAGGCCGGTTTTCTGGAAAAGGGCCGGGAGACCCCCGTCTTCGTGCGGTTCTCGACGGTGCTGGGCTCGCGGGGATCGGCGGACACCGTCCGGGACGTCCGCGGATTCGCGGTGAAGTTCTACACGGCGGAGGGGAACTTCGACCTGGTCGGCAACAACATGCCGGTCTTCTTCATCCAGGACGGCATCAAGTTCCCCGACGTCATCCACGCGGGCAAACCGCACCCGGACCGGGAGATCCCGCAGGCACAGACCGCGCACGACACCTTCTGGGACTTCGTTTCCCTCCACACCGAGGCGACGCACCACGTCATGTGGGCCATGTCCGACCGCGGGATCCCTCGGTCCTATCGGACCATGGAGGGCTTCGGCGTGCACACCTTCCGGCTGGTCAACGCCGAAGGCGCGACCAGTCTGGTGAAGTTCCACTGGAAACCGGTGGCCGGTGTGCACTCACTGGTGTGGGAAGAGGCTCAGATCGCCGCCGGCGCCGATCCCGATTTCCACCGCCGGGACATGGCAGACGGCATCGATGCCGGGGCACCCCTGGAATACGAGCTCGGCCTCCAGGTCATGCCGGATTCCGACGACGAGATGTTCGAGGGGATCGACCTGCTCGACCCGACCAAGATCGTCCCGGAAGAGCTCGCCGAGGTCCAGCTGGTCGGCAAGCTCACCCTGGACCGGAACCCGACCAACTACTTCGCCGAGACCGAACAGGTCGCCTTCCACACCGGCAACCTGGTGCCCGGCATCGAGGTGACCGACGACCCGCTGATGCAGGCGAGGCTGTTTTCCTATCTGGACACTCAGCTCACCCGGCTCGGCGGGCCGAACTTCACGCAACTCCCGATCAACTGCCCGCACGTCGCCGTCAACGACAACCTGCGCGACGGGATGCATCAAACCCTCATCCACCACGGACAGGCCCCGTATCTGCCCAACAGCGTCGACAACGCGCTGCCGACGACGACCACGGAAGCCGAAGGGGCCTACGTCCACCGGCCCATCGAGGTCGGGGGGCCCAAGGTCAGGGCCAACCCGGTGTCGTTCGACGATCACTTCTCGCAGGCCACACTCTTCTGGAAGAGCATGTCCCGGATCGAGAAGATCCACTTGATCGAAGCGTTCACGTTCGAGCTGGGAAAGTGCTTCGCCCAGTCGATCCAGGAACGTGTCCTCGAATCACTCGCCCAGGTCGACGCCGAACTGTGCGCGGCGGTCGCCGAAGGGCTCGGACTCGCCGCTCCGCTGGGCACCCCGGCCGAAGACGTCACTCCTTCCGCCGCGCTGTCGCAGATCCCGGCGGGGCCCGGCCCGATCGCGGGCCGCATCATCGGGGTGGTGGCGACGCATGGCGCCGATCTCGGCGGGATCGGCAAACTCCGCCGGACCGTCGAGGCCCAAGGCGCGATTCTGCGGGTTCTGGCGCCGGTCGGCGGAACGTTGAAGCGGGGGCGCGGACAACAGCCGGTGGCGAGGACGTTCCTCACCGCCCGATCCATCGAGTTCGACGCGGTGGTGATCGCCGGCGGTACGGCCGGACTGCACGACATCAAGCTGACCATTCTGCTGCAGGAGATGTTCCGTCACTGCAAGGTCATCGGTGCTTGGGGTGACGGGCGCCAAGTGCTGACCGACGCCGGGATCGACGTCGACGCACCGGGAGTCGTGCTCGCCGACGAGGTCGCCAAACCGTTCTCCGCCGAGCTGGTGAATTCCGTGGGTCTGCACCGCGTTTGGGAGCGGGCCGAACGTGTGATGAACGACTGAGGAATCGGACCTTGATGAAGACCCTGCTCGAACCGGCCGCACCGGAACCTTTGGCGGAGCCCAGAACCGTCGAGGCCATCACCGCCATGGTGCGGTTGCTGATGCAGAACGGGGTCCTCGACCTGCCGCTCCCGGGTGGAGGCGACACGTGGGGCCGCTGGACGACGCTCGCCGGACTGGGGCGTCGCGACCTGGTGCTCGGCCGGCTCGCGGAGGGCCATACCGACGCCCTCGCGATTCTGGCCGAAGCCGATCGGGAGCCCGTGCCGGGCGCGCTGTACGGCGTCTGGGCCGCCCGTTCGGGCGGTACCGGCGCGGCCGTCGTGGGCGGCGCGCTCACCGGTACCGTCCGGTTCTGCTCCGGCGCTCAAGTCCTCGACCGTGCCCTGGTGGTGGCGGATTACGAGGACGGGCCACCGATCCTGCTGGAAGTCGGCCTGGACGAGCCAGGCGTCCAGGCACTGCCGGAAACGTGGCAGGCGATCGGGATGGACGCCTCCGACAGTGGTGACGTCCGGTTCGACGGGGTCCCGATGACCGCGGACCATGTCGTGGCCGAACCGGGCTGGTACGTGTCCCGGCCGGGGTTCAGCCTTGGCGGGGCGGGCGTCGCTGCGGTGTGGCTCGGCGGCTGCGCGGCCGTCGTGGACTCGGTGACGGCGTACCTGCGCGCCCGCGGCGCGGCGGACGATCATCAGTACGCCCACCTCGGCGCGCTGCACACCGCGCTCCACCAGGCCGACGCGCTGCTCGTGCGGACGGCGGAAGTCGTCGACACCGAACAGGACGAGGACCTGCCCCTGCTGACCGGGTTCTGCCGGGCCGCCGTCGAGCACGCGGCCCGGCAGGTCCTGGACATCGCACCGGAGATCACCGGACCGACGGCGCTCTGCCGTGATCGACGGCTGCCCCGGCAGCTGGCCGATCTGATGGTCTACGTCCGGCAGCATCACGGCGCTCGGGACCTCGCGGCCTTGGCCGTCGAGCTTCTGAAAGACGGACGACGGTGACCACGGGACCGTTCCACACCGAAGCCGACTGGCATGGGCTGGAGCAGCTCCCGCTGCTCCCCGTCGAGGACGTGCGCCGTGTCTGTGTCGTCGCCGCACACCCGGACGACGAGACTCTGGGCGTTTCCGGGCTCATTCAGCGGCTGCACGCCCGCGGAGCCGAGATCCGGCTGGTCGTCGCGACTGACGGGGAAGCCGCGTTCCCACGCTCGTCGGCCGCCGACCGCCGGTCTCTCGGCGCTCGCCGTCGCCTGGAGCTGCTGGAAGCATTGCGGTGCCAAGGAATGGAGGACGTGGAACCGGTATGGGCAGGTCTTCCCGACTCCGCGCTGATCGATCACGAGTCCGAACTGACCGACGTCATCCGTGACGTGGCCGCGGACAGCGAACTCTGCCTGGCTCCATGGCCGGAAGACCCTCATCCGGACCATCAGGTGGCGGGCCGAGCCGCGTTCCGCGCCGCACCCCTGGGCGCGCATCGATGGTCCTACCCGATCTGGCTGTGGCCTATGGTGGCCCCGGACGACCCGGCCATCCCCTGGGCACGGGCCGCGGAAGTCCGGCTCGACGACGCGAGCGCGGCGATCAAAACGAAAGCCGTCCAAGCTTTCCAGTCACAGCTGGAGCCGGGCCCTGGCGGGGAAGATCCGATCCTGACACCGGAGATACTGGAGCATTTCGGGCGCGACAGGGAGATCGTGTTCCACGAGCCGAGGACGACATCGACGCCGGTGAGCAGATTCGAGACGCTCTACCGCGAACCCGATCCATGGGCGATGGACAGCTGGTACGAACGTCGCAAAAGGACGGTCGCTCTGGCCGCTCTGCCACGTGAGCGGTACACCTTCGCGGTGGAACCCGCGTGCGGCACCGGCGCCCTGACCCTGGACCTGGCCGACCGCTGCGACCAGGTCTACGCCTTCGACCCGGTGCCCGCCGCTCTCTCGATCGCCCGCGATCGCACGGCACATCTATCCACAGTGGAGTGCGCCGCGGGCACGCTGCCGGACGGGATGCGAGGCCCGGCGGACCTGGTGGTACTGAGTGAGATTCTCTACTACCTGAGCGAGGCGGACCTGACGGCGACGCTGGACCGCACCGTGGCCTCACTACGCCCGGGTGGGCAAGTGCTCGCCGTGCACTGGCGACCGCAAGCTCCGGACGCACCCCACCACGGCTCCCAGGTCCACGAACGGCTGCGAACGCATCCAGGCCTGAGGAGCCTGGTGACGCACAGTGAGGCCGACTTCCTGGTCGATGTTCTGGCACGCCGTTGATCACGTCCGTGGGCGTGCTGATCCCGGCGCGCGACGAAGAAACCGACCTCCCGGCCTGCCTGCGCGCGCTGGCTGTCGCACTGCGCGAACTGCCTCCGGAACTCGAACGGCGTGTCTGTGTAGTGGCCGACCGCTGCCGTGACGACACCGCCAAGCTGGCCAGGGACGCGGGAACGGAGGTCCTCGTCAACGCTCGCGACCTGCCCATCGGAGCGATCCGGGCGCTGGGCGCACAGCACCTGCTTCGCGGGCTGGAGCACCACGCATCAGCCCGTACCGTGCTGCTGAGCACGGACGCGGACACCCTAGTCGACCGAGAATGGGCGGTCCGCCATGTCCGCAGGGCGGACGCGGGCTGGGACGCCGTGGCCGGCATGGCGAAGCTGAAAACCACGTTGGCGGCCAACGCACAGCCACGCTACGAGGCACTGCTCGCGAACGCACGAAGCCCCGAGGGCCATGGGAACGTCTACGGAGCCAACCTGTCGATCAGGGCGAGCGCCTACCACGCGGTCGGCGGTTTCCTCCCGATCCGGACCGCCGAAGACCACGACCTGTGGCGTCGCCTCTCCCACGCCGGATTCCGGCTCGCCTATGCCGAGGAAGCGAAAGTAGAGACGAGCGCCCGACTGAACGGCCGAGCACCGGACGGCCTCTCGACACTGCTGCGTGCCCTTGCCCGAGCCTCATGAACCTTCGCGGCATCACCTCGATCCAAGGAGCATCCGGCGGCCTTGCTCGCCGGTGACCCGAAGGCGTCGTCCGCGGGCAGGGCGAGCCGATAACCTCCGGCGGACGACTCCACGACCTCCGGATCCGGCAGGACCCTGCGCAGCCGGTGCACAACCGCGTGCAAGGTGTTCATGGTGGCCGACGGTGACTCCGCTCCCCAGATGTCCTCGAGAAGTGTGCCGGGCGATACCGTCTCGCCGACCGCCAGCGCGAGCCTGGCCAGCAGCATGCGCGGCTTCGCACCGCCGGTGTCGACCTGCTCGTCGTTGTCGCCGAAGACCCTCACCGGTCCCAGCACCTTCACCCTCAAACCCACGACAAGAAGCCTACGCAGAGGCGTAGGCGCCGAGATCATCTTCGACCGAGACCGGGTAACCCTTCGTCGTCCGAACCGCCGGCCATGGTGCCGGGGGTGAGGACTTTGAGCCGGCGGGGCCGAAACCACTGTCCGCCGAGCCGTCAGCCGACGTGGATACCGGGTCGCCGGGCCGGGTCGCGTTCGCTGGTGCGGATGATTTCGCGGACCACCGGCGCGGTGTCGCCGCGGCCGAGGATCAGGTAGCGGAACAGATGTCCGAGCGGATTGCCCTCACTCCACTCGAAATGACACTGCGGCCGCACACCGGTGGCGTCCCGCAGCGCGAGCAGGACAGCCGCGATCGCGTTCGGCGCGGCCGGGCTTTCCACGCGCAGCACCCGGAAACCGTCGATGTCGACACCGCGGACCTTCAGCACGTCGCTGAACCCGGACGGGTCGATGACGTCGATCTCGAGGAAAAGGACGTCCGCGGCACCGGGCACCGGATTCATGCCGCGCTGTTCGGCCTCCTTCGCCCGGTATTCATCGGCGTCCCCGGCCTGGCGACGGTTCGCGATGATGGTCAGCGCACCGTCGTGGGCGATCGACTCGGAGACGAACCGGCGCGCCGGCTCGTCGAACTCGATGTGGTCCACCCGCAGCTCGGTGGTCCGGGTGACCCGCGAAACCAGCGACACCACGATGATCCCGAGAATGAAAAACGCGGAGATCGTGAGCCCGTCGGGCTTCTCGATGACGTTCTCCACCAAAGCGTAGATCAGGATGAGCGTCAGCACGGCGAACGCGAACGCGGCCTTGCGCTGCCGCCTCTTCGCCGCGGAGATCGCCACGGCGACCGACGCGGACACCATCATCGCGAGAATCCCGGTGGCGTACGCCCCGGCCTGGGCGTTGACGTCGGCGTTGAAGATGATCGTGACCAGAACGCAGATCGCGGTGTAAACCAGCACCACCGGACGGACGGCACGGGCCCAGTCCGGCGCCATCCCGTACGCGGGCAGATACCGCGGCACGATGTTGATCAGCCCGGCCATCGCCGACGCCCCGGCGAACCACAGGATCAGGATGCTGCTGACGTCGTAGGCGGTGCCGACCCAGTCGCCCATCAGTTCATGGGCGAGGTACGCCAGCGCGCGGCCGTTCGCCTCACCGCCCGGCTTGAACGCATCGGCCGGGATCAGGACCGTGGTGACGAAACTGGTCGCGATCAGGTACACCGACATGATCAGCGCGGCGGCGGTGAGCAGTTTGCGGGTGTTGCGGATGCGGTTGGCGAGCTTCTGCTCGGCGTTCTCGCCCTTGGCTGCCACCAGCGGCATCATGCTCACACCGGTCTCAAAACCGGACAAACCGAGCACCAGCAACGGGAACGCCAGGATCGCCGGACCGAGGACACCGCCGATCCCGCCGCCGCCGGAGGTCAGCGCGTCCAGCCAACGGTCCAGGGCGGCCGGCTCGGTGAGCACCTCTCCGATTCCGGCGACCACCACCACGGCGTTCAGCACCAGGAAGATCGCGACCAGCGGGATCGCGACCCCGACCGCCTCGCTGAACCCGAGGAGGAACACCCCGCCCAGGATCAGCAGCAGGACCACCGTGATCAGCACCTCGTGCCCGTGCAGGAACGACGGGGCGAGCGGGTTCTCCAACGCGTGCACCGTGGCATCCGCCGAGGACAGCGTGATCGTGATGATCCACGAAGTCGCGACGAAACCCAGCAACACCAACACAAAGATCTTGCCGCGCCAGAACGGCAACAGATGCTCCAGCATCGCGACCGACCCCTGGCCGTGAGGGCTCTCCTTCGCCACGCGCCGGTACATCGGCAACATGCCCAGCAGAGTCAGCGCGACGATCAGCAACGTCGCCAACGGCGACAGCGCGCCCGCCGCCAGTGCCGCGATACCGGGCAGATACGACAGCGTGGAGAAGTAATCCACCCCGGTCAGGCACATGACCTTCCACCACGACTGCGGCGTGGCGTGCTCCTCATGGCTCTCCGGCCCCACCGGCTGAACCCGGTGCTCCATCAACCACCGGCCGACCTTGCCCGACGGCACCGGCTGCCGCACCGGGCTTTCCACCCGCTCCGGCACGGCGAGTTGTGGAACCTCGGTCATATACCCAGTCCTCCCCTGTGTCCTGTGCTCGGCGCTTGGCATGCCATCTCCACCCAGCCGTGGCGGCCGCACACCGACGCGGACACTAACGATCCCCCGCCAAGAATCACCGAGCAGGCCGTAAAGAAAACATCAATGTCGCGCGACAAGCAGACGTGCCTTGTAGTGGCGGTCACAAGGGCGGCGGTCACGATCCCGGCGGCACCTTGGGCGGTGGCAACTCGCCGGCCAGAAACCGCAGGTCGACGCCGTCACCGCCTCAACCGCGTTCGAGGTAGCGTGTGTGCCGAACGAGCCGAAGGGATCCCGGGCACTGTGACTCGACGACTGTCAGCCGGCGACCGCCCCGGACTCAAAGGCTTGCTCGGCCCCATCTGTCTTGTGCTCAGCCTGCTCGGTTGGCTGCTCCCCTACGGCGAGGTGGCCTCGGCATCGGCCTTGGCCGCCGGAGCGACATCGATCCTGACGGACCGCCAGTATCGACTCGATGGCCTCGTCATCGTAGGTGTCTGCATCGCCGCACTCCAGCTGTTCTTCGCACTGCTGCTGTTCACGATGGACCTGGCCGGACACTGAGAACATCATCCCAGTGCTGACGACTCGCTTACGAAACGTTCGGTCGACACGAGGATCGTCGCTCAGCGCGCGACAGCCGCACCGCCGTGCCAGGTTTAGACCATGAGCGATTACCCCAGCCATCCCGCTTCCGCGGACACGTCCACTGTGACCGGTCGGCAACGCCCCGGCACGATCAACGGTGCTTTCTGGGCATTCCTGACTTCCGCGATCATCGGACTACTGAGCGCTGTCCTGGCTTTCGCGAACAAGAACGCCTTGGTCGAAGCCACCAGAGACGCGAACAGACAGGGCGGAGCCCAGCTCACCGAGGCCCAGATCGATCAGGCCGCCACCTTCGTCATCATCATCGGACTGGTGATCGCGGTCATCTTCGCCCTGCTGTATCTGCTGTTCGCGGCAAAGCTGCGCGCAGGCCGGAACTGGGCGCGGATCGTGCTCACCGTGCTCACCGCGCTCCAACTGATTTCAGTCATCTTCAGCACCAACACCATTGTCGGCTACCTCAGCGTCCTTGCCGCGGTCGTCGGTGTCGTGCTGTCATTCACCGCCCCGTCCAACGAGTACATCGCCGCGACCAAGGTCGCGCGCTGAGATAACACCGCATACCAACAAGTTCGAGGGAGGGTATGTCCCGTCACCGGGGTGGCGACATACCCTCCCTCAACACTGCGCCGCTGGACCGTGCGTCGCCACGACCGGTTTCTCCTGATCGGCCGCCCCGATCTGTCCTGTTCACGTCACCGGGGCCGAGCAACACACGGACGATGGATGCTGTGGCGGGCTGCGAAGAGCCAGTCACGGGTTCGACGGTGATTCCGACGCCGTTGACGGATGCCCATCTTCACCTGGAACGTCTTCTTCACCAGCATCATCCTGATCCTGCTCGCTTCCCGGTTCTCCGGCCATCCCGAGGTCTACCTCGTCGCGTTGCCGTATTTCGACATCGTCAGCGAGATCATCGTGGTGTTCAGCCGGAAACCCTTGTTCGGCTACAAGACCATGGTGTTCGCCACGATCGCGATCACCGCCCTGCCGGTCACGGTGTGGGCGCACCACATGTTCGCCACCGGCGCGGTCCTGTTGCCGTTCTTCTCCATCATGGCCTTCCTCATCGCGGTGCCGACCGGGATCAAGTTCTTCGCCTGGATCGGCACCATGGCGGAAGGACAGCTGACCTTCGAATCACCGATGCTGTGGTCGGTCGGCTTCCTGGTGACGTTCCTGCTTGGCGGGCTGACCGGGATCATCCTCGCCGCACCGCCGCTGACTTCCACATCCACGACACCTACTTCGTGGTGGCGCACTTCCACTACGTCCTGTTCGGCACCATCGTCTTCGCCACCTTCGCCGGGATCTACTTCTGGTTCCCCAAGATCACCGGCCGGAGGATGGACGAGCGGCTCGCCGAATGGCACTTCTGGACCACGTTCATCGGCTTCCACGGCACCTTCCTGGTCCAGCATGGGCTCGGTAACGCCGGGATGGCCCGCCGCTACGCGGATTACCTGCACAGCGACCAGTCCACCGGTATGCACATGGTCTCGACGATCGGCGCTTTCCTGCTCGGCCTGTCCGTGCTTCCGTTCCTCTGGAACGTGTTCAGAAGCCACCGTTACGGCGAACCGGTCGACGTCGACGACCCCTGGGGTTTCGGGAACTCACTGGAATGGGCCACCGGACAGAAGGCCCGCCGGGCTCTTCACGCCGATTCGGTGACCAGTTCCCGATCGGTCCCGTGCCGCCAGCGCCCGCGTAGTTCGGTGACGAAGGAGGGATCGGCGTAGGCCAACGTCTCGAGGTCGACCTCTCGCGGTATCGGCGTCCCGGCCGGGAGCAGCGAGTCGAGGACCAGCCCGGCCGCGCACAACGCCAGGGTGTCGTCCTCCGCCGGCAGGTCCACCGACTCACGCAACCACGGTGTCAGCACCACCTCGAACGTCCCGGCGCCCGAACCGCGGCAGCAGTACTCCACCCGATACCGGAACCGCTCGACGAACCGAACCTGCCAAACCGCTCCCGCCGTGCTCCGCGTCATGCCTGCCCATACCCCGTCACACGGCCGTCAAACAGACGACGTCACGACGGACCACGCCGACCGGCCCGCGGTCGTCGGGATACTCGAACACGCTTGGCACAGCTCGACGCCGGGCAAAAGCCTTTGGGCGGGGACCAGCGGACTCAGCCGGAGCAGGCCCCGCGCCGTCGGGCGGCTCGGGGCGCGCTCGGAAAAAGGGGTTTGACCACCTGATCCCAGGGCATCCGCCGCTCATGCCAGCATGGTGGAAGCGCGCGGCCCCGAAGTCGCACGGCAGAACGATTCTGTTCCTCGGCGACCCCGCCGTCCTCAGAAAGATCATCGGCGCTGTGACCGCGCGTGGGTTCGGGACAGTCGAGCTCCCTCATCCCGCGCTGATCTGTGCCGTGGCCGACAACATGGTGCTCAGCGGTCGTGGCAGTCGAGCCGATACCTCGAAACTCCATCGAGTCCGCGAGCTGGGCATACCGTGCCTGGACCCGGAGCAAGCTTTGGCCTGGCTCGACCGGCTCGACGCTTGTGACCACCTCGCGTCAGCGTGAGTCCACTGAGGAAGTGTCGCTTGTGGATACCGAGGTATCCGCTATCAGCCGGCTCGGCAGGTCGGCTCGACAGAACGAGATGAGGAGGTATCCATGGCCACCGGCGAGACCGGTTTCGACGACGTCAGTTTCGACCTCGTTTCCGTGCAGTACCACGCTTTGAAAGCAGGACACGATTACGGCCAGTACGTCCGGGACGCCGAGAACGCGGGACGCCAGGACATCGCCGACTTCTTCCGCAAGGTCATGGAAGAGGATTCGGCGCGTGCCAAGCAGTGCCACGAATACCTGAAGGAGCTGTCCGGTACCTCGGCCTCCGGACCCGCCGTCTCCTGACAGCGTCGGTCCTGAGCGCGTCGAGGAACAACTTCGTCGCGCTCAGGGCCTGGGCCGGAGGGCCGCCCTTTCAGCGGGAGTCGCGCTGGGGGTTCCGGCGCTGTCCGATCCGGCCGTCCCGGTTCCGGATCACGTGCGCGACCTTGCGAGCACCCCGCGGACCATGATCCGATCGGAAACCGCTACGGCACGGACGACAATGGTCGCCGCGGTGAGGCCGGGCCGTAGTACCAGTGATACGGCGGGGACCGTCAGCACCACGTAGCCGAGGTGGTCGCGCAGGCCGCCGAGGCCGAGCAGCAGGAACGCCAGCGCGGCCATCACCGGCGAAGTCAGCGCGTAGAACAGCGGGCCGTTGCCTGGACCGACCCCGCGAAGACGCAATTGTCCGTTCACGAGCCCGCCGGAGCGACGACTTCGGCCCTGCCGCCGGCTCCGGCGCCGTCTCCGACGTGGCGAGCTATAGCCGGGTGCGCTGCTGGCCAAGGACGGCCATCAGGTCGTTCTCGGCCGGTTGCGCGGCCGGAGTCTGGCATGCACGACGATTGCGGACCCGCGGCGTCCCGGCCGGACGAAGACGCGTGTCTGCCAAGATCATCTCGCGCTCCCGCCGGAGCAGCCTCGGACGATCATGATGCAGTCGCTGGGCGGCGTGGAAGATGGTGGTGACGGTGACCAGTGACTTCGGCGCCGGACTGACCTCGACGGCCGATGTGGTCGACGGGACCTTCGCGGTCTTCGTTCCGAAAGAGGTGAAGGATCCGTTCCCGCAGAGGGCCCACGTTCAAGCGCGTGATGTCAACGGCGCTGTCGTGTTCGAAGGGGCTCTGTAGCCGAGGTCGCGAGCGAGATCAGCGAGTATTAAGACCCGTTCTCTCGGCTCAACAGAGAGAAGGGGCCTTCATCTACTCAGAGGCGTTTAAAAACCGCCGTAAAACCACCAGCTGCCGCCACGCTGGAGCGACCAGTAGCAAGGGTCGCTGTAGTTGAACAGAACCCTGGCGCTTTCGCACTCCCCTTCGGTTGCGAACGGGCCGTAGTAGTCGCCGGCCTCTTTCGCACCTGCCACGCCACCCAGTGAGAGGGTCATCGCCGCGACGACTCCCGTCCCGATCACCAGGTTTTTCAAAGCACGCTTCAAGTTCACATACTCCTGACCGCTTGAGTGATTTTTCGCAGAGGCGCTGATCAGCTTTGCCACGGAGGTCGCCCTCAGTGAGAAAATCATCCCCAGATGATCAACACCGAAACTGTTGTACCACACACCCACAGTCGATACCGGCAAGATGCCCCGATCGATCAGGCGACGAAGGCCACCAAGACGCGAACTGGTCGGCTGATCCGTCGCTGAGCCTGCGGCCGCTCCCAGGGCCGGACAAACTCGACGATCGCGAAGGCGCTACGCGCCCTACGCGTCTTATGAGTTTGTTGCTTCGCGCAGTTGGTTAGCCGCAGTTCGACCTCTATCGGGTGAAATGATCTGGCTCGGTCGTTACGCAAATTAAGCTAGCACACCTGTTCGAACGCGGGTATTCTCGAAGTTGTGGCCAGCGAAAACAGTCCCCCGGTGGTGCGCTCCGAGTGGTGGCGTGCCGACACTGCGACGCTGCACGCACGCAAACAGGAAATCGAAGTCCTCAAGCGCCGGTTGGATGCGGAACAGAATGCGATCCTCGCGGAAATCAATAACCGGGGTGTCCGTGGCTGTTCCGGTCATTCGACGCTGGCGGCGCTGATCTTCGAGGACTTCCATGTCACCGACAGGGAAGCCAATGCCCGCGCCGACCGGGTGCTGGCGTTGCATGCCGGGGTGGTGGTGGGTGGCGAAGTCGTGCCACCGCTGGCGCCCTTGACCGCCGAAGCCGCCGCCGAGGGTGCGATCGGCGGTGCGCAGATCGACGCGATCATCCGCACCCTCGCCCGCATCCCCTCCACCGTCCCGGAAGAAGACGTACGCGGTGGAGAGAAAATCCTCGTCGAGCTGGCGCGTCGGGCCGGGCCCCGGCAGATCGCCCGCGCTGGACGACGGCTCTTGGACAAGCTGGACCCTGATGGGAAAGAGCCCAGAAGCGAGGATCCGAAAGACGTGCGGCCGGAGTTGCGGTTCGTCAAGCACCGTGACGGCACGCTCGGGCTCAAAGCCACCCTTGACCTCGAAACGTATGCACGGTTGAAGTCCGACCTCGATCCGATGGCGAAACCGCACAAGGCCATCGACGGGGTCCGGGACTCCCGCACTCAGGACGAGCGTTATGGGGATGCTTTCACAGACTATGTGCGTCTCAAGACGACGAGCCGGAATCTCCCCGGCCAGGCGGGAGAAGCCACCCACATTCTCGTGACCATGTCCTACGAGGACCTCATGCGGGATCTTGGTGAAGCACACCTGGACCTGGTCGGGCCGATCAGCGCCACCGACGCGCGGATCCTGGCCTGCGACGCCCGCGTCCGGCCCGGAGTCCTCGGCACCGCAGGCGAACCCTTGGACATCGGCCGATCCAAACGAACAGTGTCACTGGCGCAGAAATACGCCTTGACCATCCGCGACGGAGGCTGCGCCTTCCCCGGCTGCGACATGCCCGTACCACGCTGCACCGCCCACCACATCGCCTTCTGGCGACACCACGGCGAAACGAAAATCGATAATTTGGTGCTGCTGTGCACCAAGCACCACCGCCTGATCCACCACAGCCAATGGAAAGTCCAGATCGCTCAGGATGGACTCCCCGAATTCACCCCACCCGCCTACCTCGACCCCACCGGGACTCCGAGGCGCAACACCATGCACCTCAGAACATAGGCCGAAGCACCGAACGCGACGGCCCGGCTTCCGGCCGGTCCATGTGCCTGAATCACTCGGCTAGGAGGTCGGGAGCTTCGAGGGCGCGTACTCGATCAGTGACGAAGAAGACGGGAGTTCGAGCCCATGGCTTCAGTCAGCAGAAAGGTTCCACCGCGCACGTCTGGTTCCCACCCGCGTACTACTCATCCGTCTCGACGGGGTCCTATCCCTCCCCTCTGTCCTGGGAGAGCAGGTACCTGTCGAACCACTGCAGGACCCGCGCGAGGAGGTCGATCTGCGCGGGGTATGCCCGGACTCCGTGGCCTTCTTCCGGATAGATCACCAGCGCCGAGGGGACGCCGTGGGCACGCAGGGCCTGGTGGAATTCCCGGGCCTGCCCCGGAGGCGTGGCGCGGTCGAGCGCGCCCGCGACATTCAGGCACGGGGTTCGGACCTTGCTCGCGTGCAGGACGGGGCTTCGCGTGTGCACCAGGGTTCCCGGCGTTTCGAAGTCGCCGTCGAGGAATCGGTCACCCCAGGACGCGATGTTGCTCGTGAAGCGCTGGCTGTACCAATCGGTGACCGGGGATATCGGGACAGCGGCGGCGAAGCGACTGTCCTGGGTGACCAGCCAGGACGACATGAATCCGCCGTAGCTGCGGCCGATCAGGCCGATCCGATCGTTGCCGGCGATGCCGCGTTCGACCAGCGCGTCGATTCCGGACAGGAGGTCGTGGGTGTCGGCGCCGCCCATGTCGCCGACCACGTGGGCGGCGAACTCCTGGCCCCGGCCGCCGCTGCCGCGAGGGTTGGGATTCAGCACGGCGTAGCCCTGAGCGACCAGGAGCGGAACCCAGGGGTAGCGCATCGACCAGCAGTTCTGGACCGCCCAGTTGGGTCCACCGTGGACGTTGACCACCAGCGGGAACGGCCCCTCTCCCGCCGGACGGCACAGGATTCCCTCGATGTCGAGGCCGTCGGGCGCGGTCCAGGTGACCGTCTCGGCCTTGCCCGCGACAGTGAGGAGGTAGTCGGTGCCCGGATGGGCGGTCGAGGCGAGTACTCGGTCGCCGCTCTCCCCGGTGAGCACGAGCCGGGGAGGGAGGGAGTAGGAGTCCTGCACGGTCAGCACCCGGCCGTCCGCGGTGAACGCGCCGACGGGATAGAAAGTGCCACCGCTACAAGACAACTCCGTGGCGAACACCTCCCGGACCGCGCCGCCCGGTACGTCGACGATCCCGGCGACCGAGTCGAGCCGACGCTGCCCGAGGTAGCCGAGACGGTCCGCGTCGAGCCAGTCGACGTGGGCGACGTCGGTGCCCGCGGTGTCGATCCGCCGTACCGCGCCGGTGGCCGGATCGACCAGCAGGAGATCACCGGCGACCACCCCGCGGTCACTGCACACGGCCTCGACCACCGCCACCCGCGTCCCGTCGGGGGAACCGGCGGGCAGGGCCAGTTGCACGGGGCTGTCCAGCAGTTCGCGCTCCTCACCACCGAAATCGAGGAGGCTCAACCGCGCGGTGTACCACGCGTCCTCCCCCGGCTCGGCGGACGAGATCGCGACGACCTGATCGGGCCCGCACCAGGCTGCTTCCCAGCAGTTGAGGCCGTCCGGGGACAACCGGGTCAGGGTGCCGGTCGCCGGCGTGCAGACCCACAGGTGGCGCCAGGCGGAGTCACCGGTGGCGTCGTCCTCGACCTCCGGGTACCACGACGGCCGTTCCGTCTTCCGTTCGCTGTTCGAACCCGATCCCGCGCCACTGGAAAGGTCCGCGTCGAGCCCGGCGACGCCGAGCAGGACCCGGCGGCCATCGGGTGACCAGTGGAGGTACTCCACGGTGCCGGGAGCCTCCGGCGCGGGCACGGCCTCGCCAAGCCCGTCGCCGCGGAGCAGGTGCAGCTGGAACACGCCGGCCTCGCGGCGATCGGCGAGGAAGGCGAGGGTGCCGCCGTCCGGAGAGAAGCGCGCCCACCGCGCCGATTCCCGCCCTGCCGACACCGCGCGGAACTCCCCGGCCACCGCGGCGTACACCGCGGTCCTCGGCAGCCCGGTGAGTTCGTCGAGGACCGCGCCGGTCACCACCGCTCGCCCGCCGTCGCGGGTCACGTGCGGCTCCCCGAGCGCATGCGGGCGACCGAACGCCGGTTCGTGCAAGGCACGCAGATGTTCGGCGACCTTGCGGTAAGCGGCTGTGCTCTCCAGATTTTCCAAAGTGTCTTCCCCTGCCACGGCTCACGAATCGACGACTGGACACCACTGACGACGGTGTCAATCGTCCCAGGTGACCAAACCGAACTTGTGTGCCTGGATCACCGCTTGCACCCGGGTGGAGACCTGGAGTTTGGCCAGGATCCGTTCCACATGGACCTTTACCGTGCCCGCCGCGATACCGAGCTCTTCGGCGAGGTCGGCATTGGCGAGACCGCGGGCGAGAGCACGCAGGACTTCCGTCTCGCGCGGGGTGAGCAGCGCCAATTCCGGCGGCGCCGGACGCGGTGATGTCCGGGCGAAACGGGTCACCAGGCGCCGGGTCACCTGCGGATCGATCAGCCCCTGCCCGCGGTGGGCGAGACGGACGGCGTCGACGAACAGTTCCGGTGCGCTGTCCTTGAGCACGAAACCGACCGCACCGGCCTGGAGGGCGCCGAAGAGATACTCGTCGAGATCGAAGGTGGTCACCGCGATCACGGCGGGTTCCGGTTCGAGGAGCCGGAGATCCCTGATGGCGTCGATGCCGTCCGTTCCCGGCATACGGATGTCCGTCATCACCACCTCAGGCCGCCGGAGCCGGGCGAGGGAGAGCAGTTCGGCGCCGTCCGCGGCCACGCCGATCACCTCGATGTCGGGCTCGCCGGAGAGCAGCAGCCGCATCCCGTCCCTGGCGGCGTCCTGGTCGTCGGCGACGATCACCTTGATCACGCGTCACCTCCGTCCCACGGGATCTTCGCCAGCACCCGCCAGCCCCCGCCGTCGCGCGGACCGGCCCGCACGCTACCGCCCAGCGCCGCGGCCCGTTCACGCATTCCGCGCACTCCGTTGCCCTCCACGGTTTCCACGACGTCCTGGCCGTCGTCCTCCACTGTCACCACCAGCTCCCCGCCCACCGCCGCGAGCCGGACTTCGGCCCGGTTCGCCGATGCGTGCCGGGCCACGTTGCTCAGCGACTCCTCGATGATCCGGTAAGCGGCGGCCTGAACGGGCGACGGTGGCTCGGCTCCCGGGAAATCGCGTACGACCGTCACGGACAGCACACCCCGCAACCGGTCGACCAGGATGTCCACTTCGGACAGTCCGGGGGCCTCGTCTTCCCGCAGGACGTCCACGAGGGAACGCACCTGGCCCAGCGCCTCCCCCGCCAGTTCGGCGACAGCGGCCAGTGCTTCGTCCGCGGCGCCGCCCGCCTTGCGACCGCCCAGCGCCCGCAACCGGATCGCGCTCAAGTGGTGGCCGACGAGGTCGTGCACGTCCCTGGCCACCCGATTCCGCTCGCGCGCCTGTGCCCGGTCCGCCTCGGATTCGACGAGCCGCCGCAAGGCTTTCGCCCGATCCGACTGCAAGCGCGACGTGTAGCCGAGGCTGACCGGCAGGACCGCGAGTCCCGCGGCGGTGAGGACGTCCGACGGCACGAGCGGACCGCCGCGCGACAGCGCCACCCCCAGCATCCAACCGGCGGCCCCGGCCGCGAGCAGGACACGGTGACCGCGGAGGTGGTAGGCGGCGGAGAAGACCGCGATCAGCGCCGCCCACGGAGGGACCGCCGCGTCGAGCCAAAGCGAACCGAGCGTCGCCGCCCCGGTGAGCACCACCGAGGCGAGCGGAACCCGGCGGCGTCCGAGCAGCGGGACACAGGTCGCGAACGTCCAGAGCGCCGCTTCCGGAGTCAGGGATTTCCCGTCGAGCGCGGGCAGCCCGAGCGAGACGACGAAGACGCCCACAGCGATCACGACGTCCTGCGCCTCCGCCGGAAGTGCCCGCCACCTGCTCATCGGTTCCCCGTTCTATGCCGGACGGCAGACGCGCCGCTCGCGTTCCCGCTGTCAACGTGGGCGGCACCATAGGAAGGATCGTCTCGGATGACAAACCGAAGTCTGCCCGGCGCGGCGGCCGTGCTGCTGACGATGGCGCTGGTGACGGCTCCCGCGTCGGCCACCCCGGCGCCCGCACTGACCTGGCGGGATTGCGGAAACGGCACGCAGTGCGCGGTGCTGACCGTTCCGGTGGATTGGACCGATCGGGCGGGCCCGTCCACCGCTGTCGACGTGGTGCGTGTTCCAGCGAAGGATCCGGCTCGCCGCTCAGGCACGCTGGTGGCCAACCTCGGTGCGGGCAACAGCACGGCCGCGATCGTCGGCCCGCGGTCGGCGCCGATCCAGAGCTGGCTCGATCAGCTCACCGAACGGCTGGACGTCGTGGTGTTCGACCCGCGCGGGCTCGGCCGGGACGCCGGGCGGATCGAGTGCCCACGACCTGCGGCGTCGATCCTCGGCCTGGTGCGGGGGCAGGACGAGGCCGCGTGGCGGGCGCACGCCAAGGAGAACGCGGCGTACGACGCCGGCTGCCGTCAGGCCGCCGGACCGGCGTTCGCGGGTCTCGACTCCTGGCAGATGGCACACGATCTGGACGCCCTCCGCGCGGCCCTCGGCGAGGAGAAACTCCGGTACTTCGGCAATTCCTACGGCACCACGTACGGGCAGGCGTACGCCGAGCTGTTCGGAGCGCGGCTGGATCGGCTGTACCTCGACGGTGTCGCCGACCACACGCGGCCCCGGCTCGTCGACTGGTTGTCCGACCACGCCCAGGCGCAGGAACAGCAGTTGTCGCGTTTCCGCGCTTGGTGTGCGCGAACGCCGTCGTGCGCGCTGTACGGCGTGGACGCCGGGAAAGCCTGGGACGACCTCGTCGCGTCGGCAGGCCACTCGGCCGGTGACCTGTTCGCCGGTGCGCTCGTCGGCATGAACCCACCTCGGTGGCCGGATTTGGCGCGAGCCATCGCGAAAGCGCGAGCCGGGGACCTCAGCGACTTTCGCACCGTGCTCCAGTACCCACCGAGCGGCCCGACCGGATCCGTGCAAAGTGCGACCCTCTGCCACGACTTCATGCCGGAAGTGCCCGGCTACCAACGGTTTCTCGGGATCGAACGACAGCTGAAGGCCGTCGCGCCGCGATTCGGCTGGATCGAAGGACGCTACGAACTCGGGCGCTGCGTCGGCATCCCCGGCAAGCCCGCCTATCCACCACACCCGCTTTCGGCGCCACATTCGCCGCCCGTCCTGGTGACGATCGGCGAACTCGACAACAACACCGGCCATCTCGGGGCGGAAAACGTCGCGTCGCAGTTCCCGCGGGCGCGCTCGGTCCGGCACGGTGACGGACACGCCGCCTATCTGCTGGGCAACACCTGTCTCCGCCGCCACGGAAACGCGTATCTCATCGAAGGGACCCTGCCCGCGCCCGGCACGTTCTGTCCTGCCGAACTCGCACCTTCAGCCGTCGCCGCCACACTTCGATGAGGACGGTGCCGATCAGGGTCGGTGCGAGCCACGGGATCAGCTCGGCGGGGCCGGAGACCGGTCCGTCGACGACGAGTGCCACCACGATCAACGCGGTGACCAGTGCGATGTACGAGCCGCCCTGACCGTGGACGTAGCCGTGGGTCCACGCGCGATGGCGACGGCCCGCCGACCTTTTGGCGAGCACGGCCAGGCCGTAGGTCAGCGCGGAGACCGGCACCAGCCACCACAGGTCGCCGCGGCGTTCGATCACCAGCCCTGTCGCGGACAGGCAGACGACGAGGACCATCGCGCGATACCAGGCACTGAGAACACCCGTCGACCGCTCGGCGGCGGCGAAGCGCCGGGTGTCCTGGCGCATGGCCAGCGGCCCGAGGAGCAAGCCGGCGGTACCGGTGACGATGTGGACGACCAGCAGGGCGACGTGGACCATGCGCTTCACCTTTCGCGACCGGCGGGCCCGACAGTCGAGACTTGTGTAGCTAAGTTAGCATGCTAAGCTTCCTCGTGTCGCACGATTTGAGCTTCGATCTCCACGCGTTGACGGCCCGGCTGGACCGGTCGGCCGACCGGATACTCCAGGCGGAGTACGGACTCTCGTACCGTCGGTTCCGGACCCTGCTGATCGTGGGCAAGCTGGGCGCGGCCACGCAGCGAGCGGTGTCCGAAGAACTGGGCGTCTCGGAACCGTCGGCGAGCCGGATGACGGGCGTACTCGCCGGAATGGGCCTGCTCGACGCGCAACCGGATCCGGCGGGCGGAAACCGGCGGCGACTGAGTCTCACGGACGACGGCGAGCGCATGGTCGAGCAGTGCCGCGAAGTGCTGGAGCACCGATTCCGCAACCTGGTGCGACGCAGCGGCGTCTCCTACGCCGACTACGCCCGCGACACGCGTCTCCTCCTGGATGCGCTGAACACGCCGCCGGAGCTAGGGCGTGTCTGACAAATAGGCAGGGTTCAGGTGGACTGACAGGTGCACCGACCGAGCCCGTCCGCGACCGCAGACGGCGACCCCATCGGGACGGGACGATGCGACGGAGGTGGGGAATGGCCGCGACGTACGATCGCAGTGAGGGCGAAGCGCCAGGCCGAGATTCCGGCACCGGCGTGAGGGAGGGGCCAGGATGTTCGGCTGGAAGAAGATGCAGAAGCTCTTCGATTCGGAGAAGTTCAACGATCTGACGGCGCAGCTCAGGCCCGACCTGAGTCGGGAATCGCTCGGCGTCGGGCCCGACTTCCCAGGCGTCACTCCGAACCCGCTCCTGAGCAGTGGCGCACAGAAGCGCAAGGCGGAACTGCGTACGGGGGCGCTTGCGCTCGGCGTTCTCGTCGACTGGCGGGAGGTCAGCAGCAACGGCACTCCACGCGTGGTCCTGATGTTCGACGTGGAGACCGCCGACGGCATCTCGTTCCGCGGTATCGCGGACGAAGACCTCACGATCACCGAGCTCACCCGACTCGCCCCAGGACAGACGTTGCCCGTGCGCTACCGACCGGCCGTCATGGACCACTACGTCGCCCTTGCCCGGGACGCGGACCCCGCCCACATGCAGCAGCTCTCTGACGAGATCGCGAGACGCAAGCGGACCTGACCCGAAGCCATTGACCGGGTGCGGCTAGGGCGTGTCTGGCACAGGCTGAGCGTTCTGGCTGAAACTCTGGTCCCGTGTCGCGGTTTCAGTTGCTCTCGGATGCCCAGTGGTCGTTGATCGAGGGGATGCTCCCGAAACCGACGGGATGCCCGGGCCGGAAGTTCTCGGATGCGCGGTCGATGGTCGAGGGGATCATCTACCGGTATCGGTGCGGGATCGCGTGGCGTGATCTTCCTGAGGTGTTCGGGCCGTGGCAGACGGTGTGGACGTGGCATCACCGGATGGCGGTCGAGGGCACCTGGGACAAGGTGCTGGCGACGCTCACCGCGCAGGCGGACGCGGAGGGGCTGATCGATTGGTCGCTGTCGGTGGACTCGACGATCGCTCGCGCACATCAGCATGCGACGAACACGATCCGCCCCACAGGGGGATGGGTCGAACTACACGAATCCAGCGGTCGAGCCGCCTGATCACGGGATCGGCCGCTCGCGGGGTGGGTTGTCGACGAAGATCCATCACCTCGTCGACGGCAACGGGCTGCCACTGGTCACGCTGATCACTCCCGGCCAGGCCGGGGACTCCCCGATGCTGCTGCCGCTCCTGCAGCAGCTGCGGGTAGGCCGTAACGTCGGGCGACCGCGCACGAGACCGGATGCGGTTCGCGGAGACAAGGCGTACTCGTCCCGCGCGATCCGACAGCACCTGCGCGAGCGCGGCATCAAGGCCGTCATCCCCGAACCCAGAGACCAGCAGGGGCACCGCAAACGCCGCGGCTCACGCGGCGGCAGGCCCGTCGGACTCGACGCCCACGATTACAAGAACCGCAACGTGATCGAACGCCGGTTCTGCCACACCAAGCAATGGCGCGGCCTCGCCACCCGATACGACAAACACGCGATCGTCTACCGAGCTGCCGTCCTCATCCACGCCGCAATTGCATGGATCCACGCTTTGTCAGACACGCCCTAGATACGACCACATGAAGCGATGCTGTCCCAGTTGAGAAGCCGCCGTGAAGGCCCCCTTCCCTCAGTTGGTCACTCAAAAAACCAGTGCCGAGGGAAGGGGGCCTTCACGCGCCGGCTCAGGGCTGGGCGTCGAGCCACTCCTCGAAGGTGGGTCCCGCGAGCTTGGCGTGCGGGCCCGGCAGGAATCCGCCGTTGGCGGCGATCTCGCCGTCGGGAACCCGGGAGCCGTCGATGCCGACGACCTTGATGCCGCGGCGGGCACCGAGAAGCGCGGCGGCCTCCGCCATGATTTCCTTGCGAGGCCCGGCGATCTCCGGGACCGGGCCACCCGGAAGCGGCTCGGCCGGGTCGATGGCCAGGTCGACCAGTTCCTCGGCCACGGCGCGGCAGGCCACCAGCTGCGTGGGCAGCGCGGGGATGTAGGCGACGCCGTCCTGCCGCCACTCGAGGAGCTGACCGACGAACTCGTGGAACTGCGCGGCCCGCAGAACGCGAACGGGCAACGGGCCGGACTGGAGAAGTTCCTCGTGCACCTTCTTGGCGGCGACGAAACCGGCGGTGGCGTTCTCGACGCCGATGATGGACGCCACGGCGATCCGGGCGACCCCCGCCTTCCGGCCCTCCTCCAGCAGATTGCGGGCCGACGTGCGGAAGAACTCCGTCGCCGCCTCTTGTTCGGAGCCGTGCCACGAGGCCACGTCGATGATGACGTCGACCCCGGCGAGTGCGGCGGAGAGGCCTTCGCCAGTGATGATGTCCACGCCGGTGGCCCGGGAGATCGGCACGACGTGGTGTCCCCGTTCGATCAGCACGTCGACGACGTGGCGGCCCAGCCGCCCGGTCGCTCCGGCCACCGCGAACTTGGCGCTGCTCATGGTGTTCACCTTCCTTGTTCGCTGTAGTTCCGGCCCGGGGGCATGCCGGGGATCGGCTTGGCGATGAGCGCGGCGGGCGCGAAGAAACCGATGTGGGCGATCGCCATGACGAGCGTCCACAGCGCTTTGTCGTCGTAAAGCGCGGATGCCTTGGCGTGCAACGCGTCCGGGACGCGCTCACCGGCCGGGTTCGGGGTGAGGACCGCCTCGACGAGCTCGAGTGCGACCCGTTCGGCGTCGGTGAAACAGGTGGCGTCCCGCCAGGTGGCCACCGCGGTGACGCGGTCTTCGGACTCCCCCAGTTCGCGGAGGTTTTTCGTTTCCCGGATGGTGAAGTACGTGCTGCCGAGGAGCTGCCCGGCGCGCAGCTGCAGCAGGCTGATGGTCGTCGGGGGAAGCGCGCCGTTCTTGAGGACGTTGTGCAGACCCCCGGCGACTTCCGCCATCTCGGGGACGAACGGGAGGGGGTTGGGCATACGCGACCGCGGGCCGGTCGTCGGCGTCGTGGACATGACTGGGTTTCCTTACTCGTGGTGTCGCGTCGTTACGCCCAAGAGATCCCGGCGGCCCGTCTCTTGTGACAACCCCGCCGTGTGACGCAGACCACCGGCCGCCGGTGTCACAAAGCGGTGTCCGCCGGGGTCGGATGGCTATGACACGGTCACGATGGAACAGGCGGGAACCGACGATGAGCGAACGCCCCGGCGACTCGGCCACCGAGGCGTTCGTCGCCCATCGCAGGCTGCTGTTCACCGTGGCCTACGAGATGCTCGGTTCGGCGACCGACGCCGAGGATGTACTGCAGGAGACCTGGCTTCGGTGGGTGGGCGTCGACCCCGGCACGGTGCTCGACCCGCGCGCGTTCCTGGTCAGGATCACCAGCAGGCAGGCACTCAAACGACTGCGGACGCTCGACCGGCGCAAGGAGTCCTACGTCGGGCCGTGGCTGCCCGAGCCGCTGCTGACCGCGCCGGATGTGGCCGAAGACGTGGAACTGGCCGACAGTGTCTCGATGGCGATGCTGCTGGTTCTGGAGACACTCGGGCCGACCGAACGGGCGGTGTTCGTGCTGCGCGAAGTCTTCGCGCTCGGCTACGACGAGATCGCCGAAGCCGTCGACAAGGCACCCGCGACCGTGCGCCAGATCGCGCACCGGGCACGGGCACACGTCGCCGCGCGCAGACCGCGCGGCTCCGGCTCCCCCGCCGAACACCGGGCCGCGCTCACCGCTTTCCGGGCCGCGGTGGAAACGGGGGATCTGCAGGGCCTGCTCGACATTCTCGCGCCGGACGTCGTCGCCCTCACCGACGGCGGTGGAATCAAACACGCGCTGCCGCGGCCGATCGTCGGCGCGGACAAGGTCGCTCGCCTGCTGTCCATCGGCTGGTGGAAACGCGATGCGGAAAGGGCGGTCGAGTCCGTGCAGATCAACGGCTCGCCCGGCTTGTTGATCCGCGTCGACGGGGAAATCGACGGTGTGCTCGCGGTGCGGATCGAGAACGGTTACGTCACCGGTGCTTACCACGTACGGAATCCGGAGAAACTGGCCGCCGTGAGACGGGAAACCGCGATCAGCCGCTGAGATCGGCGATCCCTGTTTTCCACCGCTGACACGGACGGGTGCCTTTTCGTACTCGATCTTAGTTCGGTGCTCCACTCAATGGTATGAGCCGGTTAGGTTTCAGCCGGTTTTGTTCCGGTGATTCGGTTTTCGCCGGTCGACCGGGACTCGCTCTTCATCCTTGTTCAGGAGTTCCGCCATGACCATGACCATCCGCCGTCTCGCTGCCTCGTCCTTCGCCGTGGGTGTCCTCGCGATGCTGACCATGGCGCCGGCCAGTGCCGCCGCGTCCACTACGAATCTGGCACCGGCCAACGCGCCTCCCGCCGGCTGTGCCACCGCCATCGCCGCCGCGGTCGACACCGCGAACTCGGCCACCGTCGCCGCCGCCAAGGTCGTCGACTCGGCCGCCGCTGCCGCCGCCGCCAAGGCGTTCGCCGAAGGCGTGCTCACCGGGACGCCCGCCGCGATCAACGACGCCGCCGCCAACCTGGGCGCGTTCACCACCGCTGCCGCCACCGCCGCGGCGGCGAGCGCGGCCGCGCATGCCACGGCCGCGAACGCGACCATCGGTGTCATCGTCGCCTGCGTCAAGGCGTAGTTTCTCCGGCAGGCGAATGGGGCCTCGGTGAATGCGCCGCCGTGACCGCGGCGGCGAATTCACCGGCGTACCAGGGTCTCCTATCGGCGGATTCGGCGGTCCACGGCGCTCCAGTTCGTTTCCCACGTCGTTCCGCCGTCGGCCGAGAACGCCTGCTCGAATCTCGCTTCGTCCGCGCTCGGCCGGACAATACGGAAGCGCACCTTGATCGGACGGCCGTCGTACTGGTCGTCACCGAGGAATTCGCCCGTTCCGTCGCGGAAACCGCCGTACACCGCCGGGGTGAAGAGCCCGTCACGCATGTTGACGAAGGTCAGGCTCCACCGCTGCGCCCGCGGTTCGTACAGCCGCAGGTTGATGGCGTCGATACGGCCGTTCGGGCCCGAGACCTGGAATTCGAGGACGTTCGCCCGCCGGTCGAGAAGCGGTTTGACGACACTGGTTCCCGCGAACTGGAGCCATTCGTCCGGGGTTTCCGAGAGCGGCTCGGCCAGCACCCGCACCGTGGAACGCCAGGTGCCGATCTCCCAGTCGAAGTCTCGTTGGCCGTCGGCGGTGGTCGACGACGGGGGAGACGTCGACGCGTCGCCCGAGGCCGCCGTCGCGAGCAGGATGAGGGCCGAGAGGCCCGTGATCAGAATGCGTCTGTATGGCACGGTCATGGTCCGACTATCCGAGTGGAGCGCGCTCGTGGACAAGAAGGCACCTGCGGGTAACCCCTCCCGCCCCAACCCGTTGCCCGGCTGCCCGATGGCCGCGGCGTTCGCCGCGATCGGCGGGAAATGGAAGTTGACCCTCCTGTACTGGCTCGCCCACGGAGAGACTCATTTCGCGGGTCTGCGTCGCCGGGGCACGCCGATCACGCCCAAGGTGCTGACCGAACAGCTGCGCGAACTCGAAGCCGACGGGCTCGTCGAACGCGTCGTCACCGGGCCGGTCCCGGCACGCGTCATCTACCGGCTCACTCCTTACGGGACCACCGTGCTCCCCGTCGTCGAAGGAGTCCGGGTCTGGGGTGAAACGCATCTTCAGCGCACCGGCGGCGGGGCCGCGCCGGAGGAGGCGATGAATTGCAGGACGGCGATCGGTTGAGGATCGCGTATTCCCCGCGCTCACCCTGGCGTTTCATCGGTATTTCATCGGCGCTCATTAGCGTTCGGCCGGGAATTCGACAGTGGGGAGAAACCGATGAGAAAAGCCGGAGCGCGTTCGCTCGCGACCGCCGTTTTGTCCGTCGTCGTCCTGGCAGGCGCGATCGCCGGATCGGGGGCCGCGCAGGCGGCCACCGCCCGGGCGGCGGGCGCGTGCGGGCCGGTCATGTTCGTCGTGCCGGGATATCAGGACGGCGGGGCGCAGAAACTTCTGGACCCGGCGCTCGCACCGGGTGGTGCCGACCCGGTGCGCATCCCGTACCCGAACAGCGCCGGGGACGTCAACCTGTACGCCGACGTCGACGCGGGTGTCGCCAACCTCAGGACCGCGCTCTACAACCTTTACGTCACCTACGGCTGCGACCTCGACACCAAGGTGTACATCGTCGGGTTCAGCCTCGGTGCCCTCGTCGCGGGCACCGTGCTGGAGACCGAGCCGCCCGGACGGAACATCCAGGGCGTGCTGATCGCCGACGGACGGCGGCAGCCCGTCGAATCGAACTGGCCGGGTGACCCCGGCGGCCTGATCGGGCATCTGCCCGTACCCGGTCCCGGCGGCGCCGGTTTCCGGCCGCTGGACTCGTTCGCCTACCCGACGCTGAGCCTGTGCAACGGCCCCAATTCGGCCGGTGGCGCGGACTTGATCTGCTTCGGCGGCACCAACCTGGACAGCTACTTCACCTCGCACCCGTATTACAGCTTCGAAGTGGGCACCGAGCTGAGCATTCACGGCGAAGGCCCGTACCCGCACAACCTGCGCAACCGCGTCATTCCGTGAACGGCGCCGACCAGATCACCACGGTCAAGGAGAGCTACCACCCCTGATCCGGGGGAACCGGAAGCCGGCAGCGGGCAACGCGCCCGACTGCCGGTTTTTCGCGACTCAGCCTCGGAAGTCGACCTCGCTGGTTGCGACCGTCCCTCCCTTCCGGCCGGGAGCGGCCTGAAACCGCCAGTACAGGTTCGTGTGCGCGATGACCTGTTCCGGCGACGGCGCGCCCCAGGCCGTCTTGTCCCCGGTGGTGTGCGCATCGCCGACCAGCGTCGCGTCATACCCGCGGACCAGCGCACCGTGCAGCGTCGAGCGGATGCAGGCGTCGGTCTCCGCTCCGGTGACCACGAGCCGGCCGATGCCGTGTTCGGCCAGGACCTTCTCCAGGTCGGTGTCCTCGAAGGAATCCCCGTAGGACTTCTCGACGATGGGTTCGGCGTCGTCGGGCCGCAACTCGTCGACGATGCGCCATTCCGCGCTCCCTTGCACGAGTTCCTCGTCGGAATGCCGCACCCACACGACCGGCACGCCTTCCCGCCGGGCCCTGCCGACGAGGCCGCTGATGTTCGCGACCACGGCGTCACGCTCGTAGGCGTCGTCGACGACGCCGTTCTGGACATCGACGACGAGGAGCGCGGTGTTCGGCCGGTTGTCGAGAGTGGTCATGGCAGGGTTTCCCTCCTGGTCAAGCTGCTGCGGCAGACCCTAACCTCCCCCACCGACAAGAACCGTCGAGGAAATCTCGTGCGCACACGTCAGCTTCCACCTCGGCGACGCGATGATCGCGCGGCTGCCGAGCGCGTCCGAGTACGCACTGGCCGTCGGTCGGCGGCGACGTGGCGTGTTCGGTCGGGATGGTGGCTTGGGTGACGCGGCGCCGTACTCGCGTGCTTGGAGCCGGATCTCGCGTGCTTGGAGGCGTAACACCCGAGTGCGGGGTCAAGACAACAGGCCCGCCCGCAACCACGACACGGTTGTCGTTCTTCTCAATAACCCGAAACGCCACTCACGACCAACCCGGCCCATGTCGCCCCTTCGCCGGTACCCGTCCCCGGATGGTGGCAGCACGGAAAATGTCGACCACTCGAACGGGTGTGGTCAGGAAATAACTACCATTCCGGTACGAATTTTCCTCCGGTGTGCTGTCATGGACGTGCGTCCGTCCATTGAGGAATGGACGCGCACCACTACCGCTCGGGCCACGGCGACGGAGGGGTCCCGGCCGGGTCTGGCCGAAGCCAGGACTCGGCCCACCGCACGCGGTAGCATCACGGGACCAGCCGATCCGGTCGCCGTCGTCGACCGGGTCGCTGCCCGCTATTGGGAGGTAGCTTGATGTACACCCCGTCCGCACACCCGTTTCCGGTGGCGCTGACCCCGGGCGACCCGGTCCGGGAAGCGGCGTTCCAGGCCGCCACCGCCCGCCTCGACGAGTGGTTCGGCGATCGTGTTCAGGTGCAGGTCGAACGCTTCGACCGTATGGGGCCGTGGGTGTTCCTGCAGGGGACGATGCGCGGCACCGACAACGGCCGCCCGTACTACGCCGGCACCGTCTACGAGGCACGCCGGGCCGACGGCGTCATGTCCGACGTCTACGTCGCCCTGCTCAAGAAGACCGACGAACCGCGTCCCGAGAACGACGCGCGGGCCTGGCGCGTGGCGAACTACGCGGTCGGCCCGACCGACGTCGCCTGGCTGACCTGGCCGGACGAGCACGAGGCACCGCGCGCACTGTTCGGATTCTGATTCCCCCGCCGGGCCGGGTCCGGTAAGTCGTGTTCGCGGTCTTCGGAACGCCTCGAACAGACTTACCGGACGCGGCCTGACGACCGGCTCAGGTCGGCGGGGTGAGGACCTTCACGAGGCCGCCGCCACCACCCATGCTGACCTTCTGCGAACCGTCGGGGTTGACGTTGTTCGAGCCGATGAACTGACCATCGCCCGCGTAGAGCACGACGTGCCCGCCGCCGTTCGAGATCACCACGTCGCCGGGCTTCGCCTCGGAGAGCGGCACCGACCTCCAGCCGTCCGCCTCGAGGTTGGCCGTCAGCCCCGCGACCGAGGCGCTGGCCTGGTTCTTGTCGATCAGACCGGCCGCCTCCAGGCAGCCCGAAACGAAGTTCGCGCAGTTGACGTTGTTGGGCACCCAGGATTGCATCGCGGGCAGCTCACCGCTGCGCTTGAGGTCACCGGCGTTACGGCCGAGGAACTGCTCGGCGATCTTGGCCGGGTTGTCGCCCCGCGCGTCGATCGGCTTGGCAGGCCTGCCGTCGCCCTGGACCCCGGCGACTCCACCACCGCCGCCACCACCACCGCCGTCTCCGCCGCCACCGCCGTACACGGGGGCCGGGCCGACCCGCGAATCGACGGGCTTGGCGTTGACGCTCGACGCCGTGGTCTGGCCGCTTTCGGCGGGAATCAGCTCCAGGAAACCGCCTTCGATTTCCAGGCCGAGCGGTTTGAGGAGATCGTCGATCTGTTTCTCGGCGGCGTCCAGCGCGCGCTCGATCTCGTCTTTCTTGCCGTTGGAGTCCTTCTCGTTGAGCTGCCGGAGCCGCTCGATGTCGGACGCCGCGGCGGCGAACTCGTTCTCGTCTTTGGAGTTGTTCTTCCGCTGCCGGGCCGCGCCGATCAGGGCGCGGTTGTCCGCGTCCTTGTCGTTGGCTTCCTGAGCGAGCTGCGCGACCTTCTTCTTGACCTCGTCCAGGATCTCGGACACGCGCTGAAGGATGTTCTTGGCCGCTTCGGCCTTGTCGCTGACCTTGTAGCTGGCTTTGCCGAGCGCTTCGAGGTGGTCGGCGACGGCGTCGGCGTCCTTGCCTTCCCATTCGCGCAGCACGTCATCGCGAAAAAGTTTCAGATCCTCGCCGAGGTCGTTGGCCTTGGTGGCGGCTCCGCCGACCTTGGCCGCCTGGTCGTTGACCGCGCGCGCGTCGAGCTTCTGTGCCTGTTGCGCGTGCTTGTCGATGGCGTCCAGCGACTTCGGACGGTCACGCGACGGGTCGTCGAGCGCACCCGGATCCCGTTCTGCGGTGGTCATCGGTTAATCCCCCTGGTGTCCGGCGTCCTCAGTCCGATCAGTCCCGCTCGCGGTGGCCGCCGAGAGTGTGCACGCCCTGGGCCTCGTCGGCCCGTATGCGCGCGGCGGCACTGGCCAACGCCGCCGACGCGGCGTCGACGAGCTTCGCGGCGGCGTTCAGCTCGGCGTTCACCCCACTGTAGAACCCCTGCACCGTCTTACCCGCGCTGGCCGCGTTGCTCAGATCACCGAACGCGCCGCCGGGGTTACCGTCACCCAGGTCCGTGCCCGTCTTGCTGTACCCGTCCTTGAGCCCGCCGACCTTCTTGGCCAGCGCGGCGATCTGATCCGGGTCGAATCGGCGAGTCATGAGTGTTCCTTCCAGTCTCGGCGCCTGCGCGTACGTGACCAATAGTGCTCTATCACGCAGCTTATGAGTTCACACCCACCCGCGCGCGACGTTTCCCGAAACGCGATGACGACCTTTCGTGTACACCGACGCACCTCACCGCGCTTCGGTTCCCCCCGTCGGCCGGCGGATCCGCCGGAGGAGGGCCGATGACCGTCCAGTCGATTTCGCCCGCGGGCCGCACGTCCTCCGGTTGAATACTCACGAAGTCCCCGACAGGTGAGGAGATCTCGTGCGGAGAGCTAGAAGGCTGGGGGCACTGGCCGTTTCGGTACTGGCGGCGACGACGGCGCTGGGGGGTGCGGCGTCGGCCGACACCGTGCAGTCGTTCCACACCTCGCTCGACCCCGCTTCGGTGCGGGAGTCGGTGCACTACCTGGTCCGTACCTACCAGGTGAACGAGCAGGAAGCGTTACGCCGTCTGGAACTGCAGACCGACGGCGGGAAACTGGACGAGCTGCTGCGCCGGGATCGCGGCGCCGAGTACGGGGGAATGTGGCTCGACCAGAGCAAGGGCCAGCTGGTCGTGGCGATGACCGAACCGGCGGCCGCCGAGCCGTATCTGAAGGCGATGCCCGTCCGGGCCGATGTCCGCACGCACCGGGTCCAGCATTCGTTGCGGCAGCTCACGGCGGCGAAGGAACGCGTCGCGGCCAAGGTCGGCGCAGGACGGGAGGCGGTCTACCTTCCGGCGGTGAGTGAGTCCGAAAACCGCGTCGTGCTCTGGGAACGTGCCTGGGTGGCACAGGACAAGGTGGCGACTCGCGCCGCCGGTGACGTCGTGGCCGCCGAAGCGGACACCGCGCGCAAGGCCGCGGCGGCGGAATCCGGCATGGTCGTCTCCCGCGTCCTGGCGGAACCGAACGCGCTGTCCACGCCGAATGTGGACTGGGGGTACTGCCATCCGCTCTACTGCACCGATTACGGCCCGATGCGCGGCGGCATCCGGCTGGACATGAAACGGGACGACGGCACCTGGGGTGGTTGCACCAGCGCCTTCAACCTGCGGTCCACCGGTGGTGGTTTCCCCGGCAAGGGCTGGGTGCTGACCGCGGGTCACTGCATGCGGACGAAGACCAACAACACGCCGACCCAGCACAACGGCAACGCCGTGGTGCAGCAGCACGGCATCGAGAAGAGCTCCTACCCGTACGACTACGCGGCCCTACCGTACGTGGACGACGCGGCGGCCACGAAATGGCTCGAAGGCCAGACCGGCCGCAACCGGGTGTTGAAGTACTGCCGCAACGGCGGCATGGACAGCAACGGTGACACCCCCTGCGGCACGCAGGCCACGTCGGCGGACGAGTACATCACCGGCACCCACACGCTCGCCGAGATCAAGGCGGGCTGGGTGGTCTGCGCCAGCGGGACGGCGTCGAGCGCGGCGAACTACCCCGATTCCGTCGACAGCGGCGCGGGCGCCGGCTACCTCGTCGGAACCCGCTGCGGTCGGGTCCTGTCCACGGACGTCGGTATCAACACCGATCTGTGCGCCCGCCCCGGCGACAGTGGCGGACCGCTGTTCAGCCAGGCCGACCACGCGGCACTGGGCATCCTGATCGGCAACCAGCAGTCCCGGTCCGGTCCCTGCCAGGCGGGCGAACTGAACAACTACGCGCCGATCGAGACGATCACCACCGACCTCAGCGAGCGGATCGCCTCCAAAGGCTCGAAGTTCGCGGTGATCACGACTCCGAACGGCTGAGCGACGGATAGCGGCTCGTGAGTGATTGGGGTCGTTAGAGCCAAATGGAGTTGCCCCCGGATGGCGGACACGGGGTTTTCACGCGGCTTGTTGGTGACTGTAGCTGGTTCGGGTTTCGTGGGGTGTGCGGTGGCCGACTG
>NZ_JBVISU010000041.1:0-35492 GCF_055575355.1 Amycolatopsis sp. NPDC034160 | reverse complement strand
GGCACCCCATCCTGCCCACCAACCCGGAAACAACACCAACAACCACCACCAAGACCAACCCACAAACACACCGGTGGATCCAGGCTCAACGTCCCGATTCCTTCACCGTCGCGACCTCACCACACCCCGACCAGGATCGGCCCGCCCTTGACCGTCCACAAATCGGGAGCCGGACATGTCCCCAATGTGGCATTGGAGACGGTCAGCGTCCCCCATGCCACATTGGGGACATCAGACCGCCGCGCGAGCAACGCTTCCCGATACCCGGCTCAGACTTCTCCGTCCCGGCGGTCCCGGACCGCGAAGGAGACCACCAGCGCGAGCGCGGTCGCGATGGCCGCCATCCACAGCGCGGCCGCGAAGCCGGCCGTCGGTGAGTCGCCGGGTGACGGCGTCCGGCCGGACAGCTGGGAAGCGAGCGCGATACCGATCGACCCGCCGAGACCGAGACACGCGGAGTTGATCCCCGGCAGTACACCGGCCTTGCCCTGCGGGGCCAGTACGACGCTGAGCCCGTTGAGCGCGGTCAGCGCCACCGAATTCACCGCGGCGAGCAGGGTCACCAGGCCGAGCACCACCCACTGCGAGCGGTGGGCCAGCGCGATGGCCACGATCAGCGGCGCCACCCCGGCCAGCGACAGCCGCAGGATCCGGAGCCAGCCGACCCGAGGGGCGAGCGCGCCGGCGAGCGGTGACGCCAGCACGGTCACCGCGCACGGCGGCACCATGAACAGCAGCGTCATCATCGTCGCCGAGTAGCCGTAGCCACCGGCCGGGAAGATCGCGAGCAGCGGGACCGTGTAGTTGATGACGCTGAGCACGCCGGTCAGGAGCAGGATCGACGTCAGCAGCATCGGCCAGATCCGCCGCGAGAGCAGGTACCGCGCCGGGATCAGGGCGTTCGCCCGGCGCGCCTCGATCCGGACGAACACGAGGAACAGCGCCACGCCGAGCCCGGCGAAGACGAGCAGCCAGCGCACCGGGCCGTCGGCCATTCCCGCCGCCGCCTGGATCGAGGCCAGGCTCAGGCACAGCACCGCCGCGCCCCACCAGTCCATTTTGCCGTCCCGTGACGGTGCCGACCCCGGCACCGCACGGAACGCGGCGTACAGGGCGAGCGCGCCGAACGCGGTCATGAAGCCGAAGACCGCGCGGAAGCCGCCGTGGTCGGTCAGCCAGCCGCCGATCAGCGAGTCGATCCCGGCCACCCCGCCGTACGCCGCGGTGATGACGCCCATCGCGCGGCCGAATCGCTCCGGGGGCATCGTCTCCCACAACACCCGCAGGGCCAAGGGGAACGCGGCACCCGAAGCGCTCTGCAGGACGCGCGCCACCATGAGCACCTCGACGTTCGGGGTGGCCGCGGCGAGCGCCAGCCCGACGCAGGTCACCACCAGCGAGCCGATCAGCAGCCGCCGCCTGCTGGAGTAGTCCGCGTAGCTGGCCACCACCACCGCGACCAGGCCGCCCAGCAGGAAGCACAGCGAATGGGCGAACCCCACCGCCGAAGCGGACGCCTCCAGCCGAAGCGCGATGTCCCCGAGCGCGGCCGTCGGCATCGCGCCGGACATCTGGCCGAGGATCGCGGCGAGCACCAGCGCGACGTAGACACCGCGGGCACCCGGAGGGCTCGCCGAGGCACCGGCGGGCGCCGGCCGGGCCGTCTCCTGCGTCATCGTCGTTCCTCCACACCGGAATCCTCGATCCGGATCGCCCGCGTCGGACAGCCCTGGGCCGCCCGGCGCACCTCGGTGGCCAGTTCGGCGGGCGGGGTCCGGTCCACGACCTTGACCCGGCCCTCCTCGTCCTGGTCGAACACCTCGGGCACCCGGTACACGCAAAGACTGCTCACCACGCAGACGTTCCGATCCGCCGAGACACGCAGTGAGTCCTCGCCGGTCACCACTCGACCGGGATTTCGGCGAACGCCTCCAGGAATCCGCCGAACTTGCGCGGCAGGTCGGCCGCGGGCACGGCGAGCCGCAACCCGGGGAACCGGCGCAGCAGGCCTTCCGTCGCCACCTGCAGTTCCATCCTCGCCAGCGCCGCGCCCACGCAGTAGTGGATCCCGGAGCCGAAGGTGAGGTGATAGTTGTTGGTGCGTCGGATGTCGAGTTTCAAGGGGTCGGGGAACGCCGTTTCGTCCACGTTCGCTTCGGTCGACAGCAGCACGGTGGCTCCCTTGGGCACCACCGAGCCGTCGGCGAGTTCGATGTCTTCCAGCGCGTACCGGAGCGAGCCCAGCGAGGACCCCATCAGTTCGTAGCGCAGCAGTTCTTCCACCGCCGACGGGATCAGCGAGTAGTCGGCGCGGAGGTCCGCGACGACCTCCGGCCGGTGCAGCAGCACGGCCATGCTGGAGCCGATCTGGCTGGCGGTGGTGATGTAGCCGGCGATCAGCAGGGTGCGGATCCAGTGGTGCAGCTGGTAGTCGGAGAGCCGGTTCTGATCGCCGTCGCTGATCTGGATCAGCGCGCTGGTCAGATCCTCGCCCGGGGTTTCGCGGCGCAGCCGGATGAACTTGTCGATGTAGCTCCACAGGTCCTCGCGGCAGCGGGCCACCTCGGCGTCCGGCAGTTTGCTGATCGACAGGAATCCGTCGACCAGTCCGCGGAATATTTCCATGTCCTCCTCGGGGATGCCGAGCAGATGACAGATCACGCGGATCGGCAACGGGAAGGCGATCGCCTCGTTGAGTTCGGCCGAAGGCGCGCCTTCGGCCATCCGGTCGAGGAGTTCGCCGGTGATCGACACCGCGAGTGGCCGGAGCGCCTCGATGTGCCGGGCGCTGAAGGCTCTGGTCACCAGGCCTCGCTCGGCGCTGTAGCGGGGCGGGTCCGAATCGATTTCCGGATCGCTGAACAGGTTGTTGTTCAAAGAGATCCGCGACGTCGGGTACCACGCGGTGTTGCGACTCAGCCGCACGTCCGCGAACAGCGCCTTCACGTCCCGGTACCGGGTCACCAGCAGGGCGGGATCCCCGCTGGGCAGCGTGATCTCCACGATCGGCCGCTCGCGGAGATCACGCCATTTCTCCGGGATCTCCAGCGGCGGGTTCCACGGGAAGGGGTAGGAAACAGGGCACGAACCGGACACCTGGCACCTCTCTCGGGTCAGCCGTGCGCCGACGGCGAACTGGGCATTTTTCTCGTGTCACACAGTTCAACCACCCGCTGGTGTGGCGCTGGAAAGGCGATCAGCGAGCCGCGCCCAGCCCCGTCCCAGCGATTTTCGACCGGGACTCGCCACGGTGATCGCGACCCGGAAACAGGAGAGGAACGCCGATGACGAAGACCAGTACCCGGCCCGTTCAGGACGAGACCGGTCGGCACACCGACGGTTCGGCCGACATTCTCCGGCTGGGCAACGCTTTCTGTGACGCCCAGGCCCTGCTGACGGCGGTCGAACTGAACGTCTTCGGCAGCCTCACGGCCGGCCCGGCGACCGAGGAGGAACTGCGGGAACGCCTCGCGCTGCACGGCAGGGGCCTGCGTGACTTCCTCCAGCTGCTGGTGGCGCTCGGCCTGCTCGAGACCGCGGACGGCCGCTACCGCAACACCGAAGCCACCGCGCGGCACCTGGTACCCGGTGAATCCGGCTACATCGGGGATTTCCTCGGTGGTGCCAAACACTTCCTGTACCCGGTGTGGGGTGGCCTCGGTGACGCGGTGCGCACCGGCAAGCCCCAAGCGGGCGGCGACTTCGAGGTGATGCTCAACAACCCGAAGATGATCGCGCCCTACGTCCGGATGATGGACGGGCTTATGCAGGTACTGGGCCCCAAGGTGATCAAGGCGGCCGGATTCGCCGGCCGCCGCACCGTGGTCGACGCGGGCGGTGGGCGGGGCAACCTCGCGAGCCAGCTCGCCGAAGCGCACCCCGAACTGCAGATCACCGTCTTCGACCGTGAACAGATCGAGCCGTTCTTCGACGAGTACCGCGCCGAGATCGGCAGCCCCGGCTCCGTGCGCTTCCAGGCGGGCGACTTCTTCCGCGACCAGATCCCGGCCGCGGACGTGGTGGTGCTGGGCCACATCCTGCACGACTGGTCGCCGGAGGAGCGCACGCGGATCGTGGAGAACGCCTACCGGGCGGTGAACCCCGGCGGCACGCTGGTGGTCTTCGACCGGATGCTGCCCGACGACTACGGTCACGTCGAGAACCTGGTCGCCAGCCTGAACATGCGCCTGGTGACACCGGGCGGATCCGAGTACACCATCGCCGAGCTGACCGAACTCGCCGAGGCGGCGGGATTCCGGAAGGGCGCCGTGGTGGCGCTGGACGAGAACGAGACGCTCGTCGAACTGCACAAGGCCGCGAACCGATGACCAAGGCGGCCGCGGCCGAAGCCACCGAGTGGCAGGGCGGGGATCTGCGCGCGCTCGGCGAGCGGGCCTATCTGGACCTCGGCACGTGCATCAACCGGTACGGCCCGCCGACCAGCGTCGGTTCGGCGCTGCGCGCGGTGGACATCCGCTCGCTGCGGGCCCATCCCTACGACGCCGAGGAGCTGTTCGTCTCGGCCTACGCCGAGTACCTCGGGGCCGAGGGCGGCGATCTGGTGGCCGGGCGTGGCATCACGGAGTTCATCCGATTGCTGTCGGCTCATTTCCCGGCGCGGAGCACCGCCGTGGTCACCCCCGACTACACCGACAGCATCCGGTGGATCACCAACCACGTCGGCCCGGCCGACGGCGTACCGGAGACCGCGGAGACCAGGGCGGCCCGCGTCGCCTACGCGATGCGGCACTACGACTGTGTCCTGCTGTCCAACCCCAACAATCCGCTGGGCCTGTACGTGCCGTCGGAGGAGCTGGCCGCGATCTGCCGGGACAACCCCGGCTCCACGCTGATCGTCGACGAGGCGTACATCGACTTCGCCGACGGTGGCTCGCGGCGTTCGATGATCTGGTCCGGGCTCGGCAACGTCGTCGTGCTGCTCTCGCCCAACAAGTTGTTCGGCATCGCGGGAACCAGGACCGGGGTGATGTGGACGCCCGACGCCGGGTTGCGCACGGCGATCCGGGCCCGGCAACTGAACTGGTCGATCTCCTACCTGGACGCGCTCGTCGCCGCCGAGGCGTTGCGCGATCTCGGCTGGGTGGCACACAGCCGGAGCCGCTTGGGTGCCACCGCGAACCGGATGGAGGCCCTGCTGTGCGCGCGGTATCCCAGGGTGGTCACCGGCGTCCCGGTGCACTACCGGTTCGTGTACACGGAGGACGCCGAGCGGGAACACGAGCGGCTGCTCCGGCACGGAGTGGTGGTCCGGGTGTTTTCCGGCGCCCAGGCAGGCCGCGTGAGCGGGCTGCGGATCACCGCCCCCACCGAGGCCGAGTACCCGGTGCTGGCCGCCGCGCTGCGCGGCGACTGACGGACTCGCCGAACTATAGCCATAGTATGGCTATATCGATTAGGGTCAAGGCACCGGGCCGCCCTCCGGCCCGGGACGACCGAGACTGCGGAGTGACGTTATGGATTTGGGACTGCAAGACAAGCGGGTGCTGATCACGGGCGCGACCAGAGGGATCGGCAAGGCGACGGCCCGCCTGTTCGCCGAAGAGGGCGCGCGGGTCGCCATCACCTACCACACCGGCAAGGAAGCGGCCGACGAACTGGTGGCCGAACTCGGCGGTCCGGACCGGGCACTCGCGGTCCGGCACGATCTCGGCGACCCGGCCGTGATCAAGGCCGCCGTCGAGGAGGTGGAGCGACACTGGGGCGGCATCGACGTCGTGGTGTGCAACGCCCAGACCTTCACCTGGATCAACCCGGAGGATCTGACCGAGTTCGAGAACTTCCAGGAGGACTGGTACACCAAGCTGCGCGAGAACAGCGAAGGGCACCTCCGCACCGTTCAGTACGCGCTGGGCGGCATGCGGGCCCGCGGCTGGGGCCGGGTCGTGCTGCTGTCCTCGGTGACGGCCGAGCACGGGATGTACGGCTCGGAGATCTACAGCGCCGCGAAGTCCGCGCTGAACGGGTTCGTCCGCGGACTGATGTGGACGAAGGGCGGCGTGCTGAGCAACGTGGTGGCGCCCGGCGGCACGCTGACGGAGAGCTTCGACGGCGTCGACCCGGCGATCGTCGAACAGGCGGCGGCCACCACACCGAGCGGGCAGCTGAGCAAACCGGAGGACGTCGGCAGGCTCATCGTCTTCCTCTGTTCCGAGGCCAACGGCAACATCAGCGGCGAAGTGATCAACGTGGCAGGCGGCCGCTGAGCCCATGGACCTGGAACTGCGGGGCAAACGCGCACTGATCACCGGCGGCACCCGGGGGATCGGCAAGGCCGTCGTGCTCGCGCTCGCCAAGGACGGCGTCGACGTCGTCACCTGCGCGCGCGGACATGATGACAGTGGTGACGGCGTGGCGGCACTGCGGGCCGAACTCGACGCCATCGGTGGCGAGCACCTCGTGTGCGAAGCCGACCTCACCGCGGACGGCGAGGCCGAACGCCTGGCCGAACGCTGTGCCGAGCGGTTCGGCGGGCTGGATCTGGTGGTGCACAACGCCGCGGCGGTCGGCCGGGCCGACTACCCGAAGCTCGGCTTGGCCGAGTGGGAGGCCACTCTCGCCGTCAACGTCACCGCCGTGCACCGGTTGACCACCGCGGTGCTCCCGCTGCTCGGCCGCGGGTCGTCGGTCGTCGCGATCAGTTCCAGGTCCGCGGAGTTCGGCCTGGCCGGGCGCGCGCACTACACCGCGTCGAAGGCCGCCCTGCACGGCTGGAACCGTTCCCTGGCACAGGAATACGGCCCCGCGGGTATCCGGTTCAACCTGCTGACGCTGGGCATGGTCCACACCGAGGTCTACGACGGGCTCGGCGAGGCGGACCGCGCCGCGCTGCTGGCCCGGTTCCACCCGGTCATCGCGCTGGGCAGGCTGGCCACCCCGGACGAGGTCGCCGACGCGGTGCGCTGGCTGGCCAGTGACCTCTCCGGTTACGTCACCGGCACAGCCGTCACGGTCGACGGCGCGCTCTGCTGAGCGGAAGCCCTACCAGCGGACGGGGAGGCTTTCGGCGCTTCTCGCGAGCAGGCCGGGCGACCAGCGCACGTCGGCGGCGGGCACGGCCAGCGCCAGCCCCGGAAACCTGGTGACCAGCGCGTGCAGCACCACGCGAAGCTGCAGGAGCGCCAGCTGCGCGCCGAGACACCGGTGAGGACCGTATCCGAAGCCGAGGTGCGGATTCGGCCGCCGGGTCAGCTCGAGCTCGTCCGGCCGGTCGAAGACCTCGCCGTCGCGGTTGGCCGCGGTCAGCGCCACCACCACGAAGTCGCCCTCACGCAGGAGTACCCCGCCGAGCTCGACGTCCTCGGTCACCCGGCGCGGGAACGCCGTGCTGATCCCGAGCGGGCTGAACCGCATCAGTTCTTCGACGGCGTTCTCGATCAGTCCCGGGTCGGCGACGAGCCGGTCGTACTGCCCGGGCGCGGTGAGCAGCTGGTAGCAGAAGTTGCCGAGCTGCATGGTGGTGGCGTCGTGGCCGGCGATCACCACGGTGGCGCACAGCGCGACGGCTTCCTCATCGCTCACCCCGCCCCGCACCAGATCCGCCACGAGCCCGGTGCCCGGCGATCGACGCCGTTCTCGCACCAGCTCACCGAGCCCTTCCCACAGCCGGAGCCCCGCGGCCTTGGTCTGCTCGGCGGTTTGCCTCGCCAAGGCCGTCGCCAGCAGGGAGCCGGTCAGCTCGACGAATTCTTCGCGGCTTTCCCCGGGGACACCGAGCAGTTCGGCCATGACGAGCGCGGGCAGCGGCGCCGCGACCGCGGAGACCAGGTCCCCGGGTGGGCCCTGGGCGCTCAGCCGGTCCAGCAGGCCTGCCACGAAGGCTTCCGTGGCCGCCTCGAGCCGCCGCACGCCAGGCCGGGTGAACGCGGCGGCCACCAGGCCACGCAGCCTGCTGTGCTCCGGCTCGTCGTGGTTCAGGATCAGGTTGGCCCGCTGCGGCATCGGCACCACGCGCGGCTCCTCCACGCCGAGCGAGTCCGCCCGGGAAAACCGCTGGTCCCCGAGCACCGTCCGGACGTGCTCGTAGCTGCTCACCAGCCAAGCGGCCGAGCCGAAGGGCAGCCGCACGCGGACCGGTCCCTCGTCTCGCAGCTCACGAAACCGGGTGTCCGGATCGAGCGCGTTGGCGTCGGCGAGCGGGAAGGCGAGTTCGGGCGCGCCGGTCATCGCGCCGTGAACCGGTCGCGGCGGGCACCCGCGTCGACCGGCGGCGCGGGGAAGGCCCCCGGCTGCGGGTGGCCGGTGATGGACAGGAACACGTTGCGGCGGTAGGTGCTCTTCGGATCGTCGATCCGCGAACCGCCGGGACGGCCGGAGAACAGGTTGCCGACGAACGACGCGCCGAAGTCCCCGACGTTGTTCACCATCACCTCGGCGACGCTGGTGCGCACCACGTTGCCGTACACCGAAAGCGAGCCGGGATCGCCGCACATCATCGTGAAGACACCGGTGCGGTCGCCGTTCGGGTACCGGCCGAGCGAGTTGTCGTCGAGGCTGACGTTGTACCGGAACACCGTGCGGTCCGAAGTGGCGTCGGGGTCGTTGCAGACGATCAGCAGGCCGCCGTCGCTGCGACGGCTGAGGTTGTGCTCGTACACCGTTCCCAGCGACGCGGACTCGACCATGAAGGCCTGCGACGGCAGCGTTTGCCCGCCTTTCCCGTCGGAGAGCGTGTTGTAGCGGATCCTGGTGCCGTTCGAGTTGTAGGCGAACATGCCGGTGGTGTACTTCGTCCCACCGATCGCGTAGCCGTCGAGCACGTTGTCTTCGACCAGCGCGTCGAGTCCATTGTAGACACCGATACCGTCGCCGTGGATGGTGCGCAGGGTGTTCCCGGTGATCCGCAGTCCGGTGATGGGCACATACGCGGAACCGGTGCCCTTGGGATATTCGGGACGGCGTTGCCAGTCCGAAGAGGTGCCGATGGCGGTCCGCCCGGTCCTGGTGACGGTGTTGCCGTCGACGAGGACGTCGTCGAAACCGGTCGGCCGCCCGGTGCCCGCGGCCTTGAAGAGAATCCCGCCGCTCGGATCGGGGTCGCCGGGGTTCTGGCACTGACAGCCGTTGACATCGTGGACGTCGACGTCACGCACGACGTAATGCCGTCCGATGCCGTAGTCGGTCAGCCGGGCGTAGACGCCGAACCGGATCTCGTGCGCACCGGGCGGCGGCCCGAGGTTCGACAGCGCGAGGTTCTCGATCTCCCAGCCTTCGACGTTGTCCAGCAGTACGGCCGCGAGCGCGCCGTGGGCGTCGATGGCGGGTTTGGCACCGGAGCCGTAGGACCCGACGGTGATCGGCTTCCCCGGGGTACCGGAGCCTTTCGGCGCGAACATGCCGTCGCACCGGGTGCCCGCGCGGAACGCGATGCGGTCACCCGGCCGGTAGGTCCGCGCGCCCGCTCTCGCCACCGACGCCCACGGCGCCGAAGCGCGCGTGCCGGAGGCCGCGTCGGATCCTCGCTGACAGTCGACAAAGTACGTCGCGGGGCGGGGCCCGGCGGCCGACGGCGGGGCGGACGACACGATCACCAGCAGGGCGGCCGCCAGCGCACCCACCGAACGTGCTCCCAGTGCTGTCATCGCGTTTCTCCCGTTCCCCACCGAGGTCCGTACCGGGAGGAGCCTGGGCGGGACCGCTCGAACCGGGCTCGAACGCCGGTTATCGAGGGGGAGTCAAAGGTGACGTGTCCACGAAGGCCTCTTTCCTACTTTCAGGGTCAGGGCCCCGGCAAAGTCGCATGACCGCTGGTCGTGGTGAATTCGGTGCGAGCGGGCTCACACGAGAGGCTCAGCCCGGTCCCGCATCGTCCACAAAGGACACTTCCGGACACGGCCGTGCCCGATTTGGTCAGATTGCACCTTTTTGCGCGGGTGTCGTGAGGGATTGGGTCGTTCTATAGAGGGGTAAGGCAAACGTGGTGTGTTGGGGCGGGATGGTGGCTTGGGTGACGCGGCGCCGTACTCGCGTGCTTGGAGCCGGATCTCGCGTGCTTGAAGGCGTAACACCCGTACTTGGAGGCGTAACACCCGAGTGCGGGGTCCAGGCACGCGAGTTACGTCTCTGAGCACGCGTGTTACGCCTTCGTCCTGCCCTTCACCCCGGCGAACAGACCCGCGTCGGTACCGGTGGTCGTGAGTGGCGATTCGGGTTCTAACCCGAATCGCCACTCACGACCCCACTGAAGCCACGTCGGCGTCCAAATCAGGGAAAGCGTGAAGGCCGCTTCCAGATGGCGTCGAGCCCTGTTCGAGCCTCACTGACGAGCCTGCGTCGAAGTGGCTTCGATCGGACGAGAGGGCTGGCACATGTGCGGAATCACCGGTTGGATCGACTACCACCGTGACCTGGCCACGGAACGGCCGACCGTGGAATTGATGACCGAGGCGATCGCGAGCCGCGGCGTCGACGATCACGGGCTCTGGTTGCGAGGCCACGCCTGCCTCGGGCACACCCGCACGGCGGTGATCGATCCGGCCGGTGGCGCGCAGCCGATGATCGCCGACGAGGACGGGAGCCCCACCGCGGTCTTGGCCTACAGCGGCGAAATCTTCAACTTCCAGCAGCTGCGCACCGAACTGCGCGAGCGGGGGCACAAGTTCCGCACCCGCAGCGACACCGAGGTGGTGCTGCGGTCGTACCTGGAGTGGGGGGTGCGCTGCGCGGAGCGCCTCGAGGGCATGTTCGCGTTCGCCGTCTGGGACGTGCGGACCGAGGAACTGGTGCTGATCCGCGACCGGATGGGCATCAAACCGCTCTTCTACGCGAAGATCCCCGGCGGGTTCATCTTCGGCTCCGAGCCGAAGGCGCTGCTCGCGCATCCCGCCATCCGGCCGACGGTGGACCTCGACGGGCTGCGGGAGATCTTCTCCACGGCCAAACGCCCCGGCGCCGCGGTGTTCCGTGACATGCGGGAACTTCGCGCGGGTCACACGCTCACGGTGAGCCGCAAGGGCCTGTACGAGCAGACCTACTGGAAGCTCGAGGCCAAACCGCACGAGGAGGACCTCGGCGGCACCATCGCGCACGTGCGCTCGCTGCTGTCCGACATCGTGCTGCGCGAACTGGTCGCGGACGTGCCGCTGTGCGTCGGGCTGTCCGGCGGGCTGGACTCCAGCGCGATCACCGCGTTGGCCGCCCAGTGGATGTGGAAACTCGGCGGCGACCGGGTGCGCACGGTGACCCACGCTTTCGAGGGCTACGAAGAGAACTTCCGGCCGGACGACGTCCGCGACACCCCGGACGGCCCGTTCGCCGCCGAGATGGCCGCGCTGGTCCGGTCCGATCACACCGACCTGACGATCCGGACCGCCGACCTGATGGACCCGGAGACCCGGCGGGCGGTGCTGCTGGCACAGGACATGCCGTCCACCCTCGGCGACATGGACACCTCGCACTACCTGATGCTCAAATCGGTGCGCGACCACTCCACGGTGATGCTCACCGGCGAGGTCGGCGACGAGGTGTTCTGCGGCTTCCGCTGGATGTTCGACCCGGACTTCACCAACTCCGGCACTTTTCCCTGGGTGGCCAACGAAAACAAGATGCGGAGCACCGGCCACGGCCGTGGCCTGTTCGACCAGGGGCTGTTCAGCCGGAAGCTGGACATGGCGACCTACTACGCCGACAACTACCAGCAGACCATCGACGAAACTCCCCACCAGGAAGGGGAAAACGGCCTGGAGCACAAGATGCGCGAAATCTGTTACGCGCATTTCACCAGGTGGCTGCCGATGCTGCTCGCCCGCGGCGACCGGCTGGCGATGGCACACGGGCTCGAAACCCGCATCCCGTACTGCGATCACCGGTTGGTCGAATACCTCTACAACACCCCGTGGGCGTTCAAGACGTTCGACGGCCGTGAGAAGAGCCTCCTGCGGGCAGCCGTCGGCGATCTGCTCCCCAAGTCCATTGTGGAGCGCCGGAAGAGCCCGTGGCCGGTGACCCAGGATCCGGCGTACACCGAGGCACTGCACCGCGAATTCGCCGGCGTGCTGGCGGATTCGTCTTCACCGGTGCTGCCCCTGCTCGACTTGAAGGCCTCGAAGGAGACAGCGGCGAACCCGACCGGTTCCGCCCACGAATGGCAGAGCCGGATCAACGTGGAAACGGCGCTGCAGTTCAACGCCTGGCTCCGGCACTACAAGGTCGACCTCGCCATCTGACCGCGGCGCGGCCCGGCTCCCGCCCCGGCGGCCGGGCCCGGCCGTTTTCACGGTGCCGCGTGTTCCCGTTCCGGAGAGGCTTCCCATGACGACCATCCCGGCGCCGTCCGTGCCGCGCCATGCCGGTCTGGCCATGTTCGTACTCGCCTTCGCCTCGTTCATGGATCTGCTCGACGTCGGCATCGTCACCGTGGTGGTGCCGGTGATCCAGCGCGACTTGGGGGCCACCTACGCGCAGAGCCAGTGGTTCGTCGTCGCCTACGTCCTCGCCTTCGCGGTCGTGCTGGTGGTCGGCGGCAGGCTCGGGGACAGCCACGGCCGGCGTCGGATCTTCCTGATCGGCGTCACCGGCTTCACCGTGTTGTCGGCCTGCTGCGCCGCCGCCCCGAACGCCGAACTCTTCATCGCCGCCCGGCTGCTGCAAGGCGCTTTCGGCGCGTTGATGACGCCTCAGGTGTTCGCCATGATGCAACTGCTGTTCCGGCCGGAAAGCCGCGGGACCGGCTTCATGATCTACGGCGCGGTGATCAACCTTGCCCAGGTCGGCGCGCCGCTGCTCGGCGGGCTGCTGGCGACCCAGGATCTCTTCGGCCTCGGCTGGCGCGCGATCTTCCTGATCAACGTCCCGGTCGGGGCCGCGATCGTGGTCGCGACCCTGGCGCTCGTCGGCGAGTCCCGGTCGCCGCGCCGTCCGCGGCTCGACCCGATCGGCATCGCGCTGATCGCGGTGGTCACCACGCTGGTGATCGTCCCGCTGCAGCAAGGCAGAGAGGCGGACTGGCCGTGGTGGCTGCTCGCGATGCTCGGCGCGGCGGTGCCGCTGCTGCTGGTGCTGATCGGCCACGAGCGCAGGCGCGGCGGGGACGCGGTGCTGCCGACGAGCCTGTTCCGGCTGCGCTCGTTCTCCGCCGCCGGTCTGCTCGCGACGCTGGTCATGTCCACCATCATCTCGGTGAACCTGATCCTCGTCTGGTTCACGCAGCTCGCGCTCGGCTGGACCCCGATGCGGACCGCCGTCAGCCTCGTCGGGTTCGCGGTGGCGCTGGTGGCCGTCGGTACCTGGGGCGCCAAGCGGGTCCCGGGCTTCGGCCGGGGCACGGTCGCCGCCGGGTCGGTGTTGCTGGCGCTCGGCGTCGCCGTCCTGAGTTCGCTGGTGAGCGTCACCGGGGCCGCTCTGTCTCCCCTGGCGGTCTCCGCGGCGCTGTTCATCGCCGGGTCCGGGATGGCCTTGGTCGTCGGCACGCTGGTGAACATCCAGCTCCGCGACGTGCCGGAAGGGGACGCGGGCGCGGCGGGCGGCATCCTGTCCGCGATCTTCCAGTTCGCCGGCGCCGTCGGCGTCGGCGTGGCGGCGACCGTCTTCTTCGCTCTCGTGGCACACGGCGGAAACCAGGCCGCGGCCGCTCCGCCCGGCGTCCCGGCCGCATCGTTCGCCTCCTGCGCACGCGACCAAGCGGCCGACACGAATCCGTTCTCTCAGCCGGTTTCCTGCCGTTCCGCGGAGCTGGACCGGCCGGCCGTCACCGCCGCGCTGACCGACGTGAAGCAGCGTGCCTTCGCCGGCGCCACCACCACGACCCTGTGGATCCAGGTGGGCGTCCTCCTGCTCGCGGCCGCCCTTTCCCGGCTCCTGCCACCGAAACGAGCCGGATGAGGTCCCCGTGTGAGGTCCCAGTTCCGCTCCAGCGCCACCCGACCGGGCCTCGGCAGGCTCGGAACGACCAGGCAAGAACCCGATTGGAGAAGGCAAGCGCATGGACATCGGAGTAGGGCTACCCAGTACGGTGCCGGGCGCCGCGGGCGCCGAGCTGATCGGCTTCGCCGAACGTGCCGAAGAACTGGGATTCAGTACGTTGGCGGTCCTCGACAGGCTCGTCTACGACAGTTACGACAGCCTCGTCGCGCTGGCGGCGGCCGCCGCGGTGACCGAACGGATCACCCTCGCCAGCACCATCCTGCTCGCCGCCTACCGGCCGAGTGCGGCGGAATTGGCCAAGCAGCTCGCCAGCATCGACCGGCTCAGCGGTGGCAGGCTGGTGCTCGGCGTGGCGGCGGGGGGCCGCGAAGACGACTTCGCCGCGACAGGCGTGCCGTACCGGCGCCGTGGCGCCCTCCTGGATCGGTTGCTCGAGGACCTCGTGGAGGTGTGGTCGGGCGGCGGCCAGGTGCCCGGCATCGGCCCGAAGCCGGCGCGCGACCGGATCCCGATCTGGATCGGCGGGCACTCCGAGGCGGCGCTCGCCCGCGCGGCCAAGCACGGCATCGGCTGGATCTCCCCCGGTGGCAGCGCCGCCGCCTACCCCGACCTGGTCGAGCGGGCCACCACCGCGTTCGCCGCCGCCGGCCGCGACGACAAACCGAAGATGGCCGCCATGACCTACGTCGGCCTTGGTGAGGACAACGCCACCCGCGGCGCCCAGTACCTGCGCGACTACTACTCCTACATCGGGCCGAAAGCCGAATTCCTGGCCAAAGGCCTGATCTCCGACGAAGGCAGGCTCCGCGAAACGATCGACAACTACGCCGCGGCCGGCTGCGACGAACTGCTGCTCTTCCCCACCACCGCGGACCCTGGACAGCTCGACCAGCTGGCCAAGGTCGCCTTCGCCTGATTCCCCGACCCCGACCCGACCGAGCCCGAGGAGCCGGCATATGCCCAGCACCAGCACCGCCCCCGCGGCGTCCACTCTGGACACCGCGGAGCAGATCATCCGCCTTGGCAACCGATTCTCCGACGCCAAGGCCTTGCTCACCGCCGTCGAACTGGATGTCTTCGGGGTCCTGCGGGAAAACCCCGGCACCGCCGAAGAGATCCGAGAGCGGCTGGACGTCGCCGGGCGAGGCCTGCCCGACATGCTGCACCTGCTCACCGCGCTCGGCCTGCTCGACCACGTGGACGGCCGGTTCCACAACAGCCCGTCAGCGGCGAAGTACCTCATCCGCGGCACCGACGACTACATCGGCGGCTTCCTGCAGCGGTCCAACCGGAACCTGTACCCGGCCTGGGGCAAGCTGACCGAGGCGCTGCGCACCGGGCGGCCGCAGGCGGTGGGCAACTTCGATCTGGTGGTGGCCGATCCTCGCCTGCTGCGCCAGTTCATCGGGATGATGGACGGGCTGACCCAGGTACTCGGCCCCCAGCTGGTCGCCGCGTACGACTTCGCCCCCCACGGCACGGTCCTGGACGTCGGCGGCTGCCGGGGGAACCTGCTGTCCAAGGTGCTCGGCGCGAACCCGGGGCTCACCGGAACGGTCTTCGACCTTCCCCAGATGGAGCCGTTCTTCGACGAGCTGATGACCGAGACGGGATTGACCGGCCGGGCCACCTTCCACGGCGGAAACTTCTTCGAAGACCCGCTGCCCCGCGCGAATCTGGTCAATCTCGGGCACGTCCTGCACGACTGGGATCCCGGGCAGCGCAAGGCGCTGGTGGCGAAGGCCTACGCCGCGGTCGAACCCGGCGGCAGCCTGCTCATCTACGACCGCATGCTGGACGACGAGCCCGAGCACGTGGAGAACCTGGTGATCAGTCTCGACATGCTGCTGGTCACCGACGGCGGTTCCGAGTACACCGTGACCGAGGTGAAGGACCACGCCGCGGCCGCGGGCTGCCGGGACATCACCGAGCAGCCGCTGGGCGCGTACGACACCCTCGTCATCTGCCGCAAACCCTGATGCCCGCGGCCTGCCGGGGGTAGGTACCGGCAGGCCGCGGGGACGGGGTCATCGCAGCAGCCTGTCGAGCACCTCGCCCAGCACGAGTTCCGGCGATTCCGGCGCGGCGTCGGTGAGCCAGCCGACATAGCCATCCGGGCGGATCAGCACGGCGCCGTCGTCGCCGATCGGATACCGGTCCGGTGCCCGGCCTTGGACATCGCCGAAATCGGCGTCCGCCGAGCTGCGGCCGAGCCGGTAGGCCCGCAGCGGAAGGCACGTGCGGCTCGCGATCCGGGTCGCCGCCGCGGTCCATTCGACTCCGCCGCTCGTGGTCAGCAGGACGAACGAGCCGTCGAACAGGTCGTGGGTGGACAACCAGGCCCCGGCCCGTTCCAGCCACAGGTGCGGAGCCCGCGCCCCGGGACAGGCACGCACGCCGAGCCGGTCGTCGAACACCGAGGCGGGCCGGTCCCCGGCCGGCGCGCCGTCGGGGTACCGCTGCCCCAGCGTCAGCACCTGTTCCTCGGCCTCGTTCATGGCCGGCGGTGTCCACGTCGGCCACCGCGACAACCGCTTTTCCACTTCGAGGGCGACGGGGCGGCGTTCGGTCTCGTAGCTGTCGAGCAGACCTGGCCCGGCCCAGCCGTGGATCACCCCGGCGATCTTCCATGCCACGTTGTGGGCCTCTTGGACCGCGAGGCCCGCCCGGAGCGCGCCGTCCTCGGGCCACCGGTGCGCGCTGTCCCCGACCAGGAACACCCGGCCGACCCGGAAGAACTCGGCCGTGCCGGACGGGTACGGCCACGGAACGGCCTGCCTTTCGGCCGTCTGGAGTTCCAGCCGGATGGCCAGGCCGGCCGCGACGAGGCCGCCTGCCCCTTCCGCCGCGATCACGTAGTCCGCGCGCACGACGTCACGCCGTCCGCCGGCGCGGTCCAGCAGTACCGCGTCGGCCCCGTCGGCGTCGGTGGCGATCGACACCAGCTCGGTGCCGAACCGGGCGTCGGCACCCCACCGCCGGGCCGCTTCGAGCAGCACCGGCTCGACCTCGTGCCGCTCCCCTTCGTGGTACGCGCACGGACAGAGGTCCGGCCACCACCCGCGGACGGGCGACGAGTCACCGCGGATCGCCGCTTCGAGACCCAGTGCCCGGTAGATCTCCATGGTCCGCTGGTCGACGCCGTCCCCGCCACCCGTCGACCGCACCCCCGGCCACCGTTCCACCAGGACCGCGCGCACCCCTTGCCGAGCCAGGAACAGCGACGAAGCGAGACCGGCGAGACCCCCGCCGACAATCAGGACCAGCACTCGCTGCGGCTCATTCGGCATCGATACCCACCTAGATTGCTTCGGCGACGTTGGCGTGAGCGGTCGAACGCGATCGGTGATCATTCCCTGGTCGTGGGCGGGAAAACTCGCCCACGACCAGGCGGGATCAGCCCCCGCGGCTCAACCGGTCCGGAATGGACGGGCGGCCGGATCGGCGCGGTGGGAAGGCAAACCGACTGTCGCATCCGGAACGGAGGGCGGGATCGTCACCCGCGGCCGTCCATTGGGGACACCTCGTGACCCCGTTGCCCGATCGCACTGCGACACCTCACACGGTCATATCCGGGTTAGTTATTATGACGTTAGTACTCTTATGATTATACCCAACGTAATGGACCGTGTGTCCAGCGACACGATATGACCAGTCACCTTAGACATAGTTATAAGTTAGTTATTTCACTAATGGATGCCGTCGAAGCGACTTGCTTAGACTCTGCGTGACAAGTCTGGTGTCGAACGGCGGGTGTCGAACTCGGCGGAGTACACCCGCTCGCACGAATCGGGCTCATTCCCATAACCGAGGGTGACGGCATGCCTGGGGGCAGCCGGAGGACATCACAGACGCAGGAACGAACAAGGGGGTACATCCATGCACGGAAACCGACCCGCCGTGGCCAAGGTCCTGGCGATCGCGGCCTCGCTGCTCCTCGGCACGGGCGTGGCGGCCACACCGGCCGCGGCGGACCCGCCCAAGGTCCCGCGCACGTTCTTCGTGGACTGCGCACGCGGTCTCGACGTCGGCCCTGGCACCAGTCCGGACCAAGCGTGGAAGCTGTCGAAAGCCAACACCATGAAATACCTGGCCGGAGACACCATCCTGTTCAAAGCCGGCGTCACCTGCACCGGCACCTTCGCGCCGACGGGTTCCGGCACGGCGGGCCGCCCGATCAAGGTCGGTAGCTACGGCTCCGGCACCAAGCCCCGCATCGACGGCAAGGGCGCGGCCAGCGCGATCTACCTCCGCAACGTCGCCGGTTGGGAGCTGCGCGACCTCGACATCACGAATACCGGCCCGGCCCCGGCGGCGAATCAGCAGCGCGCGGGCATCTACGTCCTGCTCGAGGACTACGGTGTCGGCAGCCACTACCTGGTGTCCAATGTGGACGTACACGACGTCAACGGCTGCGACTGCCGGTTCCCGCCGAGCGGCGGGGTGGTGTTCTACGCCACGGGCTCCAAGACCCCGACGCGGTTCGACGACGTCACCGTGACCAAGAACACCGTCACGCACGTCGACCGGATCGGTGTCGGCATGCTGTCCACCTGGCTCGATACACCGCTGGTGCCGATGACGAGGGTGCGGTTCACCGAGAACACGGTGCGCGACATCGGCGGCGAGGGCATGGTGGTGTTCAACGGTTCGGGCGCGGCCATCGAACGCAACATCATCAACGGCTTCAACGAACGGTCCACTCAGGACAGTGCGGGTGCGTACGGCTGGAACGCCGAGGGCACCAGGATCCGGTACAACGACGTGTCGAACGGCAAGGGCCAGGCGATGGCGTTCAGCCTGGACGACGCGAACATCGACACGATCATCGAGTACAACTTCTCGCACGACAACAAGGGCGGCTTCCTGCTGCAGTGTTCCGGTAACGAACTGAAGAACGCCAACGGGATCGCGCGGTACAACCTCAGCCAGAACGACGCGGCAGGCACCGCCGAGCCGTACACCAGCACGGTGACCATCGCCTGCGGCGACGCCTCGAACACCCAGGTCTACAACAACGTGTTCTACGCCCAGAACAGCCCCCGGCTGGTCACGAACGTCAGCACCAGCGCGACCGGCGTCCAGTTCACCAACAACATCTTCTACGGCCAGCCGTCGGGCTCGTCCATCGACGACGCCACCGGCCAGTACGTGAACAACGTGTTCTACCAGGTTTCGGGGGTCCCGGCCGACAGCATCACCTCGATCATCGGCGACCCGCGGCTGGTGTCCCCCGGTACGGCGACGTCGATGTCGACGGCGAACGGCTACCGGCTCCGGGCGGCGTCGCCCGCGATCCAGCACGGTGCGCCCGTGGCGAACAACGGCGGCAAGGACTTCTTCGGCAACCCGCTCACCGACAAACTGAACATCGGCGCCTATGAAGGAGCCGGGGTCACCCCCTGACCGGCAGGGGCCCGGCAAAGTCGGGATAGGGCGATTCCGGAGCGCCGAAGCTCACCGCGCCTTACCCGCGCGAGGGTCACGGCTCAGTGGACGCCGGGATCGACGATGAAGGAATCGGGACACTCGACGTCCCGATTCCTTCATCGTCGCGACCTCGCCACGCCACGGGCAGGATCGACCCGCTCTTGACTGTCCATAAAGGACAACGCTGGCGGCCATGGCGCCCGTTTCAGGTGGCATGCGCGGTTTCGCGAGCGCCTTAGCACCACCAGTCACAACGACAGCGCGTGAAGGAGCCCTTCCCTCGGCTCAGCCGAGGAAACACGACCTTCACACCTTTCCCAGGTGCGTAAGGGCGGCGGCGGTGGGCCGTGCGTCACGGTGGTCGTGAGTGGCGATTCGGGTTAGTGAGGCTAAGGCAAAGGTGCCGTGTTCGGGAGGGCCTGTGAGACGTTGGACATCAGGGTTCGGCACTGGGCAGTGACGTCCCGAAGGTGTCGCGAAAGCCACTTCCGTCCCGGAAGTGGCTTTCGCGACACCTCCTTGAGGGCTTGGGGAGACTGGTCACCCCTGGTGGCGTGAGCAGGCAATCGGGAGGCGGGCATGTCCCCAATGCCGCATTGGAGACAATCAGCGTCCCCCATGCCACATTGGGGACATCCGGCCACGGCGTGAGCCGACGTCGCTCGCCACACAACACCTTCGCCTTACCTGTTAAGAGAACCCGAATCACCACTCATGACCAACCCAGCCCATCCACCCCACGCCGGCAGTAGCAACCGGTCACTCAGTCGCCAGGGTGTGTCCCTTGTGGACATTGGGGGCCGATCGGCGTCCAGGATATCGGGGCGGCGTCGGACACCGGCCCTGCAACACCTCCGGCCCGGACCGGCGGCTGTGTGGATTTCGGGACATCAGATGTCCCGAAATCCACCCGGTCCCGCGTGACCGGTCCGGCCACGTCACCCCCGCACCCTCGCCAGAGCCCCTCGGCGACCCTCATCACTCACGACCCTGATCCCGGGTCGCCAGTACGATGTAGACACTGCCGCCGGCGAAGGCCGGGGCCTGGCGGACACGGACGTCGTAGCCGTGGCCCGCCAGTTTGGCCACCACCGCACCGAGCCTGCCCTCCCGATCGTGCACTTCGGCCAGCACCCGCCGGATCCGCGGCCACAGGTCCTCCCGCAGCCCTTCGAGCACCTCGAGTTCGGCCCGCTCGACGTCGATCTTGAGCAGGCCGACCCGCTCGATCTCGTGCTCGTCCAGCACCGAACTGAGGGTGACCACCTCGACCGTCTCGATCTTCCGGACGTTGTGCATCTCCCGGACGAGCGGTCTCGCCTGCTCGTCGAAGCCCGCGTTGTCCAGGTAGGCCTCGAGGTTGAGGTCTTCGTCGGTCTCGTCGGTGTGCAGAGTCGACTTCGAGCTGACGTACGGGTGATACACGAATTCCTGTTCGCCGTTCTTCGCCGCGACGGCGAGCTTCAGCGCCGTGCCGTTCGGTACATGCTCGGCGAAGTTCCTTTCCAGGCAAGAAAAAGTGGCGGCGGCGGGTTCGAAGGCGATGATCCGGGATGCCGGGGCGCGTTCGGTGAAGCACAGCGATGCCAGGCCGATGTGCGCGCCGACGTCGAGGACGACCTCGTCGGCCCCCACCCCCGCGATCGCCTCGGCGTAGGGGGTGTCCCCGTCGATCTCGGCCCAGAGGATCCGCGCCTCGGTTTCGTCGGCGCAGCTCACCCGCACACCGTTCGGCAGCTCGTAGGTCCCGATCGCGTCTCGGGCTGGTTCGGCGGTCATCCTCAGCTCTTTCCCGAAGTAGTCGTCGTCCGGCGTCGCGCCAGTTCTTCCAGCACCCCGACCACCTCACTCGGCGCCGGCCGTTCCCGCAGTTCCCGGCACACCCTGGCGGTGTTCCGGAGATACGCGGGGTCGGCCAGGATCTCGAGCGAGGCCTTCCGGATGTCGTTCTCGTTCGCCATGTGCCCGGCGATGCTGCGGCCCGCGCCCGCGGCTTCGATCCGTCGCGCGATCACGTGCTGGTCGAAACCGTGCGAGATGGCGAGTTGCGGGACGCCGCCCGCGAGCGACGTCATCGCGGAGCCCGCCCCGCCGTGGTGCACGACGAGGTCGCAGCGCGGCAGCAGCAGGTGCAGTGGCACGTTTTCCAGCGGCCGCACGTTCGGCGGCAGCGGGCCGAGGTCCCGCAGGTCCGTGGCGTTGGCCGCGACCACCACCTCGGCCGCGGTGCCGGTCAACGCCCGGACGATCGCGGGGACCGCGAGCGCCCGGTCACCGAAGATCTGCCGGGACGAGTTGCCCCAGATGACGCAGATCCGCGGCCGGCCGCGATCCTGTTCCGGCAGCCGGTCCGGCAACTCCCCCGGCCCGTTGTAAGGCAGGTAGCGAATCGGGAGGCGAACGTCGGAAACGAGACCGGGCTCGGTGCTCGCCGGACAGGGATCCAGCACGTATCCGGGGCCGGGAGCGGTCTCGGGGAGGCCGTACCGGGTGAGCGCGTCGGTCAGCGGACGGTTCAGGACGTACTCGTCGTCGAACTGGACGAGGTCGTGGATCCCGGCTGTCTCGTCCAGCCCGGCGAAGGCGAGCACCATCTCCTCCGGGCCGACCGGGCCCCAGAGATGATTGATCGACGGCACGGCCAGCACCCGGCCCACCAGTGGCCCCTCGAAACTGATCGGATCGTGCACGACCAGGTCGGGCCGCCAGCTCCTGGCGAACGCGACCACGTTGTCCGCGCTGCGTTCGGCCGCGGCCACACCCGCCGAGCGCAGCCGTGCCGTGACCGCCGTCAGATCGATCTCGTCGAGATCGCGCACTTCGGCCCCGGTCTCCGGATGCGGTGGCGGAGTCGGATACGGCCACTTCCCACGCCGGGCCTGGACGGCGTTCACCCAGCGGGCGTGCACGAGCTGCTCCGTCCCGCTCAAGATCGGCACCGGCACCAGCCCCGCCGCCGCCACGTGCCGGGTTTCCGAAGCGGCGCAAACGACCCTGACCTCGTGGCCCGCCGCCTGAAGCGCCCAGCCGAGTGGCACCATCGGGAAATAGTGACTACGCCAGCCCGACACCGCGAACAGCACGCGCATTCGACACTCCTGCCTAGTAACAAGGGACATAGCGATCGAGCAGGTCTTCGGCGTAACGGTCGCGGGAGATCCGCGAGTGGATTTGCGGCACCAGGCTGCACAGCTTTTCCGTCGAAACCACCGTCCTGGCGGGTGGCCCGGGAATGACCAGCCGCCGGGCGCTCGTGCCGAGCCTGTCCTCGATCCCCTGCACGATGTGCTCCACGCGGTGGGGCGTGCCGGACGCGACGTTGACGACCTCGCCGGTGATCTCCTTTTCCAGCAGATGGTCCAGGGCGCACCTCAGATCCGCTATGTCGATGAGGTCCCGGTGCGCGCCCTGGCGCAGCCGGACGGTGCCGGACCTGATCTGGTGGATGAGGTTCGGCAGCAGCTGGTGCGCGCGCTGGCCCTCACCCACGAGATGACTCAGCCGGAGCACCAGCCACGAAACCGGCGAGTCCATGACACACCGTTCCAGCGCGTGTTTGTGCCTGCCGTAGGGCGATTCCGGGGCCACCGGCCAATGCTCGGCGGCGGGCGTCCCGGTCGTGCCGTACATGGCCTGCGACGCCGTCGACAGGAAAACGACCACCATGCCCTGGCGGCGGCAGCGTCGCAGGACTTCGGTGACCAGTCCGGCTTCGCGGTCGAACTCCCCCTTCCCCGCGGCCTGGGTGCTGGACACACCCGCGGCCAGCAACGTCACGCGGGGATGCCGGGAAGCGAGCGTGGCGAGGCCGCGCGCGACGAACCCGCCACCGACGATCTCCATCACGAAGCCCGTGTCGCGGGGACCCGCTGGGCCTCGGCACCGATCCGCGCGAGCAGCTCGGCCAGGCCGAGCGCCGAAGCGGCCTGAACCGCCCGTTCGGGATCCGCGCCTGTGTTTCGGGCGTCCAGCACGGCTCCGGCGAAGGCCGAGAGTGAATTCCGGAACTGGTGATCGGAGGGCAGCACGATCTCCTCGACGTGGTCTTGTTCCTCGATGCGCACGACCGGGGCCAGCCAGGCGGGCGGGGTGAAAGCACGATCGACGCTGATCCGGCCGCTGCCGCCCCACAACAGGTACCGGGCGCCGTAGCCGTGCTCGAAGCCGAAGCTCAGCGTCGCGGTACGGCCGTCGCCCGACCGCAACAGCACGGCCCCGCCCATGTCGACGTCGTACTCGGCGTCCCAGCGCAGGACCGCGCCCGCCACTTCGAGTTCGTCGCCGAGGAAGAACCGCGCCGCGCTGATCGGGTACACGCCCACGTCCAGCAGCGCGCCACCGCCCAGCTCCGCGCGGTGGCGGATGTCGGAGGCGGGCAGCGGAGGGATGCAGAACGCGCTGTGGAACTCCATCAAGGGACCGATCCGGCCCGCCGCCACCAGGTCTCGTACCGTGGCGTGCTGCCGGTGGTGCGGGTAGGTCAGGTTCTGCCGGATCACCAGTCCCCGGCGCGCGGCGGCGTCCAGCAGCTCCGAGGTTTCGGCGGCGGTGGTCGCCATCGGCTTCTCCACCAGAACGTGTTTGCCCGCCGCGAGCGCGGCCAGTGCCCAGCGGTGGTGCAGGGCGGCGGGCAGCGGCAGGTAGACGGCGTCGACGTCGGCACTGGCCAGCACCGCGTCGTAGTTCGCCGCCGCGGCACAGCCGAACTCCCCTGCCATCCGCGCGGCTTTCCCCTTGTCCCGGCTGGCGATCGCGGCGAGGACGACGTTCGGGGCGGCGGCGATCGCGGGCAGTGTCCGGCGCCTCGCGACGGAGGAGGCTCCGAGCACCCCGAGCCGGACCGGACCGCCGTCGTGCCCGGTCGACACCGTTCGTGTGCTCATCCGTTGCCGCCCGGCAGACCGCAGGACAGGCTGTGCAGACAGGCGACCAGGCTGCGAGCCTGGACGTTGACGTAGTGGCTGTGCCGGATCAGCGCGGTGAGCTGGTGCACGGTCAGCCAGCGGAAGTCCTGGCGCACGTCCTCGTGTTCGCCGTCGCCGACCTCGATCACGAGATAACGGTTCTGCGCCTTGAAGAAGCGGCCGCCCTCTTCGGACAGGATCGTGTCGTACCGCACGGCGTCGGCAGGTGCTTCGAGTACGTCGTCGAGGTAGGGCGGACGCGCGTCCGGTGGGAGATGGTCGTAGTTCTCCGGGGCGCATTGGACGGTCGGCGCGAGTTCGACCACGTCGAGGTAGCCCGGCTCCACCCTGGCGTTGACCAGCACGTGGAGCACGCCGGAGATCCGCTTGACCAGGAAGGCGACGAGACCGGTGCCTCTCGGCGAGATCATCGGCTGGGACCAGCCCTGGACTTCGCGGCTTTCGGCGCTCACGTCCACCGCGATGATGTCGAAGAAGGCTTCGGTCTCGTGGGTGATGGCGTGGCTGGTCCGCCGCCAGCCTGTCGTCCCGTCGAGCGGTATCAGCTTCGTCGTGACGTCGTTGCCCACCCTGGATTCGGTGATCCAGCTGAGGACGTCGCCGGAACTGTGCAGGCTGCCGTTGTCCTCGGAGAACGAGCGGATGACCGAGGACTGGAAGTCGTCCCCGCCGAAGCTGAACAACGACGCGATGCCCGCGGCCGAGAACGGCAGGCAGGACAGCACCGTGCGGGCGTCCATGTTGATCAGGTCGTATTCCGACAGCAGGCTGTGGAGCTGGCCGATCGTGACCCAGCAGAATCCGTCGATCACTTCGACGTCCGTGGTGACCTCGACGATCATGTTCCGGTTGCGCTTGCGGTAGAACCACGAGCCCTGCTCCGACTGCAGCACGTCGGCGAGCACTCGATGTCCCGCCGTGTCACGGAAGTAGTTGAGGTAGGGCACCGGACGTCCTTTGTGGACCTGACTGTAGTTGCTCCTGGTCGCCTGGACGGTCGGGGAAAGCTGGATCCCGTCCGCGTTGCCCGGTTCCATTTTCGCCTGCATCAGGCAGTGCAGCACACCGTCGATCTCCTTGACGAGAATGCCGAGGATGCCGACCTCCGGCTGGTTGAGGATGGGCTGCGACCATTCCTTCACCGGGCCGTCGGAAACGGCGACGGACAGCCCTTCGACGCTGAAGAACTTGCCGCTCTCGTGGGACAGATTTCCGGTGTCCGGTGCCACCGACCACTTCCGCAGTTGCTCGAACGCGATGCGTCGGACGTCGAACTTCTCCTGGAGCTTGCGCACGGTGAGCCAACGGTGCAGCCGTTCCATGCGGAGGACGCCGTTCAGGGTGAGCGCGGACTCTGCGATACGGACGGAAACCGCGCGATCGAACGTGCGCAGACGGGTTCCCGTCCCCGAAGTCATGTGCACCATCGCCACATCCTCATCAGTTCGGCTTGACGCCACTAGACAACTCGTGCTGCCCTGAGCCGAGAGTCTCCGGTTCGCCTCGATCGCTCCTGGAGCCCGGCTGGAACCCCGCGAAGGCCACCCCGCACTTGAAGTCCACAAAGGACTCAATGCCGCGGACGTGCAGCGGCCCCGCGGGCGGATCGCTCGAATCCGCCCGCGGGGCCGCCTTTTCTCTCGAGTTCAGCCGGTCCGCAGTACCGTGTGGAGTGCCGAGGTCAGGGCTTCCGCCGGCTGACCGGTCGCCGGGCTCAGCCAGGCGACGTAGCCGTCGGGACGGATCAGCGCGGCACCACCCGCACCGACCCGGTACCGCTTGTCCCAGACGTTCTCCACGTCGGCGAGGTCGGCGCCGTCGGCGGCCGCGCCGATCCGGAAAGCCTGGAGCGGAACGGAAAGCTTGTCCGAAACCTGGGCGGCGGCCTCGGCCCACTCGGCGCCGTCCGTGCCGGTGAACAGGACGAACCCGCGGCCGAACAGGTCGTGGGTCGACAACCGCGCGCCGTCGCGCTCGACCCACAGGTGCGGTGCGCGCACGCCCGGCTCCGCCACCTTGCTCAGCGTGTCGCCGAACACGGTGTCGTGCTGGGCGCCGATGACCGCCGAGGACCAGTAGCGCTGGCCGAACGCCCAGAGCTGGTCGTCGGTCGTGTCGTCCTCGACCTCGGCGCTGTTGCGCTTCATCTGCCGGTTGACCACGAGGTCGGACAGTTCGACGGCGACCGTGTGACGCTCGACGTGGTAGCTGTCGAGCAGGTCGTCGCCCGCCCAGCCGTGCACCACACCGGCGATCTTCCACGCCAGGTTGTAGCCATCCTGCACGCCGGTGTTGGCGCCCATCGCCCCGGCGGGCGGCCACACGTGCGCGGCGTCGCCCGCGAGGAAGACGCGGCCGCTGCGGTACTCATCGGCGATGCCGATGGCCTGCTCCCAAGCGGCGACGTCGTCGATCTCGACTTCCAGGTCGTCCCGGCCGATCGCGGCGCGGACGTCCGCGATGCAGCGCTCGGTGGTGAAGTCGGCGATCGACTGGCCGGCGGCCGGGTCGTAACCGACGCTCATCCCCCAGCGATTCGGCTGGGCCGTGGTCACCAGGCCGGCCCCGACCTTGTCGTTCACGATGATCCAGAACAGCGCCGGCTTCGGCACGAACTCCGACAGATCGGCGCGGAAGACGATGCTCACCGAGTGCTGGATCACGCCGGGGCCGGTGCGGTGGATGCCGAGCTGCTCACGGATCGGGCTGCGGTGACCGTCCGCGGCGACGACGTAGTCGGCGGACACGGTCTCCTCGACGCCGGTCTCCCGGTCGCGGACGACCGCGGTCGCGCCGTTGTCGTCGGTGACGATCGAGACCAGTTCGGTGTTGAAGCGGTGCTCCGCGCCCCGCTCACGAGCGGCGGCGATCAGGATCGGCTCCACCGCGCTCTGGTCGGCCTGGCAGAACTCGCCGGGGCTGAGGCTGGGCCAGATCCGCGGCGCGTCGTCGTTGAACAGCCAGTGCCATTCGCCTGCCAGCGTGTCGCAACGGGCGACGCCCCAGTCGTCCTCGAAGGGCTTGCCCGCCTCCCGGATGGCCCCTTCCAGGCCCAGCGCGCGGTAGATCTCCATGGTCCGCTGATTGATCCCGCGGGCCCGGCCCTGGATCGAGGTACCGGGGTGCCTGTCGACCAGCAGGGTGCGCACACCCTGCTCGGCCAGGAACAAAGTGGTGGCCAGCCCGACCAGACCACCACCCACGACCAGAACCGGTACGCGTGCCTCGTCTGCCATTACGTCTCACCCTCTGAATTGTTCGTGCTGTCGTCGGCCGGCTTCCCCGGCAGGCGGACGCAGTTCCCGCCTGGTGGCATCGACACGACGGAGGTGCGACGACCGGCCGGGAAGGCCCGATAGCCATCAAAGTACTAGTCAGATTATGACTATGTCAACTCGGAACGGCGGTGCGGGCTCTCCCGGCACGGTTCTCGCCCGCTCGACGGCCCGCCACCAGCTTTTCCAGCCTGGTGACGACGTCGGCGGGTGTCAGGCCGGCTTCGTTCTCTTCGCGCACCCGCCGGGCCGCGGCCGCGTAGGACGGGTCGCCGAGAATGGTCGTGATCGCCCCCCGGATGCCGTCGATGTCCGCCTGCGCCGCCCGCGTGTCGATGGACAGGCCCGCCCCCGCATCCTCGATCCGGCTCGCGCAGTCGAAGTGGTCGAACACCTGCGGCAGCACGAGTTGCGGGATACCGAGTGCCGCCGCGGTGAGCGCGGCACCGCTGCCGCCGAGCGCGATGAAGAGGTCGCAGGTGGGCAGGAACAGGTCCAGCGGCATGAGTTCGACGACCCGCCACCGCTCCGGCAGCTCACCGGCCAGCGCGACGTCGGATTTGTTGAGCGCGACGATCACCTCGACGTCGTCGAGCCCGGTCAGCGCTTCGACCACCCGCACCAGCGGCCGGGGCCCGCAGATCGAGAGCAGTGTCTTGCCGAAACAGACGCAGACGCGCTTGCGCTCCGGCGGTCGCATCGCCCAGTCGGCCATGATCCCGGCGCCGTTGAACGGCACGTACCGCATCCGCAGGCCGGGACTCGCCTCCAGCGACTGCAGGCTCGGCGGACAGGGATCGACGACGAGATCCGAGTCGGGCAGTCCCGCGAGACCGAGCCGTCCGCACAACGGGGCGAGATTCCACCTCGCCCTGTCGTGGTACACCGCGCCCGTCGCGTCGACGCCGTAGCGGTGGGTCGCGATGGGGACGTCGAGCACCCCGCCGAGCACCCTGCCGATCAGCGCCGTCGAGTCGGGCAACAGCAGATCCGGCTGCCAGGCGCGGGCGAAGCGCTCGTAGTCCGCGAGCGCGTCGGTGGCGTAGACCGAATGCAGGTCCGCGAGCATCTCCACCAGGAACCGGCCGTACCGCGTCGTTTCCCGGTGTTTCCACTCCTCGACAGGGAACCGGTCGCCGGGGTCGACATAGAGATCCCGGTTGAAGTTCTTCGAAGAGCCGAGGCCGGCGTAGCTGAACCCGGCCGCGTGGGCCGACGCGGCGATGTCCGGGGTACCGGCGAACAGCACCTCGTGCCCGGCCGCCCGCAGGGCCCAGGCCAGCGGCGCCATGGCCATGATGTGTGTCGCCGCGGACGGCGACGGCAGCGCGAGGACTCTCATCCGTGGTTTCCTCCGTGATCCGCCAGACACGCCCTAGTGGCTTCGCCCGGTGACGAACTCGCCGATCGAAGCGACCATGTAGTCGATCATTTCGCCGGTCACCCCCGGGTAGACGCCGATCCAGAACGACTGCTCGGTGATCACGTCGCTGTTCCTCAGGTCCCCGGAGATCCGGTACGGCTGATCGATGTAGGCGGGTTGCCGCGTGAGGTTCCCCGCGAACAGCAGGCGGGTGCCGATCCGGCGGGACTCCAGGAAGTGGATGAGATCGCGGCGCGCGAAGGGTGCCGCCGGGTCGACCGTGATGACGAACCCGAACCAGCTCGGGTCGCTGTTGGGGGTCGGCTCCGGCAGGACGAGCCAGGGCAGGCCGTCGAGCCCCTCCCGCAACCGCCGCCAGTTCCGCTTGCGGGCCGCCACGAAGTCGGACAGCTTGCGCAACTGGCTCAGTCCCAGCCCGGCCTGGATGTCGGTCGTCTTCAGGTTGAAGCCCACGTGGGAGAAGATGTACTTGTGGTCGTAGCCGTGCGGCAGGTCGCCCATCCGGTGGTCGAACCGCTTCAGGCACCGGTTGTCCTCGCCCGGCGGGCACCAGCAGTCCCGTCCCCAGTCGCGAAGGGACTCGACGATCCTGGCCAGCACCAGATTGTCGGTGAGCAGGCAGCCACCCTCGCCCATCGTCAGGTGGTGCGCGGGGTAGAAGCTGACCGTGGTCATGTCGCCGAAGGTGCCGGTGTAGCGGTCCTCGTAGGTCGACCAGACGGCGTCGCAGTTGTCCTCGATGAGGAACAGGTCGTGATCGGTCGCGAGCTGCGCGATCTCGGCGACCTCGAACGGATTGCCGAGTGCGTGCGCCAGCATGATCGCCTTGGTACGGGGGCCGATGGCCGCCGCGACCCGGTCCGCCGTCGTGTTGTAGGTGGCCAGGTCGACGTCCACGAAGACCGGGATGAGGCCGTTCTGGAGGACGGGGTTGACCGTGGTCGGGAAACCGGCGGCGACGGTGATGACCTCGTCTCCCGGCTTCAGCCGCCGGTCCCCCAGTTTCGGCGAGGTCAGCGCGCTCATCGCGAGCAGGTTCGCGGACGACCCGGAATTCGTCAGATGTGCCTTGCGCAGCTTCAGCGCACGGGCGAACTCGCGCTCGAAGCGCAGTGCGGTGGCGCCGGAGGCGATGTGCAGTTCGAGTGCCTCCGCCACCATGGCCGCGCGGTCGTCCTCGTCGAGTACGGCGCCGGACGCCAGGATCGGGGTGACACCGGGAACGAACGCCGCGTCGGTGCGGCGGCCGCGATGCAGCTTTCGGGTCTGTTCCAGGATGGACTGCGTTGCCGGGTCGTTCATGCGTGCCGTCTCCGTTCGATGCTGGTGTCCTGCCACAACGTGCGCAGCGCGTCGGTCAGGGACCTGCGCGGTGCCCAGCCGAGCACCTGTCCGGCGGCTTCCCGCACGATCCGCCGTCCCTCGAATCCCTTCGTCCGCCTGGAACCTCCGGTGGCCCGGGTGACCACGCGCGCGGGCACCCCGCTGAGGTCGATCAGCCGCCGCACCAGGTCGCCGACTCCGACGAGCTCACCGCGGCCGATGTTGAACAGGCCGGCGGCTTCCGGTGTGCGCAGTGCGGCGAGGACGGCGTCACCGATGTCCCGCACGTCGAGGAAGTCGCCCCGGCCACGGAGGACCGGAAGCTCGACCAGGGCCGGCCCTTCCGCGTCGGCGAGCCGGCGGGCCACCGACCCCAGCAGACTTTCCGCCGGCATCCCCGGTCCGATGGCCGTACTGAGCCGCAGCACGACCGCCCGGTCGTCCCTGGCGAGCACCGCCTCCGTGGCGAGCAGTTTGCCGCGGCCGTAATGGCTGGTGGGCGCGGCGGGCGTGCACTCACGCAGAGCGACGGCCCCGGCGGGATTCCCGTACTCGTAGACCGTGCCGAGCTGGATCAACCGCGGCGCGGCCACGAGCAGGCCGAGCGCGTCGAGCAGGACGTTCACCAGCGCGGCGTTCGTGTCGGTCAGGTCCTGATCGGAACCGCGCCAGACCGCGCCCGCCGCGTTGACCAACGCCGTCGCCCGCTCTTCGGCGAGCAGCCCCGCCAGCTCCGCCGCTCCGCCGCCGAGGACGTCGAACCGCCGGAACCGGTAGCCCGGCGACGCCGTCGGCGGTCGACGGGCCACCGCGGTGACCTCATGTCCGGCCGCCGCCAGTGCGGCGCACAGGTTCCGGCCGAGGAAGCCGGTCCCGCCGAGCACGACCACCCGCTCCGGCGCCGTCCCGCGCCCGAGCCGCGGCGTGCTGTTCGACATGTTCGGACCGTAGGCACGCCCACACGATTTTCGTTGTAGCCGCGGTGGAAGCGGGGTCAGGCCACGGCGACCGGCGCGCCGAAGTCGTCCAGCAAGCGGGTGTGGTGAGTGGCGCCGGCGAAGCGGGGGTCGGCCAGTACCGCGTCGAGGTAGGCCGCGGTGGTATGGACCCCCGGGCCGCGGACCCGCAGTTCGGCGAGAGCGTTGCGCATGCGGGTGATCGCCGAAGACCGGTCGGGCGCCCACACGATCACCTTGGCCAGCAACGAGTCGTAGTCCGGTGGGATGCGGTAACCGCTGCGCGCGTGGGTGTCGACGCGGACGAACGCCCCGCCGGGCGGCACGAACTCCTCCACCAGCCCGGGTGTCGGCAGGAAGCCGCGCGCCGGGTCCTCCGCGTTGATGCGGCATTCGATGGCCACCCCGCGAAGTTCCACATCGGACTGCTCGCACCGGAGCCTCTCCCCCGACGCGATCCGGAACTGCTCCTGCACCAGGTCCACCCCGGTGACCATCTCCGACACCGGATGCTCGACCTGGATGCGGCAGTTCACCTCCATGAAGTAGAACTCGCCGTCGTCGCCGACGAGGAACTCGAAGGTGCCCGCGCCGACGTAACCGGTCGCCAGCGCGCCGCGCACGGCCGCCTCACGGATGCGCTGGGCCAAGCCTTCCGGGAGCCGGGGCGCGGGTGACTCCTCGATGAGCTTCTGGTGACGGCGCTGCACCGAGCAGTCACGTTCGCCGAGATGCACGCAGTTGCCGTACGCGTCCGCGAGCACCTGGACCTCGACGTGCCGGGCGCCGGCGAGGTAGCGCTCCAGGTAGACCCGGCCGTCGTTGAACAGCACCCGCGCGGTGGCGGTGGTCTCCTCGAAGGCGGGGACGAGGTCGCTTTCCTCGGTGACGATCCGCATCCCGCGTCCGCCGCCGCCCGCGACGGCCTTGATGATCAGCGGATAGCCGACCTCGTCGGCGACGCACCGCGCTGTCTCGATGTCGCGCACCGGTTCGACGGCGCCCGGCAGAAGAGGCAGCCCCGCCGCGGTCATGGCGGCACGCGCCGTGGACTTGTCCCCCAGCCGCCGCATGACCTCGGGCGGCGGGCCGATGAAGATCAGCCCTTCGGCCGCGCAGGCCTCGGCGAAGTCGGCGTCCTCGGACAGGAATCCGTAGCCGGGGTGGATCGCCTCGGCGCCGCTGAGCAACGCCGCCTGGATGGTGACCGCGGCGTCGAGATAGCTGCGGCGCGACGGCGCCGGTCCGATGTGGACGACCCGGTCCGCGAGGTCGCCGACCCCGGAGCCGAGGTCCGCCGTCGAACAACCGGCCACCACCCGCACCCCCAGGTCACGCGCGGCACGCGCGATCCGGACCGCGATTTCGCCTCGGTTGGCGATGAACACGCTGGAGATCATGCTGCTCCTGAACTTCCGGGCCGATGGGGTCAGGCGGGGTCGACGGTGAGCAAGGGGGTGCCGAACTCGACCGGCTCACCGTCGCCGGCGAGGATCTCCCGGACGGTGCCCCCGCGGTCGCACTCGACCGGGATCATCAGCTTCATCGCTTCGACGATCCCGATCTGCTGCCCCGCGGTGACCGTCGCGCCCTCGGTGACGAACGGTTCCGCACCGGGTGACGCCGCGCGGTAGAACACCCCGACGGTGGGCGCCGCAACGACGTGCCCGGCCGGACCGGCGGGCGACTCGGGGACGGGCGCGACCGGCGCGTGGGTCTGGGGCGCGGGCGCGGCCTCACGCCACGACAGGTCGATCGACACCGAGCCCGCCCGCACGTGCAACGCCGTCGGCGGGCGGCCGCCCCGCTCCAGCAGGTCGGCCGCGACCTTGGTCGCCTCGCGCAGCAACGGCACGATGTCGCGCGGGCCGTCGAGCTCCAGCCCGCCGGTGTCGTCCCGGCGGCCGAACGGGTCGATCACGCTGTCGGTGTCGAGTTCCGCGTTGCGCAAGTGGTTTTGGCGCAGCTCTTCGGTCACGGTCTTCTCCTCATTCCAAGCGGTGAACGGATCAGTGATCGGCGAACGCGCGGAACCGCTCGTAGCGACGCCGCGAGCGGACTTCCGGGTCCAGCTCGCGCAGCCGGCGCAGGACGGCGGTGAGCGCGGTGCGGAGCGAGCGAGCGGCCGCGTCGTGATCGGCCTGGGTGCCGCCGTCCGGCTCGGGGATGACGCCGTCGACGATGCCGAGACCGAGCAGTTGCCGGGCGTCGACCCGCATCGCGCGGGCCGCTATGGGCGCTTTCGCCGCGTCACCGAACAGGATCGCCGCACAGCCCTCGGCACTGATCACGGAGTAGACCGCGCCACCGAACATGAGGACCTCGTCGGCGGTGGCCAGCGCCAGCGCGCCCCCGCTGCCGCCTTCGCTGGTGATGACCGCGACCGTCGGCACGCCGAGCCCCGCCATCAACCGGATGCTTTCCGAGATCGCATACGCCTGCCCGTGTTCTTCGGCCTCGATTCCGGCCGCCGCGCCAGGGGTGTCGATCAGGGTGACGACCGGGACGCCGAGCTTCTCCGCGAGACGCATCAGCCGGGCCGCCTTGCGGTAACCCGCCGGTGAAGCCATGCCGAAGTCCGCCGCGGTCAGCTCCGCGGCGCTGTGTCCTTTCCGGACCCCGATGACCATGACCGGCTCGCCGTCGAGCAGGCCGAGCCCGCCGAGGATCGCCGGACAGTCCTTGCCGAGCCGGTCACCCCGCAGCTCGACGAAGTCGGAGCACAAGCGGCCGAGGTAGTCGGCCGCCGTGGGCCGGGTGATGTCGCGGGCGTCGCGCACGGCCGTCCAAGGATCGGCCTCCGGCAACGCGTCCGGATCCCGCACCACTCCGTCGACGTCCACTGTGGACGAATCGGGCGCACCGGCCTTTCGGGTCACCGCCAGCAGCGACGCCAGCCTGGCACGCAACTCGGCACGCGGATGCACGGCGTCGATCAACCCGTGCGCCATCAGGAATTCCGAGGTCTGGAAGCCCGGCGGCAACGGACGGTTGATCGTCTGCTCGATCACCCGGGGGCCGGCGAAACCCAGGCGGGCACCGGGTTCGGCGATGATCACGTCGGCGAGCGTGACGTAGGAGGCGGCCACTCCGCCGAAGGTGGGGTCGGTGACGATCGAAACGACGAGCACGCCCGCCGCGTCCAGCCTGCCGATGAGCTGGCTAGTCTTGGCCATCTGCATCAGCGACAGCGGCCCCTCCTGCATCCGGGCGCCCCCGGACGCGCTGACGATGACGAACGGTTCACGCCGCCGCAGCGCCACCTCACCCGCGCGAGTGATCAGCTCTCCCACCGCGCCGCCGAGACTGCCACCAAGGAAACGGAAATCCATCACGGCCAGCACGGCCGGGTGCCCGTCCACGGTGCCGCGCGCGCAGACCACGGCTTCGCGCAACCCTGTCGCGGCCCGTGCCGCCGCCCGCCGATCGGGGTAGGCCACCCGGTCGGTGAAGTTCAGCGGGTCCGCGTCCACGAGGTCCGCCTCGATCGGCACGACCGAGCCCTCGTCGAGCAGCCCGCGGATCCGCTCGGCCGCGGCGAGCCGATGGTGGTGGCCACAGTCCGGGCACACCCCGAGTTCCCGCTCGACCCGCCGGGCGTAGAGCACGGTCCCGCACCCGGCACACCGGAGCCAACGCGCGGCCTCACCCTCGGTCGCCCGCTCGGCAGTCTGGCTGGACATCGCCGCTCCTTCCGTCGGGGCCGGCGTGGCGCACCGGCGAGGCCGACCCTGCACCTTCACGCTCTACGGCCGCACGAAGGACGGTCGACCAGTGCCGGACAGCGGCAGGAGGTGCCGAGCATCGACGCCGAAGTTCACTGGTCGGGGGCACCGCGAGTACCCCTCGCCCCGGCGTACAGAAGCCGCACTGGAACGCGTCTTGCTCGATGAACGCCTTCTGCGGCGGATGCAGGTCGTCGCCCCTCGCGAGTCCTTCGATCGTGGTGACCTCCGCACCCTCCAGGCGCACCGCCAACGTCAGGCATCCGTTGACCCGCCGCCCGTCCACCAGCACCGTGCACGCACCCGCGTCACAGCCCTTGTTCGTGCCGGGCAAGTCGAGCTGCTCCCGCAGGAGATCCAGTAGCGAGGTCCGGTTGTCCACTGTCATCGACACCCGCCTGCCGTTGACGCTCAAGGCACTGACAGGGTCCCCTTCAGGACGTCACTGCCCGAGGAAAGTCGTCAGTGGCGCTGGCCCGGCCCTCTCGAGATGGTCGCGTGTCAAGGCAAGTCCGCTCGTGTGGCGTCAAGGTCGGCGAGGAGGTCTCCGTGCTCGTCGACGCGGTCGAGTACGTCGTCCGCGGTGAAGACCAGTT
>NZ_JBVISU010000040.1:0-35647 GCF_055575355.1 Amycolatopsis sp. NPDC034160 | reverse complement strand
CAGTCGGCCACCGCACACCCCACGAAACCCGAACCAGCTACAGTCACCAACAAGCCGCGTGAAAACCCCGTGTCCGCCATCCGGGGGCAACTCCAGTTCTAACCGTCATTACCACTCACGAGGGGTTGACCCAGCAGGCCTCAAACCTGCACGTCTTCGACGTCTCGGTGGACGTCGAGGTCGGCGCCGACCCCGCTGATGTCCAGGATGCGCGACACCAGCGTGGTCTTCACGATCACCGAAAACCGGGGCGACGCGGCATTGGCCTCTTCGAGGGCGTGCAACCCGGCGCAGCTGAGGAAACCGACGCCGGACAGGTCGAGGATCACCCGCGTCGCCGTGCCGCACGCACCGCTGAGTTCGGTGCGGAACCGGCCGACCGTGGCCGCGTCGATCTCCCCCACCGCGGTGAGGACGAGGACGCCGTCCGGCCGGCGGCTACTGGTCACGGCCAAGGGAGGCGGGTCGCCGGGAACACGCTTGCCAGGCAACATTGGGGGCGCCTCTCTCCAGACCACCAAGTGCCATCGACGGTACTCGGCGGCGGCGCGAGGTCAACCCGGGCTAGCTCATTTGAGCCATTTCGGGCGAGAGCCTTTACGTACCTCTTGCCATTGTGCGACGAAACGCCGGTGTGCGGCGTCGGCCGTGGCCAGCGAACGGCCATGCAGCAACCCGTACGTGAAAGCGTTCTCACTTTCGGCGTAGGCGCGGAGTCCGAGCAGCCGCAGGACGTCTCGCGTGACCACCACGTCATGGTGCGTACCCAGCGTGCTTTGCACCGCCTTGACGTTCTCCCGCCATTCTCGAAGTTTCCCGCCGCTCACCGGCCGCACCGTGTCCGCGGCGTACCGGGCACGCTTGGCCTTCTTGCGCACCTCGTGTAACGCGGTGTCCTTCTCCGCACCGGGCGCCAGGTCGGCGGCCGCCGCGACGGCCTCGCGCAGCTTCCGGTCCGCGCGCGCCACCGCCTTACGGAGTTCTTTCCTGCCGTCCTTGATCTTCCGGGGTTTCGCGGCGAGTTTCTCCAGTGCTCGCAACAGATCCAGGTACCGCTTGCTGTCGAGCGCCCGAATGGCCCGCGCCCGCGCCTCCTGTGCCTCGCGCCCGAAGTGCCGCGTCATCAGCTGCTCGACGTTGCCGAGGACCAGTTCCGGCGGGAGCGCCTTGACCTCGTCGTGCAGACGTTCGGCCATCACCTCGTTGTCCCGCGCCGGCCCGAGCTCTCCACCCAGCCAGCGGAGTTCGGCGGCGAGCCCGTTCGCGACGTCGGCGTCGAGGGAACGCCGGAACGTCCGCAGCGCGCTTCGCAGCCGCCTGCTCGCGACCCGCATCTGGTGCACCGCGTCCTCGACGTCCCGGCGTACCCCGATGTCGTTGCGACGCAACGCGTCCAGTTGTTCGGAGAAGTAGTCCGCCAGCACCGAACCCGACGCTCCCCCCGACGACGGGACGAGCTCGTCGGTCAGTCGCCGGAGCTTCGACGGCCACCTCGACCGCTCCGCACCCGCCTTCACCACAGCCCTATCCAGGCTGTCGAGTATCGCGGGGTCGGCGCCGGGCGAAAGCTCGATCTCGATCTCCCGCCAGCGGTCGAGGTGCGCCTTCTCGCCACCGGCCTCGCCGGTGACGACGTCGTCGGTCAGTGTCGCGAGCTCACGACCGTCCGCGTCGAGCAAGGCGTACGACGTGCGCTCGGTGCGCAGATGCGCGGCTTGGACGAGTTTGGCGCCGAGGGTGTGCCCGCGGACCAGTTTCGCCAGCGCGCCGGGCACCTTGTCCGGCTTGCCCGACAGCGGGACACGCAGTTCCTCGCGCCTGTCCTCGCTGACCGGGAGCTTGAGGTGCCAGCCTTCGTCGCTTCCGCCCAGCCGGCGACGCAGCGTGATGCCCGCCTGCGCGAGCCGGAAGTCGCCGGTGTCGAAGTACGTGGCGTCGAGGACGTCGACCCTCGGTTCGGCCTGGTTCGTGACGGGACCGGCCGGGACCAGGGACGGGATGGGCCGATCGGCCGCCAGGTCGTACTTTCGCTCGATCTCCGCCTCGGCGACCGGAGCACCACCTTGAGTCTTCGCCACCACGAACTCCTTCTCCTCGGCTACCTCGAAGGATTACCCCCGGAAGAGGTGCCGGGAAACCCCGATCTGCTCATTCCTCCATCCGGTCGTACCGGTCCGCCCACTCGGCGAGCATTTGACGCGACTTCTCCTCGGTCAGGCTATCGCTTTCCAGCCGCGCAACAAGAGAATAGTACGCTTCGACCGCCACCCGGTCGTCGATGAACACTCCGGCCGCATAGGAATCCGTGTACACCACCGCGGGATGCTCGGTGAATTCCATGATGGCGAACGAATTCTCGATTGTTCTGCTCACTTCGTTCGTTTCGGGCACGACGCGGATGGAACAATAAGGCAGATTCGCCGACAAGACGAGGTGCAGCAGTTGCTCGTGCATGATCCGCGGGCCGCCGATGACCGAGCGCAGCGCGCGCTCGTGGACATAGAACCGGCACCGCGGCGGGCGATCCCGCTGAAGCAGCTTCTGCCGGTCCATCCGGGCGTTCACGATCTGGTCCAGTTGCGCCTGGCCGCGGTTGCCGATCAACTCGTAGGTGGTGCGGGCGTACGGTTCGGTCTGCAGCATCCCGGGCAGCGTCAGTGACTCGTAGCGCACGATGGTGTGCGCGAGATTTTCTTGGATCATCAGGGATTTCACCGGATCGACGAGCTCGTCGAAGTACGGCCGCACCCAGTAGAGGTCGTTGCCCGGCTGCGTGAGTTCCAGCAGCAGCTCGCGTTCGGGTTCCGCCTCGCCGCAGGTCGCGAGATACAGCGCCGCGTCGACCACGGACAGCTCCCGCAGCCCTTGCTCCCACCTCGTGACCTTGCTTTGCAACCAGCCGTTACGGCGGCTGACGTCGGCTCCGCTGAAGTGCCTGCGCTGCCGGAACGCCTTCATGCGGTGGCCCAGTTCCCGGGTCCGCGCCGTCGAATCCTTCTCAACCATGCGGGCCAAAGTAGAGCCGAACTCCGGCCGCGCAGTGACTGCCACGCGGTAATTCACCTCAACTGCTGATAACTTGCGCTCGCGCATTCCTGCGAAGCGCCGCTTCGCGAGCGAAGCGCCTTCGCGTGCGAAGGGTTTTTTAAGTTTATAGCGCACGAAAGGAATGGGGGCGAGTCGCGGGAATGGGGAATTGTTGCGAAGGCGGGACTGACGGTTGCGCCTACCGGTCACCCGCAGCCTCAAGTCGGAAGTTCGCGAGGGCACCCTTCCCTACCCTGAGGGTCAGGGTCCCGGCGAAGCCGAGAGAGTGCGATTCCGGGCGCCGACAGGGCTCTCTCCGCGCCTGGCCAGCGCGAGGGTGCCGGTTCAGCGGATGTTGGGCTCGACGATGGAGGAGCGGGGGGCGTTCAGTGTCCCGATCCTCCGTTGATCAACCTCAGGGTCGGCCACGCTCCGGCCGATTCCGGGCGGGATCGCCCGCTCTTGACTGTCCATAACGGACACTCCCGTGACCGCGGTGCCCGTTTTAGGTGATTCGCGCGATTTCCGAAGCGAAGGAGCCCGCTCCCCCCATTCGAAACTTTACGTCCCGCGAACCCCGGAATTTTGCGGAAAAGTCTCAACCGAGGAATCAACGATACGCTTGAACCTCATGAGTCAAGACATCCGAAACTTCGTGACCCCCTCATGCGACCTGCTCGGCCTGGGCGAGCCGACGCACGCGATCCCGGTCTTCGCGGAGGTCCGCAACGACCTGTTCGCCCAGCTCGTCGACCGGGGTTTCCGCTCCATCGCCCTCGAAACCGACCGCGTGGCCGCGCTCATCGCGAACGACTTCGTCCAAGACGGCGCGGGGAACCTCGACCTCGCGATGAGCGAAGGCTTCAGCCATGACTTCGGCGCCCTGGAAGCGAACCGGCGGCTGATCGCTTGGCTGCGCGAGTACAACGAGAACCGGCCGCCCGAGGAACGCCTGTCGTTCCACGGTTTCGACACGCAGACGGAGACCTTCTCCGCCCCCAGCCCGCGGCGCTACCTCGAATACGCCGCCGGCTACCTGGGCTCGGCCCAGGACATCGCGAGTGTGGCGGGTGACGACGAACGCTGGAGCCGTACGGAAGCGGTGATGGATCCGGCCGAGTCACCGGGTGCGACGGCGGAGGCCTACCGGCTGCGCGCGATCGCGTCGGATCTGCTGGCCGCACTGCGCGCCCGTGAGCCGGACGCCGCATGGTCCCGCGCCGAACTCCACCTCATGGCGGGCATCGATCTGCTGCGCTATCACCGGCAATGCGCCGAACCCCTCGATCAGGGCGAGCGATATCAGCGCCTGTCCACCGTCAGGGACGCGATCATGGCCCGGAACCTGCTGGAGATCCGCGCCGCCGAGGCCGGTCGTGGCGCGACGCTGGTGTTCGCGCACAACCTCCACCTCCGGCGCACCGGGACGGAGGCCGCCGGCGGGCTGGTTTCGCCGCTGCTCGGGGATCGGTACACCTTCGTCGCGAGCAGCCTCGGCCGGAGCGCGGCCATGGGGCTTCAAGCTCCCGAGGCCGACACTTACGAAGGGTTCCTGCAGAAGCACATCACCACCGGCTGGGGGTTGCTCCCGGCCGCCGAGGTCCCGCCCGCTCGCGTCCGGACCGACCCCACGCCGCAGCAGGGCTACTTCCCGCTCGACCAGGTACTGCTCGACGACGCGGACGTGATCCTGCACGTAGACGGCTAGGCGTCGAACCGAGTGACGCCTTCTGCCCTCGGAAGGCGTCACCCGGCCACGAGCACGCGCCGTCACCCCCAGTCCCGCGAATCCGGGACGGCGCGAAGTCCGCTCACCCGGGCTCGAGTCAACACATCGGCGCCATAACTTCGCCAAACGCGACGGGCGGTGACCCCCTGACGGGCTAGCCGGGCATCGCTCCGAAGCGGATCTTCGTCAAGGCTTCACGAGCCCGTTCCCGCTGCCGCCCGTCCCGGTCGACGGCGGAAAGATCCCGGAGCGCGCGTAGTTCCCACACCGGGAATCCCAGTTGCCGGAACAACCCGGCCGCCGTGCGGAGCCCTTCGGCGGCTTCGGTCGCGACACCTTCGTCCGCCCGCAGACGGCCGAGGCTGAGCAAGGCGTATCCGCCGCCCCGGCGGTCACCGAGCGCGCGGAACGTGTGCATCGCGAGGCCCAGATGCTCCTCCGCCCGGTCCGCTTCCCCGGCCAGACGCAGGGATTCCCCGAAACTCCGATGCGTGTAGGCGGCCGCGTGCCGGTGGCCGACGTGTTCGAAAAGCTCCAGCGATCGAGAGAGACACCGTTCGCTCTCCCCCGCGTTCCCGGCCTTCGCGTGGAGATCGCCGAGACTGCGCAGAACGTGCGCCTCCCAATGACGTTCACGCGAGCTCCGGGTGCCGGTCAGCGCACTCGTCAGCAGATCACCGGCTTCGTCGAGGCGACCGTTCCGGCGCAGGACGTCGGCGTAGCGTTTGGCGGACCGGTCGTGCTGCCGCCCGTCCTCGCAATGGAGTGAGAGCAGCAGGCTCGCCTCGAAACACTCCTTCGCCCGCCCGAAGTCACCGAGGTCGTCCCAGACCGAGCCGAACTGCGCCGACGCCATCGCCTGCCCGGCGAGGTCACCGCAGTCCCGGTACAGGTCCAGCGCCTCACGCAACGCGTCGACCGCTGATCGGAGACGGCCGGAGTCCGCGTCGACGTCGGCGAGCGCGACGAGCGCGGCCCCGGTGCCCCGCCGATCCTCCGCGGCCCGGAATCTGGCCTCGGCCAGCGCGAAACACGTCCGCGCCCGTGCCAAGTCACCCGCGTTCGAGTGGGAATGGCCGAGCTTCAGCAGTTTTCCCGCCTCCGCGGGGAGATCGAGGCGTTCGCGCACGATGTCGAACCCGAGCAACGCCAGTGAACCGCCACGCCGGGGGCCGACGAGATCGCTGTGGGCGTCGGCCAGCCGCGCGGTCAGGTCGGTCCAGCCGTGGTCGCTCGCGGTCCGGGCAGCGAGGGCGAGGTTCGCGATTTCCGCGTCGCGCCAGCCGATCGGGTCGGCCGCGACGCGGTCCAACGCCGCAGCGGGCGCGTCCACCCTGCGGACGGATGAGTACTCGGCACCGAGCGCGGAGGCCGCGTGTTCGGCCAAGGCAGCGGTGACCGTCAACGCGCGTTTGAGGGCGTCCGGGTCCGGCGGTTCCCGGAGCGCGAGCCGGGTCAGGCCCGGCAACCGGAACCGGAGGAAGCCCGCCTGATCGGGTACCGCGTGGAGCAGATGATCGTCCACCAGTTCGTCGAGCCGCTCGGCCGCCTCGCGAGGGGAACAGCCCAGCAGGGCGGTCGCGAACCAGTCGGCGATCTCGACGGCACCGGGAAAACCGAGCAACCGCAAGGAATTCCGCTGCCGTGGCGACAGCTCCGCGAGGGCTTCGGTGAGCACCGGACGGACGGCGAGGTCACCGGCCACGAGTTCGTCGAGGCGCAGGCGCTCGTTTTCCAGCCGGGTCGCGAACTCGGTGATACTCAGCCTCGGTCGCTGCAGCAGCTTCATTCCCGCCGCGCGCACCGCCAGCGCGAGCCCGTCGCAGCGGGCGAGCAGCCGTCGGACGGCTTCGGGTTCGGCGGACGGCCGGTCCTCGCCGAGGATCGCGCCGAGCAGCACCCGCGATTCCGCGTAGGACAGTCCACCGACTTCGATCGGCCGGGCGCCGACGAGTCCGGCCAGTCGTCGCCGTGTCGTGACGATCGTGGCGCAGCCGGGACCACTCGGCAGCAACGGCCGGACCTCGGCCTCGGACCGCGCGTTCTCGAGGAGCACCAGCAACCGCCGGTCCGCGGTATGGCTCTGCCACAAGGAGATCAGCCCTGCCCGATCCGGCGGGAGTTCCGTTTCCGCAAGGCCGAGAGCGCGGAGGAGGCCGGCGAGCACGTCGCCGGTTTCGCGCAGGTCGGCGACGAGCTGGCCGTCCGGGAACCGTTTGCGCACCCGCCACGCGGCGTGGACGGCCAACGCGCTCTTCCCCGCTCCCGCCGCGCCGTGCAGCACCACCGGTGCCGGTCCGCGCAGCGCGCGTCCCAGCTCCGCCAGTTCACCCGCCCGGCCGGTGAAATCCGGGGTCGGCGGTGGCAGGCGGCACGGCGGGCCACCTGCCGACCAACCGGTTCCGGCGATCCGACGGTGGACCGCGAGCAGGTCTTCTCCCGGCGAAACTCCGGCGTGCTCCCAGAGCGCGTGACGGCACCGGTCGAGGACGGCGAGCGCCGCGTCCCGGCGACCGAGTCCGTCCAGTGCCCCGGCCAGCCATCCGGCGAGGCGCTCGTCGCCCGGCCGGTCGGCCAGTTCCGGCCCGAGGCGGTCGGCGACCGCTTTGTGGTCACCGGCCGCCAGGTCCAGCTCGACGAGTTTGCCGAGCACCGAGCATCGCCGGTCCTCCAGCCACAGCTTGTGCGCCTCCAGCAGCGGCCCGGCGGGGACGTCGGCGAACGCCCTGCCGCGCCACAATCCCAATGCCCGGTCGAGCAGCGCCCTGCGCTCGTCGCCGGTCGCCGTCGCGGCCGCCGCGGTCAGGCCGGTGAAACCGGCGACGTCCAGCTCCCCTTCCGACACGGTCAGCCGGTAGCCGCCCCGGCCCGACCGCAGCCGCTGCCGGGCGTCGTCCACCGCCAACCCGGGTGACAACGCCTTGCGCAGCTTGGAAACCGCCATCTGCACGACAGCGGCGGCACTCGACGGTGGCCCCTGCGGCCAGAGTTCGTCCACGAGGATGCTCCGGTGGACGAACTCGTTCGGCCTGGCCAAGAGCACGCCGAGCACCAACCGGGGCTGAGCCGCCGACGGCAGCGGGACCGAGGCCCTGAGCGGGCCGAGCACCTTGAACTCCACGAAGCACCTATCACCTGGACGGGTGGGCAGAATCTAACCCGGCACGGTCGCTGATTTACCCCTTCTCACCCGGATGGCCGCCGCCCTACCCTCCGGTGTGGGCGAGCAGCCTGTCCCGCAACGTGGGCTCGTCCGCGAGTGCCTCGTTCAAGGTGTGCTCGAGCAACGGCTTGAGATCCCCGTACGGCCGCTTCGACCAGTCGAGGGCGCCGAGCGGCGGCTCCGGGTCGTACTCGATGACGAACTGGATCGTCCGCGCGATCTCGGCGCCGACGAGCCGCTCGACCAGGTGCAGTGCGAGGTCGATCCCCGCCGACACCCCGGCGGCGGTGATCACGTTCCCGTCCTCGACCCAGCGTTCGGCGACCGGCTCGGCACCGAACGCGCGCAGCAGCTCCCGGAACATCCAGTGCGTCGCGGCCCGGCGGCCCTTCAGCAGACCCGCCTGTCCGAGCAGCAGCGAGCCAGTGCACACCGAGGTCACCAGTTCCGCGTTCGCGGCGGCGTTTCGCACGTAGTCGATCAGCTTCTCGTCGGCGAGTGCCTTCAGTGTCGGCGCGGCGCCGCCGGGCACGAGGAGCGCGTACGGCGACGGGACCTCGTCGTAGGTGTGGGTCGCCACGAGCTTCAGCGGGTTGTCGGTGGTGACCGGCTCCTTCGTCTCGCCGACCACGACCGTCCGGTACTCCTGCGCCGCGCTCGCCATCCCGTCCAGCACGGTCAGCGGCCCGACCATGTCGAGCGGGGTCATCCCCGGGTACACCACGAACGCGATGATCTTCTTGTCCTCTGTCATGGGGCAACGGTGTCGCAGTCGAGGGAACCAGGTGAGCCGGATGTCCGAATTCCTGCGAACTACGTCCTACGGCCAGGTGATACTGCTAGCGTTCGATCATGCCGGGTTCACCCAGACGAGTGTTGATCGTCGGTTTTACCCATGCCGAGCTGCTCGACATCGCCGGTCCGTCGGACGTCCTGGACGCCGCGACGAAACTCGGCGGGCGGCCGGGATACGAGATCATGCTCGCCAGCGTGGACGGCCGCGGCATCCGCTGCGAATCCGGCCTGACCCTGCAGGCACAGCACCGGCTCGACCAGGTGAGCGGCGAACTCGACACGCTGATCGTCGCGGGCGGCACCGGGCACGAGACCGCCGCCGCCGACCCGCGGATCGTCTCCCACATCCGCAGGCTCGCGCAGCACAGCCGTCGCGTCGCCTCGGTGTGCACCGGCGCCACGGTGCTGGCCGCGTGCGGGTTGCTCAACGGGCGCCGCGCCACCACCCATTGGCGGTACGCGAACCGGCTCGCGACGAACTATCCGCAGGTGAACGTGGACCCCGTCCCGTTGTTCGTGCGCGACGGCAACGTCTACACGGCGGCGGGCGTCACCAGCGGGATCGACCTCACCCTCGCGTTCGTCGAGGAGGACCACGGGCCCAGCCTCGCCAGGGAGACCGCCCGCATGCTGGTCACCTACCTGCAGCGGCCGGGCAATCAGGCACAGGTGAGCATGTTCCTGTCCGGCCCGCCGCCGGAGAACCGGCTGGTCCGCGACATCACCGCGTACGTCGCCGAACACCTCGCCGGCGATCTCAGCACCACCGTGCTCGCCGAACGGGCGGGCATCAGCACCCGTCAGCTGACCAGACTGTTCGACGCGCATCTGAATACCACGCCCAGCCGGTACGTCCGGGCGGCGAGGACCGAGAACGCGGCGAGACTGTTGTGCGGCACCGAACTCCCGCTCACGTCGATCGCGAGGCGGTGCGGTTTCGGCTCCACCGAGACGCTTCGCCAGGCCTTCCTCGACCACTTCGACACTCCCCCGTCCGCGTATCGGCGGGTCCATCTGCGACAGGCGTTCGGCTAGGCCCGGCGAGCGACCGTCGATACGGGCTGTGCAGGATGTGCGGGTGAACCGCCGCGACCTCTCCGACGACGACACCGGCCCGATTCGCCGGGTTACGGACACTCCGTCCGGTCGTCCGCCCGGAACGTCCCGTTCGCCGCGCCGGAGCCCACCCGAAGGCGTCCGGCGCCCGCGTCCCCCGGCCGAGCGGCCACGGCAGGGCGAACCGGGCAGACGTCGCGCCGCCGAACCGAAACCCGCGCCGGTCGGTCACGGGCATGCGCACGGCCACGGACCGGCGGCGCCCGCGTCACGCCGGGTCCGGCTGCTGTTGATGTGGCTGCTGATCCCGCTCGCGGTCGCGACCGTCGCCGGGATGGTCCTGCTCTATCCGTGGGGCAAGGATCCGGCGAAAAGCGCCTTCCCACAGGGAACACCGGTGAACGCCACGATCACCGCGACGATCACCGGTCCGTGTCTCGCCGAAGGCCAGGTCCAGGTCGGCGAGCCGTCACCGGACGCGAAACCGTGCCTCACCAGCGAATTGACGATGACCGACGGTCCCGGTGCCGGAAGGTCGCTGAAGCTGACCCTCCCGATCGAGCCGAGTACGCCCCGGTTCACCGCGGGCGACAAGGTGGTGCTGTCCTACAACGGCGGCGACGCCGCGAACCCGGCGTCGTTCCAGATCGTCGACTTCCAGCGCGGCACGCCCTTGCTTTTGCTCGCCGGACTGTTCGCGCTCGCGGTGCTCGTGCTCGGCCGCTGGCAGGGGCTCGCCGCGCTGATCGCGCTGGGACTGAGCTTCCTGGTGCTGGCCCTGTTCGTCCTGCCATCGATCCTCGCCGGGGAAAGCCCGCTGCTGGTGGCGATCGCGGGGGCGGGGGCGATCATGTTCGTCGCGCTGTACCTGACACACGGGTTGTCCGCGAGAACCTCGGTGGCGGTGCTGGGCACCTTGGTGAGCCTGATCCTGATCGGCGTCCTGTCGGCGATCTTCTCCGCCGCGGCGTCGCTGACCGGCCTGGACGACAGCACGTCGCAGCTGATCGGCTCGCTGGGACACGGGATCGACGCGCGTGGCCTGCTGCTGGCAGGGGTCGTGATCGGCGCGCTCGGTGTCCTGGACGACGTCACGGTGACGCAGACGAGCGCGGTCTGGGAATTGCGGCGCGCGAACCCGTCGCTCGGCTGGCGTGAGCTCTACGGTGCGGGCCTGCGGATCGGGCGTGACCACGTCGGTTCGGCGGTCAACACGCTCGTGATGGCGTACGCGGGCGCGGCGTTGCCGGTGCTGCTGTACACGTCGCTTTCGGGCGTGGGACTCGGCTCCATCCTCGGGGCGGAGGAGATCGCGCAGGAGATCGTGCGGACACTGGCCGGGAGCGTCGGCATCGTCGCGGCGGTCCCGGTCACCACTGTGCTGGCCGCGTTGATCGCCTCGCGGGAGTCACAGGAGCTTCAACCCTCGTGAGTGGTAATGACGGTTCTAACCGTCATTACCACTCACGAGACCGGACGATTTCCGCCGCTTTCACTCCAAGGTCGCCACGAACCGGCTGACGGCTTCCATCGTGAACCGCTGGATGTACTTCCCCGCGGGCGCCGCCGAAGCCAGCCGGTAGAGCGGCCGCTCCGCCGCCGCGTCCCCCCGCGCCTCCGACTTCAGCTGTGCCACCAACAGTTCCGAAAACACCAGGCCGTTCGCGTCGGTGTTGTTCAACAGCGCGTTGGCCAGCCTGCGCAGTTGAAAGACGCCGAGTTCCCTGCCGCCCGCACCGGAGTAGACGGCCAAATCGACCTTCGCCACCTTGCGACGTTTGCCGGCGTTGACCAGCAGGCTGACCGTCCGGGTACCGCGTACGTCACTGATCACCAGGTCGATGCGCTCGGCCTCGGTCAACGCGATCCGCCGCAGGCCCCAGGTCCGCACGATGAGCGTGTCACCTTCGAGCCAGACACGGCGGCGCAGGTTGTAGAACATGACGTAGAGCAGCGGCAGCGCGATCACCCCGGCGACGACGAGACCCGCGACCTCACCGCCGATCAACCCGGCGATCCCGCCGAACGCGGCCGCGAAGATCACGACACCGGCGATGCCGGAGCAGCCGCGCCGGCGGCGGAGCTTGGGGTCGTCGTGGAACAGCGGGAGACGCTCGGGCGTCTCCGGTACGCCGGCCTGCTCGGCCATCTCGCTCACGATCCCGCCCCGGCCAGGAACGGGTTGCCCGCACGCTCCTGTCCGATCGTGGTGGCCGGGCCGTGCCCCGGCAGGACGACGGTGTCGTCGGGCAGCGTCATCACCTTGGCACCGAGGGACCGCACGAGTTCGTCGCCGTCGCCGGAGGAGCGTCCGATCGAACCGGCGAAGAGGCTGTCGCCGGTGAGCACGATCCGGCCGCCCTTGGCGGAGGACAGCCCGAAGATCACCGAACCGGCGGTGTGGCCCGGTGTACGGGACACCGTGATCTCCAGTCCAGCCAGCCTGAGCGGGCCCTCGACGAGTGGCACGATCCAGTCCTTCCATTTCCCGGCGTCCGCGGCCAGGAGTGGCCTGTCCGCCTCATGCAGATACAGCGGTATTCCGTGGCGCGCGCCGACCTCGGCCGCCGAAGCGACGTGATCCGGGTGGCCGTGGGTGGCGAGCATCGCGACCGGCGTGAGCCCATGTCCGGACAGCGCGGCCTCAAGAGGTTCGCCGATGTCTTCGCCGGGATCGACGAGGACGCACTCCCCGCCGCCCTCCGGGGCGAGCAGATAGCAGTTGGCTTCGAGGGGGCCGGCCGGGAATCCGACAACCAGCACGAAACGCCTCCTCGAATCTTCCGCCGAACGGGTGACAGGATGGCCCTGATCACGATCAAGTAAGCCTAGCGGCCCCTGTACGGGGGTCTCACAGGCTGTGCCCATAGACTTCCCCCACCTCAGACGTGTGAACATCGAGTGGAAACGGGGAGGGCGGGTGCCGACCAACCAGCAGCGCCGCGAAGCCGCGAAGCGCAAGCTCGAGCGACAGATCGTGCGACGGGCCGAGAAGGCCAAGCGGCGCAAGATCGTCGGCTCGGTGGCGGTCGTCGGCGTCGTCGCGATCGTGGCAGGCGCGGTGTGGTGGATCGTCAGCAGCAACAGTGGTGACGACGCCGCCTCCGACGCCTCCCCGAGCTCGGCTCCTCCGACCCCCGAGGTCACCATCCCCACGGAACGCGCGCCGATGCCCAAGCGGGCGACGCCGCTGGCGAACCCGGTGACGTGTGACTTCAAGGACGACGCCGCCAAGAAGTCGTCGAAGCAGGTGAACAAGCCCGAAGGCAAGGACGTCTCGTCGAACGGCACCGTCAACCTCGTGCTGAAGAGCACCGCGGGCGACATTCCGCTGACGTTGGACCGGGCGCTCGCGCCGTGTGCCGTGCAGAGCTTCATCAGCCTCTCGCAGCAGGGTTACTTCAACGACACCAAGTGCCACCGGCTCGGCACCACCGGTCTGCAGATGCTGCAGTGCGGTGACCCCGAAGCCAGCGGCATGGGCGGTCCGGGCTACACGATGCCGGACGAGGCGTTCCCCGAGATCAAGTACGGCCGCGGCCTCCTCGCGATGGCGAAGACGCAGCAGCCGAACTCCGGTGGCAGCCAGTTCTTCATGGTCTACGGCGAAGCCGAACTGCCCGCGGAGTACTCGGTCTTCGGCAGCATCTCCGACGAGGGCCTGAAGGTGCTCGACAAGGTCGCCAAGGCTGGCGCCAACGTCCAGGCCGGCAACGGCGACGGCACCGGCCCGCCCAACACCGAAGTCAAGTTCACCGGCGTCACGGTCAACGCCTGACGTGAAGCTGGAGCTCAACGGCACGCCCGCCCGGTCGGAAGACCTGGCGGGCGCGTTCGGTTACGGTCATTTCACCGCGATGCAGGTCCGCGACGGCAAGGTCCGCGGCCTGGACGTGCACCTGAACCGGCTCGTGACGAGCACGCGGCGGATGTTCGCCAGCGAACTCGACACCGACACCGTGCGCGGCCATGTCCGGCAGGCCGTCCAGGGTGAAGCCGCGCTGTCCGTGCGGGTGATCATCTTCTCGCGCGCGATGGACTGATCCGATCCCGGCGCGCCCGCCGCGCCGGACGTCCTCGTCCGGACAGCCCCGCCGAAGGAGCACGACCTGAAGCCGTTGCGCCTTCGGTCCGTGCGCTACGAACGGGTACTGCCGGAGGTCAAGCACGTCGGCACGTTCGGCCTCCTCCACCACACGCGCGAGGCGAAAATGGCGGGCTACGACGACGCGTTGTTCGTCGATCACCAGGGCCGGGTCAGCGAGGCGTCGATCTGGAACGTCGGTTTCCTCGACGGCGGCACGGTGGTCTGGCCGCAGGCGCCGGTACTCGACGGCATCACCCAGCAGCTGGTGCGGCGCGGCTTGGCGCGCTCGGGGATCCCGCAGGAGACCCGCGAGATTCGCCCGGCCGACCTGCCGGGGTTCGACGCCACGTTCCTGACCAATTCGGAGTCGGTCGGCTGGCCGGTGGCGTCAGTGGACGACGTCGCGCTGCCGTTCGCACCGGAGACCCGCCGGATCCTGACCGAGGCGTACGAGAGCAATCCCTGGGACGAAATCTGACTCGATCGCCGGTCGTGAAGGCCGGGCTTCAGTGTCCACAAGGGATAGCTGCCGCCGAACGAGTGTCGGACGTTCTCTTGAGGGGCAAGTAAACGGGGCGCGTTCGGGCGGGATTGGGGCCTGGGTGACGTGGCACCGCACTCGCGTGCTCAGAGACGGATCTCGTGTGCCCGGAGCCGGATCTCGTGTGCTTGGAGGCGTAACACCCGAGGGCGGGATTCAGGCACGCGAGTCCCGTCTCTGAGCACGCGAGTCACGCCTTCGCCCTGCCCGCCACCCCCGCGTGTCGTGGTTGTGAATGGGTCTGTTCGCCGATGCCAGGCCGGTCCGTGATGGCCTCCTTCCCTACTCTCACGGTAGGGAAGGAGGCCATCACGGACTTCACGCAAACAAGACCGCAGGCCACGAGTAGGTACCCGAGAAAGGGTTCGGGTCAGAACCCGAATCGCCACTCACGACCCGCTACCCCGTTCACCCGCCGTATCACGACATCGGTGACGTCAGCGGTAGGTGAACTCCGGCGGCCGTCGCGCGAGGAACGCGGCCACGCCCTCGGCGTAGTCCTCGCCGTGCAAGGCGCCCAGCCGGATCTCGTCCACCTCGGCGTCGGATTCCTCTTGTCCCGCGACGATCTTCTCGATGATCCGGTTCATCCCGCGCACCGACGCCTGCGAACGCGAAGCCAGCGTCTCGACGAATTTCCTCGTCGACGCCGCCAGCTCCTCGGCGGGAAAGACGTCGTTGAGCAGCCCGATCTCCCGAGCCCGCCGCGCGTCGACGAGTTCGCCCGAGAGCAGGAAGTACTTCGCGTTCGCCGGGCCGACCAGGGAAACCAGCTGCCGCGTCGAGTCGAAGTGGTAGACGATGCCGAGTTTCGACGGCGTGATGCCGAACCGTGAACCCTCGGCGGCGAAGCGGAAGTCGCACGCGACCGAGAGCTGGCAGCCACCGCCGATGCAGTTCCCCTGGATCATCGCCACGGTCGGCTTTCGCGACGCCGTCAACGCCGCCACGGCCCCGTCGACGGCCTTGTCGTAGGTCTCGGCCGCGTCGGCGGTGGACCGCAGGTCCCGGAACTCGCTGATGTCGGCGCCCGCCGAGAAATGCGCGCCCGCTCCGGTCAGCACGAGCACCTTGATCCCCGGGTCCGCCTCCACCCGCGCCACCACGTCCGGGATGGCCGACCACATCCCGTAGGTGATCGCGTTCATCTTCTCCGGCCTGGTGAACGCCAGCCGCGCGACCTCGCCGTCGCGAGTGAACTCGAACCCGTCAGTCATGTCCTGAACCCTAACCGGGGCCCACCCGTGGTCACGAAGCCGAAGTGACCCGATACACGTCGTAAACGCCCTCGACGCCTCGGACCACCTTGAGCACGTGACCGAGGTGCTTCGGGTCGCCCATCTCGAAGGAGAACCGGCTGACCGCGACCCGGTCACGCGAGGTCGTCACCGACGCGGACAGGATGTTGACCTTCTCGTCCGCGAGGACCTTGGTGACGTCCGAAAGCAGGCGGTGCCTGTCCAGCGCCTCGACCTGGATCGCGACGAGGAACACCGACGAGGCCGACGGCGCCCACTCGACCTCGACCAGCCGCTCGGGTTGCGCTGTCAGGTCGTCGGCGTTGGTGCAGTCGGTCCGGTGCACGCTGACGCCGCCGCCGCGGGTGACGAAACCGAGGATCTCGTCGCCGGGCACCGGCGTGCAGCAGCGGGCGAGCTTGGCCCAGACGTCGCTGGCACCCTTCACCACGACGCCGACGTCGTTCGAGCCGCGGCGGCGGGTGACCGTGGAGGGGGTCGCGCGCTCGGCGAGCTCCTCCTCCGCCTCGTCGACCCCGCCGATGAGGGCGACCAGCCGCTGCACCACGTGCTTCGCGCTGGTGTGGCCCTCGCCGACGGCCGCGTACAGCGAGCTGATGTCGGGATGCCGCAGTTCGGTGGCGACCGCGCCCATCGAATCGGCGGAGACCAGCCGCTGGATCGGGAGACCGACCTTGCGGACCTCCTTGGTGATGGCCTCCTTGCCGCCTTCGATCGCCTCGTCGCGGCGTTCCTTGGCGAACCACTGGCGGATCTTCGCGCGTGCCTTGGGCGAACCGGCGAACTGCAGCCAGTCGCGGCTCGGGCCCGCCGTCTCGGCCTTCGAGGTGAAGATCTCGATGACCTCGCCGTTTTCCAGCTTGCGCTCGAGTGCGACGAGCCTGCCGTTGACACGGGCGCCGATGCAGCGGTGCCCGACCTCCGTGTGCACGGCGTAGGCGAAGTCGACCGGGGTCGATTCGACCGGCAGCGTGATCACGTCACCCTTGGGCGTGAACACGAAGATCTCGCGTGAGGCGAGTTCGTAGCGCAGCGATTCGAGGAAGTCACCGGGGTCCGCGGCTTCCCGCTGCCAGTCGAGGAGCTGGCGCATCCACGCCATCTCGTCGACGTCCACGGCGTTCCCGTTGTGGGTGCCCTTGGTCTCCTTGTACCGCCAGTGCGCGGCGATGCCGTACTCGGCGGTGCGGTGCATCTCGTAGGTGCGGATCTGCACTTCCAGCGGCTTGCCGTCCGGCCCGATCACCGTGGTGTGCAACGACTGGTACACGCCGAACCGCGGCTGCGCGATGTAGTCCTTGAACCGGCCCGGGACCGGCTGCCACAGCGCGTGGACGACACCCATCGCGGCGTAGCAGTCGCGGACGTCCTCGACCAGGATCCGCACGCCAACCAGGTCGTGGATGTCGTCGAGGTCGCGCCCGCGGACGATCATCTTCTGGTGGATCGAGTAATAGTGCTTCGGCCGTCCCTCGACCTTCGCGGTGATCCGCGAGCCCTCCAGGTTGCTGGTCAGCTCGGTGATCACCGACCGCAGGTACGTGTCGCGCGAAGGCGCCCGATCGGCGACCAGCCGGACGATCTCGTCGTACTTCTTCGGCTGCAGGATGGCGAAGGCCAGGTCCTCCAGCTCCCATTTGACCGTCGCCATGCCGAGCCGGTGCGCCAGCGGGGCGAGGACTTCCAGGGTCTCGCGCGCCTTGCGGGCCTGCTTCTCCGGCGGCAGGAAGCGCATCGTGCGCATGTTGTGCAGCCGGTCGGACAGCTTGATGACCAGCACGCGCGGGTCACGCGCCATCGCGATGACCATCTTGCGGATGGTCTCGGCCTCGGCCGCCGTACCGAGCTTGACCTTGTCCAGCTTGGTGACGCCGTCGACCAGCTCGCCGACTTTCTCGCCGAAATCGGCCTTCAGGCTCTCCAGCGAGTAACCGGTGTCCTCGACGGTGTCGTGCAGCAGTGCCGCGACCAGCGTCGTGGTGTCCATGCCGAGTTCGGCGAGAATCGTCGCGACCGCGAGCGGATGCGTGATGTACGGGTCGCCGGACTTCCGCCGCTGATCGCGGTGAAGCTCCTCGGCGACGTCGTAAGCGCGCTGCAGCAGGGCAAGGTCGGCGTTGGGATGCAACTCGCGGTGGATGACGGCGAGCGGTTCGAGTACCTGCTTGACCGGCGCGGCACGCTGTGCGGTGATCCGGCGGGCGAGGCGGGCACGGACCCGGCGCGTCGCGGAGGGCGTCGGCGCGGCCCCTTGTCGCGACACACCGCTCTGCTCGGTGCCGTCCTTCGAGGACACCGCGGCATCGAGCTCTTGGCTCACCCGCACCTCCTGCGCTTCGTGCGGCCTTCGGATGTCAAGAGTAGCCGCTCCCCCTCGCGGCCCACTTGGTACGCCCGGTCAACACACCCGGAGGGCCTCCACAGGACGCCCTTCAAGCACGGAACGACCACCGAGCCCGGCGAGTTCCATGACCACTGACACGCCGGTGACCTGCGCTTTCACGTCTTCCAGCAATTTACAGGTGGCCGCGACGGTGCCCCCGGTGGCAAGCACGTCGTCGAGTACCGCGACACGCTGGCCAGGCTTGACGATCCCTTCGGGCAACTCGACGGCCGCCGTGCCGTACTCCAGCGCGTAATCGACCCGGCCAGCCACCCGGGGCAGCTTGCCGGGCTTGCGGATCAGCGCCACGCCGAGGCCTCGCGAGTAGCCGACCGCGGCGGCCAGCAGGAAGCCGCGTGCTTCGACGCCCGCCAGCAGGTCGACGTCCGTGCCGACGGTGGCCGCCAGCGCGTCGGTGACGGCCTTGAAGCCGGCGGCGTCGGCGAACAACGGGCTCAGGTCCCGGAACAGCACGCCGGGATCCGGGAAGTCCGGCACGTCGGCGATCAGGTCGAGTGCCTCGTCCAGCTCCATGTACTTCCTTGCTCTCGAACTCGCCTATGTTCGTGACCGGTCGCTATGAAGGGGCCTTTCAGTGCAAAATTTGCACTGAAAGGCCCCTTCATAGCACTTGAAACCGGGTCTACCTCTTGCGCTTCCCGGACGGACGGCCCTTGTGGGCCTTCTGGTTCCGGGCCGGGACGCTCGCCGCGGCGGCGTACGCCTTCTCCTTGCGGAGTTCGGCTTCCAGCGCGTCTTCGTCGGCGGGGTCGAAGTCGTCGTCACGATCGGCGGCCTTGCGGGCCTGGTTCGCGCGCCGCGAAGCGACCCTGTCGGCCTGCTGACGGTACTTCGGGTCGCGCATCTTGAAGTCGACCAGCAGCGGCGTCGCCAGGGCCACCGACGACAGCACACCGACGATGGTTCCGGTGAGCTGCACCAGCGCGAGCTCCTGCAGGGTGCCGGAGCCGAGCAGGAGGTAGCCGATCACCAGCAGGCCGAGGATCGGCAGTGCCGCGATCAAGGACGTGTTGAACGAACGCATCAGCGTCTGGTTCAGCGCCAGGTTCGCCGCCTCGCCGTAGGTCCGGCGGGTCAGTCCGAGCAGGCCGCGCGTGTTCTCGCGGACCTTGTCGAACACGACCACCGTGTCGTACAGCGAGAACCCGAGGATCGTCAGCAGACCGATCACCGTCGCCGGCGTGACCTCGAAGCCGATCAGCGAGTACACACCCGCCGTCACCACGATGTCGTTCAGCAGGGTGACCAGTGCCGCGGCCGCCATCCGGGGATCGAAGTACAAGGCCAGGAACAGCGTGACCGCCAGCAGGAAGACCCCGAGCGCGATCAGCGCCTGCCGGGAGATCTCCCCGCCCCAGGACGCGCTCACGGCGCTGTCACTGATGGCCTGGACGCTCGGCTGCCCGCTGGACCCGATCGGGCCGAGTTCCTGGAACAGCGCCTGCTTCACCTTGGCGACCTCGGCCGAGTCCAAGGTGTCCGAACGGAGCTGGATGGTCGACGAAACCCCGCTGCCGACCTTCTGCGCCTCGTCGGCGGGCTTGCCCAGCGCGGAGGCGAAGACCTCTTTGGCCCGCTCTTCGGTGATCTGCCCGCTCTTGCCGTTGGCGGGCAGCTGGATCTGGGTGCCGCCTTCAAAGTCGATGCCGAAGTTGAAGCCCTTCACCCCCATCGACGCGATGCACACCAGCACCAGCGCGCCGAAGAAGAGGTACCAGCGCTTGCGGACGCCGACGACGTTGAACACGCCGCTGCCCACGTACATCCGGTGGAAGACGCTCTCGCGTTTGTTCTCGGTGGTGTTCTTCTCGTCGACCACGGTCACGCCTCCTTCGCGTTCGGACGGCCGGGGACGGCGCGAGCGGCCTTGCGGTCCGAACCCAGCTGCTGCACGGCGCCGAGGCCGAGGTTCTTGGGGTTGGACAGGAACTTCGACTTCGACCGGGAGACCATCGCGACCAGCGGATGTGTGACGAGGTAGACGACCACGAGGTCGAGGACCGTCGACATGCCGAGAGTGAACGCGAAGCCCTTCACATCACCGACGGCCAGCAGATAGAGGACCGCCGCGGCGAGGAAGCTGACCGCGTCGGCCGCGAGAATCGTGCGCTGGGCACGGGACCAGCCGCGCGGGACCGCGGATCGGAAGGTCCTGCCTTCGCGGATCTCGTCCTTCAATCGTTCGAAGTAGATGACGAACGAGTCCGCGGTGATACCGATCGCGATGATCAGGCCCGCCACGCCCGCGAGGTCGAGGGTGTACCCGATCCACCGCCCCAGCAGCACCAGGACGCCGTACACGATCGCGAACGACAAGCCGAGCGACAGGATCGTCAGCAGGCCGAGCAGCCGGTAATAGAACATGCAGTAGATGAACACGGCCAGCAGGCCGATACCGCCGGCGATGAGGCCCGCCTGCAGCGACGCGAGCCCCAGGGTCGCGGACACCGTCGTCGCGTCCGAAGACTCGAACGACAGCGGCAGCGAACCGTACTTCAGGACATCCGCCAGGTCCTTCGCCTCGGCCTGACTGAACCGGCCGGTGATCTGCGTCTGACCACCGAGGATCGCGGACTGGATGGTCGGCGCGGAAACGACCTGCGTGTCGAGGACGAACGCCGCCTGCTTCTGGGTGTTCTTCGAGGTGAAGTCGCCCCAGATCTGGGAACCCTCGCTCTTGAAGTTCAGGTTGACGACCCACTGGGAGTTCTGGGTGTCGTAGGCCGAGGAGGCGTCGGAGATCTGCGTTCCGGGGAGGAACTCCGGCTCCAGCAGGTACTTCATCGTGTTCTTGTCACCGCAGGCGACCAGCGGCTTGTCGGTGAGGTCGTTACCGACGAGCGGGTCCGCGATCTTGGGGTCACAGTTAAGCGCCGCGAAGGCCTTTTCGGCCGCAGCGGCCTGCTTCGCCTGGTCCGTCGACAGCAGATCGGGGTTCTGCCGGAGCTGCCGGGCCTCCTCGATCTCCCGCTTGGTCTTCTCGTCGGCGTTCTCGTCCGGCTGCTGCCCCGGCGCGCCGGCGGCGCCACCGCCACCGTTGGCCGGGCTGCTCGGCGGAGCGTTCGACGCGGCCGGAGCGCCCGAGGGCGGCGGAGTCGACGAAGGCGCACCCGAGGCGGGCGGGGCCGACGGCTGCGGAACCGGGGTCACCGGCTGCGACGTCACGACCTTCCGGAAGCCCAGCTTCGCGGTCTTGCCAAGGGCCTTGGCCTGGTCGCCCTGCTCGCCGGGGACGGTGATCACGACGTTGCTGCCGTCGAGGACGACCTCGGTGCCGCTGACGCCGATACCGTTGACCCGGCGCTCGATGATCGAGCGGGCCTGTTCGAGGGACTCTCGCGGAGGGTCGCCGCCGTCGGGATTGCGGGCGGTCAGCGTAACCCTCGTGCCGCCTTGCAGATCGATGCCGAGCTTCGGCGTCGGCTTGCCGCTACCGGTGAAGAACACCAGGGCGTACAGCGCCACCAGGATCAGGGCGAAGAAGGCGAGATAGCGTCCCGGGCGGAGATGCCCGGCCGGTGCGGCCACTGTGCTTCGGTCTCCTCGGACGGACTGGGTGTTCCCCAATGGACTTGGCTGTTCACTCACCGGACGGGAGTCCGGTGGTACCGCGAACCTGCCTCGATGACGATGCCCGGTGAACGGGCACGACTATGACGACGGACACGCACGCAGCACCGAGACAGTACTCGGTGCTGCGTGAGCCCGGCGTTGCCCCCGCACCTACGAAAGTCTGGTGTCGGGGATGGCCTTACAGGTGCTACTTCTTGCCGTGCTCCAGCGGAGGAGCGATCTGCGCGCCGGACTTCTCCTCGACGCGCTCGTCGTCCTTCGACTCGACGACCGGGGCCTCGACGACCTCGTCGACGTCCGCGACATCGGTGCTGTCTTCGTCGGTCTCGACGACCGGCTCGACCTTCTCGCGGACGGCCTGGCGCAGCCAGGTGGTCACGACACCGGGGGCGATCTCGAGGTCGATCGTGGTGTCGGCGGAGGCGTCGGCGACAGACGCGTAGAGACCGGAGGTGGTCATCACCCGGTCACCGGGAGCGAGGCTCGAGAGCAGCTCCTGCTGCGCTGCCGCCGCCTTCTTCTGCTTACGGGTGCCCATGACGAGCGGAATCGCCACAACGAGCATCAGGAGCAGCGGCAGCAATAACTGGTTCATGATTCTCCATTTCGAGCGGACGCCGCGCGGTGCGCTGTTTTGTCCGATTTGGCGGGGTGTGCTCTACCCGAGTGTGCCAGGTGCCAGCGGAAACCCCACCACCACCCGTCGCCACCACGGGCCCCGTACCGCGTGCACGGTCCGGTCAGTCCTGGTCGAACAGGGTCGGTCCGCCCTGCTCGCCACGCGTGGCACCGGCCGGAGCCGTCAGTCCGAGGTGTTCCCAAGCGGCCGCCGTGGCGACCCGGCCGCGAGGAGTGCGGGCGAGCATACCGGCGCGGACCAGGTAAGGCTCACACACCTCTTCGACGGTGGTCGGTTCTTCCCCCACCGCGACGGCCAGTGTCGACACGCCGACCGGACCGCCGCCGAAGGAGCGTACGAGCGCCGTCAGCACCGCGCGGTCGAGCCGGTCGAGGCCGAGTTCGTCGACGTCGTAGACCTCCAGTGCGGCACGCGCGATCTTGCGCGTGACCTTGCCGTCGGCCCGGACCTCGGCGTAGTCGCGCACCCGCCGCAGCAGCCGGTTCGCGATCCGGGGGGTGCCACGGGATCGGCGGGCGATCTCCGCACAGCCGTCGCGGTCGATGTCGACGTCGAGAATCGTGGCGGCGCGGCGCGCGACGAGTTCCAGTTCGCTGTCGGTGTAGAACTCCATCTGACCGGTGAAACCGAACCGGTCCCGCAGCGGACCGGTCAGCGAACCGGACCGCGTCGTGGCCCCGACCAGCGTGAACGGCGCGATCTCCAGCGGGATGCTGGTCGCACCCGGTCCCTTGCCGACGACGACGTCGACGCGAAAATCCTCCATCGCGAGGTACAGCATTTCCTCGGCGGGGCGGGCGATGCGGTGGATCTCGTCGATGAACAGCACGTCGCCGGGCGCCAGGTTGGACAGCATCGCGGCGAGGTCGCCCGCGCGTTCCAGCGCCGGGCCGGAGGTGATCCGGATGGCGGCGTTGAGTTCGGCGGCGACGATCATCGCCATACTGGTCTTGCCCAGTCCGGGCGGTCCGGAGAGCAGGACGTGGTCCGGCGGGACCCCGCGGCGGCGCGCGCTCTCCAGTACGAGTTCGAGCTGTTCGCGTACCCGCGGCTGGCCGATGAACTCGTCGAGTTTGCGCGGGCGCAGTGTGGTCTCGACCTCGCGTTCGCCGGTCTGCGGCAGCGCCGAAAGCGTCTCTTCCTCGGCGTCGAAATCCGTCACGGCCTCATAGTCCATGTGGCTCGTTACCGCTTACGCCCGAGGGTGGCCAACGCGGCACGCAGCACGGAGGACGTCGTATGCCCGTCGCCCTCGCTGAGCACCTTGTCGACGGCCTGCTCGGCCTGCTTGGCCGGGAAACCGAGACCCGCGAGCGCTTCGACGACCTCGCTGCGGAGCACGCCGGGTGCGGCGACCACCGGGGAGCCGTCGGTCGGGCCGGCGAGCGCGGTGACCTTGTCGCGCAGTTCGAGGGTCAGCCGCTCCGCGCCCTTGCGGCCGATGCCGGGCACCTGGGTCAGCACGGTGATGTTGCCCTCGACCAAGGCGGATCGCAGTTTGTCCGGATCGAGCACCGCCAGCGTCGCCAGTGCGAGCCGCGGGCCGATCCCGGAGACCGTCTGCAGCAGGCCGAACAGCTCGCGGGCGTCGGCGTCGGCGAACCCGAACAGCGTCAAGGAATCCTCGCGGACCACCAGCGCGGTGTGCAGCATCGCCTCTTCTCCGCGGCGAAGCGTCGCGAGAGTGGCCGGTGTGGCCTGCACGGCGAAGCCGACTCCCCCGACCTCGATCACCACGTGGTCGAGACCGATGGAGAGGATTTCTCCGCGTACCGAGGAGATCATCGAGCCGCTCCCTGCGTCTTTGCTTCTTGCTTTTTGGCGCGCTGTGCCGCGGCGGCGAGCCTGGCCTTGTGGTTCTTGGCGATCTCGGCCGCCCTGGCCTCGGCTTCGGCGAGGCGGACCCGCATCGGTTCGCGCCAGAGGTGGCAGATGGCGAGCGCGAGCGCGTCCGCGGCGTCGGCCGGATGCGGTTTGACCTCGAGGTTGAGCAGTCGCATCACCATACCGGTGACCTGTGCCTTGTCCGCACGGCCGGAACCGGTGACGGCCGCCTTGACCTCACTCGGCGTGTGGAACACGACCGGCAGACCGCGCCGGGCGGCCGCGAGCGCGACGATCCCGCCCGCCTGCGCGGTGCCCATCGCGGTGCGCACGTTGTGCTGCGCGAAAACCCGTTCCACGGCGACGGCTTCGGGCTGGTAGCGATCCATCCACCGCTCGACGGCGTCGGAGATTCCCAGCAGGCGCACGGAAAGGTCGTCGTCCGGCGAGGTCCGCACGACGTCGACCGCCACCGCGCGGACGGTGCGGCCCGTGCCGCCGTCGACCACACCGAGTCCGCACCTGGTCAGACCGGGGTCGACCCCGAGTACCCGCACGCGTTTCCCTTCGCCGTTCCCACGAACATCCGTTCGAGCCTGAGGCTACCCGGGGATCCCTCCGGGCAAGATGAGGACATGCCGAGCCTCGACGAGTTCACCGTTCATCTGGGTCTCCAGCCACTGCCCGTGGAAGGTGGCCGCTGGGCGCAGAGCTGGCGCGACGAAACCGCGTCGGCGATCTACTACCTGCTGGCCCCACCGGAAACGTCGGCGCCGCACCGGCTGGACCGGCTGGAGATCTACGCCCATCACGCGGGCGCGCCGGTGCGGATGCTGCTGCTGTTCCCGGACGGGCGGGTCTCGCGGCCGGTGCTGGGGCCGGACGTCGCGGCCGGTCAGCGGCCGCAGGTGGTGGTGCCGGCCGGGGTGTGGCAGGCGTCGGTCAGTACCGGTGAGTGGAGCCTGCTCGGCACCGTGGTGGTGCCGCCCTATACGGACGACTGTGTGGAGTTCCGGTCCGCTTCGGCGCTGGCCGCCGAGTGGCCGGACGCCGCCGAAGACCTGGCACCTTGGCTGGAGCTCTAGTCGGGTTGGTCGTGAGTGGCGATTCGGGTTCTAACCCGAATCGCCACTCACGACCACCTGGACCGACGGCCCACCGCCGCCCTCCCGCCTAAGTACCTGGGGAAGGGGGCCTTCACGCGCCGTCGTGGTGACTGGCGGTGCTGCTGAGGCTCGTGATGGCCTTCCCGGACGGATGAAGGGGCCTTTCATTGCAAATTTTGCAATGAAAGGCCCCTTCATCTCAAGCCTCAGCACACCTCAGGGGCCGTCGACGCCCGGCGTCCAGCTCTCCGGGTCGCCGGATTCGGTCAGCACCGGCTGGTGCCGCGCGAAGCCCTCCGGCGCGTCGGGATGCCAGGGGAAGTGCCCGTCGGGTGTGGCGACGATCAGCTGCAGTGCCGGGAAGTCCCCGTCCGGGTAGATCAGGAACGCGCTCCCGAAGTATTCGGGATAGTGCCCCTTCGCGACCCGCTCGAAGACCACCGGCGCGCCCTCGAAGAAATCGTCGTAGCGCTTGCCGACCTCGAAGATCTCACCGTTGGCCGCGCGGTCGACGTAGGCGTCGAGCAGGACCGGCCCCATGTGCTCGGGCAGCCCGATCACGACCGCTTCCGCGACGCTGTGCAGCGCCCAGGCGCACGCGGTGAAGCAGAAGCCGGTTTCCTCCTCGTCGCCCGCGACCGCGATGACCGCGTTCCCTCTCGCCTGCGCCTGCGACTCGATCCAGTGGATGAGTTCGGTTTCTTCGGCGGTGAGGGCATCGGCTTCGGAGGTCGTCACGCGCGACATTCTGCCCCACCTCCGCGCCCGCACCTAGCCCCGGGACGGACTTTCCCCGGCATGCCTGGAAAAACGATCAGCCGACTTCCGCCATGACTTCATCGGAAACGTCGAAGTTCGCGTAAACGTTCTGCACGTCGTCGCAGTCCTCAAGCGCGTCGATGAGCTTGAAGACCTTCTTCGCGCCCTCGACGTCCAGCGGGACGCTGACCGACGGCAGGAAGGTGAGATCCGCGGACTCGTACTCGAAACCGGCCTCCTGCAAGGCTTTCCGAACCGGGACGAGATCGGTGGCCTCGGAGACGATCTCGAAGTTCTCGTCGAGTTCGTTGACCTCTTCGGCGCCAGCGTCGAGCACGGCCATGAGGACGTCGTCCTCGGCGGCGTCACCCTTGGGCATGATCACGACGCCCTTGCGGTTGAACATGTAGGCGACCGAACCCGGGTCGGCGAGGGAGCCGTTGTTCCGGGTGAGCGCGGTCCGTACCTCCATGGCGGCGCGGTTCTTGTTGTCGGTGAGGCATTCGATCAGCACGGCCACCCCGTTCGGGCCGTAGCCTTCGTAGGTGATGGTCTGCCAGTCGGCGCCACCCGCCTCTTCACCGGCACCGCGTTTACGGGCGCGCTCGATGTTGTCCTGCGGGACCGAGTTCTTCTTCGCCTTCTGGATGGCGTCGTAGAGCGTCGGATTGCCATCCGGGTCGCCACCGCCGGTCCGTGCCGCCACCTCGATGTTCTTGATCAACCGGGCGAAGAGCTTGCCGCGCTTCGCGTCCAGGTTGGCCTTCTTGTGCTTCGTGGTGGCCCACTTGGAGTGGCCGCTCATCTCTCCTCCATCTACTCCTGTGCCCGCCGCTGAGCACAGTGTCGGTTTTGCTTAAGCCTGCCGCACGAGGTCGACGAACAGCCTGTGCACGCGCTCGTCCCCGGTGAGTTCGGGATGGAACGACGTGGCGAGTACCGCCCCCTGCCGGACCGCGACGATCCTAGCGGCCACGTCGTCCGAGCCGGGTATTTCGGCGACACTGGCGAGTACTTCCACCCCGTCGCCCGCCTTCTCCACCCACGGGGCGCGGATGAACACGGCGTGCACCGGGCCGCCTTCGATACCGGTGAAGTCGAGGTCGGCTTCGAACGAGTCGACCTGCCGTCCGAACGCGTTGCGCCGGACGACGACGTCGAGTCCGCCGAGTTGCCGCTGGTCAGGCCGTCCGTCGAGGGCCTGGCGGGCGAGCAGGATCATCCCGGCACAGGAGCCGAACGCGGGCAGTCCGGCCGCGATGCGTTCCTGCAGGGGTTCGAGCAGCTCGAAGCTCTCCAGGAGCCTCGACATGGTGGTGGATTCCCCGCCCGGCAGCACTAGACCGTCCACTTCGGACAGTTCACTGGCGCGGCGGACGGGCAGCGCACGGGCGCCCGCGCGCTCCACCATCGCGGCGTGCTCCCGCACGTCACCCTGCAGTGCGAGCACGCCGACCACCGGCCGTGCCCCCGTCGCGATCGCCACTCGACCTCCCGGAAGACCTTCCCCCCAGCTTAGGCGGCCCGGGGAACGGCCAGGTCAGGGGACCCCGGCGAGCCGCAGCAGGGCGGCGGTCGCGGCGGCCGCGACGACGACCAGGGCGAACGGGGCCTTGCGCCACGCGAGCACGCCACCGACCAGGACACCGGCGGGCCGGGCGTAACCGGCGAATTCGTGTCCCTCGGTCAGCGCGGCGACCGCGACCAGCGCGGCCAGCAGGACGACGGCCGAGCGTGTCATCAGCTTCTCGGCCCTCGGCGAAACCGTGAACCGCGCCTTCAGCACCGGTCCGGCGAAGCGGAAGGCAAAGGTCCCGACGGCGAGCACGGCGCCCGCGATGATCAAGTCCAGCGGGTCCATCAGTGCACTCCCTCGGGCTCACGGTCGGCGGGTTCCTTCGCGGCGACCCCGGCCAGTACGCCGACCAGCGCGAGCAGCACCGGCAGCCCGGCGGGCAGGAACGGCGTCGTGGCCAGCGCGACGGCCACCCCCAGGAACACGGGCAGCCGGGTGGCACGGTCGCGCAGTGACGGCAGGACCAGGGCGAGCAGGACCGCGGGGAAGGCCGCGTCGAGACCGAACGCGTCGGTGTCACTGATCGCGGTCCCGGCGTACGCGCCGGCGACGACCCCGACGTTCCAGCAGACGAACAGGCCGATCCCGCAGACCCAGTAAGCGGCCCGCCGCCGTTCCTCGTCCCGCTGGGCCAGCGCGAACGCGACCGATTCGTCGATCATGAGATGACTGCCGACGAGCCTGGTCGACCAGCGCTTCCCCAGGACGTCGCCGATCGCGAAGCCGAACGGCAGATGCCGCGCGTTGGCCAGCAGACCCGCCACGACGGCCGCGACCGGGCTGCCACCAGCGGCGATGATGCCGACGAACATGAACTGCGAGGCACCGGCGAAGACCAGCACCGAAAGCAGCATCGGCGCCCAGATCGGGAAGCCGGAGCCCACCGCGATCGCGCCGTAGGAGATCCCGACAATGGTGTCGGCGAGGCAGACCAGCCCGATGTCACGGAGAAGATCGCGCCCCAGGACACGAGTGGTTGTTCGCCATATCGAACGCATAGCGTCATACAATGAACGAACGCAGCCGTGTTCGTCAAGGCGAACGCAACGACCGATGGAGCGAACACATGTCCCCGACCGCGTCCGACGGCGCACCACTGGACGTGATCGCCACGTCCCTGCGCCGGGAACGCGCCCGCACCGGGCTGTCCCTCACCGAGGTCGCCAAACGCGCCGGCATCGCGAAGTCGACCCTCTCCCAGCTGGAGTCCGGGTCCGGGAACCCGAGCGTCGAGACGATCTGGGCGTTGTGCGTCGCGCTCGACGTCCCGTTCTCCCGGGTGGTCGAGCCCGAACGCCCCCGGGTGCAGGTCATCCGTTCCGGCAGCGGGCCGACGGTGTTCGCCGAACACGCCGACTACGCGTGCACGCTGCTCAGCTCCTGCCCACCCGGTGCCCGGCGCGACGTCTATCTGATTCGCGCCGAGCCCGGGAAGCCGAGGCTTTCGGATCCGCACATGAGCGGCGTCGTCGAGCACATGATCCTCAGCGCCGGGCGGGCCAGGGTCGGACCGCAAGACGATCCGGTCGAGCTGCTGCCTGGTGACTACATCTGCTATCCCGGCGACATCCCGCACATCTTCGAGGCGCTCGAACCGGGCACCTACGGCGTGGAGATCGCGGAGTACACCTGATCACGCAGGCTCCTCGGCCTTCTCTTCGGTGACGTCGGCGAGCTTCCAGCCACCCCTCCGTCGCAGCACGAAGACGTAGTACGCGATCGACAGCAGGGCGACGCAGGCCGTGACGATCAGGCTCGGCCTGCCCACCGCCGGGTCGAGCAGGTTCTGGTAGACCACGAACACCAGGACGGCCAGCGCCAGCACCGGCGCGACCGGGAACCAGGGCATCCGGTACTTGGCGTGCGCGGTCGCGCCGGTGCGACGGCCGACGATCGCCCCGAGGCACAGCGCCGCGTAGACCGCCACGATCGACGTGCTCGTCACGACCAGCAGCAGTTTCGGATCGACGAAGCAGAGCAGCGCGGCCACCAGCCCGGTGCCGACGGTGGCCACCCACGGCGTCCCGAACTTCGGATGCACGGCGGACAGCGCGCGGTTGACCGGCGAAGGCCACGCGCGGTCGCGGCCGCTGCTGAACAGCATCCGCGAACTGATCAGCACGATCGCCAGCACCGCGTTGATGATCGCGAGCGCGACCGCCAGGCCGAGCACGGTGTCGAGCGTGCCGCCGCCACGCGCGTCGATGAAGTAGGACAGCATGTTCCCCGAGGCGAACAACGCGTTCAGATCGGGCGCGCCGAGCAGCACGGCGGTCACCGGGACCAGTTCGGCGACGACCGTGATGCCGAGCGCGAACAGGATCGCGCGGGCGATCCCGCGGGAGGCGTCCTGCGTCTCCTCGCCGAAGTACACCGCCGAGCCGTAGCCGTTGTAGGCGAAGATCGCGACCGAGGTGGCGATCGCGATGGCGCCGACCGTGGCCGGGCCGCCGTCCGGGGCGACCGGATGCGCGAGCAGTTCGCCGAACGAGCGTGCCGGATTCAGCAGGCCGAGTGCGCTGACCACGATCAGCGCGAGGATCTCGATCGCCAGGAAGATCCCGGTGACCCAGGCGTTGAGCTTGATGTCGAACACCCCGACCACGGCGGCGACCGCGCACGTCACCGCCGCGATCACCGGGCCGGGCACCCCGGGCATCAGCACCCCGAGGTAGGTGCCGACACCGAGCGCGATCACCGCGACGATGAGCACCTGGGTGATGATCATCAGGCCCAGTACGGCGAACCCCGGCAGCCTGCCGAGGGTGCGGGTGACGATCGCGTATTCCCCGCCCGCCAGCGGGAAGGCCGAGGCGAGTTCCGCGTAGACGAAGGCCATGAACACGCCGACGACCGCGGCGGCCACGAAGCTGTAGAAGGCGCCCGTACCGGCGCCGGAGACGACCCCCGGCGCGATGATGAAGACCGACGAGGCCGGGCTGATCGCGGACAGCGTGATGAGCAGCGTGCCGAGGGTGCGCAGACCGCGGCGAAGAGCGGGAGTGGACACGGCCGACCTCCAGTGGGGGCGGGAATCGGTTCTTTGAGTCTCCTTCGAAGAACTGTTGAGCACGCATCAAAGGCTGTTCTCCGTGTGACGTCAAGAGCCGATTCGGATCCGGGGTTGCGTTTTTTGAACAAGATTCGAAGAATGGGTCCATGGCAAGACCGAGTAAGGCCCCGGAGCGACGAGCCGAGCTGATCGAGGTGGCGAGACGCGCCGTCCTCGAACGCGGGGTGCTGAACCTGCGGCTGCGGGACATCGCCGACGGCGCGGGCATGTCGTCCGGATCGATCCTGTACTACTTCCCCACCCTCGACGACCTGCTCCAAGAGGTGCAACGGGAGGCAGTCGCGCGCTTCTGCTCGGCGAGGGAACAGGCCGCCGCCGCGAAGTCGGATCCCGGCGAGCGGCTGCGCTCGATGATCCGCAGCGGCCTGCCGACCGGCCCGGACGACGAACTCTGCGTGCTGCTCTACGAACTCGGCACCATCGCCCGTCGCGATCCCGTGTACGCGGCCCGCCACATCACGCTTTTCGAGCAGCAGGTGCGGATCTACACCGGCATCCTCGAAGCCGGTGCGGCCACCGGCGACTTCACCCTGACCGCCGACGCGGTGTCGATCGCGCGGAACCTGGTCGCGCTGGAAGACGGCTACGGCCTGCACCTCACGCAGGCCGTGCCGACACTGGAAACCGCCACCGCCGAAGCGATGTTGCTCTCCTACGCCCGCACCGCCACCGCGCACCCCTTGGAGGACCGGCCATGACCCGCGCCCGCGACCTGGGTGTCCCCCTGCCCGGCCGGACCGGCGAGCACAACGCGCTCACCGACGTTCCCGGCGTCGAGGTCGGTTTCACGACGCTCGTCGAGGGCGACTCGGTGCGCACCGGTGTCACCGCCGTCCTGCCGCGCGGACGCGAGGATTTCGCCGTACCGTGCGCGGCCGGGACGTATGCCCTCAACGGCAACGGCGAGATGACCGGCACCGCTTGGCTGGCCGAGACCGGCTCGCTGACCCTGCCGGTGCTGATCACCTCGACGCACGCCGTAGGCCCGTGCCACCGCGGCGTGATCGACTGGGTGGTCCGTGAACGGCCCGACGTGGCCGCGGAATGGCTGCTGCCGGTGGTCGCCGAGACCTGGGACGGCTACCTGAACGACAGCACCGCGCCGACCATCCACAGTGGACATGCCATCGCCGCGATCGACGCCGCGCGGGGCGGAGGGCTCGAAGAAGGTTCCGTCGGCGGCGGGACCGGGATGACGTGCTACGGCTTCAAGGGCGGCACCGGCACGGCTTCGCGCCTGGTGTCCTATGGGGACGACGAGTACACGGTGGGTGCGTTGGTACAGGCCAACTTCGGCTCGCGCCGCGAACTCACCGTCGCGGGCGAACCGGTCGGGCTCGAACTGGGCGAGGACAACCCGATGGAGGAGGCCTGGACGGCTCCGTCCGGCGCGGGGTCGGTGATCGTGATCGTGGGCACCGACGCCCCTTTGCTGCCGGGCCAGTGCATCTCGCTCGCGCGCCGGGTTCCGCTCGGTCTCGCGCGCACCGGCACCACGGGCTCGCATTTCTCCGGCGACCTCTTCCTCGCCTTCAGCACGGCGAACGCCGGTGCGCTCACCAGCCGGTTCCCGCGCACCGAGGAGGCCGAGTACGAGAGCCTCCGGTTCGTTCCGTGGGGCAGGCTCGACCCGTTCTTCGAAGCCGTGGTGCAGGCGACCGAAGAGGCGGTGCTCAACGCGCTCTTCGCGAACGAGGAGATGACCGGTCACCGAGGTCACCGGGTCCCCGCACTCCCGACCTCACGCTGGCGCGCTTGACCCCGTGCGTTTAGTCCTCTGAATGCGGTAGTTGCGTGTGCAAGGACCGCATCCAGAGGACTAAACGGGTAGGTCAGGGACCGGACAGGGCGCCGAGCAGACGTGCGCAGGCGGCCGCGCTGCTGCGGTTGCCCGCCCCGGTGAACTGCGACGACGCGCCGGTCAGCACCTTCGCGGCGGCCCGCCGCTCCCCCAATGTCGTGTAGGTCCGGCCGATGTCGAGCCGGACCTGCGCGGCGCAGAGTTCGTCGGAGAGCGATTCGAGCAGTTCCAGCGCGCGACGCAGGCAGGACATCGCGCCGCGCGGGTCCCGGCGCCGCAGATGCAACTGTCCTTGCCTGCGCAGGACGAGCGCCATCCGGTGCGGGTCGTCCAGTTCGACACAGAGCCGCCAGGCCTCGTCCAGTTCCGCCTCGGCTTCGTCGAGCAGATCGAGTTCGGCGCTCGCGACGGCGTGCGACGTGTGGAGATGCGCCATGCCGAGCACGTCGCCGACTTCGGTGAAGATCGCCAGCGCGCGTTTCGCGGTCGCTCGCGACTCCTCGGGCCGCCCGGTCGACCGCGCGACGACGCAGAGCCCCGTCAGTGCCCTGGCCCGCCCGGCGGGATCGCCGACGCGTTCGCTGATCCGGTACGACTCGGTGAGCGCCCTGGTGGCCTCCGGATAGTCGTCCCAGTACAGGTGGAGCTGGCCGATTCCGCGTAGCAAGGCGGCTTCCCCGCGTGCGCATCCCGACGCCCTCGCCGCTTCGAGCGCGCGCCGGTGACACCGCGACCATTCCGCGTACAGTCCACTGTGGTCGAAGTAGGCCGCCGCGACGACGGCGATTTCCCAGGCCAGTTCCCCGAATCCCGCGTCCGCCGCGTGCGAGACGGCGGCTTCCAGCGCGGGAAGCTCGCGCTGAAACCACGAATGCGGTTCGGCCACCAGCGTTTCGTCGAGAGCGGTGCGGGCGGCCGTGCCCGGCTCGGGCCGGAGCACACTGCCGGGCAACCGATCCGCGGCCTTCTCCGCGAGCCAGAGCCACCCGCCGAGCACCCGTTCGACGGCGTCCGAGCGTTCGCGCTCCGGCTCCGCGCCCACCTCCTCGACGGCGAACGCGCGCAGCAGGTCGTGCACCCGATAGCGCGGCGTACCGATTGTGCGAGAGACCGGCTGGATCATGTGCCGGTGTCGCAGATCCTCGAGCGCGTCGACGGCGCGTTCGGGCTCGCCGCCATCGGCGAGCGCGGCCGCCCAGGCGGGGAAATCGGCCGCGGGCAGCAGACCCAGTCTGCGGAAGAGCCGCTGCCGATCCGGCGCCAGTTGGCGGTAGCCGAGGGAAAGACTGCTGCGGACCGCGAGATCCCCGGCACGAAGCCAATCGAGCCGCCGCCGTTCGACGGACAGCTCGACGGCGACATCGGCGAGTCTCCAGCCGGACCGGTCGCCGATCCGGCTCCCCACTATCCGCAACGCCAGCGGCAACCCGCCGCAGTACTCGAGAACCTGTTGAGCGGCAACGGACTCCTCATCGAAATCGCCACCGTCGGTGAGCCTCGCGAGCAGTGCGGCCGCGTCGGCTGACGGCAAGACGTCGACGGGGACCGAACGGCCGATTTCGAGGCCGTCCAGGGCGAACCTGCTCGTGACGAGTACCGCGCAGCCACCACCGGCGGGCAGCAGCGGCCGCAGCTGGGCCTCACCGGCGGCGTCGTCGAGGACCAGCAGGACCCGGCGCCCATGGACCAGACTCCGGAACAGGCAGGCGCTTTCGTCGACGTCGGCGGGGATCGCGTCGGAAGGAACGCCGAACGCGCGCAGGAATCCGGCGAGCACGGCCTCCGGCGACCGCGGTTCGTTCGTCGTGCCGCGGAGGGAGGCGTACAGCCTGCCGTCCGGATACGCGTCGGCCACCTCATGCGCGAGCCGGATCGCCAAGGAAGATTTCCCGATCCCGCCCGCACCGGTAAGCAACAGGACGCGCGGTGTCCCGAGGTTCCCCGCCGGGACCAGTTCCGCCAACAGGTCGCTGGCCAGCGCCTCGCGGCCGACGAAATCCGGAATGCCGGGCGGCAACTGGCTCGGCACCGTCGGTTCCCGGTACGCGGGATACTCGCGCGCGGTCATCCTCGGGCCGTCACGCAAGATCTCCTCCTGCAGCGCGCGGATCGCCGAGGATGGCTCGACACCCAGCTCGTCGACGAGCCTGCGGCGCCATTTCCCGTAGCTGTCGAGTGCCTCGGCCATCCGGCCCGCCCTGGCGAGCGCGGTCATCAGCTGCCCGCAGGTCCGCTCGCGGAACGGGGCCGCGGCGAGCATGTCGCGCAGTTCCGGCACCAGACGGTCGTGCTCGCCGAGCCCGAGTTCGGCCTCGACCCGGTCCTCCAGCACGGAAAGCCGCTGATCCTCCCAGCGCGCGAGGACCTCGGCCGCGACGGGGACTCCGGCGAGCACCGGCCCGCGCCACAGCGCGAGCGCTTCCCGGAACCGTCGCGCCGCCTCGCGGTGACTTCCGCGCTCGAGCAGTTCGCGGCCGTGGGCGGCCAGGCAGGCGAACCGGCCGCTGTCGGTCTCCTCCGGTCGTGCGTCGAGGAGGTACGCCGCTCCCCTGGTCAGGATCGGCTGATCGCCCAACGGTGACCGCAGAGCCCGGCGCAGCCCGGAAACCAGGCCCTGGACCTGCACTTTCGCCGACGGCGGCGGCGCCTCACCCCAGAGTTCGTCGATGATCCGGTCGCAGGTGACCAGTTGCCCGGCCTCGATGAGCAGCAGCGCGAAAAGCCGGCGGGCCTGCGGCGGACCGAGCGGGAGATCCGTGCCCTCCCACTCGGCGGCCGGCTCCCCCAGTAAGCGATAAAAGCGTGCTCCTGTTCTCATGAAGCCCCCTTTGATGTGACATCCAACTCAAGAGTGTCACGGCTCAGCGGCGGGAGGCGTCATCCGTTCGGGCGAATCGTTCGACGGTCGCGGCAGTGTCGGTCAGCGGGAGCACAGCAGCCACGTCGGCGTCCGGCGTCGCGCTTGCCGCCGCGCCGCTGAGCTGGGCCGCCAGTCCGGACGGCATCAGCGTGCGCTGGGAGCGGCCGATGAGAGCCGACCGGGCTCGAACATCCACAAAGGACACTACCTGGCGGCTGCGTGTCCGATTTACACCTTCCCCAGTACATGAAGGCCCCCTTCCTTGCGCTAGGCGCAAGAAAGGGGGCCATCATGTACTTCACGCCAGCAAGGCCGTCGGTCCAGGTGGTCGTGGGTGGCGATTCGGGTTCTAACCCGAATCGCCACTCACGACC
>NZ_JBVISU010000039.1:1253-47420 GCF_055575355.1 Amycolatopsis sp. NPDC034160 | reverse complement strand
CGTCGCAAGAACAATCATCCCAAGCCAGAGGGCATTTGCGTACCCAGACACACCCCAAACACCCACACCACACCGGTGGATCCAGGTTGAGTGTCCCGATTCCTTCACCGTCGATCCCGGCGATCCGGAGGCCACCCTCAAACCGGCCTGCGGCGCATTCCCTCGAAGCCGCAGCCGCAGCCGCAGCCGCTCATGTCGCGAAAGCCACTTTCGGGTCACCACATGCCCTGAAAGTGGCTTTCGCGACACAGTGGAAACCCCGCGGCCCCAGCATCGAAGCAGGACATGGCACCTTTGCCTTACCCCTCAAGAGAACCCGAATCGCCACTCACGACCCACCCAGCTGCCCCACATCGGAGGCCTTCACGGACACGTCTCGTCTGGGTTATCGAGGCGGGGGCCGCGGTGGCGTGTCGCGAACACCACGGTCGCCTTACCCTCTCGATGAAAGCGGCGTGAAAAGGGCCCCGGTGCGGCATGACCGCACCGGGGCCCTGGCGGGGCCGGCCCTTCCGTGCTGGGGGGTTCGGGAGGGCAGGCCCGGGTTCAGCTCGCGGGGGCCGAAGCCACCCGCTCCAGTTCGGCGACCACCGCAGCCGGTGACGGCTGGGCGCGCATCTCCTCCCGCAGTGCCAGCGCCGCGGCCCGGAAGCCCGGTTCGGAAAGCAGGCGCTCGACCTGGGTCGTGACGGCCTCGTCGGTCGCCTCGTCGCGGGTGAGCACCTCGCCCGCCCCCTTCGCCAGCACACGGCCCGCGTGCGCGGTGTGATCCGGCAGCTGCGGTACGAGCAGCATCGGGACCCCGTTCGACAGCGCGGTGAGGATGCTCGCCGCACCGCCGTGCGACACGAGCAGGTCGCAGTGCCCGAGCAGGCCGTCCAGCGGCGCGTCGACGTACAGCGACACGTCGTCCGGCACCGGCCCGAGCAGGCCGAGCTGCGCCGACGAACATGCCAGTACGACGCGCACATCCAGCTTCCGCAGGACTTCGACGATGCGACCGGCCAAAAAGAGCCGGGGGTGAAGCTTCGCCATCGTGTGCCCCCAGCTGACACACACCGTCGGCCGCCGATCGCGCGGCGGCGGTGCCGGGAGCGGGCCGGGGCCGTTGAACGGGAGGTACCGGATCGGGAGGCGCCGATAGTCCGACGGCGGTTGCAAAGACGCGGGGGCCGGGTCGATGGTGCACGTCCCGAAAGGGTCGAAATCGGTGACGCCGTGCCGTTCCGCCAGCGGCGCCAGTGCCGAGGGCAGGACGGTGCGGGCGCGCAGCATCAGATCGGTGCCGTAGAGATGGCGTATCGCGGGCACGCCCGCGGCCGCCGCGCAGATCGGCCCGGCCAGCGCGGTCGGTTCGTACACCACGAGATCCGGTCGCCACCGACCGGCCAGTTCCACGAGCCCGCCGGTCATGGACTCCGCGTGGGCGAGGAACATCTCCATCGCCCTCGGCCCGTTCCCGCCGCGCGCCGCGCCTCCCCACGGGACATCGGTGTCCTTTGTGGAGGGAAGAACATAGCGGCGGACCATGTCGGCAGCGGGCACGTCGGTCCCGACGGTCGCGCCCGGCAGCCCGGTTCCGGTCACCAACGCCTCGGCGGCCGGCTGGCTGGCCAGTAGTACGTCGTGGCCCGCCGAACGCAACGCCCACGCCATCGGCACCAGCGCGTACAGGTGAGAAGGCCAGGCCCAGGCGGTCAGAAGTACGCGCATCAGTGGGCTCGCTGCGCGTAGTGAAGCCGGAAGCGCTCCTGCTCCGGGATGTCGAACGTGTCTTCGGTGCCCTCGGTGAGCATCTCCGACAGCCGCGTGTGCTCTTCGATCAGCTGATGCCCCACGGCGCGGATGCAAGGCAGGCAGTGGCAACTGCTCGAGTCGTCCTCTTGGATGGTCACCAGGCACAGCTCGGCGAGTTCGTCGAGGATCGTCTCCGCGATGTACTCCGGAGCGGACAGGCGAGCCGCCAGTTCGGCGGTGGACACCGTGCCCGTCGGCGCTTCGGTCACTATCCGGAACGCGGCCCTTCCCGGCGGGGTCAGGCACAGGTAACTCTGCCAGACCCCGGCGCGAAGGCCGAGCGGATCGCTGGTGGCGCCACCATCCCTCGCCAGTTCGGCCTTGATCCAGCGGACGGCGCGGGCCGATGTCCAATGTGGACGGACTTTCAGCCGGTTCGCCACGGTCTCCAGCGCGCCGGGAAGCCCATCGCACAACCGCAGCAATTCCTTGTCGGCGGCGGCGGATGTGCCGCCCTTGTCGCGGCCGAGGCAGCCGGCGAGCAGTACGCCGCTCTGCTCGAGGTCCAGTGGTGACAGCTCGATCACCGTGGCCGAAGGCGACGGGGCGAGCCGTCGCCTGCTGATCACGATCACCGCGCAGTCGTCCCCGGACGGCATCAGCCCGGCCAGCTGGTCGAGGTTCGTCACGTCCTCGAAGACGGTCAGCAACCGCCGGTTCGACGTGAGCGAACGGAAGCGGAGCATCCGGTCGTGGGTGCCGGAGGGCAGGTCGGGGTGCTGGGTGTCGAGCGCGCGGAGGAAGTCGCCGAGGATTTCGTTCTTGCCGACCACGTTGCCGTCGTCGTCGATGAGCCGGGCGTAGAGCTGGCCGTCGGGGTACTGGTGGCGCACCGAATGCGCGATGTCGACGGCGAAGGCGGACTTGCCCGAAGCGGGGGGCCCGGTCACGACGATCGTCGGGGGGCCACTCGATTCGCCGGCGCGCAATGCGGCCAGCGCCACGGACCGCGGTTCGTCCCGGCTGACGAGGTTGTTGTGCCTCGGCGGCAACTGACACTGTGGCTCGACGAGCGTCACCCGCTGCACCTCGTCGTCCAGTGGCAGGTCCAGTGAACTGTCGGCGTCGAGCACGGCCCGGTGCAGCCGTTGCAATTCCTCCGACGGGTCGAGACCGAGTTCCTGATTGAGGGCGGTACGCAGTTGCTGGTAGACGCGGAGGGCCTCCGCCCGCCGCCCGGCCCGGTGCAGTGCGATGATCAGCTTCGACTGCAGGCTCTCGTTGGTCGGCTCCTGGCCGACCAGCCTGGCGAGTTCGCCGATCAGCTCGTGATGCCGCCCGAGCCGGAGGTCCGCCTCCAGCCGGAGTTCCAGCGCGTTGCGGCGGAATTCGTCCAGCCGCAGGATTTCGGCGTGCAGCACCGGCCCCACGTTGACATCCGCCAACGCTGGTCCGCGCCACAGCAGACCGGCGTGGGTCAGGGTGGCGGCGGCGTCGGTCCAGCGGCCCGCCGCACTTTCCAGCCGCCCTTGGTTCACCAACTGCTCGAAGCGGTACGCGTCAAGACATTCGGGTTCGTAGTTGAGGCTGTACCCGCCTGGTGAGGTCTGCAGGCTGGGAAGCGGTCTCGTGTCGTATTCCTCCGACGTCGGCAGTCCGGTGCGCTGGAGGCGGAGCAGCTTGCGCAGCTGGTAGATGTAAGTCTGCATGGTGGTCGTGACGCTGACCGGAGGGTTGTCTTCCCAGAGCTCTTCCAGGATCTGCTCGTTGCGCACCACCCGGCCGGAATGCAAGGCGAGCAGGGCGAGTACCTGGCGAAGTTTCGCGGCTGTCGGGGTGATAATCGCGTTGAGGTGAACTACTTCCAACGGTCCGAGCACACTGATTCTCAAGGTGGGCCCCCCATGGCTCGACAAGCAAGATTACTCGCGCTAATAGTTTCAAAATGACCAGTCGAGGTCTACGGCCAGATGGGCGATAAAAGAACCACGGACTGTAAGACCGTACCGGGGGCGCATTTCGGGCGTGCCCGAATTTCTGTCGAAGAGCAGTCGGAAATGTGTCGCCGCCGCTGGAGAAGATGGTGCATTACGGACATATGGCAAGCCGTCGCGGGAGACGTGGGCGGCCGCTCCGAGACCCGCCGGGAGCGGGGTGGCCGACGGCGACCCTCGACGCCCCGGTGTAGTTCGATATGGTGAATTATTCCCATCGGCGCGGTTCAGATCGGTCGCCCTGAGTGGGAGGCAAGCGGCTGACCGGTGAAAAGAGTGAGCAATTGTCCTGAGTTGGGTCGATGATGATTAGACTTAATGACACTATTTCCGATCCCGATGACCCCCGCGTCCCGCTGGCCGGGCCAGGGGGCCTGTGACCTGGCCTTGGAGGGCGTCGCGCCCGCAGTGGCGACCGGTCGAGGGCCCGGCGGTGTCCGATCGAGGGGGGCGCGGAAATTCCCGCCGAGCATCCCCGGTGGAACGGGATGGTCGGCGAGAATCGTTCATTCGATCAATTTCATCGGCCTGCCGGAGTTGGAGTCGGGTTCGCCATTGTTATTAGCCGGTCGAAATCGGAATTCTCACCGGGAATGGTGCGCGGACTTCTCCGAGCCTGCCGTGGGCACCTCGATGTCGATCTTGCGAATGGACCATTGAGCGATTTTGAGCGACAGCGAGACGGCCTCGGTCGCGTGCTCGGTCACGGCCTCTCGATACCGGCCGAACGCGGCGGGCAGGGTGGTGCCGCCGTCGGCGACCTCGCGGAACAACCGGGTGAGCAAGGCCGCGTCCCAGGCGGCGCTGTTCGCCCCGACTCCACCGGACGGCGGCATCGTATGCGCCGCGTCGCCGAGTGCCACTATCCGTTCCGTGCCCCAGGGCCGGACCGGAAGGTCGGCCCGCAGCGAGACCGCGAAGGTGTCCTTGGGGTCGCCGAGTCCGAACAGGCCGCGCAGGCCCGGGTTCCAGTCACGCATCCGGACGGCGGCGAAGCCCGCCAGCTCCCGGCCGTCCAACGCGAAGAACTCCGAGTCCGGCATCGCCAGTTCGTCGCGGTGCACGTTGAGCACCGCCATGTAGTAGTCGTCGCCAGGCGGCAGGTCCAGCCCTGGCCAGAGCCGGGCCGCCGCACGTGACGGCGGCTCGCGGAAGACCATCGGCATCAGGCCGAGGTGATGCCCGTCGGAGCCGATCACATAGCTGAACGCGCCGCGAAGCCCCTCGGGCAGACCAGCCCGGTGCACCCCGTCCATCGGCAGGCGGGCGAAGACCGTCCGCACACCCAGGTCCCTGGGTTGCTCCGCCGGGCGAAGCTGGTTCCTCACCACCGAGTTCGCCCCGTCCGCCGCGACGAGGACGTCCCCGGTCGCGGCTTCACCGGAAGCGAAGTGGGCGGTGACGCCGTCCGCGTTCTCCTCGACCCTGGTGAGCCGTCGGCCGAACCGCACCACGTCGCCGAGCCCGGCGAGCAGGACCCGCCGCAGGGTGACGCGATCGACGGCGTCGATCTTGTCCGGCCCCGGGCCCCGTGGATCGTCGAACTCCGGTGCCCATTGCGGGCGCAACCGCTCGTCGAAGGCCAGCAGGCCGTGCCCGTGGCGTTCGTTCGAGGTGGCCAGCAGCAGTTCGAGCACCCGCGACGGCAGGCATTCGCGCATCGCCCGCTCGCCGTCCGGGCTGATCCGCAGCCGGTAGCCCTGGGTCCGCACCCGCGGGGACTCGTCACGTTCGTACACCGTGACGGGCAACCCCGCCGCGTGCAGTCCCTGCGCCAGGATCAGCCCGCCGACACCTCCGCCGATGATGACCACCCGTGGTCCGTGACGTCCTGCGGACATGCCGTTTCCTCTCTCTTGTCGCCGTGCGTGGCTTCCGCCGCGGGAGCCACGACGCAGCCGGCGCCGGCGCCGAGTGCCGCCAAACCTCGCAGCGGCCAGGAAACCCAGCGGTACCAGGCCTTCACGGTTCGCCGAAGCCGTCGAGCACGCGGTAGACGCCGAACGGGCGGGCCAGGGCCAGATCCCGGTACGGCCGGAGCGGCGCGGTGCTGTCCCGGTGGGACGCGCCGGTTTCCCAGGCGTCGAAGGCCGCTTGGTCGGCCCAGTCGCTGATGACGATGAATTCGGCGCTGTCGTGCACCGAGCCGAGCAGTTCGTTGCCGAGCAGTCCGGGGGTACCGCTCAGCGCCTCACTGGTCCGGCGATAGGCGGCCCGAAGACCTTCTCCGTCGGCGGTGCGGTGGAACAGCAGAACCCGCACCTTGCCGGGCATCAGTCCGCCCCGGGGAGGTGGGCCACCACCCGCATGGTGACCATCGAGCCACCGGAGCGGTACGGGTGCAGCTTCTGACGGTGGGTCAGGTGCCGGTCGCTCGTCTCGAACTCGCGGAACGCCGGTTCGCTCACCCAGTCGCTGACGATGTAGTAGACGCTGCCGCCGTTCTCGGGATCTTCTTCGTCCGAGCGCGAAAGCCATTGGCCAAGGTTCGCCGGATGGGTGACCACCGAGTCGCCGACCTCCGACCAGACCCGCTCGAAATCGGGCCCCATGCCCGGTTTGATCAGCATCCGCAGCATCACCCGGAAAACCGTGTCGGTGGCCATCAGGAGATACCCCCGTCCACGCTGAGCACCGAACCCGTGACGTACCGCGCGAGGTCGCTGGCCAGCCAGAGCGCGGCACCCGCGACCTCGGCCGGGGTGCCCAGCCGTCGCAGGGCGGTCTTGTCGGAGTAGCGGCGCACCATGGTTTCGCGGGTATCGGCGGGCATCGCGTCCATCGCCTCGGTGGCGATCACGCCGAGGGCGAGCACGTTGAAGCGGACACCGCGGCCGCCGAACTCCTTCGCCAGCGACCTGCTCAAGCCCTGCAGCGCGGCCTTGGTCGCGGTGTAGTGCGCGCGCAGCGGGATCCCGGCGTCGATGGATTTGGAGCCGATGCTGATCACCGAGCCGCCGGAGTCGAGCAGTTCGATCGCCTGCTGGGTCACCAGGTGCACCGCGGTCAGGTTGGTCGCGAGCACCCGGTGCCACTCGTCGAGCGGGAGTTCGGCGTAGGGGATGTGGCTGATCGCGCCGGCGTTGTTCACGACCACGTCCAGCGTGCCGTACTGCGAGCGGACGACCTCGAACAGCCGGTCGATTTCGCCCGCGTCGGTCAGGTCGGCCCTGACCACGTGGTGCTTGCCGCCGATCTCCTTGAGCTCCCGCTGCAGGGTGGCCGCGGCTTCGGAATCGGTGCGGTGGCAGGTGATGACGTCCATGCCGTGCCGGGCGTACTCGAGCACGATGCCGCGGCCGACACCCCGGCTCCCGCCGGTCACGAGCGCCGTCTTGCCCCTCAAACCAAGATCCATCGGAATGCTCCTCGTCTTCTTCGTCGGGTCAGATCCGTGTGCCCAGCAGGAAACCGAGCGCGGCGCAGTTCAGCGCGAACGCGAGCACGGCGAGCGTGCCGCGGACACGATTCCAAACGCCCCAATGCTTTCGGGGGTCCAGCCGAGCGAAATCGGCAGGCAGGCTGTCCGGGTCGAGGGTGCGGAGCCACTTGTTCACCGGCACGTTCTTCACCACCGAGATGACCATGGCGGTGACGGTCAGCAGCGCGGCGGCACCGAACGCCACCCGCCGCGGCCCTTCGTCGGCGAACACCAGCGCCAGGTCGCCGGCGAAGGTGAGGACGAAACACACCGGCATGAACGGGTCGTAGCGGGTGGCGAAGAAGGCGTGAGCCTGGACGTACCGGTCCGGCGGGAGACCGCGCAGCAGCGGCCAGCCACCGAGCTGGGTGCCGACGAGCACCCCGGCCGCCAGGCCGTTCGCCAGCAGTACCAAGGGAAGCAGTAACCCGAGCACGGCGTCTCCCGGTGGCTAGCCGGCCGCGGCGCGGTGGCCGGCGAGCCGCTCGAGCTTGTCCCTGATGAGCTTCTGCTGGATACCGGTGTTGTGGTCGATCCGTTTCCGCATGCCCTCGTCGTCGATCGGCGCGGCGGGCTTCATCTCGAAGTCCTGTACCCAGCGCATCCGGGTGCCGTTCGGGGTTTCGCTGTACTCCCAGTAGATCCACATGTACTTGAACGGTCCGGTCTGCACCCGCTGTGAACGGACGGTGTAGGTCTCGTGGTCCGGCGTCCGCGCCGAGACCCAGTCCCACACCTTGCCGTTCTCGTCGGGGTGCAGTGCCAGCCGGAACACGATGGTGCCGTCCCGTTCGGAGAGGATCTCGGCGGCCGAGTACTCGCTGAAAAGCTCGGTCCAGGACTCGATGTCGTTGGTGCGCTCCCACACCAGCTCCAGCGGGGCCTTGATGAGGATCTCGTTGTCGACGTGACCGGACATCTCAGCGGGCCGTCCTTTCCAGCTGGCGGTTGATGGTTCGCAGGGCTTCGGCCGGGGTGCGCATGTCGAGGGCGACGTCGTCGGAGATCGTGACCCCGTATCGGCGCTGGAGCTGGCCTGCCAGCTCCAAGATGGCCAGCGAGTCGTAGCCGAGTTCGGCGAACTCGACGTCGTGGATGTCGGCGTCCAGATCGACTCCTTCGTCGACCCCGACGCTGCTGCGCAGGATTTCGCGCAGGTCTTCGATGGTGAGCTGGTTCATCGATGGGCTCCCTGGGTGGTTCCGTCGGGTTCGGTCTTCCGGAGGACGAGGGCCGAGGTGAAGCCGCCGTAGCCGCGCGCGAGCAGCAGCGCGCTGGTCAGTGCCGCCTCCCTGGGGGCCGAGCGCACCAGGTCGATGTCGCAGCCGGGAGCCAGCCGGGTGGTGCCGGCGGTATGCGGGATGACGCCGTCGCGCAGCGCCAGCAACGCGGTCGCCACGTCCAGAGCGGCCCCGCCGCCGTAGAGCCTGCCGACCAGCGTCTTCGGCGCGGTGACCGGAACCGCGCGGGCACCGAACACCTCGGTGATCGCCCGCGCCTCCAGCAGGTCGTCCCGAGTCGAGCCGGCCGCGTCCGCGAAGACGACATCGATCTCACCCGGTCCGAGACCGGCGTCGGCGAGCGCGGCGCGGATCACCCTGGCGAGCGCGGGTGGCCTCGGCGATCCCGGTCGCGGGTCCATTCCCGCCGCGTAGCCCGCCACCTCGCCGTAGGAGTGCCCGGCCCCGCGTTCGCGGTGGGCGCGCTTGCCTTCGACGATGAGGATCGCGCCACCTTCGCCCGGCAGGTAGCCCGAAGCCGCCTCGTCGAACGGCAGATAGGCCCGGCGCGGGTCGGGCTCGGTGGACAGCCTGCCGTTGCTCAGCTGGGCGACCAGGGAGTACGGGCACAACGGCGCGTCAGTGCCGCCGGCGACCACCACTTTGGTGTCCTCGGCGGTGAATTTCCTGGCGTGGCCGAGGGTGTCGAGCCCGCCTGCCTGTTCGGCGCAGATCACCCCGCAGGCACCCCGCATGCCGTGCCGGATCGCGAGCTGCCCGGTCGTGGCCGCGTAGAACCACGCGATGGACTGGTAGGCGCTGATCCGCGGGCCGTTCTGCCACAGGCTCGCCATCTCGCGCTGGCCGAACTCGACCCCGCCGGACGAACTGGACGTCAGCACGGCCATCTCGAACTCGGGGACCGTCGCCGGGTCGAGCGCCGCGTCGGCCAGTGCCTCGTGGCTGGCCACCAGCCCGGTCTGCGTCCACAGGTCGGTTTCCACCAGCAACCGGCCGGGCAGGTGGTCCTCGGCGGCGAACCCGCGGAGCTTTCCCGCGTGCCGGACCGGATAGCTCGCGGGATCGAAGCGGTCGATGTAGCCGATGCCGGAACGGCCATCGAGCGTGGCCCGCCAGTGTTCCGCCGTCCCGATCCCGGTCGGTGCCACTACGCCGATCCCCGTGACGACCGGTCGATCGGCACCAGCCGAATCGGTCATGATCCTCACCTTTTCTTGTCTGGCAGTCTTTCTGCCCTGGGTTCCGATCTTCAGCGCGGTCACTGAAGTGGTTCTCGAACGGTGCTCGACAGGTCCGCTCAGAACAGCGCGGCCGTGTTCAGCCCGGCGGCGAGCACGGCTATCCCGGTGCGGAGCAGGTGCCAGCGACGCCACAACGGCCGCGGATCGGCCCAGTCGGCCGGGATCGCCGCCGGGTCGAGCCGCTTGACCACCCGGTTGATCGGCACGTTGCAGAAGTGCGAAACCACCGACACCGCGGTCAAGGCGAGCGCGCCCGCCCCGAAGAGCCAGGCCCGCTCCGGTACGAGAAAGGCGAGCACGACGTCGGCCACCGTCGACCCGAGCACGAGCGCCGGCATCGTCGGATCCCACCGTTTTCCGATCAGCTGGTGGGTGTAGACGTACTGGGCCGGTGGCATCGCGAACAACGCGGGCAGCACGGCGAGCGCGACGGCGAACAGCACACCGGCGATCACGCCGCTGGTCACCGTCACCGTGCCGGCCAGCCAGCCTTCCCACGTCGACACGGTCGTCACCGCGAAGGCGGGGTGTCGCTGTGGAATCCTTCCGCGATCACGGCCGCGTCGTCGTCGCCGAATCCGGCGTCGACGACCGTGCTGTACCGGTCCGCGGCCGCGACGGTGACCGGCATGGGCACTCCGCGCCCGGCCGCGTCCTCGCAGCCGAGCCGGAGATCCTTGTGCATCAGCACGCTGCGGAAGGCCGCCGGCTTGTAGTCGCGTTCCCGCATGAAGCGCGCGCGGAAGCCCAGGATCGGCGAATACCAGCCGCTGGCCGAGAAGACGTCCAGCATCAGCGTGCGGTCGATCCCGGCGGATTCGGCGAACTCCAGTGCCTCGGCCAGCCCCGCCGTCTGCACGCCGAGCAGGAGGTTGAAGGCGAGTTTGAGGGTGCTCGCGCGGCCGGTCTCGCCGAGCCAGCTCACCTGCTGGCCGAGCGCGTCGAACACCGCGGAGACGTCTGCGCCGGGTGGTTCCTCCCCGGCCGCGAACACCCGCAACCGGCCGGCCCGCGCCATTTCCGGATTGCCCATGACGCAGCTTTCGATCCGGCGCACGCCGCTTTCGGCGAGTTTCGCGGTGGCCTGTATCGAAAACCGCGGGGACACCGTGGAGGTGTCGAGCACCGTGTGCCGGTCGGTGAGCACTCCGGCGAGGTCGCCGAGCACCACCTGGGTCACGGCGTCTTCGTCGGCGAGGCTGACCAGTACCAGCGATGCGTCCTCGACGGCCTCGGCCGCTGTGGCGGCGACTCGCGCCCCGGCCGCGCGGAGCGCTTCGGCGCGGGAGGTGGTGCGGTTGAAGACCACGACCTCGTACCGCGCCGCGAGGAGCGCGCGGACCATCCCCGAACCCATTTCCCCGAGGCCGATCGCGGCCACCCTGGTGCTCATGGCGGTCACCGGGCGTTCGGGTGGTCGGCGACCGAAAGCTGGGAAACACAGCGCATGGTCGCGTCGGCGAAGTACCGGGAGAAGCCCTCTTCGGTCACGGTCTCGCGCGGTTCGGCGAGGTACGGTGCAAGCGCTTTCTCGATCAGGTGCACTCCGCGTTGCGCGCCGACATGCCTTCCTACCGCGGCGAAGTCACCTTCGTAGTGCACGATGCGCACCACGACGTCTTCCTGCACGAACACCGCCGTGCCGAGCAGGCGGGCGCCTTCATGGTCGTTCCCGGCGGGTGCCTGCGGCGTCGACATCCGCTGGAACCCGGCGAAGATCTCCGCGATCCGGTCTTCGTTGCCCGGCTTGACCCGATAGCAGATGGCCGCGTAGGGCATCAGACTCCTCCGTCCACGTTGAGGGTGATCCCGCTGATGTAGGCCGACGTGTCCCCGGCGAGGAACAGGACCGCCCCGGCGACGTCCTCCGGCTGGCAGATCCGGCCGAGCGCGGTCATCCCGACGATCCGGCCGACGGCCTCCGGCGGCAGCCCGGCGCCGGGCTCGGTTTCGGTGAGCCCGGGTGCGACGGCGTTGACGCGGATGCCTCGTGGGCCCAGTTCCTTGCACAGTGCCCGGGTGAAGCCGATCAGCGCGGCCTTCGAGGTGGTGTAGTGGACACCGTTCGCCCGTCCGCGCAGCGCCACCGAGGAGCCGACGGTGATCACCGAGGCGCCGTCGGCCAGCGCGCCCATGACCGCGTGGGTCACGTGGTACACGCTGGTCACGTTGTGCTCCATCACCCGCTGCCATTCGGAGGGGGTGAGCTCGGCGAAGGGCACCACTCCGTCCACGCCGACGTTGTTCACCAGCACGTCGACCGTGCCCAGTGTCTCGGTGGCCGCGGCCGCGAGGGCCGCCGCGCCGCTCTCACCGGTGACGTCGGCCCGCACCACGCGGTGCGTCCCACCGAGCCGTTCCAGTTCCTTTTCCAACGAGGCGGCCGCTTCTTCGTCGTCGCGGTAGCAGGTGACCACGGAGGCGCCCGCCGCCGCGAACGCGAGCACGGTCGCGCGGCCGATGCCCTTCGTGCCGCCGGTCGCCAGTACTTTCTTGCCGTCCAGTCCTTGGTGCATCCGGAGGTCCTTTCGGGAGGTTCGGTAGCGGGGTCTTAGTCCGGCAATGTGCGCGAAGCGGTGGGAGGCTCACTCGCCCGCAGGGCCTCGTGTTCGCCGGGGTCGTGGCGCAGTGCCGCGGTCAGGCGGCGGCGGCTTCGCAGGAACAACAGTCCGGTCAGGACACTGACCGTGCCGAGGCCGAGGTAGTAGTACTGCTCCGGGATCAGTTGCAGCAGGCGGAGCAGGGCGGCGCCGATCGCGCTGCCGAGACCGGCGAAAAGCCAGTAGAGGCCGAGCATCCTGGCGGTGAACGAGCGCGGCAGCACGTCCGCGGTCGCCGCGATGCTGACCGCCGCGATCACCAGTTCGCCCAGCGCCGAGACCAGGTAGGCGCCGACCAGCCAGAGCGGGGAGACCTTGGCGCCGCCGCCGGTCTGGCCCGCGGCGATGGCCATGGTCAGGAAACCGGCGCCGATCAGGCAGAGCCCGATCGCGAACTTCACCGCGACGTTGTGCCGCCGCCCGAGCCGGGGCAGCAGCCGCGCGATCACGGGGGCGAACAACAGCGTGAACAACGGGATCACCGACTGCATCCAGCTCGCCGGGACGAGGAAACCGGCGAAGTCGCGACGCACGTGATCACGGGCGAACAGGGTGAGCAGCGAGCCGGAATAGGCGAAGATCATCCAGAACAGGGCGGCACCGCAGAACACCGTGAGGAACGCGGTGAGCCGTCGCCGGTCCGCGCCGGTGAGTTCCGGATTCCGGTGCAGCGAACGGAATCCCGTGACGGTCGCGACCAGCAGCAGCACCGCCGCCGCGCTGACGAGGGTGCGGACGCTCAGCACTTCCGCGATCGCGGCGCACACCGTGGCGACGGCCGCGACACCGAGTACCAGCCCGGTCCAGCGGAGCAGCCGTGCCCGTTCGGCCGCGGTGAGCCCGGCTCGCGGGGCGAGGCCGATGGATCCGAACCGGTTCGCCGCGGTGGCGATTCTGGCGCCTGCCAGCACCATCGCCGCGGCGCACGCCAGGAACGCCGCCGACCAGGAGACCCGTTCGCCGAGCCAGCCACAGGCCAGCGGGGCGAGCAGGGAAGAGACCTGGGTCGCGACGAACATCAGCGAGATACCGGACTCCCGGCCCCGGCCGTCCCCGAACATCAGGTTGACCATGGCCTGATGGTTCGGTTTGAACACGGCGTTGCCGACCGCCAGCAGGCCGAGCCCGGCCGCGGCGGGCAGTCCCGCGCTCAGCGAGGCGAACCCCGCGGCGCTCAGCGCGCATCCGGTGAGCATCGCCCGGCGGGCGCCGAGCACCCGGTCGCCGAGCCAGCCGCCCGCCAGCGACAGCATGTAGGTGAACGCGATCCAAGCGCCGAACAGCGCGGCCGCCTCGGCACCGAGAGCCAGCCCGCCCGTGCTCACCGGCGCCGCCGCGTACAACACCAGAACCGCTTGCAGGCCATAGAAACCGAAGCGCTCCAGCAGGTCCGCGGAGAACAACCTGGAGTACCAGTCAGGCATCCGGAACAAGGTGACCGTCCGGTCGCCGAGGTCCTGTTCGGCCGCGGACACCATCACGGCCTCCCCGTCGCGGCGGCGAGTGCGGCGCGCAGCGCGTCTTCGGCGGTGTCAGCGGTGGCGCCGGTACGCCATGCCACGAAGGCGTCGGGGCGGACCAGGACGGCACCGTGCTCCGGAACCCCATGCAGGGTACCGAAAGTGCCCTGCTCCGGGCGAAGGTCGCCGCCCTCGGCGAGTATGTGGCTGCGCACCGGCACCCCGAGCAGCTTGCTGGCCCGGTCCGCCGCTTCCAGCCAGCCGCTGTCACGGGAACCCGTCAGCAGCACGAAATCGTCGAAGTAGAGGTCGATCGTGGACAGTCGTTCACCGTCGCGTTCGAGCCAGCAATGCGGTGCCCGGGTGCCGGGGCTGCCGGTCAGCGCGAGTTCGGGCGCGAGCACCGGCGCGTCTTCGGGCACGCCGGTGATCGCGGCGGAGCGGTACCGGTAGCCGAGGGTGACGATGACGTCGTCGACCATCTTCGCGGCCGTCTCTTCGTCCGCGTGCCCGTGCCGGATCCGGTTGCGCACCATGGCCTGCCTCGCCATCGCGTCACCGACCAGCCGTCGCTCGGCGTCGTAGGAGTCGAGCAGCGGCTCTTCCGCTTTCCCGGCCAGCACCGCCGCCAGTTTCCACGCGAGGTTGTGCGCGTCGTGGATCCCGGTATTGGCACCGAAACCGCCGGCAGGCGGGTGCAGGTGCGCGGCGTCGCCCGCGAGGAAGACCCGGCCGGCGCGGAAGGTCTCGGCGACCAGCTGCGCGCCCCGCCACGGCACCTTGGCCATGATCTCGACGTCCATCTCAGGCCTGCCCGCCGCGGTGCGGATGATTTCGCGGCAGCGGTCGTCCGTGAAGTCCGCGCGCGTCTCGCCCTTGTCCGGGAAGTACAGCGGCGCCGCGAGCCAGGGGTCGCAACCGTGCAGCCGGGACAGCCCCATCAGGGTGCCGGGGGCCGCGGTCGCGTAGCAGAGGATGAACTTCCGGTGGGCCAGCATGGTTTCCAGCTCCGGGGCGCGGAAGTAGATCGACATCGCGTCGAAGACGGTGCCCATCCCGGTCCGCTCGATACCGAGGACGTCGCGGGTGGTGCTGGCCGATCCGTCCGCGCCGATCAGATACCGTGCCCGGACCCGCAGCGGCTGCCCGTTTTCCTCGAGTTCCGCGGTCACGCCGGTTTCGTCCTGGCTGAACGAGAGCAGGCGGGTGCTGTGCTTCAGCGTGCCGCCGGTGTCGGTGACCAGCCCCGCGAGTACCCGCTCGTACCGGTCCTGCCCACAGCCCATCACCCGCTCCGGGCTGATGTGCTCCCCGTCGAGCGAGGGTGCCTCCAGGGTCACCGCGTGGTCGATTTCGGCGAACGTCCTGGTCTGGATGATGCCGCCCTCGAAGTAGGGATGCGAGTCACCCATCTCCAACGCGCGGATCTTCGAGACGAAGCCCGCCGCGCGGAACAGTTCCATCGTGCGGGCCTGGAGGCCGGGCGCCCTCGGCAGGGTGGAGGTGCCGTCGCGCCGCTCGACGACGAGCGCTTTCACCCCGTGCCGCCCGAGGAACGCCGCGGCGGAGAGGCCGACCGGCCCGGCGCCGACGATCAGCACTGGTACAGCGATTTCCTGCATGTTCGGTTCCTTCGTTCGACCTTGGACGGGAGAGTTCCTCCGTGGCGGATCGCCGTGGGCTCAGGAAGAAGCGGCGGCCTTGGGCAGGGAAAGCTGGGTGACGCTGCGAAGCAGGCTGGCCGTGAAGGTGCGCACGAAGCCTTCTTCGGTGTCCGTGTCACGGGGCGTCCGCAGGTACGGCTTGAGCTTGCGTTCGACCTCACGGACACCGGGCTGGGCGGCCATGAACTTCGCGATCGCGGTGAGGTCGCCTTCGTACTCGATGAAGCGCACCAGAAGTCCGTCGCGGATGAAGACGGCGGTGCTCAGGATGCGGCTCGGCGTGCCGTCCGCGGCCGCGGACGGCACCCGCGAGGTGTCCGGCCTGCGGAAGCCGGCGAACACCTCGACGAGCTCGTCCTCGAACCCGCTCTTGACGTCGTAACTGATCGCGGCGAAGGGCATCGGGTCTCCTCGTGAGCTGTCCGGGGCGGGAATCAAACCGTGTGACAGGGGGCTGGAGAGAGGCTCAAGCGGCTGTCTCGGCACTTCCGGCGCGGCCAGAGGATCGGTGTCCGATGTAATGTTTCTGTTATGATTATAATCAAGTGGTGATCGGACACTCGAAGGACGAGGAAGCAGACACGGCGACGGTCCGCCGCTCTCCGCTGGCCATGGCCGTCCTGCTGCTGCTCGCCGTCGAGCCCAAGCATCCGTACGGGCTGCGTCAGCGGATTCTCGAATGGGAGAAGGACCGCGTCATCAACGTCAGCCAGCGGAACGCGATCTATCAGACGATGCGCAGGCTGGAGCGGCACGGGCTGATCACCGTGCACGAGACCACCAAGCACGAGAACCGGCCGGAACGCACCGTCTTCCGCACCACCGAGAGCGGCGTCCAGCTGTCCCGGGAATGGGTGCGCGACATGCTGCGCACCCCCGCCGTGGAATACCCGGAGTTCCCCGCCGCGCTGGCGTTCATCGCGTCGATCTCGCGCTCCGACGCGATGGCCGCCCTGAACGAGCGGCTCGAGACCTGCGAGCGGAACCTCGCCGCGTTCGAAGCCGAGGTCAACGCCCGGCTGGCCGACTTCGGCGGTCCACTGGACCCCATCCACCTCGTCGACACGGACTACCAGCGGACGATGGCGAGGGCCGAGATCACCTGGCTGCGCGGGATGCTCGAAAAGCTGGAAGCCGCCCAGCGGAACGGGACCGCCGGCGGCACCTGACCCCGGCTTCGACCCGGGGCCGATTCACGGTCCAGCCGCTCTGTCCAGCATCGGACGCGTCAGCTTCGCCGACGCGATCCGGAGCCCTCATGAACGGCACGAGCACTGCCCTGAACGAACACCGCCCGAAGGCCCGTACCGCCCTGGTCACCGGTGCCAACCGGGGCCTCGGCCGGGCGGTGGCCGCCGAACTGCGACGGCGGGGTTTCGAGGTCGTCGTAAGCGCCCGTGACGGGGCGCAGGCGCGGGAAGCCGCGGCCGGGCTGGGTGAGGATGTCCGGCACATCCAGCTGGACGTCACCGATCCCGGCTCCGTGGCCGCCGCCGCGCGCGCCCTGCCCGAGGTGGACGTCCTGGTTTCCAACGCCGGCGTCATGCTCGACACCGGTGCCGACCCGTTGACCGTCCTGCCGGAACTGGTCGAGCGCACCATGGCGGTGAACCTCATCGGCTCCTGGCGGGTGGCCCAGGCCTTCCTGCCCGCCATGATCGGCCGCGGCTGGGGCCGGCTGGTGTTCGTCTCCAGCGCGACCGGTTCCTTCACCGCGGGCCTGTTCATCGGCTGCCCGGCGTACTCGGTGTCGAAAGCCGCGCTCAACGGCCTCACCCAGATGCTCGCCGCGCACGCCGAAGGCACCGGTGTGCTGGTCAACGCCGTCAACCCCGGGCAAACCAAGACCAGGATGATGCCGTCGGCGACCAGGACGGCCGAAGAGTCCGCCGTGGCCATCGCCGACGCGGTGACGCTGCCCGACGACGGGCCCACCGGCACCTTCCGCCGCGGCGACCGGCTGATCGGCTGGTGAGCCAGGTTCGAGCCGGATTCCAGCTCCGGTGTGTCAGATCGGAATACGCCAGTTTCCAGGCCGTTTCTAGGAGGACGCCGTGCACCGGACCCTGATCGTGGCGCGACTCGAGACACCGGACCCCGGCCGGATCGCGGAGGTGTTCGAGGAGTCGGACGCCACCGGGTTGCCGCACCAGGTCGGCGTCTCCCGCCGGACGCTGTTCAGCTTCCACGACCTGTATTTCCACCTCGTCGAGGCCGACGAAGACATCTCCCCGCGGCTGTACCGCGCCCGGCCTGGTGCCGAGTACCAGGACATCCACACCAAGCTGCTGCCGCTGGTGTCGCCGTACGACCCGAACTGGAAAGAACCGAAAGACGCGATGGCCCGGCAATTCTACGTCTGGTCGGCCGAGAACGGGAGGGAACTGTGACCGAGACCGTCCACAAAGTACACTTCACCGAGGTCGCCGCGAACCGGCGGCGAGGCGGGGAAATGCGGGTCACGCTGAGCCCGCGGACAGTGGCCAGCACATCCGGCTTCGGCGGGGTGCTGTGGCTCGAGCCCGGCGAATACGTCTCCGAGCACTACCACCCGCATTCCGAGGAGTTCCTGCACCTCGTCCGCGGCACGGGCACCCTCTACCTGGACGGCGAGCCGATCGAGCTGACCGCGGGCGACTCCCTCCTGGTGCCGATCGGCGCGCGTCACCGCCTGGTGAACGACGGCACCGAGCAGGCTCACTACGTCTTCCACCTGTCCCCGCTCGCGCCGAGACCGGAGCTGGGCCACGTGGACACCGAGGAGCCTCCCGCCCCGCACGAGTCGCAGCCCGTGGTCGGCGGGGCTCGATGAACCGGAGGGCGGTGGTGACCGGCATCGGCGTGGTGGCGCCGGGGGCGATCGGCCGGAAGGCGTACTGGGACCTGCTCAGCGAGGGCCGGACGGCGACCAGGCGGATCTCCCACTTCGACCCGGCGCCGTTCCGCTCCCAGGTCGCCGCGGAGGTCGACTTCGATCCGCTGGCGAACGGGCTGACCCCGCGCGAGGTGCGCCGGATGGACCGGGCCGCCCAGTTCGCCGTGGTCTGCGCGGAGGAAGCCATGCGGGACAGCGGGTTCGACGCGGGCGCGATCCCGCCGGAACGCGTCGGCGTCACCGTCGGCAGCGCGGTCGGGTGCACCGTGGGGCTCGAGAACGAGTACCGGGTGCTGTCCGACGACGGCAAGCATTGGCTGCTCGACCACGAGTACGCGGTACCCCAGTTGTACGGGTACATGGTGCCGAGCACGCTCGGGGTCGAGGTGGCCTGGGCGGTCGGCGCGGAAGGGCCCTCCTCGGTGATCTCCACCGGGTGCACGTCGGGGTTGGACGCGGTGTGGAACGGCGCGATGCTGGTGCAGCGGGGAGAAGCCGACGTCGTCTTCGCCGGCGCCACCGAGGCGCCGATCTCACCGATCACGGTGGCCTCGTTCGACGCGATCCGGGCCACCACGCCGAATCTGGACGACCCCGAGCACGCCTCCCGTCCGTTCGACGCCCGGCGTGACGGCTTCGTGCTCGGCGAGGGCGCGGCGATCGTCACGCTCGAGAGCGAGGAGGCGGCGCGGAGCCGGGGGGCGAAGATCTACGGCGTCATCGACGGATTCGCCAATCGCACCAACGCTTTCCACATGACCGGACTCAAGCCGGACGGCCGTGAGATGGCGGAGGCGATCAACGCCGCGCTCCGGTACGCGAAACGAGACCCCAGCGAGATCGACTACGTGAACGCGCACGGCTCGGCGACCAAGCAGAACGACCGGCACGAGACGTCGGCGTTCAAGCGGAGCCTGGGGCCGCACGCGTTCGACGTCCCGGTCAGCTCGATCAAGTCGATGATCGGGCACTCGCTGGGGGCGATCGGTGCCCTCGAGGTCGTCGCCTGCCTGCTGGCGATCGACAACCAGGTGGTGCCGCCGACCGCCAACCTGAAGGAACCGGACCCGGACCTCGATCTGGACTACGTCCCACTGGTGGCCCGCGAGCAGCGCACCGACGTCGTGCTCAGTGTGGGCAGCGGTTTCGGCGGTTTTCAGACGGCCGTCGTCTTGAGTGGACCGAACAGCCGAAGGACTTCCACGCCCTAGGCCAGTTCGTTGACCGTTTTGCCGTCCCCGTCCAGGATCTTGATGGTCGGCCGGTCGTTCTCGTCGACCTGGAGCACGATTCGCGGACGGCCTTGGGAATCGCACAACGCGAGCTGTGCGCCGAAGGTGGTGTGGCAGCCGAAGAGGGCACGCGGCGTGGCACGGACGCCGGGTCCGGCGTCGGGATCCGGAATGCCGTTGATGGTCAGGCCCGCGCCGCCCACGCCGTCCTTCGCGGACAAGCTGAGGTTGATCCCGTCCACCGCGTGCGGATAGTCGAAGGCGATGCGACCGCCGGTGGGATGGACGAGCAGGCCGCCCTTTTCGTCACCGGTCTCGTCGTTGAAGATCAGATACGAGCCGTTCTCCGGCCCGGAGCGCTGCTCGGGCGGGTAGGTCCGGCCGTCGATGATCAGCGGCGGCTTACGGCTGTCGAGCAGGAACCGCTGCCGTCCTCGCTTGTCCACCACCGTGAACGACGGGCTCACCTGATGCTTGCCGTCCACCGTGGAGTCCACAGTGGACTCATCCGCGCCCGCGGTGCCGCCTGCCAGCAACGCGCCGCCGGCGGTCGCCGCCATCCCGAAGATCGCCCGTCGTCCGAGATTCCCTGTCATCGCCCCAGCCTCCTCATGTCGGTTCCCTGGACGTTAGCAAAGATCAGGCACGAGATGTGACATCTGGCCAAAGTATGTCACTCAGTGGACAGGTGAGTACAAGTCGGCTGCCGAGACCTCAAGCTCACCTTCGAATGGCGTAGGCGAAATGCCGTAGTGGTGTTCGAGAATTCGGCTCATCAAAGGACGCTGCCCGGTTCGAAGTATGATGCGCGAGAGTGAACCGTCTCGACAGCGGGCGAGTCGGGGCGGATGATCGGATACGCGCGGCACCCTGCGAGCAAATCCCTTGTTGCGCTCAGTTCCCTGCTCCCATTATTTGGCGAAAAGGAAACCTATGCATGACGATGATGAGCCAGTAGGCCGGGTGCTCGGCAGGCGGCAGGCGTTGCTTCTGCTCGGCGCCGCCGGTGCGACACTCACTGTCGCCGGGGCCGCCACAGCGCGAGCCACCACCCCCGCCGCGGGACCACCCGAGGTCTGCACGCTGGATTGCGTGGTCAAGCCAGAGCAAATGGAGGGTCCGTACTTCGTCGACGAGCGGCTCAACCGCTCCGATATCCGCAGTGAACCGGCCACCGGGCAACTGGTTCCCGGCACCGCGCTGGCAATCACTTTCACCGTCCAGCAAATCCGTCAGCAGGTGTGCACGCCACTGCCGGGAGCGATGGTCGACCTCTGGCAGTGCGACGCGTTCGGGCTGTACTCCGACATTCCGTCCCAGGGCAGTTCCGGTCGCCGTTTCCTGCGCGGTTACCAGAATACCGACCAATCGGGAGTAGCTCGGTTCACCACCATTCTTCCGGGCTGGTATTCCGGGCGCACGCTGCATATCCACGTCAAGATACGCACCGTCGGGACGAACGGCAGGCCGTACGAGTTCACCTCGCAGCTTTACTTCACGCCCGAGTTCGGCGCGGCGTACCTCCGGACCGAGCCGTACCGGCGGAAAGGTCCGGCCGACACGACCAACAGCCGGGACTCGATCTACCGCAACGGCGGCGCCCAAATGCTGCTGCGTCCCCAGCAGGCCGGAAACGGCTACACGGCGGACTTCGCGATCGGTCTCGATCTGTCGAACACCCAAGTCGGCAGGCCCGACTGAAGCAGGCCCGGTAAGCCGCCGGGACCAGCGAACGCGGGCGGCGACGGTGAGTCCTGCCCGATAGTGAGCGGCACGCGCACGCGCGCGTGCCGCTCACGGCTTCGGATGTGCCTGTGGAACGGGTCGGTTCTTGCTCATGCGCAGGATCAAGGCGACCGTGTCCTCCGAGTGGGCTGCCGGAGTCAGGACCTCTTGGAGGAGCAGGCCACGAATCGCGGCGATGGTGACTGTGGCCGTGGTGAGCGCTTCGTCGGCGTCGAGCCCTTCGCGTTCCGCGAGCGAGGCCAGCATCTTGGTCAGGTCGTCGAGTGAGTCGATGAACTCACGAAAGTCCTGTGGGCTGTACGCGGCCAGCCCTACGACGTGAAAGAAGCCGCGGACACGCGACAGCTGCTCCGGGCGGGTGTAGGTCCGCCAGATCGCCACGACGAGGTCGTCGAAGGTGCCCTGCGGGGCGGCCTCGAAAAGAGCCTCGTTGTCGTGGGATCGCTGCGCCTTGAGCATGGCCGCCAACACTCCGGGAAGCGACCCGAAGTGGTATCGCAGGAGGGCGTGGCTGGTCCCGGCCCGGGCCGCGATTTCGCGCAGTGACACCTCCGGTGCGGGAAGGGTCTCGCCGAAGGCGTCGAGAAGCCGAGCCAGGAGGCGCTCGCGTGCGTCACCGGTGTGTTCCGTGCTTGACAAGATCACTCCCACAGTTTATCCATTGGAAAAGAGCGAAGGGAATGACTTGTGGGAAGTTTTCAGCTTGTCGGCGTCGTCCAAGCCGGACGTGTCGTGAAGGACCTGCGATGAGCGCCATGTGGCACGGCTGCCTCGCCGACACCGACTACTTCGAGACGCGCTCCAGCGGTGGGCACGACTACGGCGTCTGGGTCACCACGCCACCGGGCTACGACCCCGCCACTACGCGAGCGCCTGCCGTGTACGTGCTCGACGGCAACTGGGCCGTGGGCATGACGGCTCCGCTCATCGTCACCCAGACGGACCCCATGCAGCGGATACAGCCCTACATCCAGGTCAGCGTCGGCTACGCGGGCGAAGACGCCCAGCACTGGGATCGGCTGCGCAACAGAGACCTCGTGCCGCCCGGCGAGCCCATCGCCAAGGAACTTGTCGATGCCGTGGAGATGGGGGTTCGAGCGGGCGCGAGGACACGCGAGGAATCCGACGCCTACCTCGCCGAACTGCGCGACACCCACGCCGACGTGTTCCTGAGCTTCCTCACCGCGGAACTGCACCCGCGGATCGAACGCGACTACGGCACAGCCACGAGCGGGCACGGCCTTTTCGGCTATTCCTACGGCGGGCTTTTCAGCCTCTACACCTGGCTCACCGGCAGCACGCTCTTCGAGAGCATCGGAGCGGGGAGCCCCGGCGTCACCGGTGAAGACAGTCGGATCTTCACCCAGCTCCAAGAGCTGGGTGACCGGCGGCAGGCCGCCAAGCTTCATGTGACCCTCAACGAGCGGGAACTGCTCGGAGACCTGGCCATCTACCAGAACCTCACGAAGAACACGGCCACCGTCCTGCACCGCCTCACCTCCCTCGGCGCGGACGTCACCAGTGCCGTCCTGCGCGAAACGCACGTGACCGGCCTGCAGGCCTCGTTCCTCAGCTACCTCAGGACTTGCCGGGCCCGGTAAGCGCGAACGCCGCGGCAGGGCGACTCGGGTCCGGTTCGATTCCCGTGAATCGGCTGGACGTACGGCGCGATCCCGACCCACGCGTCGGCGCCGTCATGGCTGTGTGCCTGGCTCTTCCGTTGACCGCGCAGACGATTCCCGCTTCCGCGTCGAATTCACCGACGACGGGACGACCGCGGTGTCAGCCGAGATCACACCACACGGAGCGGCCGGAAAGGCGCACACCGGCGCTTGTCGTCCGGTACTCACCGACCCGCCATTCATCGACCTCGGCAACCCGAACTCGGTTCCCGGGTTGGTGCTTCCGGAGGGAAGTTCACGCTGGGATTCATGCGGCGGGACGAACGGCCCGCCCGCGAATCCTCCTAGGGTCGTCACCAGCGAGGCCAGGAGGGCAGGTATGCGCACGCTTTCGCGCGGCGGTCGTGTCGTCGATCCCGGCTACCGGGTTCGACGGCACCGCCGGTCGGCCGGGCTTACGCGGAGGCGGTCGCGGCGGGACGGCCGCTGCACGCTCGGCTTCGGCGTGCTGCTCGGATACGCGCCGGTCAGCGTCGAGTCCGGAATACCATTCCGTCCGGTCGGACCAGCCGGTTCGGGCGAGGCCGGATCTACCTTCGGGAGTGCGGACACCGGTGCCGAGCACATCGCATACGAGTCTGAGCCGTGTCATCGAAGCACTCGGGGACGTGCTCCTCGAGCCGATCGCGGTCGGCCGGGACACCCGTCGCCATCTCGGCGGCGTGGTGATCCACGACCCGTACGACGACGCCGAGTTCCCCGACCGGGCGGTGGTGCTCGGGGTCGGGGTGCGCGATCCCGGTGGGATCGTGAAACTGCTGCACGAGCTCGGCGAACGCGGCGCGTCCGCGCTGGTCGTGCGCGCGCCGATCTCCGCTCCGGCCGAGCTGACGCGGGCGGCCGCGTCCTCCGGCGTCGCGTTGCTCGGGCTGGCGAGCAGGGCGTCGTGGACGCAGCTGGCCGCGATGCTCCGCACTTTGCTGGCCGAGGGCGACGTCGGCGACGTCGCCCCGCAGGCACTCGGCGGAATCCCGACCGGCGACCTGTTCGCGCTCGCCAACGCGATCGCCGCGCTGCTCGACGCGCCGATCACCATCGAGGACCGTGACTCGCGGGTGCTCGCGTTCTCCGGCCGCCAGGACGAGACCGATCCGCCTCGGGTCGAGACGATCCTCGGCCGCCAGGTGCCGGAACGCTACACCCGTGGCTTGGAGAAGAGCGGCTTCTTCGACCGCCTCTACAGCGAGGCGGGACCGGTCTATTTCCATCCGGACGAGGACGAGGGCGAGAACCGTCCCCGGGTCGTGGTCGCCGTCCGGGCAGGCGACGAGGTGCTCGGCTCGATCTGGGCCGTGGTCGATCACACGCTGAGCGAGCAACGTGCGGTGGCGCTGATGGACGCTTCGAAGATCGTGGCGTTGCACCTGCTCCGGCTGCGCGCCGGAGCCGATGTCGAACGTCGGTTGCGAGCCGATCTGGTGAGCACCGCGCTCGAAGGCGGGCGCCAGGCCCCGGAAGCCGTCGCGCGCCTCGGGCTGCTGGGCCAACCCGCCGTCGTGCTCGCGATGGGCTTGCTCGACCCGGCCGACGACGACCCCTGGCTCGCCACCGAACGCCAACGCGTCGCCGACGCGCTCGCCATGCATCTGAGCGCGGTCCAGCCGCGCTCGGCGGTCGCGCTCGTCGGCGACGTCGCGTACGGAATCGTGCCGGTGCCCGGGAACCACGGTGATCACCAGGAACGCTCGGTGCGCGTCGCGACCGCGTTCCTGGAACGAATCGGGCACCGGGTCTCCGCGGCGATCGGCGTCGGACCGACGGCGCTCGAGGGTGCGGGCCTGTACGACTCTCGCAGCGGGGCGGACCGGGCGTTGCGGGTGCTGCTCGCCAACGGCGGCTCCAAGCGGGTGCTCACGGCCGAGGACGCCCACGTCGACGCGCTGATGCTCGAACTGGCGGACCTTTCCGCGGCCCGCGGCGATGTCGCGACCGGGCCGATCGCGAGGCTGCTGGCCTACGACCGGGAACACCAGTCCCAGTTCGTGCACACGCTGCGGTGCTGGCTCGATTCGTTCGGGGACACCAACGCCGCGTCGGCGGCGGCATACGTGCATCCGAGCACCTTCCGCTACCGGTTGCGACGGCTGGCCGAGGTAGGCGGAATCGACCTCGACGACCCCCGGGACCGGTTCGCGGCGATGGTGCAACTGCATCTGCTGCTCCATGGCATGCGGCCCGGAAAAGCCTGACCCGGCGAGCTTCCTCCGTGCGGAGGAACTTTCCCGTGCGCTCTCCTCGGTCCGGACGAACAAAGGACGTCTCGCCGGGACCTAGCATTCCCGCAACGCCGGACCATCCACACCGGACAAGAGGTGCACATGTCGAAAATTTCCGAGATCGATACCTGGCTCCGGGAGAATTTCTCCGTCTTGCTGGACAAGCACCAGGTTCCCGGTGCCGCGATCGCGGTGTTCGCCGACGGTGAGGTCGTCGAGCACGCGGCGGGTGTCGTGAACACGGGCACCGGGGTGGAGTCCACAACGGACTCGGTGTTCCAGATCGGGTCGATCACCAAGATCTGGACGATCACGCTGATCATGCAGCTGGTCGACGAGGGCCTGGTAGAACTCGACCGGCCGGTGCGCGACTACCTGCCCGAGTTCCAGGTCGCCGACGAGGAGGCCGCGGCCACGATCACCGTCCGGCAGCTGGCGTGTCACACGGGCGGGTTCGAAGGCGACGTCTTCGCCGACACGGGGACCGGCGAGGACGCGGTGGCGAAGCTCATCCCGTTGCTGTCGGACGTGCCGCAGCTGTTCCCGCCGGGGGAGCGGTTCTCCTACAGCAACGCCGGCTACTGCGTGCTCGGCCGCATCGTCGAGGTGCTGCGAGGCCAGTGCTGGGACGACTGCGTGCGCGAACGGCTGATCGGCCCGCTCGGCCTGACCCATGCCGGCTGCGGGGCCGAGGACGCCATCCGCCATCGCGCCGCGGTCGGCCACCTCCTGCCGGAGTCAGGCGGCGAGCCGGTGCCCACGAAGGTCTGGTCGCTCGCCCGCTCCAACGCACCCGCCGGTGCGACGCTGGTCATGCGCCCACGCGATCTGCTGACCTTCGCCCGCATGCACCTGAACGACGGTAAGGCGGACAACGGCGTCCAGGTACTGTCGCCGGAGTCGGTGCGCGCGATGCGCGAGCCGCAGGTCGCCGTGCCCGAGCTCGGCATCATGGGCGCGCACTGGGGCCTCGGCTGGGTGGACTTCGGCTGGCAGGGCGGCACGGTGGTCGGCCACGACGGCGGCACGATCGGCCAGTCGGCCTTCCTGCGGGTCGCGGTGGAGCGCGACGTCGCGTTCGCGTTGCTGACCAACGGAGGCGCCACGCTGAAGGTCTACCACGAGATCGCCACCGAGCTGATGCGCGAACTCGCCGGGATCACGGTCCCACCGCTGCCCGAACCGGATCCCGCACTGTCCCCGGCCGATCTTTCCCGGTACGTGGGGGAGTACTCGTCGAGGGTGGTCTCGACCGTCGTCACCGCCGAGGGCGGACGGCTCTGGCTGCGGCGCACCCCGAAGGGGGAGTTCGCCGAACTCGACGAGCCCTCGGGCACGGTCGAGTTGCTGCCGTGGCACGGCGAAACCTTCGTCGCCGTCATTCCGGAAGTTCCCGGCGCCTACGTGGCTCACGAGTTCGTCGGCGACGACGGCACCGGCCGGGCCCGGTTCCTCCACACCGGACGCGCGGACCGGCGGGTGGCGAAGTGAGCGACATCCGCGAACGGATCGAGGCCGTGTTCGCCGCCGCGGGGGCCGAAGGGTCGCTGCACGCGCGGGAAGTCGGCGTGCCGGACGGTGCCGAAGTGTCGGTCGGCGGCGACGATCAGGTGGTCCTGGCCTCGGTGTTCAAGATCCCGATCGCGCTCGCCTATGCCCGTGAGGTGGTGGCCGGAAGGCTCGACGAGACCGAATACACGAAGGTGACCGCCCGGTACCGGATCGGCGGCATCGGCACCGCGGGCTGCGCCGACGACGTCGAGATGACCTGGCGCGACCTGGCCTGGTTCATGCTCACGATGAGCGACAACGCGGCGACCGACCTGATCTGGAACCGGATCGGCCAGGAGACGATCTGCCGGGTGGTCGCCGACCTCGGGCTGACCCGCACCCGGCTGATCGGCTCCTGCGAAGACTCGTCCCGGATCGGGATCACCGAACTCGGCGGGACCGACCTCGCCGAAATCGACGCCCTGCTGGCCGAAGCCACCGAAGAACAGCTGCGGAACCTGTCGATGTGCGACCCGGAAAGGGAAACCTCGTCGACACCGCGCGAGACGACCGAACTGCTCGACGCGATCTGGATGGACAGGGCGGGCGAACCCGAAGCCTGCGAACGCGTCCGGGCGATCATGGCCCAGCAGATCTGGCCGCACCGGCTGTCCTCCGCATTCCCCTCCGGTGTGCGGATAGCCGCGAAAACCGGGACGCTGCCGGGCATCCGCAACGAAGCGGGAGTGGTGACCTTGCCCGAGGGCCGCCGGTTCGCGGTCGCGGTGTTCACGCGCGCCCATTCTTTCGACGATCGCCTTCCCGGGGTCGACGCGTCCATCGGCGCCACCGCCCGGTTGGCAGTCGACCACCTTCTCGCCGAAAACGCGACACCGTAGGAGAACTCCCATGAAAACTGCTCGGCACACCGCCGTGACGGCAGTCGCGGTGGCTTTGACCGTGAGCGCGTGCGGGGCACCGGCGCCTTCCGGGGCGGACCCGACGGCGAACCGGAAACTGGCCGACGGCAAGACGTTCACCTATGCCGTCGGTTCGGATCCGGGGACGCTCGACCCGGCGCTCACCGTGCTCTCGATAGCCGGCGAGATCGGCCGCTACCTCTATGACGGGCTGCTCGGCATGGACGGCAAGGGGCAGCCCGAGGCCGGGCTCGCGGCGCAGTGGGAGGCCACCACGACCACCGCGTCCTTCACCCTGCGCAAGGGCATCACGTGTCCCGACGGGAGCCCGCTCACCGCGAAGGACGTCGCGGCGAACATCAACTTCATCGGCGACCCGGCGAACAAGTCGCCGATCGCGGGCAACACGGTGCAGGTGGGCACGAAGGCGGTCGCCGACGATTCCGCGGGCACGGTGCAGGTCACCAGCGGGGCACCGGACGCGTTCCTGCTCCGCAACGTCGGCAACGTCCCGATCGTCTGCGCGAAGGGCCTCGCCGACCGCAAGACGCTGGCCAAGGGCGAGAACGGCACCGGCATGTTCACCGTGTCCGAGATCGTCCCGAACGACCACTACACGCTGACCCGGCGCAAGGACTACACCTGGGGTCCGGGAACCTTCGATCCCCGGCAGAAGGGCCTGCCGGACAAGGTGGTCATCCGGGTCATCCCGAACACGACGACCGTCACGAACCTGCTGCTGTCCGGCGAACTCAACGCCGCCCAGGTGATCGGGCCGGACCAGCAGCGGCTGCGGGCGCGCGGGTTGTTCCACGCCGACACGACCGTGGCGTTCGGCGAGTTGTGGTTCAACCAGGCGCCCGGCCGCTTCGGCGCGGACCAGGCGATGCGCCGCGCGCTGATACAGGCACTCGACCTCACCCCGGTCGCCAAGGTGCTGACCCGGGACGCCGGTGCCCCGGTCCGGGGCTTGATCACCATGGAACCCCCGGTGTGCACCGGCGACTCCGCCACCGGGCACATCCCCGGCTTCGACCTCGCCGCCGCCAAGGCCGCACTCGAGGCGACAGGCTGGAAACCGGGCCCGGACGGCATCCGGATGAAGGACGGCAAGCGCCTCGCGTTGACCGCCATCTACGGCACCCAGATCGGCTCGACCATGGCACCGGCCGCCGAGCTGATGCAGCGGGGCTGGAAGGAGGCAGGCGTCGACGTCACGCTCAAGGGCCTGGACAGCCCGGCGACCAGCCAGACGCTGTTCGCCACCGGCGACTGGGACCTCTCGATGGCACCGGTCAGCCTGAATCTGCCGAGCCAGCTGATCCCGTTCGTGTCCGGCAGCCGTCCCCCGGAGGGCACGAACTTCGCGCACATCGACAATCCGCGCTACGACGCGCTGGTCGCCAAAGCGGCCACCCAGGTCGGGGCCGCGGGCTGCCCGGACTGGCTGGCCGCGGAGACGGCGCTGTTCGAACGCCAGGACGTCGCACAGTTCGCGAACTCGGTGCTCCCGACCTTCGGGAACAAGGCGAGCTTCGAGATCTCGAACACCTTCCTCCAACCCTCGTCGATCCGGATGTATGGCTGATGACCGGCGTGGTCGCCTAGAACCAAGAGTGTTTTAGGTACCTACGACGGGGTGAGCCCGGTAGCGGCCGGTCCGTAAAGGACTCCTTGAGGGACTCTGGGTCCTTCAAAGTTCCCTTCACCCGTCCCGGAAGGCCATCATGTACTGGACGAGAGGGCGGCGGCGGTGGGCCGTCGGTCCAGGTGGTCGTGAGTGGCGATTCGGGTTAGAACCCGAATCGCCACTCACGACCTGGGCGCCCGCAACCCTGGCACGATCGGGTTAATCTGGTCGGTCCGATGTGGTCCGTCTCTTCCGAGAAAACTCTTGACACTCAAGGGAATTCTCGCATTTCCCACCAAGGAGGGGTGCCACGCGGTCCGCGGCCGTAGGTTGCATTCTCCCGCGACCGGTGCGACGGTTCGCCGACAGCTGACCGGCCCGGTGTCCACACCGGTGCCGGAGCCGTCACCGCTCCGGACCGTGGCGGGGTACCTCAGGAACCCGTCCCGTCAGGAGCTTCATCATGGACAACGCCGACTTGGCGGATTTGTCGATTGCCCTGGATACACGACGTTTCCGTACCGGCCACCTGACTCGGTCGGTGCGGTTCTACCTCGACGTGGGTTGCGAAGCCCGCCGGTCAGGTCACGGGTGGGTGCAGCTGCGCAATGGCGATGCCCTGTTCGTGCTCGAACAAGGCGACCCCAACGCTCATTCAGACGGCAGTGCCCCCGCATTGAGCGCCGGCAATCTTCTGCATCTGTGCCGCCGTCTCTGGGCGGCAGGCATCGACACCAGCCCGATCAGTTATCCGGACTGCGCGCCCGGCGGCCGGATCACCACGCGTGACCCGGATCTGCGGCAAGTCTCCATCAGCCAAGCGGAGAGCTGATTCGGCCCTGAACCGTCGCTGGTTGACCACAACTTGTCCGGCATCCACCAGGGAATCTCCAGTCGGCGTGGAACTACCGTTATCCCTGGGTTCCGATCACAACGGCACCGCCAGGATGTACGCGAGTCCGTCCGACCACAGTCAGCTCTATCTCGAATCCGGGGGAGTCCTGGTACTCAAGGCCACGCGGACCAAGGCGAACGAAGGAAACAGCTCCGCCGATCCGTATCTGCCGATTCACTACATCTCGGGCGCGATCCACGCCAAGCAGCAGGTCACCGCGACGGACCAGTTCCCGAACTGGGAGGTTCGGGGCGAATGGCAGGCTCCGTCGGCGCGGAGCACCTGGCCGGCGTTCTGGCTCACCGGTGCCACGAGCTGGCCGCCGGAGAGCGACATCCTCGAATTCAAAGGGGACAGCCGGGACTGGTTCAACACCTCCAAGAACGGCTCCGGTGCCTGGCCCAACTCGCTGGTGAACGTGAGCAACCCGGGCGGATGGCATGGCTACCGGAGCTGGATCACCAAGGTGAACGCGACCGATGTGGACATCCACTACTACCTCGACGGGAAGTGGGTCGCCCGGCACGCGGCGCGAACTTCGTCGGCAAGCCGATGTGGCTGATCATCCATCAACCTGCAGATGGAAGGCTCATCAGGGTCGCCGCGTCCGACGGCACCCAGCTACTACCGTGCCCGCAATGTCTACGTCGGACGCGACCGGGTCTGACCGCCACTTCGGTGCTCAGAGGCGGGCACTGTCGCGCACAGCACGACCCGGCTCACCGGCTCGACCGTTTCCGGCGGAGATTTCCCTTGACCCGCTTAGCTTTACGGGTGACCGGATCGAGCAGGTCGGGCGTCCCGAACCGGTGTTGTTTTCGCGATGAGACTTCGGCGGGCTTTGCCGGTGGCGGGGCTTGGGCCGGTTCGGATTCCGCCTCCGCCGAGGCGGTCTCTTCAGGTTCCGGCCACTTGGGGGCCGCGGATTCGATCCGCGGCCCCGCCTGGACCGGCACAGCATCGGGGTCGGTGACCGGCGCCGCGGCGGCGGGCTGTGTTCCGGCGAGGTTCGGCCGGGGCGTCGGCGACTGAGGCTTGCCGGGAGCCTGAACCCCGCCTCGCCGGGAAACCCGCCTGCGCCCGGCGCCGAGGATCATCTCCGGGGTGACCGCCGGGATCATGAGCGGTGTGTGCGCGGTATCGGCGTTCGGCACCGCCGGTTCGCGAGCCACGGGATACCGGGCGAGGGCGTCCGCTGCCGGAGTTCGGGCTTGGCCCTCTGTTCGGGGCCGGACCCGGGCGAGTCCGTAGACGCCCAGAAGGCCGGATAGTCCGATCAGACCCCACAACGCCGCCGTCATCGCCTTCCTCCCTTTCCTCGTGCCGCTGGAAACCGGATGACCGGTGAGCCGTCTTCTAATCCGAAAAGCCCCGTGTGGGTGACACGTCAGGGTGATGCGGGTGTGGGCGGGCTCCGCGCGGGTACGCAGAAGCCGTCCGATCATCTGCCACCGAGGGAAGGTTCATCAAATGCGCCACAGGGCAGCGAAATTCATTTCCGTATGCGCGGTGCCCGTAGCCATCGCCTTGGCCGGGACGGTTCCGGCCGAGGCGGTGCCCGCGACCGCGGTCGCGACACACGCAGGGCAGCAGGCCGACAACGACCCGAACGACCCGAACGACAGGAACGACAGGAACGACTCCGACGGGGACAACGGTCTATGGGGCCTGTTGGGCCTGCTCGGCCTCCTGGGCCTTGCCGGGCTGGTCCGCCGTGAGCCGAAACCGGGCGCGATGACGGGATATCCGGCCGCGGCTCCCGGGACGCCGCCGGCGAACACCTATCCGCCCGCCGAACCACGACGGAACCCGCCGGGTGCTTGATCACCGTTGCGGGCGCCGGGTGGGTGGGACGGGTGTCACACGATGGGGTCGTGACGATCTTCTCAGCACGGGGTCTTAGTGGTGTGGAAGTAAGGATGGAACGAGCGTGAACTTCCATCGAGACCGCAAGAACCGACCCGAGGAGAGTCATGACGAATTCGACTGCCACCAAGGCCCCCAGCCAGTCGGCCCAGGTCGAGAAGACCGGTACGGGCGCGTTGGAGTCGAGCAAGGGCGCCACCACCATCGCCGACACCGTCGTGGCGAAGGTCGCCGGACTGGCCACTCGGGAGATCTCCGGGGTTTACGACCTGGGTGGCGGTGCGGCCCGGGCGTTCAGCGCGATCCGTGAGCGCATCCCCGGCGCCACGGCCTCGGCGAGCCAGGGTGTGTCGGTCGAGGTCGGCGAGAAGCAGGCCGCGGTCGACCTGCAGATCCTCGTCGAATACGGCGTGTCCATCGCCGACCTGTCCCGCGCGGTGCGCCGGAACGTCATCGGCGCGGTCGAGCAGATCACGGGGCTCGAGGTCGTCGAGGTCAACATCAACGTGTCCGACGTGCACATCCCGGGCGACGACGAGGACGAGGACGCCAAGAGCGACACCGGCCGCGTCCAGTGACCCGCGGCGTCGAGATCGACGCCGACCGCATCGCCGCCGCTGTGCAGGCCCAACCCCATGTCGCGGGCCTGCACAGCGGCCGGTTCGGCGAGATCGCCACCCTCCTGCGTGGCCGCCGGATCCCGGGGATCCGCATCCGCGACGACGAGATCACCATCGGTGTCACCGGCCGCTATCCGGCGACCGCCGTCGAGATCAGTGACGACGTCCGCGCGGCGGTGGGGCCGGTCGGCCTCCCGGTACACGTGCGGATCGGCGATATCGCCTCCGCACCAGCCAAGGAGAAAGCATGAATTCCACGCATCTCGGCCTGCTCACCGGCCTCGCTCTCGGACTCGCGGCCGCTTTCGGCGGGTTCAGCGCCTTCATCGTCGTTCTGGTCCTCGGCGCCGTCGGACTGCTGGTGGGCCGGGTCCTCGACGGCAAGCTCGACCTTTCGCAACTCACCGGCCGCGACAGGGGCTGACCAGATGACCGCCACCCTGTCGAGCGCGCCCCTCGAAACGGCTCCCGCCGACGCCGGAGACCGGGGCATCCTCACCATTTCCGACAGCACGGTGCAACGGATCGCGGCGCACGCGGTGACCGAGGTCGACGGTGTCGGCGGTGCCGCGAGCCGGGTCCTCGGTGTCGCTGTCGGTGGCGAAGACATCGACAACAGCGCCAAGGTCACCGCGAAAGTCAGCGGTGGTACCGTCAGCCTCGATGTCAGGATCTCCGTCAGCTATCCGATGTCGGTCTCGCGCACCACGGAGAACGCCCGCCGCCATGTGATGCGCCGCGTCGAAGAGTTCACCGGTCTCACGGTGTCACAGGTGGACATCACCGTCACGGCGCTGCACACCGCCACCGCCGAAACCAGGAGGGTCCAGTGAAACGCCGCCCACGCCGCAGCATTCCCGCGACTCTCACCGCGATCGTCCTGCTCGCCGCTTGCGCCCTCGTGGCGGTCGTCGCGGTCCAGATGCTTCTTGGCGAACCGCCCTGGATCCGCTACGACACCGTCGCCGGCACCCTGCACGATCTGCGCTGGAGTGACCTCGCGACGGCCGTCATCGGCGGCGTCGCGGTGCTCCTCGGGGTGATCCTGTTCTTGGCGGCGGTGCTGCCGGGCAGGCTCACCGTCCTGCCGCTGCAAGGCGATCTGGACTCCGGAGCCTCGCGTCGAAGCTACCGCTCCACCCTTCGCGCCGCGGCCGCCACAGTGGACGGTGTGTCCAGCGCGACGGTGAAACTCAAGTCCCGCAAGGTTTCCGCGAGAGTGAGCACCGGGCGGGCGACCACCGATGGTCTGGCCGAAGCCGTTCGCGGCGCGATCGCGCACCGGCTCGACCAGATCGACCCCGCCCTCCGCCCGACCGTCAAGGTCAAGGTCCGCAGTGCCAGGAGCGCGTCATGACCAGCCTGAACCGTCCCGCCCGGCTCAATCGCACGTTGCTCGCCCTGTTCGGTCTCGTCCTGATCGCGGCCGGTGCCTTCACCTTGCTGACCCATTTCGGCACGCTCACCGTCGTGCGACCGGAATCCGCGTTGGTGGCCGGTACCGGGCAGCCGCCCACCTGGGCGCTCTACGTCGCCGCCGCGGTCGCGGTCGTGCTGGGCCTGCTCTTGCTGCGGTGGCTCATCGCGCAGCTGACCCGAAAGCCCAAGACCCATACCTGGCGCTTCGAGACCGACCCTGCCGCAGGCCGCACCGAACTGGCCGCGGGCGCCGCGATCGAGCCGTTCGTCGCCGAGGTCTCGAACTATCCCGGCGTCCACGCCGCGCACGCGACGCTCGCGGGCACCCGTCACGCACCGGCCGTCGCGCTGGTGATCAGTGCCGAACAGGACGGCGACGTCACCGAAATCCGCCGCCGGATCGACACCGACGGCCTCCCGCGACTGCGGCAGGCACTCGACCTCGACACCCTGCCGGTGACCGTGGAGTTCCGCTTCTCCGCCAAGACGGGCGCCCGCGCCCTCTAGCCGTTCCTTTCGTCAGGCGGTGGCCTGTTCCGTGGATATCCCGCGGGTGGTGATCACGCGGGCGCTGCCGTCGGCGAGCCGGTAGGACAGACCGGCGATGGCGGTTTCGCCGGCTTCGATCTTGTCGGCGAGGAGCCGGGACCGGTCGATGAGAAGGTCGACGGTCTGGCGGATGTGTTCGGCGATGATGTCGTCGTCTTCGGTGAGTCCGGCGGCGCGGGCGGCGAGCACGCTGGGGGTGACGCGTTCGATGACGTCGCGGACGAAACCATTGGTGCCGAGGCCATCGGCGAGGGCGGTGCGGGTGGCGGCGACCGCGCCGCAGGAGTCGTGGCCCAGGACCACGATCAGCGGGCAGTCCAGCACGCTGACGGCGTATTCGATGCTGCCCAGCACTTCCGCCCCGGCGACGTGGCCGGCGGTGCGGACGACGAAGAGGTCTCCCAGACCGCGGTCGAAGATGATTTCGGCGGCCAGTCGTGAGTCCGAGCACCCGAAGAGGGTGGCGAAGGGACGTTGTCCTGGTGCGGTTTGGGCGCGCCGGGTGGCGTCCTGGTTCGGGTGCTCGGGGGTGCCGGCGACGAACCGCCGGTTTCCGGCGAGCAACAGGTCGAAAGCCTCGGAGGGGGTCAGGTGCGCGTCGATCATGGGGCACAGGATAACCGGTCGAGAACCGGCGAATCGGACACGAAGCGGGTCGCGTCGCGCAGGTCACAAGACGTGCCAGGTGGTCGAGGTGTCGGGCTGGTCGTGGATGGTGAGGAGGATGTGGTCGAACTGGGTGCGTTGTCCGGTGGGGCTGCCGCCGAGGGTGGTGATGGCGGCGGTGAGTTTTTCGGCGAGTGTCCGTAGCTTGGTGTTGGTTTCCTGGGAGCGCCATCGCAGGATGCGGAAGGCTGGGTGGTGGGCTGGACGGTGCCGGCGGACGGTGAGCGCCAGGGTGTTCCGCGGCGTTCGTGACGAAGAGTCGCCCGATGGCGTGAGCGACGTGCGAGCCGTATTCGCGTACTAACAGGTAGAGACCCAGATCCAGGCGCGCGTGGACGGCTCGCACACCGGTCGCTTCAAGCGCTCCCGCGCCGAACGGGTGTGTCACGGCGTGGCGGCGTTCTCGACGAACCTTCCCGGCAGCACGGGAATCGTTTCCGCTCCGTCGGGGTCGCCGTCCACCGGCCCGGAGGCACAACCCGACAACGACACCAAGCGGCTTTGAGCCGGCTCGACGCTCGTTCGTGGACAAGTATCAGCGGGATATGGCCGGGTACCGGCGCACGCGCAATGTCGGTGTCACAGCGACGCCGCACCGGGCCGTCCTCATTCGCCGTGGGGCTCTATATTCAGAAAGAACAGTCGACGGGGACCGGGCCAGGTGTCCGGAAGCTCGTCACGCCTTCCTGGAAGTCGAACCGCGTCGGCTGGTCTTCTCCCACGTACCGCAGCCGCTCATGCTGCACCACCGGCGGGACCCGTTCTTGCTGGTGTCGTAGAACAGCCAGCCGCAGCTGCCCTCGTGGCCGAGGCACTCTTTGATCCGGTCGAAGTCGGCGTTGATCGCCGTTTCCGCGGCGGAGCGGGCGACCGGCCAGAGAACGCAGTCGAGTTCTCCGCGAAGTGCCCAGCTCCAGTCCAAGCCGGTGGGGGTCGAGACCAGGGCGGCGTGTCGCATCGCCTCGGCGTATACCTGCTGGAGATGGGTGAGCGCCGGGCCGGGCGGTTCGTCGCCCTGGGCGATGGCGGCGAAAACGGCGTAAATGGCCTCGCGTAGTCGTTTGGCGCGCGAAAGGGTGCCCCGGGCGGCCTCGGGGTCACGTCGGACGCGTTTGCGCAGGAGACCCGCGCGGTTCGTCCCGATGGTTCCGGCGTCGGTGGACCACTCGATGAGGCTTGCGAAGTCCGTGAGGTAATCGTGAGTGTCCTTGTCGGCACGAGCCCGTCGAGGGCCCACGGTGTTGGCGAAATCGAGGCACACCAGGCCACCGATGTGTTCCAGCGGTTCAGGCATCACGATCCTTCCGGAAGCACTGTGGCCCTTCCGGGCGGTTACGTGAGCGTCGTGGCAGGGCCGCCAGTGTGGCGAGGGCGAGCAGGGTGGCGATCGTGAAGGCGGTGGGAAGCCCGGCGTTGTCGACGACGCGCCCGAGCACCGCAGGGCCCACCACGGCGCCGAGGGTGATGAAGACGACCACCACGCTGAAGCCGCGGGTGGGCTGGTCCGGGAACACGAGCGAACTCCACACCGACAGCAGCGTGCCGCCGACCATGAAGCCGCAGCCGTAGAGCGCGGCGGAGGTCAGGGCGAATCCCCAGCCCGCGGGCGCCAGCCACAGAACGGCCGTCGAGAGGGAAAGGGCGATCTGTGCGGTCACGAAGATCGCACGAAGACCGTGGTGTCGCACGAAACGACCCGTGAACACGCCGATCGTTCCCGCGATCCCGATGACCGTCCACAGTGCCGGGGCAACGCGTTCGTTTCCGCCGTTGGCCGTCGCGACCGCGACTCCGGCGAACGACCAGTAGGCCGCACCGATGAGCCCGGATGACGTGGCTGCCACGAACAAGGGCCACGCGCCCCGCCTGCCGACCAGTTCACGCCACTGAACCGTCGCATGTGGTTGTGCGCGTTTCACCGGCGCGGACGGCAGTGCGCGGATGTTCCAAGCCATCACGAGGAACGCGACCACCGCGGCGCCGAGCCAGACCAGCCTCCATCGAGAGTCCGTGGCGAAGAAAGCGGCCGGGCCGGCGAGCACGACCCCGAAGGTCGTGCCAGTGCTGATCATCGACAGCGCGTGTGTCCGCCCACTGGGTTTCACGGTCTCTTGGACGACGTCGGAATACGGCGTCCAGACCCACCCCGGTGCCATTCCGGACACCGCGACCCCGGCAGCCAGGACCCACATGTCGGGAGCGACGGCGATGAGCAGCATCCCGGTACCGGCGCAGCCCAGCCCGATCCCGATCGGCAACCGCGGCGACCTCCGGCCCGCCCACCATCCCACGACACAGAGCGCGACCAACTCGCCCAGATAACCGATGCTGGTCACGGCTCCGAGCGCGCCGGTGGAACCGCCGAATTCGGCTTGGAAGCGTGGCAGGAAGAGACCGAATCCGTAGCGGCCGAAGCCGTAGGTGACCGCGAGTGTCGCCAGCCCGGACAGACCGGGAAGCCAGGGACTCGCCCGGCCGCCTTCCGCGTCCTGGGTCGTGGTGGCTGCTGCTCCGGTGTGCATGCTGTCCGTCTACCCCGGAAAGCATCACTTATGCACCGTCTATCAGGGTTTCACTGGATAAGGCTAACAAGGGCAGGGGAGTGAGGAGAAAAGCCGTCATACATGCTGGTCGATTGTATTTGACTTGCGTGTTCTCGGTCGAACTTGCCACTTACACCGGCAATCATCGTTACGGTGGTAAGTGGTCTGGTCGCCCTTTTCGGAAGCAGCGCAGGTGAGGATGCTCGGATGTCGTCTCGCGCACATGCCATCGATCCGGCGCGCCTTGCTCAGTGGTGCAGGGAGCATCTCGGCAGCCCTCCGGCGGACGAGATCTTCAGCTCCGGGCATCTCTCCACCGTCATCGGGCTCCGGCTGGCCGACGACCGTGAGGTCGTGGTCAAGGTTCGTCCGGACATGCCCCGGACAGCGGCTTGCGTCGACGTCCAGCGCCGGATGTTCCAGGCTGGGTATCCGTGCCCCCAGCCGCTCACCGGCGCAGAGCCTCTCGGGGAGGATGTCGCGACCGCTGAGACCTACGTCCCCGGCGGCGCCATGCTCCCGGGCGCGGACGACGCGGCCCGGGTCTTCGCTGAGGCGTTCGCGCGGCTGATCAGGCTCGCCCCACCGCCGGCCGAGGTGTCCACGCTCGAACCGGCACCGTCGTGGGCGGCGTGGGACCACGCCGAGGACGGACTGTGGCCATGTCCGGAGAATCAAGAAGCCGACCTCAACGCGGTCGCCGGTCCGGAGTGGATCGACGATGCCGGGCGCAGTGCCCGTGACCGGCTGCGAGACGGCGAGTCCGAGGCTGTGATCGGCCACTGCGACTGGCTTGCCGGCAACCTGCGCTGGAGCGGAGACACGCTGTTGGTGGTGCATGACTGGGACAGCATGACCGTGGATGGCGAAGCCGTTCTCGTCGGCTTTGCCGCCGCGCTGTATTCGACCGGCAGCGTGGACGAGCTGGCGACCGTCGAGGACACTGAGCGGTTCCTCGACGCGTATTGCCAAGCTCGTGGCCGGGTATTCAGCGCCGACGAACGTGAGCGGTCGTGGGCGGCCGGTGTCTGGACCAGGGCCTACGACGCGAAGTATCAAGCCGTGGCCGGGCTGCCCATCACCTCGCTGTCCGAGAGTGAGGCCCGCGAGCGCCTGCGTCGCAGCGGGACCATTTCGCGGAGATCATGAGCGGACCCTTGCGTGGCCCCGGTTATCCGGCCGTGCTCGATCGGGAGCCAGCACAGGTCTTGCCTAGTTAATATTAACAAGTCAACAATGTGGTACGGTGAGGTCGTGGACGACGGACTCGCAGACTCGCTGCACCGCGTGGTCATGCTGATGGGCGAAGCGACCCGGCGGCGCACCGACGACCCCGACGGTTTGACCTACAGCCAGATACGGCTTCTGGGTACGCTTGAGGACATCGAGCCGACGACGCAGCATCGGCTCGCTCAGGCGCTGTCGGTGTCCGATCCGGCGATCAGCCGGGCCTTGCGGCCACTCGAAGCGGACGGCCTGGTGCGGATCACCGTCGACCCCGAACACGCGCGGCGACGGCTGGTCCGCCTCACCGATCTCGGCCGGAAAGCCTTCCATGCCGCCGGAAAACCGCTCTACGACGAGTTCCGCGAGGCGCTCGTCGCGGCAGGCTTTCCTTATGAGCGCTACCTCGAAGACACTGTCCGGCTGGCCGAAATCCTCGCGTCCGACTGAGGGCGTCCGGACAGCGAGTGGGCCGACCTGTTCCAGATCGACTTCGGCGCCGTCGGGTCCTCGCGCGTCTCTGCTACGAAGGTGCTTCGAGAGATTTCAAGAAGGAACGCCATCTGGTAAGTTCGACTTTGATTGTCGGCTGGTTTTCCGCGCGATCTTTGCTGTCGCGCACCAAGACGTGATCGCTCAAAAATTTTACTTCTACGCAGCTGCCTGCCGCGTTCGAATAGCTACTTTTGAACCAGTCTCCCTGAGTTGTCGTTGACGGCGGAAGTTGAGCGTCGTTCAATCTAGTTCCCTGGCGTATTGGCGGATCATTTCCAGTGATTGCTGTTCGTCCATGGCTTGGCCGAATGCGTCACTGTAGGTCAATGTCAGATCGCGGATTTGTGTCGGGTCGTCGATGATATCGTATTTTGTGACCGTCTCTTGCCATGCGACAGTCGGTAACCTCGGGTTTTCGAAATCGATCATGTGTACGGTGGACGCACCGAAGAGCCCACATGCTTTCGCGGTGAAGGGGATAATGCGAACTCTGATGGTTTCGGAATGCTCTTCGATCATGTTCGCGAGGTAGTCGAGCTGGTCGCGCAAAATAGCCGGGCCGCCAATCCGCTGTCGCAGCGCGGCTTCGCTGATAATGGCCGTGACATGGAGTGGATTTTCGCCCCCGAGTCGCTGCTGCCTATGGAGCCGGACGTCGACGCGCTGATCGACCTCGACTTGGCGAACGACGACAGCCGGTGTCATGATCGCCCTTGCGTAGTCCGCGGTCTGTAGTAGTCCGGGAATGATCAGGCTTTCGTAATCGCGGACACCCTGGGCGCCCAGTTCAAGGCCGAACATGCGTTGAATCTCGTTGCCGAGGAAGCTGGTGTATTTGGTCCACCAGCCTCGCTCTTTGGCAAGGTGTCTCAAATCAAGCAACTCCTGCCGCTCGCTGTCGTCCAACTCGAGAAGCGTCAAGAGTTTTTTCAGGCTCTCTTCGGACAGGATCTTGCGTTCGTTTTCCACGGCGGACCAGTAGTTGCGTGAGAAGCCCAGCGTGGCGGTGATGGTCTTGACGTCGATGTTCAGTTGATCGCGACGTTCGCGGAGTCGAAGGGCGAGCTCCCATGCCGCGACCACGGGAGATGTCGGCTGTGACACTTCCCCTCCCCTCCGGTCGTCACCTTCGTGCATGAGCTGGTTCACGTGCATGGTTACGGTAACCACACGATAGACCGGTCACTGTAGCGGGGAAGTGTAACCCCACTCTAACGTTCTCAGCGACCTGGCAAGCTGACCGCCCAGTCAAGCTGCATGTCGTGGTTACAAGGGCCCATCGAGAGTCCAGTCCGACGCTCCGCGACCGGGACCCCGCGCCTGGCTTTCTGGCGGTGTGCCGCCACATCGATGCCGTACGCCAACGGGGAGGAACCAGATGTCAACTCCTGGTCGATATGGGCCCGATGCCCATCCTGAGCCGTCCATCACCGGCCGCCGCTCACTGTCGACGGGTTCGCCTCCCCGCGCTGAGGCTGTCATGGCGAGCGATGATCCGCAGTCGCCGACGACGCTGAGTTTCGACGTGAGTGACGCTGTGGCGCTGGAGGCGGTCGGTCAGGCCGCGGCCCACTGCACCATCGTCGCGGTCGACATCGAGGGCTTCGGGCAGCATCACCGCAGCAACGCGAACCGAGTGCGCATACGCCGCGGTCTCTACAAGGTGATGCGGGCGGCCTTCGAAGGCGCCGGAATTCCGTGGCTTTCGTGTCACCGCGAAGACCGTGGTGACGGCATCTTGATCCTCTCTCGTGCTGAGACGCCGAAGGGCCTGTTCGTCGACCGTCTTCCCTGTAATCTCGCGCTGGAGTTGTCCAGGCACAATTCGACTCATCCGTATGAAGAACAGATGCGCCTTCGGCTTGTCCTGCATGCGGGGGAGATCAACTACGATGACTACGGAGTCACGGGCTACTCGATCATCCACGCGTTCCGGCTCCTCGACGCGTCATCGCTCAAGGTGGCGCTCGCGGACAGCTCCGCGGTTCTGGCCATCGTCGGGTCCGAGTGGTTTTTCGATGAGGTGATCCAGCACAGCGAATTCAGTCACGCGGCGTCGTATTCGCCGCTGGAGGTCAAAGGCAAGGAGGCGGAAACGCGTGGGTGGGTGCTTCTTGTCAGAACCTCCGCCGCGCCTCGCAGTCCGAACCTGGGTTCGCGAGTCCCGCGTCATGGGGCTTGTCCTCGGCCGGATCGCCGGGGCCCGAGGCGATAGGTGAGCGGGACAGCCGGAGCGTTTTCCTTGCTCCGTCAGCCGTTCAGTGCGGCCTCGTACTCCTTTGCCTGGTCCGGAGTGAGGAACCGCGACACCCGCACCAGCACCGAGCCCTTCATGTAGTCGTACTCGCCGACCATAGGCAGGTTCTTCGACACCGACTGGATGAAGTCCATCCGCGTCTTCGCGCCGTCCTCGTCCGCGAACACCTCGACCGACCCGCCGCGCTCCACGGAATCCGCGCCCAGGTACTCGACGTCGGCTGTCTTGACCCGCGAGTCACCGAACGCCGTCTTCGACGTGTAGCCGTTCGGTCGGCCCAACAGGTGGTTCGGGTCGTCCTCGGCGGTGTATGCCTTGATCGGCTTCAGTGTGGCGATCTTTTCGCCGAGCGTCTTCGTGACGTCTTCCGCGGTCTTCGGGGCACTGCTCCCGGCGGTGGCCGTGGCGGAACCGATCGCCGACGGCGAGCCACCGCCGCACGCGGCCAACGAGAGCGCGGCCAGCGCGACGGAAGCGGCGGCCACGATACGACGGATGGTCACGAACTCCTCCAGCATGACGATGGTCTACGTCGGTATGTCCCGCGAACCTGATCTTTCGTTACCGGTCGAGGCCGCATCGTGACTCTTGCGCTGCCAGGCGGGATTCGTCCTGCGCCCGATTCGCTCGTGGTCAGTGCCCGGTCGACCTTTTTTGTGCGATGCGTGAGCCTCTGTGCGCTATTCATGCTGACGGCCGTTATAGCCCGCGACTGGAAAGAAGAATGTCCTGTGCGGCAGATCCGTGCTCCATTGCGCGTTCTATAGTCGCTGTCATGTCTAACCTGGAGCGATCGGCGATGCGGGTGGCCGATTCCGACCGTGAGCGGATGGCACAACTCCTTTACGAGGCCATGGGGGCGGGGCGGCTCACCGCCGCCGAAGTGGAAAGCAGGCTCGATCTCGTCTACGCGGCCAAGACTTTCGCCGATTTCGAGCCGATCATCGCGGACCTTCCGGCCGCTTCCCCCGCCCGCCCGGTGCACCCGGATGACGGCGTACAGGGGCCGCGGCGGTCGGTTGCGGTCATGTCCGGAGTCGCGCGGCGGTTCGACGGGGTGTTGCCCGCGGAACACGTCAGCCGTGCGTTCTGGGGGAGTGTCCGCCTCGACCTGCGTCACGCGGAATTCGTCGACGGACTCTGCACGATCAAGGCCAGGGCGATCATGGGCGGGATCAAGATCGTGGTCCCCGAGGACGTTGTCGTCGATGTCCGTGGTGTCGGGCTCATGGGCGGGTTCGGGGGCGGCCGGAGGCCGGCGGGACAGCGATCGCTGGTGGGTACGCCGATTCTGCGGGTCACCGGGTTCGCCTGGTGGGGTTCGGTGAAGGTGATCCGCAAATCCCGGGAGTCTCCGCGGAAGAGCAGGCGCGAGCACCGATCGTCCCGCCGAGCGCGTCGATGAGCGCCGCCTCGACGTGGCTGAGGCAACGCCCGTTGGACAATCTCGGCATTGTGCCGACAGTTGGTCAGAACCCATCAGCGGTCGCGTCATAACGGGCTTCGATATATCCCGCGCTTGACAGGTTCGCGGATGGTGAAGCACCCGCCCGTGACAAGTGTTTCGAATCGTTCTACAGGTCTCGTCTTTTCTCTTGCCTGGCCTGTGCTTCGGGTGTGTTAATTCCGTATGGCATGCCGGTAGCGCGTCCGAAAATCGTTGGGGGGACGGGCGGCAGAGGCTTTTTTGTGTCGTTGTTTCCGTGGGCTTTGAGTGAGCACTGGGAGAGTGACCTGTGAAGCACAGAAGACGTAATCGAAGACTGACCGGAGTGATGGCCGTGGCGACCACGGCGGCGCTGGTGGCGTTGGGTCTCGTGGCCGGTTCGGGTGCCAGTGTCGCGGCACCCGGTGAGCTCACGCAGACCTATTCGTGCCCGTTCCCGTTGATCGGCAATCAGAACGTTTCGGTGACGATCAAGACCACCCAGCCTTCGACGATCGAGGCGGGAAAGCTGACTCCCGCGATCGAGATCGCGGCCGTGTCCAATGCGGGCAAGACCGCGACGGACGGCCTTCGCCTCGTCGGCGCGGAAACCATCCAGGGCATCGCGAAGGCGACTTCGACCGTGACGATGCCCGGCAATCAGGGCGCGTTGACGGTGAAGGTCGACGCGGACGTGCCGAATCAGCCCCTTCCGGCGGCGGGCAACGACCTCGTCGTCAACGCCAAGGGCAGCGCGCCCGCGTTGAGATTCGATCAGCCGGGAACCGCGACCCTGGCGGTGAACGGTCTCCAGCTGGTGATGACCCCGCTCAAGGCCGACGGCACCCTGACCGGTCTCGGCACTTTCACTTCGGACTGCGTCCTGTCGGAAGGGGCCGCGACCGTCCTGCAGACCTATACGGTGACCGGCTCGCCGGTCACCCCGGAAACCGTTGTGGGCGTGGGAAACCATCCGCCGCTCCGTCAGGTCTACAGCTGTCCGTTCCCGCTGATCGGCAACCAGGACGTGGCGGTCGACATCAACGCCACGCTGCCCGACACGATCACGGCGGGCCAGTTCACCCCGAAGATCGACATCACCGCGGTGTCCAACGCGGGCAAGACGGCGACCGAGGGACTTCGGCTCGTCGGCGCCGAAACCATCAAGGGATCGGCGCTGGCCACCTCGCTGGTTTCCAGCCCGCAAGGCCACCTGGCCGTCGGTGTGCCGACCGCTGTCCCGCTGCAGCCGATTCCGGCCAAGGGCAACGATCTGATCATCAACGCGAGCGGGGCCGCGCCGTCGTTGCGGTTCGACCAGCCGGGGACGGCGACCTTGTCGGTGCACGATCTGGTGCTGACCATGACCCCGCTGACGGCTACCGGCGCGGAGACCGGCCTCGGTACGTTCGTCGCGGACTGCACGCCCGCGAACGGGCAGGCCAACGTCCTGCACACCTTCACCATCACGTCCGCGCCCGATACCACCGCGCCTTCGGCTCCGGGCGCGGTGACGGTCGGTGAAGTCACGCAGAACAGCGTCGGGTTGTCCTGGGGCGCCGCCACCGACAATGTCGCCGTGACCGGATACGACGTCTACGAGGGCACCAACCTCGTCAAGGCCGTGACCGGCACCTCGGCCACGATCGACGGTCTCGCGCCGGACAAGGACTACAGCTTCACGGTCAAGGCCAGGGACGCGGCGGGCAATGTCTCCCCGGCCACCGCGCCGGTGACGGCTCACACCGCGAAGGCTCCGGACACGCAGGCGCCGACGGCGCCCGCGAATCCCCGCTCGACCGGGACCACGCAGACCAGTGTGACGCTGGCGTGGGACGCCTCGAGTGACAACGTCGGTGTCACCGGTTACGACGTGCTCCGGGGTGGCGAGGTGGTCAAGACGGTCACGGACACGAGCGCCACGATCGAGGGGCTGAGCGCCGATACCGAGTATTCGTTCACAGTGGTGGCGAAGGACGCCGCCGGGAACAAGTCACCCGTCAGTTCCGCGGTGGCCGCTCGAACGCAGGCCGCGCCGGACACGCAGGCTCCGGGGGTGCCGGGCAATCTTCACTCGACCGGCACAGCCGCGGCCAGCGTCGGATTGGCCTGGGATGCTTCGACCGACAACGTGGGTGTGGCCGGCTACGACGTCTACAACGGCACGGCCTTGGTGAAGTCGGTGACCGAAACCAGTGCCACGGTCGACGGTCTGACCGCCGACACCGACTACACCTTCACGGTCGTCGCCAAGGACGCGGCCGGGAACAAGTCCCAGCCCAGCGCACCGGTGACCGTCCGGACGGCCACTGTCCCGGACACCGAAGCGCCGAGTGTTCCGGCAGGCCTCGCCGCGGCGGATGTCGGCCAGTCCAGCGTCAAGCTGTCCTGGTCGGCATCCAGCGACAACGTGGGTGTCGTCGGCTACGACGTCTACAACGGCGCGACCCTGGTGAAGACGGTCACGGAGACCTCCGCGACGGTCGATGGCCTCGCGCCGGACACGGAGTACTCGTTCACGGTGGTCGCGAAGGACGCCGCGGGCAACGCGTCGGCCGCCAGTGCCGCGGTGACCGTCCGGACGCAGGCCGCACCGGACACGCAGGCTCCCGCGGCGCCGGGCGATCCGCGCTCCACCGGAACCACGCAAACCAGTGTGGCCCTCGAGTGGAACGCCTCGACGGACAACGTGGGTGTCACCGGGTACGACGTCTACCAGGGTGCTTCGCTGGTCAAATCGGTCAGTGGCACCACCGTGACCGTGGACGGCTTGGCAGCGGACACGGAGTACTCGTTCACGGTGGTCGCGAAGGACGCCGCGGGCAACAAGTCGGCCCCGAGCGCCGCGGTGACCGTGCGGACGCAGGCCGCGCCCGACACGGTGGCCCCGGGGGTCCCGGGCAATCCGCGCTCCACCGGCACGACCGAAACCACCGTCGCACTGGCCTGGGATGCCGCGAGCGACAACGTGGGTGTCACCGGGTACGACGTCTACCAGGGTGCTTCGCTGGTCAAATCGGTCAGTGGCACCACCGTGACCGTGGACGGCTTGGCAGC
>NZ_JBVISU010000039.1:0-1153 GCF_055575355.1 Amycolatopsis sp. NPDC034160 | reverse complement strand
GGACACGGAGTACTCGTTCACGGTGGTCGCGAAGGACGCCGCGGGCAACAAGTCGGCTCCCAGCGCCGCGGTGACGGCGAAGACCAAGCCGAAGGCCACGCCTGGCGTGAAGTACAGCTACGACCTGACCGGTAAGTCCCAGCTGCGGAAGCTGACCGGCCCGATCGATCTCCGTGGCGGGATCAACGCGGCGATCACCCTGGCGAACGGGGCCTTCGACGCCGATCTGACGCTGAACCCGACGAGCGCGAAATTCACGCTCTGGGGCTTCGTCCCGGTCAACGCGAAGGTCGAGTTCTCGCCGGTGGGCAAGACCAAGGGCACCCTGGCCGACGGGATGCTCAAGTCGACCTCGGCGGTGACGGTCAAGCTGCCGCGGATCAGCGTCTTCGGGATCCCGGTCTCGGCCAGCCCGACCTGTCAGACGGCGACCCCGGTGCAGATCCCGCTGCGGTCGAAGGCCGGGTTCGATCCGTTGGCGGGCGGCAAGCTCACCGGGACCTACACCCTGCCGCCGCTGCAGGGCTGTGGATCCCTGAACGATCTCGTATCAGGGGTCGCTTCCGGCCCGGGCAACACGGTGGAGGTGAACCTCACCCCGCGTCCGGCCAAGTGAGCTGATCAGACGCGAGAAAACCGGTCCTGCCGCAGCCCGCGGCAGGACCGGTTTCCTTGCCGGACGGGGCGGGGGCTCACCGCCACTTCAGTCTGCGCGCGTAGCCCTCGTCGCGGCGTTGTCCGGCGAGTGCGGAGTAAGACGAACGTGGCGACATGAGCAGCGGGCGCCGGCTATGAGGGAACGCGCAAAAGTCGAGGTAGAGCAGCCCTGATTCTGGACGCCTGGCAGGCTTCAGTGTCCACAAAGGACTTTTTCCGATAATCGAGTGTTGTCTCTATGTGCGGTTCTGCGTGGGTTCGCGAGTGATAATGAGGTTTGGTGTCGCGAAAGCCACTTTGGCAACCTTCAGTGTTGCGAAAGAAGCTTTCGCAACACCTCGTTGAGGGCTTGGGGAGGCCGCTCACCCCTAGCGGCGTGAGCGGGTTTCGGGAGTCGGGTATGTCCCCAATGAGGTTTTCTCAGTGGTGGTCTTGGGGGTGGGGTGAGTTGGGACGGAGAGCCTTGCTAGGACTGGATTTGCGAAGATCAAGTCCG
>NZ_JBVISU010000038.1:0-49106 GCF_055575355.1 Amycolatopsis sp. NPDC034160 | reverse complement strand
CGAGGACCACGGCGGCGATCACGGCCAGGTACAGGTAATGCATCTTGTCTCGGCGACGCGGCGCCGCTTCGGGCGTTGTAGGCACCTTTGCCTCCAGCTCAGGGATGTCCGGGATTGCCGGTCACTATCACCCGGGCAGGTGAGCTGGGTCACGGTTGTGTTCATTGAGTTCGCGCGAGTGCCTTTAGGGGAATTCCGGCCGGGCGGTGCGAGCGGCCGGTCCGCCGGTGTGCTGGTATGGGCGGGTGCCCTCGACGACGCGGATCCGGACCAGGCGTGGCAGCCTCGCGCGCCAGCTGCTGATTCTCCAGCTCGTGGTGCTTTTCGTGCTCGTCGCGGCGGGGCTGACCTTCGCCTATCTCGATTCTGTCCGCGCCACCGGGGATCGCGCGCGCGATCAGGTGACCGCGGTCGCCGAAGCGGTGGCGGACGCGCCCGGCGTACTGGCCGCATTGTCCACTTCGGAGCCCAGCCGGACCTTGCAGCCGTTCGCGCAGAGTGTCCGCGCGGACACGGGTGTGGACTTCGTGACCATCATGGACAAGAACGGGATCCGCTTCACCCATCCGAATCCGGAGTTGATCGGGCAGCGGTTCATCGGGAACATCGGCGAAGCGCAACGCGGCGGCAGGGTCCTCGAGACCTATGCCGGTTCGCTGGGGCCGTCAGAACGCGTGGTGGTCCCGGTGCTCGGCACCGGAGGGCAGGTCGTCGCGCTGGTGTCGGTGGGCATCACGGTCGAGGCGATCGACGCCGAACTGCGCGAACGCCTGTGGCCGCTGATCGGGGTCGCGGCGGCCGTGCTGGTGGTCGGCGGGATCGGCAGCTACCTGGTCAGCGCGCGGCTCCGGCGGCAGACCAGGGGGATCGCTCCCGAGGAACTGAGCAACCTGTTCGAGTACCACGAAGCCGTCCTGCATTCGATGCGCGAGGGGCTGCTGCTCGTCGGCGGAGACGGCCGCGTGGTGCTGTGCAACGACGGCGCTCGCGCGCTGCTGGGCGTCGACGACGATCCGGTCGGCCGTGAACTGTCCGCATTGGACATTCCAGAAGACCTCGTCGAGGCGTTCACCTCCGGGGAGGAGCGCACCGACGAAATCCACCTCACCGAGGCCAGGGTGCTCGTCGTCAGCACCGCGCCGGTGCGCTCGCGGGGTGAGGCGATGGGCACCGTGGTGATCCTGCGCGACCACACGGAACTCCAGGCGCTCACCGGCGAACTGACCACGGTGCGCGGATTGGCGGAAGCGTTGCGGTCGCAGGCACACGAGGCGGCGAACCGGCTCCACACGGTCGTTTCACTGGTCGAGATCGGCCGTCCCGAACAGGCCGTCGAGTTCGCGACCGAGGAGCTCGCGCTGGCGCAGGAACTCACCGACCGCGTGGTCGGCGCGGTCGCCGAACCGGTGCTCGCGGCGTTGCTGCTGGGTAAGGCCGCGGAGGCGAGCGAGCGCGGCGTCGAGTTCACGATCACGCCCGACACCGTCATGGAGGACTCGGACACCGGTGTCCCGCCGCGGGATCTGGTGACCATCCTCGGCAACCTGATCGACAACGGCATCGACGCGGCGGTGGGGAACGCGGCGGACGGCGGGCGGCCCGGGGTCGAAGTGACCGTGCGATCCGGCGCCGACGAGCTGCTGTTGCGGGTCGCCGACACCGGCCCCGGCGTGGACGACGTCGAGGATGTGTTCCGGCGCGGCTGGTCCACCAAACCCGAGGACGGGCACGGACTCGGCCTGGCACTGGTGGGTCAGGCGGTGCGGCGGCACAGTGGGACCATCGACGTCGGCCGCGACGAGGGCGCGGTGTTCACCGTGCGCCTGCCGCTGAAGACATCGCCGAAGGAGCCGACTCGATGATCAAGGTGCTGGTCGTCGAGGACGAGCCGGTGGCGGCCGACGCGCACCGGGTCTACGTCGAGAGAATGCCCGGCTTCACCGTGGCCGGCGTCGTCCACTCCGGCGGCGACGCGCTGCGGTTCTGTGAACGTGAGCCGGTCGACCTGGTACTGCTGGACTTCTACCTCCCCGACACGCACGGGCTCGCGGTCTGCCGGTCGCTGCGCGCGGCCGGTCTCCCGATCGACGTCATCGCGGTGACCTCGGCCCGCGATCTGGCGCTGGTCAAGGCCGCGGTGTCCGTCGGCGTGGTCCAGTACCTGCTGAAACCGTTCACCTTCGCGTCTCTGCGGGAAAAACTCGAGCGCTACGCCGAGTTCCACGGCACCTCGGGCGAGGTCACCGGTCAGGCCGAGATCGACCGGGCGCTCGGCACGCTGCGCGCCACCGAGCGGCAGGCGCTGCCGAAGGGGATGAGCGCGCAGACCTTGGAATCGATCACCGAGGTCCTCGCTTCGGCCGCCGACGGCTTGTCCGCCGGGGCGGCGGCGACCGCGATCGGCGCCTCCCGGGTCACCGCGCGGCGCTACCTCGAATACCTCGCCGACAACGGCCTCGCCCAGCGCGAGCCCCGCTACGGCCAGGTCGGCCGCCCCGAGGTCTGGTACAAACCGAAAACCGTATAACGACCTATACCGCGGCGCACGGGCTACCGTGGACAGGGTGAAGATCGGCGAACTCGCGCGGAAGACCGGGGTCAGCGTCCGCGCGCTGCGCTATTACGAGGAAGAGGGCTTGATCAGCCCGGGCCGCGAGGGTAACGGCTACCGCGACTTCCGCGAGGGCTCGGTCGAGGCGGTCCTGCAGATCCGCGGGATGCTCGACGCCGGTCTGCCGGTCAGGCTGATCCGCGAAGTCCTCCCGTACCTCGACGGTCCGGAGGAAGTCCGGCCGAAGGCGCCGTGCGAGTACATGATCGGCGAGGTCGCGCGGCAGCGGGAAGTGCTCGACCGCCGGATCGCGCTCATGACCCGCAATCGCGACGCCCTCGACGCCTACCTGCGCGACTTGACTCTCACGCAAACGTGAGGGTTTTAGCGTGCGGCCATGACTTCGATGCGCGCGCTGCGCCAGGACTCCACGAACGGTCCTGAAGATCTCCACCTGATCACCGACACACCCGTCCCGGTTCCGGGGCCGGGCGAAATCCTGCTGAAGGTCACCGCGGCGGGCGTCAACTTCGCCGACGTCATGCAGACCCGGGGCACCTACGAAGGCGGTCCGAAGGCGCCGTACGTCGCGGGTTTCGAGGCCGCGGGTGAGGTCGTCGGCCTGGGGGACGCGGTGACCGGAGTCGCGCTCGGCGACCACGTCGTCGGAACCGGTGACGGGGCCTTCGCCGAGTACATGGTCCTGTCCGCGGCCGGTGCGGTCGCGGTGCCGGAGGGCTGGTCGGACGAGCAGGCTCCCGGGTTGCTGCTGAACTGGGCCACCGCGCTCGCCGCGCTCAAACCGCTGGGGCGGCTGGCCGCCGGGGAGACTGTGCTGGTGCAGGCGGCGGCGGGTGGGGTCGGTCAGGCCGCGGTCCGGCTGGCCAAGCACTACGGGGCCACCGTCATCGGCACCGCTTCACCGGGAAAGCACGACCTGGTGCGGGCGCTGGGCGCCGATCGCGTCCTCGGCTACGGAGAGGATCCCGGCGAAGTGGATCTCGTTCTCGAGTCCGTGGGCGGGGCGACGTTCGTCGCGAGCCTCGCCGCCGCCAAACGCGTCACCGGCCGGGTCGTGGTTTACGGCGTCGCCGGGGGAGAGGCCGCGATCACCAACCGCGAGCTGAACTTCCGGCACCAGATCCACCTGATCGGCCTGCACCTCGGTGTCCTGATCGAACACGCGCCGGGGATCTTCGCGGACCTGATGGACGAGCTGCGCGCGCTCATCGCCGCCGGCGTCTGCGCGCCGGGAACGCCGACGGTGTTCGACCTCGCGGACGGGCCCCGAGTGCTCACGGAGCTGGAGGCGCGGACCACCGCGGGCAAGCTGGTGCTCCGGCCCTGAACGCGGCGGACCGGATATCGTCGTATGCGAACGTGCGCATGTCAATAGGACGAAAGTGTTGGTAAATCACCAGCTGTCCAACGCGACGAAAGTCGGTGCCGGGCCGCGGCTGGGGCTCCTAAATTCACGAACCATTCCGTTGTCCTTTCAAGGAGTGGGTCCATGGCAAGGAAGTTCTTCGTCTCCGCCTCCGTGAGCTTGGCGCTGCTCGCCGTCCCGGTGACCGCGGGTCAGGCCACGGCCGCGGTCCAGCCTGCTCAGCAGACCGCTGCGGTGACCACGGTCTACTACGACGCCTCGGGGGCGCCCAGCTTCCGTGCCGCCATCCAGGCGGGCGCGGCGAACTGGAACAACTCGGTGTCCAACGTGAAGCTGCAGGAGAGCTCGTCGGGGGCCACCCTGCGCTACACCGAGGGCAACGACCCCTCCGGCTCGTACGCCGAGACCGACGGCCACGGCCGCGGCACCATCTTCATCGACTACACGCAGGCGAAGCAGTACGACCAGACCCGCATCGCCGCGCACGAGACCGGCCACGCGCTCGGCCTGCCGGACCACTACGAAGGCCCGTGCTCCGAGCTGATGTCCGGTGGTGGCCCCGGCCCGTCCTGCACCAACGCGAAGCCGAACGCGCAGGAGGTCTCGCGGGTGAACTCGCTGTGGGCCAACGGCCTCTTGGCGGCGGGCGCCCTGCAGCGCATCTACAACTGAGTCTCGTGAGTGGTAATGACGGTTAGAACCGTCATTACCACTCACGAGCCCCACTACTTACTGGCCTTGGAATTCATACGCGCCCGCATCGACCCGGGCGCCGGCGAAGACCGGGTTGCCGTCGACGTCGCGGTCGTCGTACTTCGTCGTGCCGAGGTCGATCGCCGGGCTTCCCGCCAGCAGGATCAGGTTCGTGGCCGAGGTGAACTTCGGGTCGGCCACCTTGTCCGTCGCCCCCGCCGTGAACTGCCGCAGTCCGCCGAAGTAGACGTTGTGGTCGGTCGCGGTGAAGGTCGCGTCCGCGTAGCCGACCTTGTACGCCGCCTGGACGACGTTCTGCGTCATCCTCAGCATCTGGTTCGTGCAGCCGCCGTAGCAGACGAAGCCCTCCGCCTCGGCGTTCGGGAGCCGGAGCGAGTTGTTGCGGAACACCGTGCCGAGCACCGGCCCGTTGCCGTCCGCCGCGCCGCGCGTGATGATCCCGCCGCGCGTCTTGGCACCGAAGATCGCGTTGTACTCGAAGATGTTGCCGGTCGAGACGCCGTCGGGGTCCTTCGCGTCGGTGCCGAGTTCGGTGAAGGTCTCGTTGTCCTCGGAGATGTTGTGGTGGATGACGTTGCGGGAGCCGTAGAAGATCTCGACCGCGGCGCCGTCGAGGCCGCCGAAGTCGTCGGCCTTCGCGATCGAGCCGCTGATCCGGTTCCAGCCGATGTCGGAGTCGTTGCCCTGGACCAGGACCGCGAACGCGCCGGAGTCGTCGTTGCCGCCCGGCGTCACGACGGTCATGTGGTTGTTGTCGACCAGGTCGTTCTGCGTGACCTCGGTGCGGTCCGCCGACGGCGCGATGTACACGCCCGCGCCGGCGCCGGTGATGAGGTTCGACAGCACCTTGTTCCGGTCGCCGGTCACCTTCACCCCCGCCCACGAACAACGCCCGGCGTGGGCCGCGACACCGATCTGCAGGTCCTGCACGCGATTGTCGTTGCCGGGCAGGTCCACACACGCTTCGGTGTCGCCCTTGACGATCGGGCGGGCGCCGGTGCCGTAGGCGCCGATCGTGACGCCCGAGCCTTTGACGGTGAGGCCGCCGGTCCAGGCTCCGCCGCGGCGCAACAGGACGGTGTCGCCCGCCGCGAACGTGGTCGCCGAGACCTTTGCCAGAGACTTCCACGGGGTCTGCTGCGAAGTGCCGCTCGCGTTGTCACTGCCCGAGACCTGGTCGACGTAGTAGGTCTTCGAGGCGGCTTCGGCCGTCGTGAAACCGGTGCACGCGAGGGCGGCGAGCACGGTCACGGAAAGCAGTTTCCAGGACATGCCGCGGACCGTAACCACCCCGCGCACAAGGTCCGTACAAAAGACCTGGGTGCTTGTCGGGGACCTTCGCGGACCTTGGCAGTTCTGGACCGGCGTCGGTTGGTCGTCCCACGAAGAGGACTCCGCCCGGATGCTCGCAGGGGTCGGGACCGCGTTCTCGGTGACCCGCGTCGGTGGCGAATACGTGCTGATCACCATGGACACGAGCCCCGCCTTCAGTCCGGTGATGCTCGCCTACACCGCTGCTTCGCCGACTGGCCCGTTCCGTGATCCTGTCGTTCTCCACCGGGCGCCCGAAGCCAGTGACCGGCGCATCGTCTACGACGCGACAGCGCATCCTCAGCTGAGCCGTCCCGGGAAGCTCACGGTGTCGTACAACGTGAACAGCCTCGACCACGGCGACAACTTCGACGACGCGCGGATCTACCGGCCGCGGTTCGTCGAGGTCGGGTGGCCGCCGGTACTACGCTTCATCGAGTGATCGAGATACTCGACGACCTCGACGTCCTCACCCGGCCGGATGCCGATCCGCGCGGTCTGAGTCTCGCCGGCGCCCGCTACGGGTCGAAAGCCGCCGACACCGTCGCCCGCGACAGCGTCATCGAGGTCACCCTCTCGCCGATCGTCCACCGCACGATCGGCGGAAGCGGCCGGGCCACGGAGTACTACGGCGCGGACGGTGAGCCCCTCTCTCGCGAAGAGGTGGTCGAGAACGTCGTCGAAACCGGGGGAGTCGTTCACTTTCCCGGCAAATTCAGCTACCGGATCGTCGGCGGGATGGTCTCCGGGTTCGCCTTCTACGGTGCCGAGCGTGGTCTTCTCGCCCACTTCGGGTATCTGCGGTCGCGTGGCGAGTTCCTCGGCGTGTTCGGAACACCCGATCTCGTCGAGGAGAGCTTCGATTGCGGTGAACTGATGGGATACCGGCACCGCTATCGGGCTGCCGAGAAGCAGGTCTTCTGGGACAGCTGGGACGATCGCGTGAGCTGGTTGAATCTCGGCGACTTCGACCCTCGCTGATCACTCGAGCGTGCGGTCTCGCGGCGATTCGATGGTCAGGGGCGCCGACGTGTCGCCGGTGAGCTGCCGAAGCTGAGTCATGGTCCGGTCGAGCTGCTCCGCCAGCCGCGGGATCGTGCTCGACGGGATATAGGCCTCAGCCCCGGCGTCGAGGAGACGGCGCACCGGTCCTTCGAACTTGACGCCGAGTTCGGCATCCTCGATCTCCGTGATCACGATCCGGGCCTTCGGGTACAACGCTCGGAAGTTGCCGATCAACTGCGGACTGGCGGGCGGGACCAGCAGGACGTCGACGGTCGGGGGTGCCGAGTGCAGGTCCAGCACGAGGTAGCCGGGGCCGAGCCGCTCGGACAGCGCATCCCGTGCCGAAGCCGAAAGTTTCATGGCGGTGGCGACGACCGTTATGTCCTCGGAAGCGGGGGCTGCGAACCCCCTGGCCTCGGGATACGCGCCGGAGATCGTCGCGATCGTCTCGCCGTCACGGGTGATCGGCACGTCCTCACCGGGGCGGAGAGTCTCGATGAGCGCTACGAGTTCTTCAGGGAGCTGGGTGACGTCGACCCACCGCGCGGACTGATCACTCATCACTCCATGATGGCCCCCGTCCGGTACTTATCGAGGGGGAGGGCAAAGGTGTCGCGAAAGCCACTTTCGGGACATCACATGTCTTGAAAGTGGCTTTCGCGGCACCTCCTTGAGGGCTGGGGAAGGTTGGTCACCCCTGGCGGTGTGAGCGGGAATCGGGGGGCGGGGGACATCAGGCCGCGGCGCGAGTCGACGTCGCTCGCGACACGACACGTTTGCCTCACCCCTTAATAAGCGCAAGGAAGGGGGCCATCACGTACTTACCGAGGCCGGCCCGGAACCCCCGGCCGCGTTTGCCAAGGAAGCGGCCCCTCCAGCGGCCGGTACTCGACGCCCAGCGCGTCCAGCCGCGGCAGGTGGTGATCCCGCAGCCGCGGGAGGAATTCCGCGTAGTCCCGCCCCTCCGGATCGCTCCACGCCACCTCGGCGAAAGCACACAACCGCGGGAAGGCGGCGTAGTCCACCCGCCGCACGGTGTCGAGGTGCTCGGACCACACCTGCGCCTGCGTGCCCAGAATCGTTTTGCCGGAGGGGAAGTCAGTGGGCACCGGCTCGTAGCCGTAGAAGCTCTCCAACGTCCTCAGATAGCCGACGGGGATCGGCTCGTCCGCGTGTCCGGACTGCCGGTGGTCCAGATAAACGTGGTCCTCGGGGCACATGACGACGTCGTGTCCGGCGGCCGCCGCGCGGGCACCGGCCGCCTCGCTCTGCCACGAGCCGATGACCATGGGCGGCAGGTCACTCGCTTCGAGCACCTCGTCCCAGCCCAGCGGACGACGTCCTCGTTCGACCAGGTGCCGTGCGATCTCGCGGACGAACCGGCCGTGTTCCTCGGTCGCGCCGGGTACTTCGTCCCCGCCGAGCGCGATGACCTCCGAGGGGAAGATCTCCAGGACGTGGTCGAAAACGCTCTTGAAGAAGTCCACTGTGGACTTGTCCGTGTTCAGCAGTGACGTGCTGATGCCCCAGCTCGTCCAGACCTCCCACGGTTCGTCGGTCTCCGGCCCGAGCTCGGGGTACGCGGCGATCGCGGCCCGCGCGTGGCCGGGGATGTCGACCTCCGGGACCACCGTCACCGCACGCGCGGCGGCGTACGCGACGATCTCGCGGAGATCGTCGGTCGTGTAGAACCCGCCGTGCGGTCGCCCGTCGCGCTCCGGGCCGTCGTGCCGCCCGACCATGGACGACTTCCGCCAGCCGCCGACCTCGGTCAGCCTGGGGAACTCGGGGATCTCGATCCGCCAGCCCTGGTCGTCGGTCAGATGCAGGTTGAGCACATTGAGCTTGTGCGCGGCGAGCAGGTCGATGAACCGCAGCACCTCGGCCTTGGTCCGGAAATGCCTCGCGACATCCAGTAGACAGCCACGCCAGCTGAACCTGGGGTGGTCGGTCACCACCCCGCACGGGATCGTCTGATGTCCACTGTGGATGGACGCCGCGCGGAAGGCGTCCGGTCCGATGAGCTGCCGGAGCGTCTGGCGACCGTAGAACTCGCCGGCCGCGTCGGCCACGTGCAGTCTCACGCCGGACGGGTCGATCTCCAGGCGATAGCCTTCGGAGGGAAGTCCCGAATCCGCGCGTACGTCCACTTCGGACGGTACTGAACACTGTCCCGGCATGGGTTCCACCGAGACGGGACGGGGGAGCAGCGTTTCGAATCCCGGCATGTCAGCCCTTCACCGCGCCGCCCATGACGGACACGAGTCGTCGTTGGACAAGAATGAAGAACACCAGCACCGGGATGGTCATGAGGGTCGAGCCCGCCATCACCGCGCCCCAGTCGGTGTCCTCCGGTTTGAAGAACACGAGAATCGCCAGCGGAAGCGTCTGGTTCTCGGTGTTGGAGATGATGAACGTCTTGGCGAACAGGAAGTCGTTCCAGGCGTGGATGAACGCCAGCACGCTGATCGCCACCAGCCCGGGCGCCACCAGCGGGAAGAGGATCTGCCAGGTGAACCGCATCCGGCTCGCGCCGTCGATCTTCGACGCCTCTTCCAGTTCCTGCGGCACCGCCGCGACGAACCCGCGCAGCATCCAGATCGCGAACGGCAGACTGAACGCCAGGTGCACCAGGATCAGCGAGCCGAGGTGGTTGGTGCCGAACGCCGGCGCGACGTCGCCGACCGACCGCATCAGGAAGAACAACGGAATGGTCAGCGCCTCGACCGGCACCATCTGCGCCACCAGCACCATGACCAGCAGGACGGTCTTGCCTTTGAAGTTGAACCGGGTCAGCGCCACCGCCGAGAGGAACGACAGCAGCAGCGACAGCGCCACCACCACGACCGCCACGAGCACGCTGTTCAGGAAGAACATCGCGAAACCCTCGCCGGTGAGCACCCGTTCGAAGTGCTCCAGCGTCGGCGTAAGCGTCCACGGGCGAGGGTTCTCCGCCTGGATCTGCCCGGTGGGCTTGAACGCCGAAAGCACCATCCAGTACACCGGGAACGCGACCATCCCGGCGATCACCACACAGACGATCTCGGCGATCAGCCGCCCCGGGCGCTTGATCCGGCGGGTCTTCGGCGCTGTCGTCACACCCATCCCGCGCTCCGGCGTTGCGACCGGACATACAGCCCGGTGATGGACAGCAGCAGCAAGGTCATCACGACTCCGAGCGCCGCGCCGAGACCGTATTCCTGCCCGGCGAAGGCTTGTTGGTAGGCGAAAACGTTGAGCACGAGGTTGCGCCCGGCCACGCCGCCGCCGTTGGTCATCACGTAGATCTGGGTGAAGATCTTGAAGTCCCAGATGATCGACTGGATCGTGGCGATGGTGAGCAGCGGCCGCACCATCGGCAACGTAATCGACCACGTGGTGCGCCAGGTCGACGCGCCGTCGAGGTACGCGGCCTCGATGACCTCTTCCGGCACCCCCTTGATCCCCGCGTACATCGTCACCATGACGAACGGGAACGAGCACCAGATGACCTCGGCGGCCACCAGGCCGAAGGTGCTGTAAGTGTCGAAGGTCCAGGAGTGGTTCGCCATCCCAGTGAACCCGATCCCCGACAGCACCTCGTTGACCAGGCCGAAGTCCGCGTCGAACAGGAACAGCCAGACGTACGAGCCCGCCATCGCCGGTGTCGCCCAGGCGGCCAGCGCCGCCAGGAACAGCGGGACCCGCGCCCACGCGCGGACCCGGGTGGCCAGGACGGCCAGTCCCGTCCCGAGCGCCAGACTCCCGACGACGCAGACCGCGGTGAAGCCGAGGGTCTTGGCCAGCACTTCCCAGAACTGGACGTTCTCCAGCAGTTCGACGTAGTTCCCGAAGCCGAGGAACACCAGCGGCGCGTTGCCGACGGCCTGCGGCTGGCCGTAGTCGTAGAACGAGATCAGGACGAGCTGGTAGATCGGGTAGACCAGCATGGCCAGCAGCAGGATGCCGCCGGGCGCCAGATAGAGCAGGGCGGCCCGCCCGTCCCGGCGACGGCGGGATGACCGCCGAGCCGGGGCGGGCGAGGCCACGGTGCGAGTGATTTCCTTCGTGACCACTTAACCGAACGCCTTGTTCATCTCGGCGGACGCGGTGGCCAGCGCGGTGGCCGGGTCCTTGCCGCCGGTCGCGATCTGCTGGATCGCGGTCGGCAGCACGTTCTGCGCGTCGATCTTCGACCACGCCGCGGTGGCGGGGACGAACTTCGTGCCCGCGGTGAGCGTGTCGACGAACGGCTTGACCGACGGGTCGCTCGCGGCGACCTTCTGCTGGACACTGCCGAGTGTCGGCAGGTTGCCCATGGCGACGTACATCTTCTCCTGGTACTTGGCGCCACCGAGCAGTTCGGTGAACTCGACCGCGAGGCTCTTGCGCTTGGTCGCGTTGAACACGCCGAGCAGGTTCCCGCCCGCGAACGCCGGCGCGATCTTGCCCGCCTCGGTACCCGGGATCGGGATGATCGCGTACTTGCCCTTCACCTGACCGGCTTCGACGGCCTTGCGATTGAAGTCACCACCGATCGACATCCCCGCCTTGCCGCCCGCGAACGCCTGGATGCTCTGCGTTCCGGTGAGGTTGGCGCACTGCTCGGGCGGGCAGATGTCCGCCTTCAGCAGGTTCGCGTACGCCGCGACACCGGCCTTGGCCTCCTCGGAGTCCAGTGTGGACTTCCACTTGTCGCCGTCCTGCTTGGCGATCTCGCCGCCGTGTGCCCACAGGAACGGCAGCATCGCGTAGGTGTACTTGCCACCGACGGAGATGCCGTACAGCTCCGGCTTCTTGGCGCGGATCGTCTTCGCGGTCTCGCTCAGTTCCGCCAGCGTCGTCGGCGGCTTGAGGCCGAGTTCGGCGAAGAGGTCCGTGCGGTAGTACAAGGCGCGGATGCCGGTGAACCACGGAAGTCCGTACGTCTTGCCGCCGGACTTCGCCGTCTCCAGCACCGCGGGCAGGATGTCGGCGCCTTCCTTCCACGACGAGAGATCGCCGGTGAGGTCGGCCAGCGCGCCGGTGGCGGCGTAGCTGGAGACGTCGGTGTTGCCGAACTCGGCGACGTCCGGCGCGCTGGCCGGGTCGTTGAAGGCGCCGGAGAACTTGTCCGCACGGCCTTCCACCGGGATCCACTGGACGTCGACCTCGACGCCCGAATGCGCCGCCTTGAACTCGGCGATCGCCTCCTTGACCGCGGCCTCCTTGGGCGCGCGGTTGGCCTCGTCGAACAGCCACACCCGAACCGTGCCGGACTTCTCGTCACCGCCGCTCGCGGCGGGGGTGTTCTGGGCCGGCGCACAGCCTGAGACGAGGCCGATCGCCGCGAGGCCCGCGATGAGGACGCGAGTTCTCATGAGAGTTTCTCCTTAGGTGAACAAGACGGAATTGACCTGGGGGAGCGCCAGTTTCCCGGCGACGGCACCAGGAAGACCGGTGTCGGGGTCACGCGGCAGCCAGCTGAGCGTGCCGGACTTGTCGCTCGAAACGTAGAACCAGCGCTCGGTCGGATCGAGCGTGAAGTGACGCGGATACACACCACCGACAGGTGCGTTGTTCAGCAGCTTCAAGGACTTCCCGTCCTCGCTGACGCTGAACGACGCGATCGTGTCGGAGCCGCGCACGGAGGCGTAGACGAACTTCCCGTCCTTGGACGTGGTGATCTCTCCCGGGTACTGCGCGCCGGGCGTGCCCGCCGGAACGGCCGGGACCACCTGCCCGGCGGTCAGTTTCCCGGTGGCCGGGTTCCACGCCGCGACGGTCACCTCGGCGCGCAACTCGCCCAGGATGTAGGCGTACTTGCCTCCTCTGTGGAACGCGAGGTGCCGGGGACCGGCGCCCGAGGGGAGCTTGAGCTGCTGGTTCAGCTTCAGCTTCCCGGTCGGGACATCGAGCTTGTAGACGTACACCGAATCCGCGCCGAGGTCGACCGCGAGCACCCACTTGCCGGTGGGATCGTTGACGACCTGGTGCGCGTGCGCCTGCCGCTCGGCGCCCTTGTGCTGCGCCAGATCGACGACGTCGCCGAGTTTCCCGCCCGCGAGGATCGGGAGGACGACGACGCTGCCGCTGCTGTAGTTCGCGGCGAGCACGTACTTCTGGCTCGCATGGACGCTCAGATGCGTCGGGTGCTGACCCTTCGCCGACTTCTTGTTGAGCAGCTTGGGTTTCGCCGGATCGGCGAGACTCAGCGCGGAGATCTGGCCGTTCTCGTCCTCATTGGTCACATACAGCGTCTTGCGGTCGGCACTGAGGTCGAACCAGGAAGCGTTGCTCACTCCCGGAATCGTCCGGTCGACGACCACCGCGTTCGTGGTCGCGTCCCGGTGAGCGACATCGAGCCCGTGCCCGGAACTGGTGTAGCTGCTGACGTAGATGGCCCCGGTTCCCTCCGGTCCGCAGGTCTGTTCGGAAGCGTTCGCGAGCTGGGAACCGAGAACGGTGGTGAGTCCAGCCGCTCCGACGGCGCCGAGGAAGGTGCGTCGATCGAGTCCGGTCATCGTGATTTCTCCCAGATGTCGGGTGGTTTAAACCACTGCCATGAGCAATGCTGCCACGCCGAAACCGGAAACGGAAAGGACGGTTTCCAAGACGGTCCAGGTTTTCAGGGTCTGCGGCACCGTCATGTCGAAGTACCGCGAGATGATCCAGAACCCGCCGTCGTTCACGTGGGAGGCGATGATCGACCCGGCGGAGATCGCGACGACCAGCAGCGCGAGCTGAATCTGCGAGTAACCCAGCGTCGCCACCGTCGGCGCGACGATGCCGCTCGTGGTCACGATCGCGACGGTCGCCGAACCCTGCGCGATCCGCATCCCGCAACTGATCACGTACGCGGCCAGGATGACCGGGAGGCCGGCGTTGTCCAGCGATCCCGCGACCGCCTTTCCGATCCCCGTCGCGGCCAGCACGGCGCCGAAGAACGCGCCCGCGCCGACCACCAGGAGGATCATCGCGACCGGGCGGAGCGACTTCGCCGAAAGCTCGCTCAAGTCCTTGCCCGTCAAGCCGCGGCGAAGTCCCAGCAGCCAGGACGCGAGCAGCACCGAGATCGTCAGCGCGACCGCCGGGGTGCCGATGAACGCGGCCACCCCGGCCGCCGCGGAATTCTTCGGAAGCCAGATACTGCCGAAGGTCCCGGCGAGGATGAGCACCAGCGGAACCGCGATGATCGCCGACACGAGAACGAGAGACGGCGCGTTCTCCTCCTTTTCGCCTTCTTCCTCGGCCACCAGGAATTCCGCGGGGACCGCGACGTTGATGCGCTTGCCGATCCAGGTGGAATACGCCACACCGCCGACGAGGAACGCCGGGATACCGCAGACCAGTCCCATCAGGATGATCCAGCCGAGTTCCACGTGCAGCAGGCCGGCCGCGGCCACCGGGCCGGGGTGCGGCGGGAGGAACGCGTGCGTGATGGAAAGACCGGCGAGCAGCGGCAACGCGTACAGCACCAATGACCGGCCGCCCTGTTTGGCGGCGACGTAGACCAGCGGTGCCAGCACGAAGATGCCGATGTCGAAGAAGACCGGGATACCGAAGACGAACCCCGCGAGACCCATCGCGAGCGGCGCCCGCTTCTCACCGATGGCCCGCAGCAGCGCGCCGGTGAGCACCTTCGCCCCACCGGAACGCTCCAAAATGGACCCGAGGATCGTGCCGAGTCCGATGATCGCGGCGATATGCCCGAGGATCCCGCCGAAACCCTTTTCCAGCAGGGAATCCGATGCCTTCTGCGCGGAACCGACGATCTGGCCGACCGGCAGGCCCGCGGCCAGCGCGGTCAGCAGGCCGACCACGATCAGGGCGATGAAGGGCTCGAGTTTGACCTTGATGATGAGCAGCAGCAAGACCGCGATCGAGACGGCGGCGAGGGTCAGAAGACCTCCCGTCGAATGTTGGAGCCAATCGATCATCGGGCACTCCCGGGGTTCCGCAGTGAATGGCCGGCGAGGGCGCCGGTCGGTTGACCATCGTCGATGGCGGCGACACCGTTGACGAAGACGTGGGGGATACCGGCGGCCTGCTGCCGCGGCTCGTCGAACGTGGCGGTGTCGGCGACGGTTTCCGGGTCGAACAGCACGAGATCCGCCGCGTATCCGGCGCGGACGAGGCCTCGGTCGGTGAGCCGCAGGCGTTTCGCGGCACGGCCGGTGAGATGGGCGACGCATTCGGCGAGGTCGAGGACGCCGAGCTCGCGGACGTAGCGCGCGAGGTAGCGCGGGAACGTGCCCCAGGCGCGGGGATGCGGTCGCGCCCCGACGAGAAGCCCGTCGCTGCCGCCGGTGTGCGTGCGGTGGCGCATGATCGCCTGGACGTTCTCCTCGTGCCCGACGTGCATGAGGCAGGACGTGCCGAGCTTTTCCGAGAGCAGGACGTCGAAGTACAGCTCCGCGGCGGGCTTCCCGGCCTGCTGCGCCGAAGCGGCGACGGAGTGGCCGACGAGGTGGGAGTTCTCGTCGCGGCGGACGCCGTTGATCTCGATGGCGTCCCAGTCGATAGGTACGCCGTGAGCGCCGTCGGAGCCGGTCTCCTCGATCTCGGCGCGGATCCGCTCGCGAGCATCCACATCGGACAGACGCGCCAGAGTGGCGTCGAGCCCGCCTTCGGTCGACCAGCTCGGCAGCAACGCGGAAAGGTAAGTGGCGCCGGGGAGATAGGGATAGGTGTCCAGCGAGATGTCACAGCCGTCGTCGAGTGCCTCGTCGAGCAGGTCCAGCAGCTGGGGTGCCTTGCCCTTGTTCACCGAGAAGTTCATCGTGGCGTGCGCGAGATGGAGCGGGCAGCCGGAACGACGCGAGACGTCGACCATCTCGCCGAAGGCCTCGAGCGCGCCCTTGCCGTAGCTGCGGTGATGCGGGCTGTAGAAGCCGCCGTTTTCGCCGACAACCCGGCACAGCTCGACGAGTTCCTCGGTGGTCGCGTACATGCCCGGCGTGTAGGTGAGCCCGGACGACAGGCCCATGGCACCTTCGGCCAGCCCCGTCGCGACCAGTTCCTTCATCGCGTTCATTTCGGCCTCGGTCGCGGGCCGGTCTTCCCAGCCGACGGTGAGCATCCGGACGGTGCCCTGCGGCACCAGGTAGGCGGCGTTGACCGCGACCCCGGCGTCGAGCCGATCGAGGTATTCCCCGACCGAACGCCAGTTCCAGTCGAATCCGGCCGGGTCGTCGTTCCACCCGGCGAGCTGCTGGCGTAGCGACGCCAGGACGTCGTCGTTCACGGGCGCGTACGAAAGCCCGTCCTGCCCGAGGACCTCGGTGGTGACGCCCTGCGAGAGCTTCGCGAGGTGGTCCGGATTCGCGAGCAGCTGGAGGTCGGAGTGCGAATGCATGTCGATGAACCCGGGCGCGAGCACGAGTCCGTCGGCGTCGATGGTGCGGCGGCCCGCGAGCGAGCCGGGTTCGGCGACACTGGCGATCCGGCCTCCCGAGATGCCCACGTCGTGCCTGGTGAGCGGATCTCCGGTGCCGTCGGCGACCAGTGCGGAGCGGACAACGATGTCCATGGCGATTCTTCCTCTGCGGCGGTGGAGGACGGATCAGAAATGGGTGCGGACGAAATCGAGCACGGTCTCGCCGTCGGGGCCGACGACCGGGATGAGGGGCCATTTGTCGAAAACAGTGCACGGATGCGACAGGCCGAGTGCGACCCAGTCGCCGACCTCGACTGGCGAAGACGCGGGCAAGGTGAGGAAGGCGTGCTGGTCGTTCATCTTCTGGATGGAGTGACCTTCGAGCGCGGACGGCGGCCCGTCGCCCTTGCGGATCAGCCGGGGCTCCGGCATGCCTTCGTCGAAGGACGCGTCCCGTTTGCCGATGGTGAGCAGCGCGAGTTCGTCGGTCGGCTTCGACGTCACCTGCGCCCAGGCACGCAGCGCGGGACGGAACGAGGCGACGCCGCCGATGCGCGGGTGTTCGCCCAGCGGTGAGATCACGCGGTAGAAGCCGTCGTCGTGGGTCACGTAGGCACCGCTGCGCAGGATCGGCAGGACGTCCAGGTCGCGCCAGTCCTTGGTGAGTTCGTCGGCGACGCGATCGAAATACGCGCTGCCCCCGCCGGTGACGATGATCTGACCGGCGTCGTCGAGCAGGCCTTTCGCGGCGAAGGCGAAGACGAGTTCGCGCAGTCCGTCCACATAGGAGCTGATCAGCTGGAGCGACTTTTCGTCCGTGTGGTGGGAAAGGGCGCCTTCGTAGCCGCCGGATCCGCGCAACCGCAGTGCCGGGCTAGCGTGCGCGGCTTCGGCGACGGCGAGCGCGGTCTCGATGTCACGGACACCGGTGCGGCCGCCTTCCGCGCCGAGTTCGACGAGGACGTCCACCTTGCGGCGGGCACCACGCAGGGCTTCGGTCATCAGCTCGACACCGCGGACCGAATCGACCCAGCAGACGAACGCGAAGTCGTCGTCGGCGTCCAGTTCCGCGGCGAGCCACTTCAGCCCCGACGGGTCGAGCAACTGGTTCGCCAGCAGGATCCGGGAAACGCCGAACGCCCGATAGATCCGCAGATGCCCGGCGTTCGCGCAGGTGATGCCCCACGAGCCGTGCTTCAGCTGCCGCTCGAACAGTTGCGGCGCCATCGTCGTCTTGCCGTGCGGGGCCAGCGCGACCCCGCGTTCGGCGCACCAGTCCGCCATCGTGCGGAGGTTGTGTTCGAGAGCTTCCTCGTCGAGCACCACGAAGGGGCCGAGGAAGCCGTCGTCGAACAGCTTGGCCCCGCGGGTGGCGGCTTCGCCGATCGTGAGGCCGGACAGCGAGGGCGCCACCGAGCGGAAGCGCCAGTCGACGCGCTCCTCCCGGATGGCCGCGACCGCGGCGGAATCGATGGTGCCGGCTTGGAACATGAGGTTCACCTCGGTTGCGTATGTTGCAACGGACGTTGCGCATATTGCGTGGGATAGGTGTAGCATCCGGTCCGCTAGAGGTCAACGGCGTGACGACTAGGAGACGTGAAGGTGACAAGCGCGCCCGACGTTTTGTGCATCGGGGAGTCGATGGCCTTGTTCGTGCCGGCCGAATCCGGGCCGCCCGACCAGGTGCGGAAGTGGGTGCGGACCATCGGCGGAGCCGAATCGAACGTCGCCTGCCATCTCCCCGCGCTGGGGTTCGCCAGCGCGTGGGTGAGCGCCGTCGGCGACGATCCGTTCGGCCACGCCCTCGTGCGCGAGATCGCGGAGGCGGGGGTGGACGTCAGCCGGGTCGTGATCGATCCGGCCCGGCCGACCGGGCTCTACATCAAGGAAAGCGGAGCGGACGGCAGTCCCGTGCGCTACTACCGCAAAGGGTCGGCCGCGTCCGGGATGGACGCCGCGCTGCTGGGGAAGCTCGACCTCGACCGGGTGCGCGTGATCCACCTGTCCGGGATCACGCCCGCGCTGTCGGACGGCTGTCTGGACCTGGTGCGGGCGCTGATGGAACGGCCGCGTGGCGACACGCTCGTCTCGTTCGACGTGAACTTCCGGCCCGCGCTGTGGACCGGGCGCGACCCGTCGGTACTGGCCGGATTGGCCGCCCGTGCCGACATCGTGCTGGCGGGCGAGGACGAAGCCGAACGGGTGTGGGGGACCGGCGACCCGGAACGGCTGCGCGCCGTCGTACCCGGCCCGAAGACGCTGGTCGTCAAGCACGGGGCACGCGGGGTGACGCTGATCGAGGGCGACGAGGCTCCACTGTTCTCGCCCGCCCTCCAGGTCGACGTCGTGGAGCCGGTCGGCGCCGGTGACGCTTTCGCGGCGGGTTTCCTCGCCGCCACCCTGCGCGGTGACGACCCCGCGACCCGTCTGCGGCGAGGGCACCTGCAGGCCGCGGCGACGTTGCTGACCCACGACGATGTGGGGACCCCGCTGCCCGAAGCCGTCGTCGAGACGCTGATCGGCGCGGATGCGGCATCCTGGGCTTCGGCGAAACTCACGGACAAGGGATTGGTGAGCGCATGAGTCAGAGCCTGGACCGCGCGCTCACGTTGCTGAGCGGGCTCGCCCGCGAGCCGAAGACGCTGGACCAGCTCGCCGAGGAGATCGGCGTGCACAAGTCGACCGTGCTGCGGCTGCTGCGCACCCTGGAGACGCATCACTTCGTGCGCCGGGAAGGGCAGCGGTACTACCGGCTCGGCAGTGCGTTGTTCGACCTCGCACAGCAAGCGCTGGAAGACCGCGACGTCCGCCGCACCGCGCAATCCGCGCTCGCCGGGCTCAACGTGCGCACCGGGCACACCGTGCACCTCGCGTCCTATGAGGACGGCGAGGTCGTCTACATCGACAAGTTCGAGGGCAGGCATTCGGTGCGGATGTACTCGCGCATCGGCAAACGCGCCCCGCTGCACTGCACGGCCGTCGGCAAGGTGCTCGTCGCCGCGATGCCGCCGGAGAAACGGGCAGACGTCGTTTCGCGGATCGATTTCTTCGTCCGCACCCCGAACACGATCACCACGCCGTCGGCCTACGAGACCGAACTGGATCTCGTCGCCGACCGCGGCTACGCGGTGGACAACGCCGAGCACGAGGACTTCATCCACTGCGTCGCCGCGCCGGTCCGTGGCCCGGGCGGCGTGGTACTCGCCGCCGCGTCGGTGTCGGTGCCGAAGGTACTGCTCGACTACGACGGCCTGATGGCGCTCGTGCCGGAACTGATCGCCGCCGCCGAAGAAGCTTCCGTCCACAGTGGATGGACGGGGAACCGAAAGGGGAAGTTGGAATGAGCAAGACCGCGATCAGCACGGAGAACGCGCCGAAGCCGGTGGCCGCGTTCTCGCAGGCGGTCCGCAAGGGCAACATCCTGCAGGTGGCCGGCCAGGTCGCCTTCGACCCGGCCACCGGCGCCATCGTCGGCGAGACCGTCGGTGAGCAGACGGAGCAGACGTTCAAGAACATCGAAGCGGTGCTCGAGGCCGCCGGTTCGAGCCTGAGCGACGCGATGATGGTGCGCGTGTACCTGACCGACGTCGACCACTTCGGCGCGTTCAACGAGGTCTACAACAAGCTGATCGGCGAAGCGCCGCACCCGGCCCGCACCACCGTGTACGTCGGCCTGCCCGCCGGCCTGCTGGTGGAGATCGACGTCCTGGCCGTGGTGGACTAGTCGCGCGTGCAATGAAAGGTCCTTTCCTTGCAAATTTGCAAGGAAAGGACCTTTCATTGCAGCCGCTAGAGCACGCTCGTGTACCCGTTCAGCGCGGGCTGCCCGCCCAGGTGCGCGAAGAGCACGTTCGAGTCCCGCGAGATCTCCCCACGGGAGACGAGGTCGATCAGCCCCGCCATGGACTTGCCCTCGTACACCGGATCGGTGAGCACGCCTTCCAACCGCGCCAGTGTCCTGATCGCGTCCAAAGTGGACTCGTCGGGGATGCCGTAGGTCCCGGCGTGGTAGCGCTCGTCCAGTTCGACCTCGTCGATCTCCCCGGCGCCGATCAGCTCCGCGGTCGCGCGGGCGATGCGGGTGATCTGGTCGCGGGTCTCGGCGGGTTTCGCCGAGCCGTCGATGCCGAGGATCCGCCGGGGTTTCCCCGAAAGCGCGGCCCCGGCGACCATCCCGGCCTGCGTGCTGCCGGTGACCGAGCAGACGACCACCGTGTCGAAGAAGACGCCGAGTTCGGCCTCCTGCGCTTCGAGTTCGACGATCCAGTTCGCGAAACCGAGTCCGCCGAGGCGATGGTCCGACCCGCCCGCCGGGATCGCGTACGGCTTGCCGCCGCCGGCCTCGATCTCCTTGACCGCGTTCTCCCAGCTCTCCTTGAAGCCGACGCCGAACCCGGCCTCGACCATCCGGATGTCGGCGCCGAGGATGCGTGAGAGCTGGATGTTGCCGACCCTGTCGTAGAGCGGGTCGTTCCAGTCCACCCAGCTTTCCTGCACCAGCACGGCCTTCAGCCCGGCCCGAGCGGCCGCCGCGGCGACCTGGCGGGTGTGGTTCGACTGCACGCCGCCGATCGAGATCAGCGTGTCCGCCCCCGAGGCGAGCGCGTCGGCGACCAGGTATTCGAGCTTCCTGGTCTTGTTGCCACCGAACGCGATCCCGGAGTTGACGTCCTCGCGCTTCGCCCAGACCTTCGCGCCGCCGAGGTGGGCGGTGAGCCGGTCGAGCGGGTGCACGGGGGAGGGGCCGAACAGCAGCGGGTAGCGCGGGAAGTCGGCGAGGGTCATGGCGTCTCCAGGAGGGCTTCGAGTTCGGTCCAGATCGTGGCGGTGATCGAGCAGGTCGCTTCGACGTCGCCCGCTTCGATGGCATCGGCCAGTTCCGCGTGGCGCTGGACCGACCGGTGCGCGGGCAGGGAGCCGAAACGGGCGTATTCGAGACGCCGGAGCAGCGGTGTGTAGCGGTCCAGCGTCGCGGCGACCGCCCGGTTGCGGGCGGCCGCCACCGGGATGTCGTGGAGTTCGTCGTCGGCGGCGATCGCGGCCGCGATGTCCCCGGCGGCGATCGCTTCGGCGAATCGGGTGTTGGCGGCGCGCATCGCTTCGACCTCGGCCGCGCCCATCCGGGGCGTGCCGGCCCGGACGGCGAACTCGTGCAGGGCGCGGACCAGCTGCAGGGCATCGCGGACGTCGTCGGGGACGAACCCCGCCACCCGCGTGTAGCTCTGCGGCTTCGACTCGACGAGGCCGTCCTCGATGAGGCGCAGCAGCGCCTGGCGCACCGGCGCCCTGGAAAGACCCAGCTGATCGGCGAGGTCGCCGTCGCGCAGGTTCGTCCCCGGCGGCAACGTCCCGTTGATGATCGCCCGGCGGATGTTCTCGTAAGCCTCGTCCCGGAGGAGGGATCGCGGCACCCTGGCTAACCCACTCATATCTGAAATGTTAGCTGTCAGTCGTGCAATCGGATAGGGCGCGTGTCATGAGGGGTCCCCATAGGACAAATTTCGTCCTATGGGGACCCCTCATGACACGTAGGAGCGGGAAAGGTGACCTAGTAGACGGGTCCCGTGTACTTCTCGCCCGGCCCCTGCCCGGGCGCGTCCGGCACGGCCGAAGCCTCGCGGAACGCCTTCTGCAGTGACTGCAAGCCGTCGCGTAGCGGGCCCGCGTGCAGGCCGAGGTACTCTGCCGACGCGGTGACCAACCCGGCGAGGGCGGTGATCAGGCGGCGGGCCTCGTCGAGGTCGCGGTGCGGTGAGTTGGCCGGGTCCTCGTCGGCGAGGCCGAGCCGTTCGGCGCCGGCGGAGAGCAGCATGACGGCCGCCCTGCTGATCACCTCGACGCTCGGGATGTCCTCCAGGTCGCGGACGTCCGGGGAATACGGGGGCTGCTGAACCGGTTCTTCTGACACGTCTGGTACCCTTCCACGAGCGACCAGCCCTCGAGCGATCGGGGGCGGCAAGTGGAGCCCCGCTCCCACCCGTGTCACCGCCGCAACACCAGGTGTCCGGGTCCGGTCTCGCCAAGACGATTTCGGGCGTCGAGGTGGTGTGTTCGGTTCTGGAGATCGAACACGATCGGAAAGAGTGGGCCCCGCGTACCGCACGGTACCGGGGCCTTAGGTATGTGGGCACCAGGTCGAAACGGTAGAAGAATTTACCTCGAACCAGGGAGGCCCCATCAGCTCCGAGACACGCATCAACGACCGAATCCGGGTACCGGAAGTCCGCCTCGTCGGACCCGCCGGTGAACAGGTCGGCATCGTCCGGATCGAAGATGCATTGCGGCTGGCACAGGAAAACGATCTCGATCTCGTCGAGGTCGCCCCTCAGGCACGCCCGCCCGTATGCAAGCTCATGGACTTCGGCAAGTTCAAGTACGAGAGCGCGCAGAAGGCCCGCGAGTCCCGCCGCAACCAGCAGCTCACCGTCATCAAAGAGCAGAAGCTGCGGCCGAAGATCGACCAGCACGACTACGAGACCAAAAAGGGTCACGTGTCGCGCTTCCTTGCGGCAGGCAACAAGGTCAAGGTCACGATCATGTTCCGCGGTCGCGAGCAGTCCCGGCCGGAACTCGGTTTCCGGCTGCTGCAGAAGCTCGCCGACGAGGTGACGGAACTCGGTTTCGTCGAGTCGTCGCCGAAGCAGGACGGTCGCAACATGATCATGGTGTTGGCTCCGCACAAGAACGTGAAGCCGACCAAGGCCACGAAGGCCACCAAGGACGAGTCGCCAGAGCCGCCCGCCGACGCGTAGCGCCGACCAGCCATGTCAGCGGCACACCGGAGAACACCGGTGTGCCGCCGCACGAAAGAGGACAACGTAATGCCGAAGATGAAGACGCACAGCGGGACGTCGAAGCGAGTTCGCGTCACGGGTTCGGGCAAGCTGCGCCGCCAGAAGGCCGGCCGCCGCCACCTGATGGAGAAGAAGTCCAACAGGCTCACCCGTCGCCTTGAGGGCACGACCGAGATCGCCAAGAACGACGTCGGCCGCGTCAAGCGCCTTCTCGGCCGCTGACACTCCCGCACTTTGTAAACGCCGGGCGCGCCTGCGCGCCCCCAGATCGACAGGATGGACCCAGTGGCACGCGTCAAGAGGGCTGTCAACGCCCAGAAGAAGCGTCGCGCGACTCTCGAGCTCGCCAGCGGCTACCGCGGCCAGCGTTCGCGGCTGTACCGCAAGGCGAAGGAGCAGACGCTTCACTCGCTGAACTACGCCTACCGGGACCGCCGTGCCCGCAAGGGTGACTTCCGTCGGCTGTGGATCACCCGCATCAACGCGGCCGCCCGCGCCAACGGTGTCACCTACAACCGCCTCATCCAGGGTCTCAAGACCGCGGGTGTCGAGGTGGACCGCAAGATCCTCGCGGAACTCGCGGTCAACGACGCCGCCGCCTTCACCGCGCTGGCCGAGCTGGCCAAGGCGAACGTGAACACCGAAGAGAAGAAGTCGGCCTGACCGGCCACAGCGCTCTCCCGCAACCCGGGGCGGCTCCGTTCACCGAACGGACGCCCCGGGTTGTTGCTGCGCGCAAGCTCACCCGCCGGGCCGAACGTGAGAAGACCGGGCGGTTTCTCGCCGAGGGCGCGAACGCGGTCGAAGCCGCGCTCACCCACGCCCTCGAAGACGGCGGCAAGGTGTACGAGCTGTTCGTCACCGAACGCGCCGCCGGGCAGCACGAGCGTCTGCTCGTCACCGCGCGCGATGCGGGCGTCCCCGTTTCGCCGATCTCCGACCGCGCCGCCGACGGGCTGTCCGAGACCGTGACGCCGCAAGGCATCGTCGCGGTGTGCGCGCTCGTCGACCGTCCACAAGAGACTGTCCTGAAGCCGGGCGCGAAGCTCGTCGTCGTCCTCGTCGACGTCGCGGACCCCGGGAACGCGGGCACCGTCATCCGGGTCGCGGACGCCGCGGGCGCCGACGCGGTCGTCCTCGCGGGAGACAGTGTCGACCCGCACAACGGCAAATGCGTCCGCGCGGCCGCCGGTAGTCTGTTCCACCCCGCCATCACCCGGATCCGTGACGTCGACGCGGCCTTGAAGGCCTGCTCCGCCGCCGGTCTCCGCACCTTCGGCGCACACGGCTACGCCGACACCGAGCTTGATCAGGTGACCTTCGACGAGCCCGTCGCGTGGGTGTTCGGCAACGAGGCGCACGGCCTGCCCGCGCACGTACTCGACACCGTCGACCTCGCGGTCAAGATCCCGATGTACGGCCGGGCGGAAAGCCTGAACCTCGCGACGGCCGCGGCGGTCTGTGTCTACACCAATGCGATGGCGTCGCGGTCCGCGACCACATAGAGTCAGGGGCAGTACGCCTTTCACCTCACGACACAGGGGAGCTCTCATGGAACGCGATGTTCGTTCCAGCACCTTGTTTACGGCGTAGAGCGCGTCTTTCGCCCTCCCGAGTGACGGTGTGCCCAGCCCTAGGGTGATCGGGGGCCGCCGTTCGCTGTCCCATAGAATTCAGCTGCTGCTAAACCCATGCGTGCGCTCGCGTGCACCGGACCAGTCCCAGCGGACGCCGAGGAGTTATGTCCGAAGCCAACGACAAGCAGGACCCCCAGGCGGGAACGCTCGCGCCGGAAACGTTGACGGCCGCCGTCAAGCAGGCCGAGACCGATTTCGCGGCCGCGGCGGATCTCGACGCGCTGGCCGCGGTCAAGCCCGCCCACCTCGGTGACCAGTCTCCGCTGCTGCTCGCTCGCCGCGAGATCGGTGCCCTGCCGAAGCAGGAGAAAGCCGAGGCAGGGAAGCGGGTCAACGAAGCGCGCCAAGCCATCCAGGCCGCTTTCGACGCGCGCCGCGTCGTACTCCAGGCCGAACGTGACGAAAAGGTGCTCCGCGAGGAGACCGTCGACGTCACGCTGCCGTGGGACCGCGTGCCCCGCGGCGCCCGGCACCCGATCTCGACCCTGTCGGAGCGGATCGCCGACGCGTTCGTCGCGATGGGCTACGAGGTCGCCGACGGTCCGGAACTCGAGGCCGAGTGGTTCAACTTCGACGCCCTGAACTTCGGCAAGGACCACCCCGCGCGCCAGCTGCAGGACACGTTCTACCTCGGTGAGGAGGACTCCGGGCTGGTGCTGCGGACGCACACCTCGCCGGTACAGGCCCGCACGCTGCTGCACCGCGACCTGCCCGTGTACGTCGTCTGCCCCGGCCGCACCTACCGGACCGACGAACTCGACGCCACGCACACGCCGGTGTTCTCGCAGGTCGAAGGGCTCGCGGTGGACAAGGGCCTGACGATGGGCCATCTCAAGGGCACCCTCGACGCCTTCGCCCGCGCGATGTTCGGCGAAAGCTCGAAGACCCGTCTTCGCCCGCACTTCTTTCCGTTCACCGAGCCGTCGGCCGAGGTCGATGTGTGGTTCGAGGAGAAGAAGGGCGGCGCCGGCTGGGTCGAATGGGGCGGCTGCGGCATGGTCAACCCCAACGTCCTGCGTGCCTGCGGCGTCGATCCCGAGGTCTACTCGGGCTTCGCCTTCGGCATGGGTATCGAGCGCACCCTGCAGTTCCGCAACGGAATTCCGGACATGCGCGACATGGTGGAGGGCGACATCAGGTTCACCCTGCCCTTCGGAACGGAGGCCTGAGTGAAGGTCCCAGCCAGCTGGCTGACCGAACACCTCGACGTCGACGAGGAGGTCACGGCCCAGGATCTGGCCGACGCCTTCGTGCGCATCGGCATCGAGGTCGACGACGTCCGCCCGCTCGAACCGGTCACCGGCCCGCTCGTCGTGGGCCGCGTGGCCGAGATCGAGGAGCTGACCGAGTTCAAGAAGCCGGTCCGTTTCTGCCGGGTCGACGTCGGCGAGTCCGAAGACGACACCGACAAGCCGGACGAGAACGTCGACGCGGATGACGACGACGATGACGAAGGCCCCTTCGAGGACGACGGCCCGACGGGGATCAAGACCCGCGGGATCATCTGCGGTGCCACGAACTTCGCCGAGGGCGACCTGGTCATCGTCGCGCTGCCCGGCACGGTGCTGCCCGGCGGTTTCGAGATCGGCTCGCGCAAGACCTACGGCCGCCTCAGCGACGGCATGATCTGCTCCGCGAGCGAACTCGGCATCGGGGACGACCACTCCGGCATCCTGGTGCTGCCGCCGAGCACCGCCAGCCCGGGTGAGGACGCGAACAAGCTGCTCGGCCTCGACGACACCGTCCTCGAGGTGACGCCGACCCCGGACCGCGGGTACACGCTGTCGGTCCGCGGGCTGGCCCGCGAGCTGTCGAACGCGCTCGACGTCCCGTTCGGCGACCCGGCGTCCATCGAGGTCCCGGAGGCCGAGACCGACGCGTGGCCGGTGCACCTCGAAGACACCGAGGGCTGCCAGCGGTTCGTGCTGCGCCGGGTCAAGGACCTCGACGCGACCGCGCCGACGCCGTGGTGGATGCGCCGCCGTCTGATGCTGGCGGGGATCCGGTCGATCTCGCTCGCGGTCGACGTGACCAACTACGTGATGATCGAACTCGGCCATCCGCTCCACGCGTTCGCGACCAGCTCGGTCAAGGGCGATCTGGTGGTGCGCAAGGCGAAACCGGGCGAGAAACTGACCACTTTGGACGATGTCGAGCGCACCCTCGACGCGGACGACGTGGTCATCGCCGACGACAGTGGGGTCATCTCGCTGGCGGGCACGATGGGCGGCGCGTCGACCGAGATCACTCCCGAAAGCACCGACGTGCTCCTCGAGGCCGCGCACTGGGATCCGTCGTCGATCAGCCGGACGGCCCGCCGTCACAAGCTGTTCTCCGAGGCGGCCAAGCGGTTCGAGCGCTACACCGACCCGCAGCTGTGCGCGGTGGCCGTCGAGTTCGCCGCGCGTCTGCTGCGCCAGTACGGTGACGGCTCGATCCTGCCCGGCCGCACCGATGAGGGCGGCGTCGAGCCGAACCCGCCGGTGTCCATGCCGATCAGCATGCCCGACCAGGTGGCCGGGGTGCGCTACGAGCGCGGTGTCACGGTCCGGCGGCTCTCGCAGATCGGCTGCAAGGTCAACGTGGGCACGGCCGAGGACGGCACCGCGCTGGTGACCGCGATCCCGCCGAGCTGGCGTGGTGACCTGGTGCAGCCCGCCGACCTGGTCGAGGAGGTGCTCCGGCTGGAGGGCTACGACAGCATCCCGTCGGTGCTGCCCGACGCCCCGGCGGGCCGTGGCCTCACCGACACCCAGCGCCGTCGCCGCTCGGTCGCGCGTGCGCTGGCCGAGGCGGGCTACGTCGAGGTGCTGCCCTTCCCGTTCATCTCGGATTCGGTCTGGAATTCGTTCGGACTGCCCGAAGACGACGTCCGCCGCCGTACCGTCCGGGTCCGCAACCCGCTGGAAGCGGACAAGGACCGGATGACGAGCACCCTGCTTCCGGGGCTGCTGGAAACCCTGCAGCGCAACATTTCCCGTGGCTTCAAGGATGTTTCGCTGTTCCACATCGGACAGGTCGTGCTGCCCGGGGCGAACCCGGTCCCGATGCCGTCCCTCGGGGTGGACCGTCGGCCGACCGACGAGGAACTCGCGGTACTGGAGGCGGCCGTCCCGCCGCAGCCGGTGCACGTCGCCGTCGTGCTCGCGGGCCAGCGTGCCCGCGCCGGCTGGTGGGGCGAGGGCGAGCAGGCGAACTGGGCCGACGCGGTCCAGGCCGCCCGGCTGGTGGCGCAGGCGGCCGGTGTCGAGCTGACCACGGCCGCGGCGGATCACCTGCCCTGGCACCCCGGCCGCTGCGCGCAGCTGCGAGTCGGGCAGTGGCCCGTCGGCTACGCCGGTGAGCTGCACCCGAAGGTCGTCGAGGCGCTCGGGCTGCCGCCGCGTACCGTCGCGATGGAACTCGACCTGGACGCGATCCCGATCCCGGACGGCCGTCCGGCGCCGAAGATCTCGGCCTATCCGCCGGTGCTGCTCGACGTCGCCCTCGTCGCCGCGTCGGAGGTGCCGTCGGCCGACCTGGCCGAGGCACTGCGCGAAGGCGCGGGCGAACTGCTCGAGGACATCACGCTGTTCGACTCCTACCAGGGCGAGCAGGTGGGCGAGGGCAAGCGTTCGGTGGCGTACAAGCTGCGGTTCCGTGCCGCGGACCGCACGCTGACCGTCGACGAGGCCACCAAGGCTCGTGACGCCGCGATCGCCGTCGCCGGTGAGCGCTTCGGTGCTAGCTTGCGGGCCTGACCTCGCGGCCCGAAGTCTCGTGAAGGCCCCCTTCCCTCGGCCATGGTTTTTTAATGACCAGCCGCGGGAAGGGGGCCTTGACGCATCACCAGGTGTGGCAAAGTGAGTTCCCGTGTCACGTCCAGACGGTCGCCCCAGCATCCAAGACATCGCCCGTGCCCGGATGAGCGACGGTTTCGTCGGCCGCGTCGGGGAACGTGAAGACTTCCGGGCCAATCTGGCGTTGCCGGGCAGCGACCGGCGTCGTCGGTACCTGTTCTCGGTGCACGGTCTCGCGGGGGTCGGCAAGAGCTTCCTCCTCGAACAGCTTCGTGGTATCGCCGAGGAATCCCGCGCCGCCGTCGGGTTCGCGGACGATCGCCTTCAGGATCTGCCCGCGACCCTGGTCAAACTCGCGAGGGACCTCGCTCGCGCCGGGCACGACATGCGGCGCTTCGAGAAACGCTACGAGTCCTACCTCAAGGCGCGGGAACGACTGCACAGCGATCCACAGGCTCCCGCTGCCGGTCGCGCACTCGTCACCAAGACCGTGGTCAAAGCCGGTCTCGGGGTGGCGAAGACGCTGCCCGGTGGCAGCATCGCCGCGGACGCGATCGATGCCGACGCGACGGCGAAACAGCTGGAGCAGCTGCAGAGCTACCTCGCGGCGAAGTTCAAACGGAAGGCCGACGTCCAGCTGCTCCTCGATCCGGCGGAGGAGCTGACCAAACCGTTCGTCGAGGATCTTTGGCGGCTTCCGGAATCCCGGCAGATCGCGCTGTTCTTCGACACCTTCGAACGGACGGCGCCGGTACTGGAGACCTGGCTGCTGGACCTGTTCGGCGGCCGGTACGGAGACCTGCCGCAGAACCTGGTGCTCACCGTCGCGGGCCAGTTCCCGCTGGACGAGGCGAAATGGAACCGGCACGCGCCGCTGGTGCGCGAGATCGAACTCCGGCCGTTCACCGAACCGGAGGCGCGACGGCTGCTCGCCGAGCACGGGATCACCGACGAGCAGGTGATCGAGACCGTGCTGCGGCTGACCGACGGCCTGCCCGTCCTGGTCGCCATGCTGGCGGAGCGAAAGCCCTCCGAGGCGGACGCCGTCGGTGATCCCGGCGACGACGCGGTCAAGCGGTTCCTGCACTGGGTCCCCGAAAAGGCCAAACAGAAGATCGCCGCCACCGCGTCGCTACCCCGCGTCCTCGACGAAGACGTCGTCGGCGTCCTGACCGGGAAGGAAACGGCGGGGGAGACGTTTCGCTGGCTGCGGGAACTGCCGTTCGTCGGGCGGCGCGAGCTGCCGGTGCGCTATCACCCGGTGGTCCGCGGTCCGATGGTGCGCATGGAACGCGGCCGGTCACCCGGAGAGTTCGCCGAGCACCATCGCAAACTCGCCGAGTACTACGAAGGCCGGTGCACCGAACTCGGGTACGGACGGCACCGCGATGCCTGGAACGACGAACGCTGGCAGCGGAGGAAACTGGAAGAGACCTACCACCGGCTCTGCGGCGATCCGGCCGAAGCGCTGCCGGACGCCCTGCTCGGCGCCGCCGAGATGATCACGACCGGCAGCGCGGCCGCACGGACCTGGGCGCGCATGATGGAGCAGGCCGGCATCGACGCCGACGAGCCCGCCGTCCTGCGCTGGGCGCGGCGGTTGGCCGAAGCGGTGGGAGACGGCGACGGGCCACGTGAAGTGGCAGTCCTCGATGTCCTCGCCGGGGCCGGTGAACTCGACGCGGCCAGGCTCTCGACGGTGATCAGGCGGCGCGCCTGGGCTCATGAGGGCCAGGATGAACTCGAGGCGGCGAAAAGGGACTTCGACCGTGCGCTCGACCTCAACCCCGCCGATCCCTACGCCTGGAGCGATCGCGGCAACTTCCTCCGCAACCAGTCCGACTGGACGTCGGCGCTCGAAGACCTGAACCGGGCGATCGAACTCGACCCCGACTACGCGTATTCGTGGCGTGGTCGCGGTTCGGCGCGAGCCGAACTCGGCGACCTCGACGGCGCGATGACCGATCTCGACGAGGCCGTCCGCCTGCAGCCCGACCACGCGTGGGCCTACCCGGCCCGCGGCGCGGTGCACCACAAACGCGGAGACTTCCGGAAGGCGATCGACGAACTCGACATCGCCATCCGGCTCGATCCCGACTACGCCTGGGCGGTCCACTACCGGGCGGTTCTCCTGGCCGAACTGGAGGAGACCGCCGAGGCGCTCGCCGGGTACCGGGCGGCGGCCGCGCTCCGCCCCCAGGACGTCTACTACCTGACCGAGCTGGCCTGGTTCCTCGGGAAGATCGGGGATGACGACGAGGCCGCGAAGGTCTTGGACGCGGCTATCGCGGCGGATCCCGGCAGCGCCAGGCCACCCGCGATCCGGGCGGCGTTCCACCGGCGTGCGGGGCGGCGCAGGCTCGCGATCGACGGCTTCACCGCCGCGCTCCGGATCGACCCGGACTACGAGTGGGCGTACTACATGCGCGGGCTTGTCCATGATGACCTCGGTGATCGGCAGGCGGCGCTGGCCGACTTCGACCGCGCTGTCGAGCTGGCCCCCGAGGACGCCGAGAATCACCTGTGGCGAGGGATGATGCTCAGCCGGTTGAAGAGGAACGATGAAGCGGTGGTGGCCTTGAGCCGCGCGATTGAACTCGACCCCGGCAACGAGTGGGCGTACACCTGGCGGGCGATGGCCCGCCACAGATTGGGCGATCACCGGGCCGCTCTCGCCGATATCGATGTCGCACTCGAATCGAGCTCTTCGAACTCCTTCTTCCATGTGACCCGGGCGGACAGCCTGGCGAAGCTGGATCGCCACGACGAAGCGAGGGCGGAGCTGGACGAAGGGGTCCGGCTGGGTGAGGACGGAGGGTACGCCTACTACCAGCGCGCCCATCATCGCGTTCTCTTCGGCGACCTCGCCGGAGCCTTGTCCGATGTGGACAACGCGCTGGCCGACGGCCACGACGCGAGTGGTCGCGCCTTGCGTGCGGAGATCCATCGCCGTGCGGGCGATTACGGCAAGGCCATCGAAGAACTGCGTGAACTGATCGCGCTGGATCCTGACGACACCGAATACCGCGGGAACCTCGGTGAAGCCTTGTTGTTCGCCGGAGAGCCGGAGGAGGCGCGGGAGGTCCTGCGACCAGTCGCGTCTCGATCCCTCTGGATACGCAATCTCCTCGCCTTGGTGGATTCGAAGACCGGGCGAGGAGAAGAAGCCGAACGGCAGTTCTCCGAAGCCCTGGAGAAGGTCTTGGCCGACGCGGCGGCCGCCCCCGAGGACTGGGACGCCAAGGCCCAGCCGCTCTTCTATCTCCTGGCCCTCGGCCGCATCGAGGACGCGAAACGCGACCTCGTCAAGCTTCTCGGAGAAGATCCGCCACAAGCAATCCGGCTGGACCTGCTCCGCGATTTGAAGGAGACGGGACAGCTGCTACCCGAACTCGGCGCGGTGATCGACGAGCTCTCCGCGCTGATCCCGCGACCGGTGCTCAACCGCCCAGGTGCTTGAGCGCCTCCTTCCGGGACAGCTTCGAGAGCGCCGGATGCGCGGCGACGAACGCGCGCACCCAGTCCGGCTCGGTCTTCGCGTACTCGCGCAGCGCCCAGCCGATTCCCTTGCGGAGGAAGAAGTCCTTGTCGTCGATGTTCGCCTCGACCGCCCGGGTGAGCAGATCGGTGTCGGTCCCGCCCTTGGCGCCGACCTGGCAGATCACCGCCGTGCGCCGGCGCCACCTGTCCTCGTCGTAGGCCCAGGTGAGCATCAGGGGGAGCACCGTCTCCGGCTCGGCCCGCAGGATCGGCCCGACACGGCGGATGGCGAGCTCGTCGACGTAGTCCCACCAGGCGCCGGTCACGATCATCTCCTCGTACAGAGCGAGCAGCTCGCTGTCCTGCCAGGGGGCGTAGGCGCGCTGACCGGACAGGTCGATGGCCGCGTACCGCTCCTCGCGGAATTCCGCCTCGCGCCACAGGGTGCGCACGGCGGTGGAGAAGGTCACCTCATCGGGTAGGGAATGGTCCGCGAAAACCGGTTTCAGCAAGGCCGACCTGGCAGGTTTCGGCACGCCGAGGAACGGCATTTCCGACTTCATGTACGCCCGCATCGCGGTCGCCTTCTCCGCATCGGCCAGCCCGGCCAAACCGTTGCGAACCGCCGAAACCAGGCTTTTCACCACATCCATGCGCACTCCTCTTCCAGCGGGGCGCCGCGAGCGTACGACAGGGGACCGACAAGACGGATATGCCCGGATCGGGGCGGGGATACCGACTAAAGAGGGATGGCGGTCAACGTGTCGGTCAGCGAGATTGAAGCCGGTTCTCGGTAGCTTCGGCCCGACCGGGTCGTACGCGGACGAAAAGGAACACATGAAGAAATTCGTTGCCGCCCTGGCGGTCGCGGGGATCGGCGTCGGCACCATGGCGCTCGCTCCCTCCGCCACGGCCGCCTCGGCGTCGGACTTCGATCCGAAGCCCATCAGCTGGGGAGCCTGCACCCGGCCGAGCCTGGTCAAGGCCGGCGCGGAATGCGGCTTCCTCGAGGTCCCCCTGGACTACGCGAAGCCCGGCGGCGAGAAGATCTCGATCGCCGTCTCGCGCGTGAAGCACAAGTCCGCCCGATCGCAGGGCGTCATGATCGTCAACCCGGGTGGCCCCGGCGGATCCGGCCTCGGGCTGTCGACGCTCGGCCGGGCCGTGCCCAAGAAGGCGGGGGAGGAGTACGACTGGATCGGCTTCGACCCGCGTGGGGTGGGGGCGAGCAAGCCGTCACTGACCTGCGACGGCGACTACGCCTCCTACAACCGCCCGCAGTACGTGCCGACCACACGTGCCATCGAGAAGACGTGGCTCGACAGGGCGAAGGGCTACGCGAAGGCGTGCGCCAAGAACGGCGCGATCCTGGAGCACATCAAGACCATCGATGTCGCGAAGGACGTCGACAGCCTGCGCAAGGCACTGGGCGAGAAGCAGATCAACTACTACGGCTTCTCCTACGGCACCTACCTCGGTCAGGTGTACAGCACGCTGTTCCCGCGAAACGTGCGGCGGATGGTCTTCGACGGCACGGTCGATCCTCGTGACGTCTGGTACCAGGCGAACCTGAACCAGGACATCGCCTTCGACAAGAACATCAAGACCTACTTCGGCTGGCTCGCCAAGTACGACGACGTCTACCACCTCGGCAAGACCGCTTCCGCGGTGGAGAAGCTGTGGTACGCCGAGCAGAAGAAGCTGTACGACAAGCCCGCTGGCGGGGTCATCGGCGGTTCCGAGTGGACGGACATCTTCCTGCAGGCCGGATACTACGTCTTCGGCTGGGAAGACATGGCGAAGGCGTTCTCCGGATGGGTGCACCAGGGTGACTGGCAGACCCTGAAGGGCCTGTACGACGACTCCAACCCGCCGGGTCAGGACAACGGGTACGCCGTGTACGCGGCCGTGCAGTGCACCGACGTCGCGTGGCCGCAGAGCTGGAACCGCTGGAAGTTCGACAACTGGGTCACGCACTTCCGGGCCCCGTTCGAGACCTGGGGCAACGCCTGGTTCAACGCGCCGTGCCTCGACTGGCCGGCGAAGCCGGGCAAGCCGGTGGAGATCGACGGGCGCAAGGTGCCGGGAATCCTGCTGGTCAACGAGGAGAACGACGCCGCGACGCCGTACCCCGGCAGCCTGGAGGTCCGCAAGCGCTACCCGAATTCCAGCCTGATCAGCGCGCCCGGAGGGACCACGCACTCCGGTTCGCTCTCGGGTGTGTCCTGTGTGGACGACAAGATCGCGGACTACCTGCTGACCGGGAAGCTGCCCGAGCGGAAGCCGGGCAACGGTTCGGACGTGCAGTGCACCCCGGTCCCGCCGCCGGTTCCGGCCGGTTCGTCGGCGACGGCGAACAAGTCGGATGTGCCTTCGGCCGCCGCTGAAGTGAAGAAGGAGACGCTGGCTCAGACGGTGCGATTCTAAGACCGATCGCTCTTCGGGATGCTTCGCCGCCCCGGTCCGGATTTCCGGGCCGGGGCCTTCCCATGTCGCGTTCAGTCCTTTGAACGCGCTGGACTACGGGCATGACCGGCACCCTTTCGACCCGGATCGCGATGAAAGTACCGCTCATCCACCGGCCCGGACCCGATTCCCGCCGCCGGGCCGGGGAATTGTCGGCACCGCCCGTTAGCGTCCCCGGCATGACCATTGTCGAAGAGCACCGGACCGAGATCCGCGTGCAGGACACCGTTTATCGCATCGAGGTCGCCGCCCGTGAGGGTGGCGGCGCGGCCGGGGAAGACCGCTGGGTGACCGTCATGGTCGGCGGAGCCGGACCGCAGGAGGAGCCTGTCGCCGAAGGCAGGCTCGACATCGACGCCGAGGCCATACCGGCTTTGGCGACCGTCCTGTCCGACACGCTGATGGCGTTCGCCGGGCGGAGCAACGGCCGGAACGGTCGCCGAAGATCGGCGGACCGCCCCGCGCATCAGGGCCTGCCGTGGTCCGACGAGCTGGACGCCGAACTGGAAAGCCGTTGGCTGGCCGGGGAAAGCGTCGAGGAGATCGCACGGCGGTTCGAGCGGACGCCGGGCGGGATCCGGGCACGGCTGCCCAGGGTCGGATGCGACCCGGAGCGCCGTGGCGCGTACCTCCCGATCCCGCCGAGTCAGCGAGAGGTGGTGGGTGAACTCGGCTGAACCCGGGCGGCCGCGGGGCATCCGGCCCTCGCGGCCGCCGTCGGTCCATGGTGAGGTCGGGAGACGGGCAGAGGTGTAACGCGCGTGCTCAGGCACGGGATTCGCGGGGTACACCTCCGATCACGCTTGACCCGTGTCTGAGCACGCGAGATCCGTCTTCAAGCACGCGAGTGCGGTGCCCACGTCACCCAGGCCATCATCCCTCTCGAGTGCGCCACCCCGTAGGCCCTGCTTCTGGGCGCCGACCGGGCGTCAGTGTCCACAAAGGACGCGAGCTGGCGACTGAGTGTCAGGTTGATGTCTCTATGCCCGTTTCTGCGCGGGGTCGTGAGTGCTAATGAGGGTTAGAACGACCCAAATCACTCACGACCCCCTCGTGAAATCGCGCAAAGCACCTGAAACGGGCACCATGGCCGCGCGGATTGTCCCTTATGGACAGTCAAGAGCGGCTGATCCTGACCGGGGTGCGGGGAGGTCGTGACGGTGAAGGTCCCGATTCCTTCACCGTCGATCTTCGGTGACCTGGCTGCCGACCTGACGTTGATCGGCGGAGGATCGGGGACACCCAACGTCCCCGACCCTCCGTCGTCGATCCCGGCAGCCGCTGAATCGTCACCGTCGCGCAGGGCAGGCGCTGGGAGAGAGCCCAGTCGGCGTCCAGAATCGCCCTATGTCGCGGCGGTCTCCTCAGGGGCCTCGAGTAACCTCGCCACATCAGTCCACTGTGGACGAAATACCGCGATTCATGCGCGCCGCCATCTCCCGGAGGTGGCCGATCAGTTCCGGTGGCTCGTGCACGGTGAACTCGCAGCCGAGTCCCAGGAGCCGGAAAGCGAGCCAGTCGAGCGTGTCCGCGCCCGCGTTCCAGACACAGCCGGCGTCGTCGACCGGTTCGACTTCGCCGATGTCGTCCCCGATCGCGGGGGCGACCTGGTTCATCGGCGCGTGCAGGGTCACTCGCGCGCTGTAGGTGGGAAGGAGGCTGTACATCCGGTCGGTGACATAGGTCGCCACGTCCTCGGCGGGTGGCTGTCGCGGGGTGGCCCGGCCGCCGGTCGCTCGTGGCTCGGCGATCCGGTCCGCCCGGAAGATCCGCCAGTCGTCGCGGTCGAGGTCGTAGCCGAGCAGGTACCAGCGACGCCCGGCGGAGACGAGCCGGTGCGGTTCGACATGTCGCCGGGATTCGGTCCCGTCGCCGGTTCGATAGGCGAACCGGGTCCGTTCGGTGTTGGCGATCGCGCCGGCGAAGACGGTGAGGTGTTCCGGGTCGACGGCGGGGCCGGTGCCGGGCAGCGGCACGGTCGCGGCGCCCAGCGCGCCGACGCGGTAACGCAACCGCGACGGCAATACCTGTTCGAGTTTCGCCAGTGCCCGTACCGAAGACTCCTCGATCCCGGAGATCGCCTGCCCGGCGGCGCTCCGGAGGCCGACCGCGATGGCGACGGCTTCCTCGTCGTCGAGCAGCAGCGGTGGCATCGCCGCGCCCGCCCCCAGCCGGTAGCCGCCCTCGGCGCCTCGTGACGCGTCGACGGGGTAGCCGAGCTCACGGAGCCGGTCGATGTCGCGCCGGATGGTGCGCTGGCTGACCTCCAGCCGCCGCGCGAGCTCGCTGCCAGGCCATTCGCGCGGTGTCTGCAAGAGCGACAGCAGGTTGAGCAACCGGGCGGGCGTGTCCGTCATGCGGTAAGGATGCCCTGGAAAGAGGACAGGAGATGACCTAGTCGGGTGAGCCACACGACAGTGTTCGAGGGAGCTTCTGTTTGATTGAACTTGCACCGCTGTGCATAATCATTCGTATGACGGTGAAGATCGCGGTTGCCGGAGCCAGCGGGTACGCGGGCGGCGAACTCCTGCGCCTGCTGCTGACCCATCCCGAAGTCCAGATCGGTGCGCTGACCGCGGCCAGCTCCGCGGGGACGCCGCTCATCCAGCACCAGCCGCACCTCGCGCCGCTGGCGGACCGCGTCCTGCTGGAGACGACCCCGGAGACCTTGGCCGGACACGACGTCGTCTTCCTCGCCCTGCCGCACGGCCACTCGGGTGCCATCGCCGCGCGGCTGGGCCCGGACGTCCTGGTCGTCGACCTCGGCGCGGACCACCGGCTGGCGGACGCGGCCGACTGGCAGCGCTGGTACGGCGGCGACCACGCCGGACAATGGCCGTACGGACTTCCCGAACTCCCCGGCGCCCGCGAGCGCCTCACCGGGACCAAGCGCATCGCGGTCCCCGGCTGCTTCCCGACCGGCGGTTCGATCGCGCTCGCCCCGGCCTTCGCCGCCGGCCTGATCGAGCCGGAGGTCAACGTCGTCGCCGTGACCGGGACCTCGGGCGCGGGCAAGAGTCTCAAGCCGAACCTCCTCGGTTCGGAGGTGATGGGTTCGGCCACCGCGTACGGCGTCGGCGGCGCCCACCGCCACACCCCCGAATTCGCGCAGAACCTCTCGGTGGTCTCGGGGGAGCGGGTCAAGGTCTCGTTCACCCCGGTGCTGGCCCCGATGCCGAGGGGGATCCTCACCACCGCGAGCGCCGCGCTCAAGTCCGATCTGGACATCGACGGTGCCCGCGAGGTGTACGCGAAGGCCTACGCCGCCGAACCGTTCGTCCAGCTGCTGCCTTCGGGTCAGTGGCCGTCGTCGGCTTCGGTCGTCGGCTCGAACAACGTCCAGCTGCAGGTCACCGTCGACGCCGACACCCGGCGCCTGATCGTGGTCGCGGCCATCGACAACCTGACCAAGGGCACCGCGGGCGGTGCCGTGCAGTCGATGAACATCGCACTCGGCCTCCCCGAAACCACCGGACTACCGACCGTAGGAGTCGCTCCGTGACCGTCACCCAGCCGAAGGGATTCCGGGCCGCGGGCATCGCCGCCGGAATCAAGGACTCGGGCAAGCTCGACCTCGCGCTCGTCGTCAACGACGGTCCGCTGCAGGTCGCGGCCGGCGTGTTCACCCGCAACGTGATCAAGGCCGCGCCCGTGTTGTGGTCGCAGGAGGTGCTCAAGCAGCAGCGCCTCAAGGCCGTCGTGCTCAACTCGGGCGGGGCGAACGCCGCGACCGGTCCCGGCGGTTTCCAGGACACGCACAAGACCGCCGAGAAGGTCGCCGAACTGTTCGAGGCGGGCGCGATCGAGGTCGCCGTCTGCTCAACCGGCCTGATCGGCGAGCGCCTCCCGATGGACGCGCTGCTTTCCGGTGTGGACACCGCCTTCAAAGAACTCGGGACCGGTGCCGAAACCGATCTCAACGCCGCCACCGCGGTCATGACCACCGACAGCAAGCCGAAGCAGGCGGCCGCGAAGCACGACAGCGGCTGGAGCGTCGGCGGATTCGCCAAGGGCGCCGGCATGCTCGCGCCGAATCTCGCGACGATGCTCTCGGTCCTCACCACCGACGCGGTCGTTACGCCGGAGGTCCTCGACCGGGCCCTGCGCGCGGCCACCGGCAGCACCTTCGACCGGCTCGACGTCGACGGCGGCACCTCCACCAACGACACGGTGCTCGTCCTCGCCTCCGGCGCCAGCGGTGTCGAGCCGACCGAGGCGGAGCTGACCGAGCTGCTCACCGCCGTCAGCCTCGATCTCGTGCTGCAGCTGCGCGCGGACTCCGAGGGCGCGACCAAATACGTCGACGTCACGGTCACCGGCGCGGCGACCGAGGCCGACGCCATCGCCGTCGGCCGGACGATCGCCGAGGACAACCTGGTCAAGACCGCGCTGTTCGGTTCGGACCCGAACTGGGGCCGCATCGCGATGGCATTGGGCAGGGTGCCCGCCGAGATCGATCCGGAGAAGGTCGCCATCACGATCAACGGCGTGACGCTGTTCGCCAAGGGCACCCCGGCCGCGGACCGCTCCGAAGCGGATCTCTCGGGCCGCGACATCAAGATCGTCGTCGACCTCGGTCTCGGCGACGGCGAAGCGACGATCTACACGACCGACCTCTCGCACGCCTACGTCGAAGAGAACAGCGCGTACTCGTCATGAGCCCTTCCGAAACCACGGTCCCCGCGGACGAACGGCTAGCGACGGCCGCCGAGAAGGCCGCGATCCTGATCGAGGCCCTGCCCTGGCTGCAGCGCTTCCACGGCGCCACCGTCGTGGTGAAGTACGGCGGCAACGCCATGATCGACGAGAGCCTCAAGCAGGCCTTCGCCGAGGACATGGTGTTCCTGCGCCTGGCCGGGCTGCGTCCGGTCGTGGTGCACGGCGGCGGTCCGCAGATCACCGCGATGCTCAACCGCCTCGGCGTCGAAGGCGAGTTCAAGGGTGGCTTGCGGGTCACCACTCCGGAGACGATGGACATCGTCCGCATGGTCCTGACCGGACAGGTCAGCCGTGAACTGGTCGGGCTGATCAACGCGCACGGCCCGTACGCGGTCGGCATCTCCGGCGAGGACGCGCGCCTGTTCACCGCCGAGCGCAAACAGGCCATTGTGGACGGTGAACAGGTCGACATCGGGCTCGTCGGCGAGGTTTCCGAGGTCAACCCGGACGCGGTGCTCGACATCGTCAACGCCGGGCGCATCCCGGTGGTCTCCACGGTGGCCCCGGACATCGACGGTGTCGTGCACAACATCAACGCCGACACCGCGGCCGGCGCGCTGGCGGCCGCGCTGGGCGCGGAGAAGCTCGTCGTCCTCACCGACGTCGAAGGCCTCTACGCCAACTGGCCGGACCGAGGCTCCCTGGTCGACCGCATCCGCGTGGACCGCCTCGAAACCCTGCTGCCCGGCCTCGCCAGCGGCATGATCCCGAAGATGGAGGCCTGCGTGCGCGCCATCCGCGGCGGTGTCCGCCGCGCGCACGTGATCGACGGCCGCATCGCCCATTCGGTTCTGCTGGAGGTCTTCACCTCCCGCGGCATCGGTACCATGGTCTTCCCCGAAACGGAGCTCCCGTGACCACGTACAAGTCCAATCTAGACGGCCAGGAGCACTGGAAGTCTTCCCTCATGGACAACTACGGCACTCCGGCGCTGACCCTGGTCCGCGGCGAGGGCGCGAAGGTCTGGGACGCCGACGGCAAGCCGTACCTCGACCTGGTCGGCGGGATCGCGGTCAACGCGCTGGGGCACGCCCATCCCGCCGTGGTCGCCGCGGTGACCGAACAGGTCGCGAAACTCGGGCACACCTCGAACCTCTACGTGAACCCGGTCGTCGTCGAGTTCGCCGAAACCCTCCTGGACGTCGCCGGTCTCTCGGGCAACGCGAAGGTGCTGTTCGTCAACTCCGGCGCGGAGGCCAACGAAGCCGCGCTGAAGATCAGCAGGCTCACCGGGCGCACCAAGATCGTCGCCTGCGAGGGTGCTTTCCACGGCCGCACCATGGGCGCGCTGACGCTGACCGGTCAGCCAGCCAAGCGGGACCCGTTCGCGCCGCTGCTGCCAGGCGTCACCCACGTCCCCTACGGTGACATCGACGCGCTTCGCGCCGCGGTGGACACCGACACGGCGGCGGTGTTCCTCGAGCCGATCCTCGGGGAAGCCGGGGTGATCCCGGCGCCGGACGGCTACCTCCAGGCCGCGCGGGAGATCACCAAGGCGACCGGAACCCTGCTGGTCCTCGACGAGGTGCAGACCGGGATCGGCCGCACCGGCGTGTGGTTCGCCTTCCAGCACACCGGCATCGTGCCGGACGTCATCACGCTGGCCAAAGGTCTCGGTGGCGGCCTGCCGCTCGGCGCGGTCGTCGGTGTCGGCGAGGCGGGTGAACTGCTGAAGCCGGGACAGCACGGGACCACCTTCGGCGGTAACCCGATCTGCTGCGCCGCCGGGCTCGCCGTGCTGAAGACCATCGCCAAGGACAACCTGAACGACCACGTTTCCGCACTGGGCAAGGACATCGCCTCGCGCGTCGAGGAGCTCGGCCACCCGTTGGTCGCCGGGGTCCGCGGCGCCGGGCTGCTGCTCGGCATCGCGCTGCGCGAACCGGTCTCCGCCACGGTCGCCAAGGCCGCGCAGGACGCGGGATACCTGGTCAATCCGATCGCCCCGGACACCATCCGGCTGGCACCGCCGCTGATCCTGAGTGCCGACGAGGCCGCGGGATTCCTCGAAGCCCTTCCCGGGGCGCTCGATTCCACCACCACCTAGGACAGAGACGAAACGCATGCTCCGCAACTTCCTCCGTGACGACGATCTCAGCCCCGCCGAACAGGCCGAGATCCTGGACCTCGCCGACCAGCTGAAAGCAGAGCCGCTGAGCTCCCGCGCGCTGGAGGGCAAGTCCGTCGCGGCGATCTTCGAGAAGAACTCCACCCGGACCCGGTTCTCGTTCGAGGTGGGCATCTCCCAGCTCGGCGGGAACCCGGTGATCGTCGACGGGCGCTCCATGCAGCTCGGCCGCGAAGAGACCATCGAGGACACTTCCCGGGTGTTGTCGCGTTACCTGGACGCGATCGTCTGGCGGACCTTCGCCCAGAAGCGCATCGACGCGATGGCGTCGGCGGCGAGCATCCCGGTGATCAACGCGCTCACCGACGAGTTCCACCCGTGCCAGGTGCTCACCGACCTGATGACCATCCGCGAGCGCAAGGGCAAGCTCGCCGGGCTCACCCTGGTCTACCTCGGCGACGGCGCCAACAACATGGCGCATTCGCTGCTGCTGGGCGGGACCACGGCCGGGATGAACGTGCGCGTCGTGTCGCCGGAAGGCTTCCAGCCGGATCAGCAGGTCATGCTCGACGCCAAGCACCGCTCCAGCGAAACCGGCGGCAGCACCACGGTTTTCACCGACCCGTACGCCGCCGTCGAAGGCGCGGACGTCGTCGTCACCGACACCTGGACCTCGATGGGCCAGGAGAACGACGGCCTCGACCGCGTCGGGCCGTTCCGGGAGCTACAGGTCAACGCCGCGCTGATGCGCCGGGCGGCGGACGAGGCCATCGTGCTGCACTGCCTGCCCGCGCACCGCGGCTGGGAGATCACCGACGAGGTCCTCGACGGACCGTCGAGCGCGGTCTGGGACGAGGCCGAAAACCGGCTGCACGCGCAGAAGGCGCTGCTCGTGTGGCTACTGGACGAGAAGCGACGATGACCGGCAGCAGGGTCACCCGGCAGGCCCGGATCACCGAACTCGTGTCCACGATGGCCATCCGCAGCCAGACGGAGCTCGCGAAGCTCCTGGCGGCGGAAGGCATCGACGTCACCCAGGCGACGCTGTCACGGGACCTCGACGAACTGGGCGCGGTGAAACTGCGGGGCGCCGACTCCGGCGCGCCCGTGTACGTCATCCCGGAGGACGGCAGTCCGGTACGCGGGGTGCAGGGCGGGACCTCCCGGCTCTCGCGGCTGCTCGCCGAACTGCTCGTTTCGGCGGATTCGTCGGGGAACCTGACCGTGCTGCGCACCCCGCCGGGGGCGGCGCAGTTCCTCGCCAGCGCCATCGACCGGGCGGCGCTGGAAGAGGTCGTCGGCTCGATCGCGGGGGACGACACGGTCGCGGTGATCGCGAGGGAACCCTTGTCCGGCAAGGATCTGGCCGAGCGCTTCATGGCGCTGGCCCGACGGTCGTCCACAGTGGACGGCGGTGAGGAGGCCGAAGGTGACGCCTGACGGGTTCGCCTTCCCGGATGACCCGGAGAAGGCGGTCATCACCTTCGACGAGGGGGTGCCGGTCGCCATCGACGGGGAGACCGTGACCCTGCTGGAAGCCTTCCAGCAGTTGAACCGTCGTGTCGGCGCCTTCGGGATCGAAGGACGCGGAATCTACGAAAGCCCGGGCGCGCTCGCGCTGGTCACCGCGCACGACGAACTGGAGAAGGTCAGCGCCGGGCGGGTGTCCGGCGAAGTCCGCCTGATCCTGCACCGGGGGAACGCGGTCGTGAACTCCGCGCGTGATGAGCGCACACTGTACGACTTCACCACGGGCACCGGTTTCGACCAATCGGTCGCCTGACCAGAACCAAGGAATTTCGAGGAGTGTTGTGAGCGGGAATGAGCAGCCGGTGCAGCTGTGGGGCGGCCGGTTCGCCAGCGGGCCGGCCGAGGCGATGGCGGCGCTGAGCGCGTCGACCCATTTCGACTGGCGGCTGGCGCCGTACGACATCGCCGGATCGCGGGCACACGCGCGAGTGCTGCGGAAGGCCGGGCTTCTCACCGAAGACGAGCTGACGGGCATGCTCACCGCGCTGGACACGCTCGCGCAGGACGTCGCCTCGGGCGCGTTCACCCCGACCGTCGCCGACGAGGACGTCCACACCGCCCTCGAACGCGGTCTGCTGGAGCGGGCGGGTACCGAACTCGGTGGCAAGCTGCGGGCGGGCCGCTCCCGCAACGACCAGGTCGCGACGCTGTTCCGGATGTGGTTGCGCGACGCCGCCCGCCGGGTGGTCGCCGGCACCCTGGGTGTCGTCGACGCGCTGGTTTCGCAAGCGGACCGGCATCCGGACGCGGTGCTGCCGGGCCGTACCCACCTTCAGCACGCGCAGCCGGTCCTGCTGGCGCACCACTTGCTCGCGCACGGCCAGTCGCTGCTGCGTGATGTGACCCGTTTGCGTGATTGGGACGCTCGCACCGCCGAATCGCCCTACGGTTCCGGCGCGCTCGCCGGCTCCTCGCTCGGCCTCGACCCGGAGGCCGTCGCCGCGGAGCTGGGCTTCGACACCAGCGTCGAGAACTCCATCGACGGCACCGCCTCGCGGGACTTCGTCGCCGAGTTCGCCTTCGACGTCGCGATGCTCGCGGTCAACCTGTCGAGGATCGCCGAAGAGGTGATCATCTGGAACACCGCCGAATTCGGCTACGTCACCCTCGACGACGCGTGGGCGACCGGCAGCTCGATCATGCCGCAGAAGAAGAACCCGGACGTCGCCGAGCTGACCCGCGGCAAGGCCGGACGGCTCATCGGCAACCTGACCGGTCTGCTCGCGACGCTCAAGGCGCAGCCGCTGGCCTACAACCGGGATCTGCAGGAGGACAAGGAGCCGGTCTTCGACTCCGTCGAGCAGCTGGAACTGCTGTTCCCGGCGATCGCGGGCATGCTCGAGACGCTGACCTTCCACACCGACCGGCTCGCCGAACTGGCACCGGCCGGGTTCACTCTCGCCACGGACATCGCCGAATGGCTTGTGCGGCAAGGGGTTCCGTTCCGTGTCGCGCATGAGGCGGCGGGGGAGAGCGTCCGGGTCGCCGAGGGCCGCGGTGTCGGCCTCGACGAGCTGACCGACGAAGAATTCGAGAAGATCAACCCGGCGCTGACGCCCGCCGTGCGCGAAGTGCTCACCGTCGAGGGCTCGGTGCGTTCGCGCAACGCACGCGGCGGTACCGCTCCGGAGCGGGTCGCCGAACAGCGGGACCGGCTGGTCGCGCGCGTCACCGAACACCGCACCTGGCTGAGCTGACCTCTCGTGAAGGCCTCTTTGCCTACGCTGAAGGTAGTGAAGGGGTCCTTCACGGCGTCGTCGGCGTGGTCTTTGGTGAGCTTCATGGTCAAGGTGTGTCGCGAAAGCCACTTTGGGGACGTGTGATGTCTCGAAAGTGGCTTTCGCGACACGGTCGCTGGGGTCTCGCGCAGGTCTGGACGGTCGTAAGTGGCGAATCGGGGGGCGGTCAGGTTCCCATGTGCGGCGGCGGCGAGGCGACGTCGCAAGGAACGCCACGTTTGCCTTACCCCTCTTTAAGTGACCAGCCGAGGGAAGGGGGCCTTCACGCGCTTAAGGGAGCCTCGTAGCAAGCCCATCCAGGACGCAGTCGAGACCGCGTCCGAAGTCGTCGTCGTTGGTCTCGTGGGGTGACTGGTTCCTCTGCGCCGCGTAGAGCTTCTTCAGCCGTGGGTGGTCCTGCACCGCTTGTTCGGCCGCGGGCCACAGACGATCCTTCCACTCCTGCTCGCTTTGGCCGCTTCTCTTGAGCGCCGTGAGCCACGCGGCTTCACTGGTCGCCCGCCCGGCGACGTAGGCCATGAGCGTGTTCCACGCCAGATCGGCGTCGGCCAGGGAGAAGCCGGCGCCCTCGAACAGCCCCAACGCGGCTTCGGACAGGTTCAGGACGTTCGGCCCCAGATAGGCGACGCCCGCCTCGCCGAGCAGCGAGCCGATCCAGGGATGGCGGAGGAACACCGAACGCAGGTCGTGCGCGAACCGCACCACCGCCGGACGCCACGGACCGGCCGCGGGCAGGCCGACTTCGCCGTAGACCTCGTCGACGACCAGTTCGACCAGCTCCTCCTTGCTGGCCACGTGGGTGTACATCGACGCGGCGGCCACGTCGAGCCGGAGACCGAGCTTTCGCATGCTGAGCGCGTCGATGCCGTCGGCGTCGAGGAGTTCGATGGCCGCGGAGACGATCTGCTCACGGCTCAGCAACGGCTGCTCGCGCTTGCGTTTCGGGGGACGAGCCCAGACCGACATCCGCGTTCACTCCCATTCCGTTTCCGTACAGTGTTCAGTATGCCTAACAGTGTACGGACAACATTCGACCACGCCCACTGGCAGTCCCGCCTCGACGACCTGCGGGTCGAACACCGGGTTCCCGGCGCGACCCTCGCGGTGCTGATGGACGGTGAGATCCACGAACTGGCCAGCGGGATCCTGCACCGCGGAACCGGCGTGGAGACGACCACCGACTCGATCTTCCAGCTCGGCTCGGTCGCGAAGGTCTACACGGCCTCACTGGTGATGGGGCTGGCCGAGGAGGGACGGCTGGATCTCGAAGCACCGGTGATCGAGGTTCTGCCGGAGTTCGCGACGGTCGACCCGGACGCGACCAAGACCATCACCGTCCGGCAGCTGCTCAGCCACACCGGTGGGCTCACCTGCGACTTCATCGAAGACACCGGACGAGGCGACGACTGCCTCGCCAAGTACGTCGAAGCGGCGAGGGGAGTGGCGCTCGACTGCCCGCCGGGGACGGTCGCGTCCTACAGCAGCGTCGGCTACAACGTGCTCGGCCGGATCGTTGAGGTGCTCACCGGGCTGACTTGGGACGACACCCTGCGCGAGCGGCTCATCGCACCGCTCGGGCTCACCGGGACGATGACCCTGCCCGAGGAAGCGCTGCGGTTCCGCGTCGCGATGGGACACCTCGGCCGAGACCCCGCGCCGACGGCCGCCTGGGATCTTCTGCCGCGCTCCGCCGGGCCGTACGGCCGGGTGCTCGCCACGGCCGGCGACGTCGTCCGCTTCGCGCGGATGCTCCTGGACGGCACCTCACCCGACGGGACTCGTGTGCTCTCCGAGAAGACGGTGAGCGCGATGCGGCGTCGCGAGGTCGAAGTACCCGACAAATGGACGCTCGGTTCCGACGGCTGGGGTCTCGGCCTGTCCACCTACGAATGGAACGGCGTTCCCGGCTTCGGGCACAACGGCTCGTCGATCGGGCAACGTTCCTACCTGCGAGTGGTTCCGGACGCGGGGCTGGCCTTCGCCCTGCTCACGAACCACGGTACGACCGACCGGCTGTACACCGCACTGTCACGGGAATTGCTCGGCGAACTCGCCGGAGTCCAGGTGCCCGCCGAGTTCGCTCCGCCCGCGTCGCCGCCCTCGGTGAATGTCGCGCCTTTCACGGGTACCTATCGCCGTGAAGGCGTCATCATCACCGTCATCGAAACGGACGGAAGGCTGCGCTTCGTGTATGAATTCGCCGACGCGCTCAAGGGGATCGCGCCGCCGATCGAGGCGGAGCTGGTGCCGGTGTCGGAGAACGTCTTCGCCGGGAAGAACTCGATGTTCGGCGACGACTGGATGCCGGTGCTGTTCACGAGACTGCCCGACGGCACCGCGTGCTGCTACACCAGCATGCGGGTGGCACCGAAGATCGCCGGTTAAGGTCGGCGCAGGAAGATCGCGAGGACAAGGAGAGTGCGGAACGTGGAGACCGGCAGACAGTTCACCCGGCGGGAGCTGGCGCTGGATCCGGTGGAGATGTCCACGCTCTTGCTCGGCGCGGTGATCGAGTCGACGGGCCCCGATGGCACGGTCGCCGTCCGCCTGGTCGAGGTCGAGGCCTACCGCGGCCTCGACGACCCCGCGTCGCACTGCTACCGCGGCAAGACCCCGCGCAACGAGGTCATGTGGGGACCGGCCGGACATCTGTACGTGTACTTCGTCTACGGCATGCACTTCTGCGCCAACGTCGTCGGCACCGAAGACGGGCAGCCGGGCGCCGTGCTGCTCCGCGCCGGGGAGGTCGTCTCCGGCGCGGACATCGCCAAGGCACGCAGGCCGTCCGCGCGCGGCAACGGCGAACTCGCCAAAGGCCCGGCCATCCTCACCTCGGTACTCGGCATCGACCGGGCCGAGAACGGCGTCGACCTGACCGACCCCGCGTCACCCGTCCGGCTATTCACGGGCGAGCGCGTCCCGGAGTCGGCCATCCGCACCGGGCCGCGCGTCGGCGTCGCGATGGCGATGGACACGCCATGGCGGTTCTGGATCGACGGCTCGCCCGCGGTCTCCACCTATCGCCGGGGCGGCAAGCGGCGGGCGGCGGCCCCCGGCCGATAGTCGGTTGACCTGGTGCGGGAGGATCTACAGGCGTGAGCGAGCACATCCTTGACGAGCTGACCTGGCGCGGCCTGATCGCGCAATCCACCGACACCGACGCACTGCGGCGAGACCTCGACCAAGGACCCCTCACGCTCTATTGCGGATTCGACCCGACCGCGCCCAGCCTGCACGCCGGCAACCTGGTCCCGCTGCTGATGCTTTCGCGCTTCCAGCGCGCCGGGCACCGGCCGATCGTGCTGGCGGGCGTCGCCACCGGCATGATCGGCGACCCGCGTGACACCGGTGAGCGCACGTTGAACACGGTGGACACCGTGTCGGCGTGGGCCGACCGGATCCGCGGTCAGCTGGAGCGGTTCGTCGACTTCGACGACTCGCCGACCGGCGCGGTGATCGAGAACAACCTGGACTGGACCGCGAAGCAGAGCGTGGTCGAGTTCCTGCGCGACGTCGGCAAGCACTTCCCGGTCAACATGATGCTGAACCGCGAGACGGTGAAGCGCCGCCTCGAAACCGACGGCATCTCCTACACCGAGTTCAGCTACCTGCTGCTGCAGTCGCAGGACTACCTGCACCTGTACCGCGAGTACGGCTGCAAGCTGCAGATCGGCGGCTCCGATCAATGGGGCAACCTCGTCGGCGGGGTCGACCTCATCCGCCGGACCGACGGCGGGCACGCCCACGCGCTGACCGCGCCGCTGGTCACCGACTCCGACGGGCGCAAGTTCGGGAAGTCCACCGGCGGCGGCAGCGTCTGGCTCGACCCGGAGATGACCTCGCCGTACGCGTGGTTCCAGTACTTCCTGAACGTCGCCGACGCCGACGTCATCCGGTACCTGAAGATGTTCTCCTTCCTCGGGCAGGAGGAGATCGCGGCGCTCGCCGAGGACACTGAACAGCGCCCTCACCTGCGGTCCGCGCAGCGGAAGCTGGCGGAAGACTTCACGACGCTGGTGCATGGCGAGGCGGCGACCCGCCAGGTCATCGCCGCGAGTCAGGCGCTCTTCGGCAGGGGAGAGCTGCGTGAACTCGACCCGTCGACCCTCGACGCCGCCATGGCCGAGGTACCGAACGGCAAGGTGGACCCGAACGGCGAGGCGACGATCGTCGACCTGCTGATCGCCGCCGGGCTCGTCGACAGCAAGGGCGCCGCGCGCCGCACCGTCAAGGAAGGTGGCGCGTACGTCAACAACACGAAGATCGCCGACGAGGAGTGGAAGCCGTCCGCGGACGACGCTCTGCACGGCCGCTGGCTCGTGGTCCGCAAGGGCAAGCGCACCGTCGCCGGCGTGCGCGTCGGGGGCTGATCGCGGCCCCGGCCCGAAACAGGGGCCGTGACCTGCGGAAACGCAGTTAAGGTACCCCCCTGTTTCGGGCCCCTGCGGGCCATGTAAAGTTCTCCAAGTCGCCAGGGAAACCGGGTGGCCGACTGGGACACGAACCAAGCTCTCGCTCACCGCGATTGAGTGGGTGTCCTACCAAAAACTGCTAGGAATGACTGCTTCGGATAAGGCCGCTTGATTGTG
>NZ_JBVISU010000037.1:0-54056 GCF_055575355.1 Amycolatopsis sp. NPDC034160 | reverse complement strand
GCCCTACCCACATCGGCACCATCATCAAAGCAGCCCTCGTACTCACCCAACTCGAACACCAAGGCCGCTACTGAGAAAACCTCATTGGGGACATCCGGCCGCGGCGCGAACAGCCCCGCACGCAACACGACACCTCCTTGAGGGGCTGGGGAGACTGGTCGCCCCTGGCGGTGTGAGCAGGCAATCGGGAGGCGGGCATGTCTCCAATGTGGCAGTGGAGACGGTCAGCGTCCCCCATGCGGCATTGGGGACATCCGGCCGCGGCGCGAGCCGACGTCGCTCGCAACACGACACCTTTGCCTTACTCCTCAATAGCCCGAATCGCCACTCGCGACCACCCCTTACCCGCAGCTTCGAGTCGGGAAGTCCGTGAAGGCCTCCTTCCCTACCTTGAGAGTAGGAAAGGAGGCCTTCACGGACACACCACAGTCGGTTGCCCCTCGATAGAGCGCGAAGCCGGGCGCGTTTAGTCCTCTGAATGTCTCAGGAGGAGATCGCTCGGAGGGCGAGGATCATCTCGAAGCGCCGTTCGGGGTCCTTCAGTCCGTCGGCGAACAGCGTCTCCAGTTCCTGCGCGCGTGAGCGCACCGTCTGCGGATGGACCGCGAGCCGTTCGGCCACCTCGCGGACGTTCCCGCAGGTCTCCAGCCACGCCAGCAAGGTCCCGGTCAGCCGCGTGTGCTGTTTTCCGGTCAACCCGGCCAACGGCCCGAGCCGCTCCCGCACCAGTTCGGCGGCCAGAAAAGGTTCCTTGAGCAGCCACAGTCGCGAAAGATGGTCGACGCACCACGTCACGGGCTCGTCGGCGAGCGCGCCGGACTCGACGAGCCGCAGTGCCTCTCGTGCGGCCCGCAGGGAACGTGCGGCGAACGCCGGCGGGACGGCGGGGCCGATCGCGGCCCGCCACCCAGCCAGGGATTCGGCGAATTGTTCTCGTTCGTCTGGTTCCGGAGCGGGGAGCAGCAGGCAGGGCGAGCTGCTCTCGAAATCCGCCAGCGCGCTCGAAGCAGCCGCCGGAGCTTCGTCCGACGGCTGGTCGAGTGCGACGGCGACGAGCAGCTCCGGTAGCTGCCAGCGGGCGAGGTCGGCGGCGTGTTTGACGACGTCGGGCGGTGACGGCGGTTCGGCGAGCAGGAGCTCCATCAGCCGGTGGCGCCGACGCTCCAGCGCGCCGGCGGCTTTCTCGCGCGCCTCCGCGTGCCCCTCGACGGACAATGCCGAGAGTTCGTCGATGTAGGCGAAGATGGCTTCCGCGAGCAGGCACAGCGTCGCTGAAGGCACGCCCGTGCGCCGCCCGGCTTCGGCCACCCGCCGCCAGGTCACCCTGGCCCCCACCCGGTACGCGGCCTGGAGGACGTCGACGTTGCGGCCCTGGTGGAACTCCTGGACGCCCAGGCTCAGGAACACGCTCCGGCGGTCTTCCGACGGCGCCTCCGGGTTCCCGATCCGTTCCAGGAACTGCAGGAACGCCATCTGGACGCCGGTTTTGAGGGCCTTCCCGAAAGCGCCGTCCAACGGCCGCGCGTAGTCGGGGATGGTCCGCTGGATCTCGCGGACCACCTCCCCGGCCACGTCGGCCAGCACCGGGCGGAACACCGTCGCCAGCTCTCTCGGCAGCAGGGCCCAGAGCTGGACCGGACGCCCGCTCGACCCGCCCGGCCGAGCGGGCGTGAGGAGCGGGCCGTACGTCGCCTCGACCCCGCTGCGACCATCCTGCGGTCGGGTCACCTCGTCACCTCGTTGTGAGTGGGAAACGCTGGTCTCTACTGCCAAGGCCCGGCGTCAGTCCTCGGCGAGCAAGGCCTCCGCGCGCAGGGCGATCTCCATGTCGAGCCGGTCGTCGGCGTTGTTCAACCGGTCGCCGAAGAGATCGATGAGCTGGTGCATGCGGTACCGCACGGTCTGGGGGTGGACCTTGAGTTTCTTCGCGATCTCGGGAGCGCTGCCCCGGGACTGCAGCCAGATCAGCAACGTCTCCCCGAGCCGCGCCCGCTGCTTGGGCGTCAGGTCGTTGAACGGGGCGAGGCTGCGCGTGCAGAGTTCACGGACCAGGAACTCGTCGGCGAGCAGCCACAGGGTCGACAAGTGATCGCTGTACCAGGTGACCGGATTGTCCGGCAGGACCCCGCGCTGGACCAGCCGCAGGGTGCGGCGGGCCCACAGCAGGGAGCGCGGTGCTTCGGTGAGCCGCACGGCCGGGCCGATCACCGCCCGCCAGCCGGGAAGCCGTTCGGCGAGATCCTTCAGGTGTTTGTCGGGGTCGCCGGTGACCAGGCAAGGCTTGGGGCCCTCGAAGTCGACCAGGACGTCGGCGTCCAGGTCGGCGCTGTCGGGGTCGAGAGGGCCGTTCCGGCGTTCGAGCGCGACGACCGTGACCTCGGCAGGCAGCGCCCACTGGGCGTTGGCGGCGTGCGACGCGATCGACTGCGGGGACGACGGCGGATCGGAGAGCATCAGTTCGAGCAGCCTGCGCCTGCGTCTGGCCCTGGTGCCGGCAGCCCGCTCCTGTGCGGCCGTGTAGCCCTCGATGGACAGTGCGGAAATCTCGTCGACGTAAGCGAAGATCGCTTCGGCCGCGGTGCAGAGGAGATCGGCGTCCGCTCCGATCGCCTGCCCGAATTCCGAAACGTGACGCCAGGCGACGCGACCGCCGACGCGGTAGGCCGTCTGCAGGCAGTCGAGACTGCGGCCTTCCTTGAACTCGACCTTCCCGAGGTGACGGAAGACCGCCGACCACTTGTCGAGTGAGGCCGTCCCCTGACCGATGGTGTCGAGGCAGTGCAGGATGGCCTGCCGGATACCCTGCGTGATGATCTGTCCGAACGCGCCTTCCAGTGGCTGCGCGTACTCGGGAACGGCTCGTTGTACCTCCTGGAGGATGGCTCGGGCCAAGGGGTCGGCGCGCGGCCGGAACCGCTCGCCCAGTTCCCTCGGCAGTGACGCCCACAGTCCATTCGCACCGGTGCTGCGCACAGGTCGGTTCTCCACGGGGGTTCTCGGTGCCGGCGTGAAGGCGCGCGGTCGTTGGACCGGACCCGGTGGCTGGCGGTGCGGGGTGGCGGGATGACGCACGTCGGGGTCAGGCCGTGCGGTCCGCAGATCGTGCCGCGAGAACCCGGTATCCAAGTCGGTCATGTTTTTATCCTTGTTAGCAACAAAATCAGCCTCTTCAACGGTGAAGCCGATCCAGATTTTGTGGCTCACGCAACATAAAATCCGGCCGTGACGAGTGTCAACGGCTGGCGGTGCCCGGATCGGCCACCTGGATGGACTACACCCGAACGGGTGGTCCAATCCGGCGGTGGGTGACATTTAGGCACGCCTGAGATGGGGCTCAGGTGACAACTTTTCCGGGGCCTTCCGCGGGGTCGTCGCGCGGTTTTCGACCCCGTTCGCCGCCTCGCTCGCCTGAACGAGGATCTCGACGACCTCTTCGAGGGTCAGCCGGGCCGGTTCCGTCTCGTCGAGGAAGCGTTCGATCTCCGCGCCGAACCGGGCCGGGTCGGCCACATGTGGAAAGTGTTTCGCATTTTCGAACACGGTCAAGCGGCTACCCGGCAGCAGTTCTGCCGTCTTTCGGCCGTGTTCGACCGGGATGAGCGGATCGTGCGCTCCCCAGACGACCAACGTCGGCACCTGTTCGGCGAGATAGAGCTTGTCGACGGCACTCGCGCGCTGGCCGCGGAGATCGATCAGGCTGCGCGCGATGAAGAGGAACGCCCGTCGCCGTCCGGTGTCGGACAGTGACGAAAGATGGCGCGTCAGCTCCCGGGTCTCCGGTGCGAGTTTCCCGCCGAGGCCGCGGCAGGCGGCCGCGATGCCGCGGGCGATCGCGACGGTCGCCGGGTTGACGGCGGCGGAGAGGGTCGCTTTGGCCCCCGGCAGGGCCGTCGCGCGCAGGACCGCGGTCACCTGCGGGCCGAGTCCGGCACTGCCCACGAGCACCAGTCGCGCGCACATCTCCGGGAACTGGTAGGCGAACTGCATCGCGATTCCGCCGCCGAGAGAGTGCCCGGCGATGGTCGCATGGTGGTTCCCGGTGAGGGCGAGGACGTCGCGGACCACACTGGCCATCGCGCCGAGGCCGTAGTCGGCCCGGGGCGCGCCGGAATCACCGTGGCCGGGCAGGTCGGGGACGAGGACCCGGCGGCGGAATCCGGTCCGCTCGAAATGCTCGAGCAGCGGGACCCAGGTCTGTCCGCTCCCCGAGATCCCGTGCAGCAGCACGAGCGGCTCGCCCGTCTCGTCCGTTGTGGACGGCAGGTATTCCCGCAGCCGGATTTCCTGCCCGTGCAGGGTCAGTGTGCGCGCTTCGAGGGCCATGTCCCGCCTTTCCGTTGTCAGGCGTCAAAATAACGTGAGGAATGCCGGGTTCGTCAGCGTGTCGCTGGACACGTCCGCCTAATGGGTCCCGGGTGACAAGAATTCCGACACCCACCCCGATCCGCATGCTAAAACCGGGCCGCCGGAACATTCCCGCATCGACATTTTCCGACCGCACCGGTATTCAGGAAAGCGTCCGTAAACACCCGTAACCACGGAGAAACGCATGGATGCGACGACGCCCCGTGCCGGATCGGCGGCCGTTCTCTGATGGCCTGCCGGGCGGACTTCCACCTCGACCAGCCGAAGGTGAAACGCGCTCGCCGCGGGTTGCGCTGGGTGCTTCCCACCGTACGGCCACCGGAACGGCGGGTGCGGCGGGTCACCCTGGTCCACCTTCGTCGCGGTGGTGGACGCGCATGAGCCGCTGGGCGCGCAGCGCGAGCTGCATGCCCAGCCGGTCGTCGGCGTCCTTGAGCCGGTCACCGAACAGTTCTTCCAGCTGCCGCAAGCGGTTTCGCACGGTCTGCGGATGAACGCCCAGCCGTTGCGCGATCTCCGGTGCCCCGCCGCGGGTCTCCAGCCACGCGAGGAGGGTTTCGCTGAGTCTCTCCTGCTGCTTCTCGCTCAGTGACGTGAACGGGTCGAGGCTCTGCTTGGCCAGTTCGGCGCCGAGGAAATCCTCGGCGAGCAGCCACAGCGTGGCGAGATGATCCCGGCACCAGATGATCGGTCCGGGAGCGTCCTCGCTGGTCAGCAGTAGGGCGCGGCGCGCGGTGCGCAGCGCGGCCGGGGCGTCGGCGAGCGGGACGACGGGGGAGACGGCCGCGCGCCAGCCGTCCAGCGCGCCGTTCAGCGGTGCGAGATCGATGTCGGGATCCGCGGCGAGCAGGTACGGCTCGGCGGTGTCGAGGTCGCGCAGGACGTCGTCGTCCAAGAGATGGGCGGGGAACTCGCCGGCGCCCGGAGCGCGCTGGAGTGCGACCATGGCCGCGGTCCGCGGAACCCGCCAGCCCGCCCCGCTCGCCAGGCTCGCGATACTGGACGCGGACCCTTCCGGTGCCTGCGCGATCAGTTCGAGCAGACGGCGGCGCCGGAGCGGGGCGGCGCCCGCCGCCTTGGCTTCCGCCTCCTGGTAGCCATCGATCGTCGTGGCGCACAGTTCGTCGACGTAGACGAAGACGGACTCCGCCGCGAGCGCGATGACGTCGGTGCCGACGCCGAGCCCCCGCACGATGGGCCCCATCGCCCGCCAAGCCGCCCGGGCGCCGATCGTGGCGCTGTCGTGCAACGGTTCCAGGCCGCGGCCCTCGGTGAACTCGCTCCGCCCGCGCAGGCGGTAGAAGTCGATCCAGCGGTCGTGCGGGACCAGCGGATCGCCGATGCAGTCGACGTAATGCCGCACCGCCCGCTCGCAGGAAACCACCAGGACGCGGCCGAAGACACCGCGCAGCGGCCGCGCGTACGCGGCGACCGACCGCTGCACCTCCTTGATCATCGCGGCCGCCGCGTGACCGGTATACGGACGCAGTTCTTCGCCGAGCGAACGCGGCAACGTCGCCAGCATGCGGAAACTGCGGTACTCGACCACGAAAACCCCCTTTGATTTCGACGAACCAGGGCGACGGGAAACGTGAATCCCTTTGCACGACCGCGTCGGATCGACGGGAACGGCGCCGGCAGTGTTTCTACTCGGTCGGCCGACGGCGTGTACCACGAATGTGACGTTGAATTGTCAACGGAAAGTCGTGCCCGTCCCACGGAAGGCGTTTCGGTGTGGCGGTTTTGACACGGATGCGGCGGCGGTCCTACGCTCCGTGCATTCGAGTGCGCCGGTGGCGCGCGGACGAAAGGGAATGGGTGCCCGGAATCGTCGGCATACTTCGAAGCGGGGGAAAACACACGTGAGCTGGCAGCCCGTTGGTTCGCTGTGGGCACGCCTGCCGAGGGAACTCGGTGACGCCGTCCGGCCGAAGATCCCGGCGATCGCCCGGCACTGCGTCGACGCCGTGGCGGCCGAAATCGGTGAATGTGCGGAAGTCTTCAGTGACAGCGACGCCCGTGCGGCGGCCGTCGAGCTGACCCGGCGGAGCATCGAACGCGCCATCGACCGGGTCGGCGTCCCCGAACTGTTGCAGAACGACCTCCTGGCGGACTTTCGCGAACAGGGCCGGATCGCGTTCCGGCAAGGACTCAGCCGTGAGGCCGCGCAGGCGGCGTTCCGGGTCTCGAGCCGGGTGTTGTGGCGTTCGATCGTCACGGCCGGCCGCCAGTTGCGGCTGTCCGGCGACGTCCTCTACGGCGCGGCGGAATGCCTGTTCGGTGACGTCGTCGAAGTGACGATGGCGCTGACCGACGGTTACAACGCGGCACAGGCCGAAGCCACCGGGCCCGCGGAGCAGCGGGCCCGGTTGTTCCGGCTGCTGACCGGCGGCGCGGGGTACGCCCAGGCCGACGTCGGCGCGCTCGCCGTCGCGATCGGCTGGCGGATCCCCACCCGGATCACCGCGGTCGTCTTCACCGCCGCGCACGGAGCGCCCGCGTTCCCCTCGGATCTGCTGCCTTCGGCGGTGCCCGCGGACCTCGTCTCGGACGCGCCCGGTGCGCTGGTGGCCTGTCCCGAAGCCGATCTCGGTGGTCTGACGGAACTGCCTTCCGGCTGGTCGGCCACGGTCGGGGTGGCCGTCCCGGTGGCGCAGGCAGGCGAGTCGTTCCGGATCGCCCGCCGCGCTTCCGAACTGGCCCGGCGGGGGATGATCACCACCGTCGGCCCGGTGCTGTGGTGCGAGGAGCACATCACCACGTTGCTGTTGCTCGCCGACGAGTTCCTGCTGGACAGGCTGGCCGGAGAGGCGCTGGAACCGTTGTCGGGGCTGGCGCCGCGGCAGCACGACGAGCTGGCCGCGACCCTGCTCACGCAGGTGCAGACGCGGGGGAGCGCGCCCGAGATCGCCCGGCAGCTGGCCGTGCATCCGCAGACGGTGCGGGCGCGCCTGCGTCGGCTCACGGAGTTGTTCGGCGAGCGGCTGGACGACCCGGATCAGCGGCTGCGGATCGAGCTGGCGCTGCGTGCGGAACGGCTGCGTCCCGCCGACGTCTGACTGCCCTCGTGAGTGGTGATGACGGTTCTAGCGAACCGGCTCTCACGTACCTACTTGTGGCCTGCGGTCTTGTCGAGCGAAGTACATGATGGCCCCCTTCCTTGCGCCAGGCGCAAGGAAGGGGGCCATCATGTACTGGGGAAGGTCGAGTTTCCTCGGCTGAGCCGAGGGAAGGAGTCCTTCACGGACCGGCCGCTACCGAACTCGCCCCGTAGGTACCTGAAACACGTTTGGCTCTAACCGTCATCACCACTCACGAGGACGGGCTGACGGGCGCCCGCCACCGGGAACACCCAGCGGCGGTAACCCCACCAGCGGAACGCCGAACCCGCCGCGGTGCCGATCAGCATCCCGCTGACGAAGTCGGCGATCTCCTGTGCCAGAAAGCCGACTTCGGGCACTTCCAGGCGCAGGACGTACCGCGAGATCAGCGGCGGGCACAGGTTGATCGTCACGGCGATCGCGTTGACGGCGAGAAACAACGCCGCTTCGTGCAGGCGAGGCCTGCCGCCGCGGGTGTGGAACGCCCACCGGCGCGAGAGGAGGTAGGCGAACGCCGTCGCCACGACGGTCGCGATGGCCAGCGCCGTGACCGGTTTGGCTTGCAGGACGGTGAGTTTCAGCCCGTAGTTCGTCCCGAGGGTGAGGCCGAACGAGGCGAGCCCGACGGTGGCGAAACGAAACAGCTCGCGCCGCTTCCGCGCACCGCCGGGCGCCACTTCGTCCACAAAGGACTCAGGGGCCGTTCTGAGCACCGCGTGCTCAGCAGTTCGACGTCGCCGGGGTGCCTGCGACCCGGTCCTTGAGGAAGGCGAGCACGTCCGCGTTACCGGTGTAGACCGCCGTGATGTGGTCGGTGTCGAAGGTCTTCCAGGTCGCCTTGACCCCGGCGGCGCAGTAGGTCTTGCGCAGCGCCTCGGCCTGGGCGAACTGCACGAGCTGGTCGCCGGTGGCGTGATAGAGGAACAGCGGGACCTTGATCGGGGTGCCGCCGAGCTTGTTCTCGTTGAGCCGCTTGACCCATTCCGGCCGCACGTAGCCCGCGCTGGTCGTGTAGTCGGCGATCTTCTGGTTCGCGTAGGTGGTGAGCAGTTCGAACGTGCACGCGCTCTTCTGCATCTCCGCCAGTTTCGCGCGCCCGTTGTCGCTGAGGAACGAATCCAGCTTCAGTTCGGAGTAGGCGTTGTCCAGGCCGACGAGGGCGTAGGCGAAGACCCCGAAGCCGAATTTCCCGTCCAGCTGCAGGGTGACCTGGACGAGGTCGGCGGGGACACCGCCGGCGGCGACGCCGACGAGGTTCAGTTCCGGGGCATAGGTCGGATGCAGTTCGGCGGCCCACGCCGCGGCCCCGCCACCCTGGGAGTATCCGCGGAAGAGCACCTTCGCGTCGGTGGACAGCTTCGCCTCCGGCAGGCGTTGCGCGGCGCGGACCGCGTCGATCACCGCAGGACCCTCGGAACGCCCGACCACGTAGGTCGTCTTCGGATCCTGGCGGTAGCCCTCGTAGTCGGTGAGCGCGACGGCGTACCCGGCGTCGAGCAGGTCGTCGAGACCGGACTGCTCGTAGAACGCGCCGATGTCGATCATCTTCGACGGCGTGCAGTGGAACGCCGGGCCGTGCGTGCCCGCGGCGAACGAGACGATCGGTGCCTTCGCCGGATCGGCGTTCTTCGGCACCAGCACCGTCCCGGTCACCGCGTCCGGCCGCCCGAGGGCGTCGGTGGACAGGTACATCACCTGCCAGGCGTTGACGGAATCCTTACGCGGTCCCGCTTTCGAGATTCGCGAGCGGATGATGTCACCCGGCTTGCCCGCCGGGAGCGGGGACGGCGGGGTGTAGAACGAGTCGTCGGACGCCGCGGTGGCGGCGGAGTTCGCCGGGGTCACGCTCAGCGCGGTCAGCACACCGGCGGACAGGACGATCGCCAGCGCGGCGGCGAGCGTCCGGCGGGCGGGGCGGGGGAACGAGATCGGCACGGCCGGGCCTCCAGAGAGCGCGGGACGAGGGTCGGTCGTGAGTGATTCAGGTCGTTCTAACGACCCGGATCACTCACGACATGCCGTAGACCTGGCGGCAGGTCGAGGATTCGGTGAAGGCGAGGTTCAGTTCCGAGTTGGCGCGCAGGTGCTTGATCGGGCCCTCCGGCTCGCTCAACCCGCTCATCGTGGTGTCGGCGTCGGCGACGACCTTCTCCAGGCTCGCCTTGTCGGTGACCTTCGCATCCTGCATCTTCGCCAGGGTGGCGGTCACCTTCGACTTGGTTTCGTCCAGCGTGGTGGTCGCCTTGTCCACTGCGGACTGTCCGTCCGGGACCGGCGGCACCCCGGCGTTGCGGATCCCGCCCGCCATGTCGTCGAGCGCCACGGTGAGCGAGTTCAGGAAGCCCACCATGGCGGTCTTCGCCCCCTGCGGGTTGTTGGGGTCGAACGCGGGCGGCTGGGACAGCTTCGCCGAGCCTGCCGCGACTCCGGAGCACACCTTGTCCGCCCAGGCGAGCGCGGCGGGGTCGGCGTGGCGGCCGGCGTCGGCGGGGTCGTCGGACCCGCAGGCGCTCAGCAGGACCGCCGAGGCGGTCACGGAGACGGTGGCGAAAGCGATTCGCGCTGCCGTGCGGCGCATTCTCTTCATGGTTTCCCCGTCGAATTCGGCGAAAGAGGGCCGGTCGCGGCGCGCGGCGGACATCCGCGGTCGGCGGTGACCGGCTTGCTGAACCGCGAGGTTACTCACGAATGATTCCGTCAGGCAAGCGGATCGCCTGTCCGGAGAAGCGGGGAAAGGGGTGATTGGCATGCGCGAGATAGTTTCAGGGCGGGTGATTGTCACTCGCGTCAGCAGTTCGCGCGGCGCCCTCAAGGGGCTCTGTGCTGGGGAAACCCATGTGCCGCTACTAGGAAACGGGCTGGCGCACCGTGCCAGGGTGACAATTTACCGGCGGTGCGTCAACTTTTCCGAGGAAGCCCTTGATAGCGGTGCGGACGCGTCGTTAGTTTACTGTTTGGTTGCGATCCGTCAGACATCGTCGCTACCCGGAGAATTCTCTCGGGCCGATATTTTATTGCTCTGGGGAATTGTACGCCGTTTCGTATCATCGTTGATACCACGGAAGGACGATCGTGAGTCACCGTAGAGGAACCAAGAAGGCGGTCGCCGCCGCCGCGGCCGGTGCCGTGGGGCTTGCCACCGCGGTACTCGTGGTCGGGGCACAGTCCAGTGCCGCCGACCCGATTTCGCTCCCGCTCAACTACCACTGCAACCTCCCGCTCGTGGGTTCCCAGTCGCTGAAGGTGGTGATCAACACCGATCTGCCGCTTTCGGTCAAGACCGGGCAGCCGACCGGCACGTTCGACATCAAGGCCGTCTCCACGATCAACGCGGACACGGTCAGCGGGCTGAACCTGATCGGTGCGACCACGCTGGAAGGCCAGGCCATCGCGGCGGCGACCGTGGCGGCCCCGGGGCTCAACCTCCCGGTCAAGGTGCCCAACGACATCGCCAAGCAGAACATCCCCGCCGAGGGTGAGATGACGGTCAACGCGGTGGGCAAGACGCCTTCGCTGACCTTCAACCAGCCCGGCGAGGCGAAGATCACCGTGGGCGACCTGCAGTTGAAGGTCACCCCGCGCAAGGCCGACGGTTCGGTCACCGGGATCACCCCGGACGGCACGATCGACGCGCCGTGCACGCAGGATCCGGGCCAGAACAACACGCTGGCCACGATCAAGATCGGTGACGGGCCGACCCCCACCGGGACGACCACCACCACCCCGCCGCCGTCCAGCACCACCACTCCGCCGAGTTCCACCACGACCCCGCCGGGTACCACCACCCCCGGTGGCGGTGGGATCAAGTACGCCTTCGGCATCAAGGGGCAGACCGCCCTGAAGGCGCTCGGCAGCACCGCGGCGATCAACGGCGGCTTCGACGCGGACGTGGATCTCGCCGCGAAGACGTTCACCGGCGACCTGAAGCTCGACCCGACGTCCACCCAGTTCAAGCTGTTCGGGTTCGTCGACGGTCGCTCGGAGGTCAAGGTCGAGCAGGTCGGCAAGCAGACCGGTGAGCTCGTCGGCACCGGTTTCAAGGCGCACATCAAGTTCAACGTGTTCCTGCCGAGCGTGCAGGTCTTCGGGATCCCGATCAGCAGTGACCCGAAGTGCGGCACGGTCACCCCGTCCACCAGCGAGATGACCACCGGTCCGGACTTCGACCTGCTCAAGGGCGGGAAGCTGACCGGTACCTACTCGCTGGCCGCTCTGCAGAACTGTGGTTCGTTCAACGACATGATCAGCATGTTCGCCAAGAGCGACGGCAACACGCTCGATCTGAACCTCACCAAGAAGTAGTCAGGCAAGCCGGTCCCCGTCGCCTCCCGCGGCGGGGACCGGTGCCTTTTCAGGGAAGGCGACCATGCCCCTCCGCATCAACGTCCGGATGCTGCTCGCGACGGGACTCATCGTCCTGCTCACCGCCTGCTGCCTGCTGTTCGTGGCGGTCCACCGCGCGGCGGCCGGCACGCCGGTCGAGAAGAAGCTGTCGTTCACCTGTCCGTTCCCGCTGATCGGGCTGCAGAAGCTCGAAGCGGTGATCAAGGCCGACTTCGAGGTCCCGACAGCGCCCGGTGGCACGCTCACCACCTCCGGCCTGACCATCACCGTGACCGTGCCGGACAAGGCGGCGCGCGGTCTCAACCTCGTCGGTGCCACCACCGTCGAAGGCACCGCCGCGGCGGGTGTCACGCTCGTCAACGGCGACGCGAAGCCGTTTCCGGTGCGCATCCCGCTGAACGTCGCCAAGACCGACCTCCCGCCGTCCGGCTCGTTCAGCACGGTGGCGACGGGATCCGTGCCCACGGTGACGCTGGCGAAGCCGGGCAAGACCACGCTGACCGTCGGTGACTTCACCACCCGGTTGACCCCGAAGAAGGCCGACGGCTCGTTCACCGGGATCGGTTCGTTCACTTCGGACTGCACTCTCGACCCGGGCCAGGACGCGACCCTGCTTTCCTTCGACCTCGGCGGGACCCCGCCGGGGCACCACTACGCCGTCGCCGGGAAGACGGCTGTGAAGGCGTTGGGCACCACTGCGCCGCTGACCGGCACGTTCGACCTGAGCGCCACCTCGGCCACGGTCTTCTCCGGCGGTCCGGTGTTCGAGAAGGCGCATACGGACTTCCGGCTGTTCGGGTTCGTGCCGGGCACGGCCGATCTCGAATTCGTCGCCGAGGGACCACAAGGCGGCGACCTCTCCGGAACGGGCTTCGTCGCCCGGCCGCGGTTCACCACCGTCCTGCCGCTCGTCACCCTCCTCGGCATGCCGGTCAGCAGCGGCCCCGGCTGCAGGACCTCGAACCCGTCGACGGCGGAACTGCGTACCGGGGACGGTTTCACCATGACGGGAGGCGGTACGCTCACCGGCGTCTACGCGCTCGCGCCGTTGACCGGCTGCGGCGCGTTCACCCCGTATCTGAGCACGTTCGTCCAAGGCGAGGGCAACACGTTCGATCTCGTGCTGACCCCGCGCAAGCCCTGATCCAGGACATCTGTTCCCACCACCATCGCAGTAGTCGGGCCGAACGCGGGCCCGGTTCCCGGCGGCGGTAATCTGCCTCGCGACACCTCTCGGGACACCTGTTCCACCACCACCGGAACCACTGGTGAATCCCTGGGAGTGCCGAGAAATGACGATTTCCGCGCCGGAAGCCGCCGTCCGCACGGTGGAACTGACCGTGACGGGGATGACCTGCGCCGCCTGTTCGGCGCGGGTGGAACGCACACTGAACAAACTGGACGGTGTCCGCGCGTCGGTGAACTACGCGACCGAGCGCGCCACCGTGCAGGTGCCCGAAGCGCTGGGCGACGACGTCCTCATCGAGCGGGTCCGTAAATCCGGGTACACCGCGGAGATTCGCGGTGAAGAAGATCCGGACACCGGCTTCGCGCGGGTCCGGGATTTGCGTCGGCGGCTGGTCGTGGCCGCGCTGCTGGCGATCCCGCTGGGGAACCTTTCGATCACCCTGGCACTGGTACCGCGGCTGCGGTTCCCCGGCTGGGAACTGCTGTGCCTGGTACTGGCCGTTCCGGTGGTGTTCTGGTCCGCGCTGCCGTTCCATCGCGCCACGCTGCGAAACCTCCGGCACCGTTCGTCCAGTATGGACACTCTGGTCTCGCTCGGCGTGCTCGCCTCGTTCGCCTGGTCGGCGTGGTCGGCGTTCTCCGGCGGCGCCGAACCCGGGTATTGGATCGGCTTCGGTCCCACGGCGGCGGGCGCGGACGCGATCTATCTCGACGTCGCCGCCGGGGTGACCACCTTCCTGCTGGCGGGCCGGTACTTCGAGAGCCGGTCGCGGCGAGGTGCGGCCGGGCTGCTGGCGGCACTGGACGCCTTGGCGGCCAAGGACGTCCGGGTGCTGCGTGCCGGAGCGGAGCGGATGGTCCCGATCGGCGAGCTGGCCACGGGTGACCTGTTCGTGGTGAAGCCGGGGGAGTCGATCGCCGCGGACGGTGTCGTCGAAAGTGGACTGTCCACTGTGGATGTCAGTGCGGTGACCGGCGAGCCCGTGCCCGCGGAGGCAGGTGCGGGCGACCGGGTCGTCGGAGCCTCGGTGAACCGGGACGGCAGGCTGGTGGTGCGGGCGACCGCGGTCGGCGCGCACACCCAGCTGGCCCAGATGACCGCGCTGGCCGAACGCGCGCAGGCCAGAAAGGCCGCCGTGCAACGGCTGGTCGACCGAATCTGCGCGGTGTTCGTCCCCGCCGTACTCGGCGTGGCCGCGCTGACCCTGGCGGGGTGGCTGGTCAGCGGGGCACCCGTTCGCGACGGTTTCGCGGCGGCCGTCGCCGTCCTCATCATCGCCTGCCCGTGCGCGCTCGGACTGGCCACGCCGACGGCGCTCATGGTGGGCGTCGGCCGCGGCGCCCAGCTGGGCATTCTCATCAAGGGGCCCGACGCGCTCGAAGCGAGCCGTTCGGTGGACACCGTGGTGCTGGACAAGACCGGCACCGTGACCACCGGGAAGATGACCGTGGTCGCGTGCCGCCCGGCGGGCGGGTTCACCGTGGAGGAGGTGCTGCGGTTCGCCGGGGCGGTGGAGACCGGTTCCGAGCACGCCATCGCGGCCGCCGTCGTCACCGCCGCACGAGCCGAACTGCCCGATCTGCCCCCGGTCGACCGATTCGGCGCGCTGCCGGGACTCGGCGCGCGGGGCGAGGTCGAGGAGCACGAAGTCCTCGTCGGCAACCCGCGGTTGCTGGCCGAGCAGGAGATCGGCGTCCCGGACGAGTTCGCGTCCGCCGAACGCGACGGCGCGACAGCGATCCTGGTCGCGGTGGACGGCCGGATCGCGGGACAACTGGTGCTCCGCGACGTCGTGAAGCCGTCGGCACGGGCCGCCGTCGACGCCCTGCACGCGCTCGGCCTCCGGACCGTCCTGCTCACCGGCGACAACGAGGCCACCGCCCGCGCGGTCGCGGACGAGGTCGGCGTCTCCGACGTCCGCGCCGGGGTCCTGCCCGCGGAAAAGGCCCAGGTCATCGACGAACTGCGGGCGGGAGGAGCACGGGTCGCGATGGTCGGCGACGGGATCAACGACGCTCCGGCGCTGGCCACCGCGGATCTCGGGATGGCGATGGCCCAGGGCAGCGACATCGCGTTGCGCTCGGCCGACATCGTGCTGGTCCGCGAAGACCTGCGGGTGGTCCCCGACGCCATCCGGCTCGCGGACCGCACCTTGCGCGTCATCCGGGGGAACCTGGCCTGGGCGTTCGGCTACAACGTCGCCGCGATCCCGCTGGCCGCGCTGGGGCTGCTGAACCCGCTGATCGCCGGGGCGGCGATGTCGCTTTCGTCGGTGCTCGTCGTGTCCAACAGCCTCCGGCTGAGGGACTTCGGCCGGGCGGACCGACGCGCCGCGTGACACTTGCGGGTGGTTTTGTACCATCGCCCCGGACAAGGGGGCCTTCGTGAAGCCGTTGAACACCGGCGAACCCACCGGCGTGGGACGCTACCGGGTGTTCGCCGCGCTCGGAGAAGGCGGGATGGGCCGGGTACTGCTCGGCGTCTCCGCCGACGGACGCCTGGTCGCGATCAAGCAGGTCCATCCGGGTTTCGCGCACGATCCCGGCTTCCGCGAGCGGTTCCGCCGCGAGGTCGACTCCTCGCGCCTGGTGTCCGGCGCGTACACCGCTCCGGTCATGGACGCCGATCCGCACGCGCCGACACCGTGGCTGGCCTCGATGTTCGTACCGGGACCGTCGCTGGCCGAAGCGGTCGCCGCCGTCGGCCCGCTGCCGCCGATGGCGATCCGGTACCTCGCCGCCGGACTCGCGCTGGCGCTGGGCGACATCCACCGCGCCGGGCTGATCCACCGGGATCTGAAGCCGAGCAACGTCATCCTCGCCGGCGACGGTCCCCGGGTGATCGACTTCGGGATCGCCCGTGCCGTCGAGGGCGACTCGGAGCTGACGCACACCGGCGCGGTCATCGGCTCGCCCGGGTTCATGTCGCCGGAGCAGGCCGAAGGCAAGCCGCTGACTCCGGCGAGCGACATGTTCGCGTTCGGCGCGATGCTCGTCATGGCCGCGACCGGGACCAGTCCGTTCACGGGTACGTCCACCCCGCACACGCTCTACAACGTCGTGCACGTCCAGCCCGACCTGCGCCGGTTGGCACCGGAAGTCCGGCAGATCGCCGAGCCGTGCCTGGCGAAGAACCCGGCGGACCGGCCGACCCCCGCCTGGGTGCTGGAGCGGTTGGGACCGATCCCGCCGACGACGAGTCCGTGGCCGCCGGTGGTGTCGCACCTCATCGAAAGGCAGCAGGCCGAAGTCCAGCGGCTGCTGAATCCACCACCGCCGAAGCGGTCCCGTCGTGGCCTGTACGCGGGGCTCGCCGCAGCCGCCGTCGTGCTGCTGGCCGGTGGTGTCGTCGCCGCGGTTTCGCTGAACAAGGAGGATCCGCCTCCCGCCGTCGCGGCGCCGAGCGCTTCTCCGCAGCCGGACGAGCCCGTCGCCACTCCGGTCAATCCGGATCCGCTCGGCCCGGACAACCTGCGCAAGGTGGACCTGTGCAAAGTGCTCGACGGGCGCGACGTGTCCCGTTTCGGCAAGTTGAGCGTGAAGAGCGATACCCAATTCGATTGGTGCACGTATTCCTCGCCCGCGGGCAGGTGGCTGGAGCTGCAGATCGGCGGCGACCTCTTCCAAGCCGAAGCGGGCGGCGAACTGGAGGGGCTTCCGTTGGCCGTCAAGGGGTCCGACGACTCGTGTCAGGTCGCGGTTCCCGTCACCGGCTTGTCGAACACCAACCTCATCGCCCGCGTGAACTCCATGTCCACAAAGGACGAAGCGTGCTCGGTGGTGAAGGCGGCCCTCGGCGACGCGGTCAAGCGGATCCGGGCGGGTGGCCACGATCGCGACGTCGCGGCGGGCACGCTGGCGACGCTGGATCCGTGCGCGCTGGTGGGCCCCGCGACCGCGGACCGGCTCATCGGCCCGGTGGTGGAGACGATCCGCGAGCAGCTGCACCAATGCCGGTACGACGTGGCGGGCAGCGTCCGGCTGAGCTTCGTGCGGGGAATCCCGCCGACGGAAATGAAGAACATGTCCTACTCGGCCACCGCCACCCTGGATCTCGGCGGGACCAAGGTGTATCTGGCGAGGTCGGACGACGGCGCCGCTCGCTCCAGCTGCTTTCTGGCCTGGCAGCATCGGCCGGTCAGTGACCGGGTCGGGGAGAACGTCGAGCTGACCGTCGGCACCAGCGGCTCGGAGCAGAACGCCGAACTGGCCTGCGAGAAGGCGAAGAACTTCGCCGGGGTGCTTCTCCGGAAACTCCCGAAACCCTAGGACCCGAGGTGGGAGGCCGGTCAGGTTGGTCGTGAGTGGCGATTCGGGTTCTAACCCGAATCGCCACTCACGACCAACCCGGCCAACGCCCCCGGGTACCGCCCCGATCCCGTCGACCAAGGATGCCAGCTACGTGAAACCGTTGAATCCCGGTGAACCCCGGCAGATCGGTCCGTACCGGATCATCGCCGAGCTCGGCGAGGGCGGCATGGGCCGCGTCGTACTGGGCCTCGCGCCGGACGGCAGGCTCGTCGCGGTCAAGCAGCTGCACGCCCAGTTCGCGCACGATCCCCGCTTCCGTGAACGGTTCCGGCGCGAGGTCGCCACCTCCCGGCTGGTGTCCGGTGCCTACACCGCCGCGGTCATGGACGCCGACGCGGAAGCGGACACCCCGTGGCTCGCCTCGGTCTTCGTCACCGGCCCGTCGCTGAAGGAAGCGGTGGACGCCGCCGGACCGCTGCCCGCCGGGCCGGTGCGCCTGCTGGCGTCCGGGCTCGCCGCCGCGCTGACCGAGATCCACCGTGCCGGGCTGATCCACCGGGATCTCAAGCCCAGCAACATCATTCTCACCAGTGACGGACCCAGGGTGATCGACTTCGGCATCGCGCGAGTGGCGGAGGAGGCGCAGGACCTCACCGGGACGGGCGCCATCATCGGGTCGCCCGCGTTCATGTCCCCGGAACAGGCCGGAAGCGGGCAGGTCACCGGAGCGAGCGACGTGTTCTCCCTCGGCGCGATCCTCGTCATGGCGGCCACCGGCCGCGGTCCGTTCACCGGTCCGACCGCACCCCAAACGCTGTATAACGTCGTGCACGCCGTCCCGGACCTCACCGGGGTCCCGGAGGAGATCCGGCGGCTCGCCGAGCCGTGCCTCGCCAAGGATCCGGCGCACCGTCCGACGCCGGACCAGATCCTGGACCACCTCGGCCCGGTGCCGCCCGGCGCGGCTCCCTGGCCGCCGTCCGTGCACGCGCGGATCCAGCAGCAGGACGCCGAAGTGCGCTCGGTGCTGGCCCTGCCGCTGCCGATCTGGCGGCCGCCGCCCAAGAAGATGGCGCCACGGACGAAGAAGATCCTGTTCGGGACGCTCGGCGCGGTCGTCCTGCTCGTGGTCGCCGGGATCGTCGCGCTCGGTCTCTCCATCGCCGACTACGCCAAACCCGAGAACCCCGGCGTGACGTCGCTGGCGGCCACCGAGGCGCTCAGTCCGGAACGCCTGCGCCTGGTGGACCCGTGCAAGGTCCTAGCCGGCCGGTTCGTGCAGGAGTTCGGCACCTTGCGGCCGGACACGCGTTCGTTCTACCCAGCCCGGTGCAAGTACACCGGTCTCAACGGCGAGTCCTTCGAAATCCGGCTCGGCGAGGGCATGAGCACCAGCGGTGCCGTGCGAACGGACCGGACGGCCGAGGGACTTCCGTTGCTGCGCAGCACGATCAGCGGCGGCTGCGATTCGGTCGTCCAGCTTCCGGCGGATCGGCGGCTCGGCGTCGTCGTCTCGCATCCGGGCCGGGAGGGCGATCCCTGCAAGGCCGCCGACGACATGCTGACCGCCGCCGTCACCCGGCTGCGCACGCACGAGGTCGACCGCGCGGGCGACCCGTCGAGTCTGCTGCCGTTCGACCCGTGCGCCGTCCCCGATGCCGCGGTGGTCGCCAAGAACTTCCCCAACGCGCAGGCCGGTTCGCAGACGCTGCGTATCTGCGAGTGGCAGGGCGGTGGCGAGCGGCTGACCGTCGAGCTGAGCCGGGGGGCCTACGCGCCCGAGGGGTCGCCGGTCGACCTCGGCAACGGCGTCACCGGCGACATCCGGGAGTTCGGGGGCTCGAACTGCGCCGTGACCTGGCTGCACCGCCCGCTGCCGGAGCGCGAGGCCGAACATGTCGCCGTCCGGCTGAGCGCCAAAGAGGGGAGCGGAAGCCCCTGCGACCGGACGAAGGAGATCGCCGCCTCGATCGTGCCGAAGCTCCCGAAGCCCTGAATCCGCCTGCTCGCCTGGTATTCGATCGAGAAGGGGATCCCCTGTGCGGGCCCGGAAACGGGTCCGCTAAGCTGTCTTCAGTACGAACAACTTCACCACGCGCGTTTAGCTCAGCGGGAGAGCGCTTCCCTGACACGGAAGAGGTCACTGGTTCAATCCCAGTATCGCGCACCAGGTTCGCTTCCCCGGCGAACCGGAGTTCGTACCACGGGCGATTAGCTCAGGGGGAGAGCGCTTCGTTCACACCGAAGAGGTCACTGGTTCGATCCCAGTATCGCCCACCGCAGAGAAGGCCCCATCCGGCAAGGGTGGGGCCTTTCGCGTTGCGTGCGCGGTGGGTCTCGTGAGTGATTCGGGTCGTTAGAACGACCTAAATCACTCACGACACCAAGACGCGACCGCGGCCGCCAGAAACACCCCGCCCGCCACGCCTGCCGACACCTGCAACCCGGCGGTGCACGCGGCACGTGCCGCGTCGAGCATTTCGCCGGCCAACTCCGGAGTGAGGCCCGAGGCGGCCGTCTCCGCCTGAGCGGGCCCCGACAAAGCGAGTCGCCGTGCCTGTTCGGGGACCGCCGCCGGGACCGCCAGCTGGCCCGCGTACACGGCGGCCGCCAGGGAACCGAACAACGTGGTGCCGAAACCGGCGCCCAGTTCGTAGCCCGTCTTCTCCACCGCCGCGGCGCCCCCGGCCTGGTCCGCCGACGTCGCCGAAAGCAGCGTGTCGGTGCTCGAAGTGAGCGCGAGTGCCATACCCAGCCCCAAACCCGTCAGCCCGGCGCCGAGGAGCACCGGCGACGTCAGCGCGGCCGACCCCGCCGCCGGGATCACCAACGACACCGCCGTCACGGCGAACCCGGCGGTGCGGATCCTCGCGTTGCCGAACCGCTCCAGCAGGGCCGGGGTCACCACGCTGCCGACGGCCGAGGCGCCGAGCACCAGGAGCAGCCGGGCCGCCGCCGCGGTCGGGGAGAGGCCGAGCACCACCTGCAGGTACTGCGCGAACAGCAGGCCGAGCCCGACCAGCGTGCTCATCACCAGCAGCACCCCGCCGACCGCGGCCCGCACGCCAGGCAGCCGGAACAACGTCAAGTCCAGCAACGGCGGATCGGTCCGGCGCTGACGACGCAGGAACAGTCCGATGAGGACACACCCGGCCACCCCGGAGACGACGGCCGTCACCCAGGAACCCGGTTGTCCGACGGCGAACGCGATCCCGAGGACACCGCCCGCCGCGAGACCCGCGCTGAGCGCGTCCCACGGCCGGCGTCCCGGAGGATTCCGGGGCAGCCACCGCAGCGCCAGCACCACGGCCGCCAGGATCACCGGCGGGTTCAGCAGGAAGGTGGCGCGCCAGCCCCACGCCTCGACGAGCACGCCGCCGAGGATCGGCCCGAACACCGAACCGGTGCCCGCGATCCCGCTGCACACCGCGATCGCCGTCCGGCGCTGCCGCTGCTCCGGGAAGAGTTCCCGGAGCAGCGACATCGTCACCGGCATGATCATCGCGCCACCGCAGCCGAGGAGCGCCCGGAAACCCAGCAGTACCGGCACGTTCGGCGCGAACGCGCAGCCGAGCGACGCGACCCCGAACACGACGTACCCGGTGACCAGCACGCGTCGCCGTCCGTACCGGTCGCCGAGGGTGCCGAACGGCAGCAGCAACGGCGCGGCGGTCAGCGGGTAGATCGCCACGATCCACACCTGTGCCGCCGCGCCCGGCCGCAGCTGCCGGACGAGGTCGGGCAGCGCGACGTGCAGCACGGTCGCGTCCACCGCCACGAGGAAGAGCCCGGCGCCGAGTACCGCCAGCAGCGGTCTGGCGCGGACCGCCCGCTCGGCCCGGGCCGTGGTCACAGCAGCCCTGCCAGATGCCTCGCCACGACATCGACATGCGGCGGATCGACCACCGACAGGTGATGGGCTCCGATCGGCACGATCTCCAGTCCCGGGCACAGTTCCGCCCAGCCCGCCGCGAGGTCAGTGCGGGAGTAGCGCGGCTCCATCGCGAGGCCGGCGGCGTACTGCTCTGTCGCCCGATAGAGGACGACACGGCCGTCGTAGCGGCGGGGCGTGCCCCGTTCCGCCGCCAGTGTGTCCAAAAAGGACTGGCGCTGGTGCCGGAGGACGCCGGGGCTGAGCAAGCCCGCCTCGGCGACCCGCCGCATGGTCAACTCGATCTGCTCCTCTTCGGGCAACGGTGCCAGCTCCTCGTGACCGAGCCGGACTTCGCGGCCGTAGGTGCCTTCGACGTAACCGGTGAATCGCAGGAATCGCCGGGCGGACGACGCCCGCGGATCGAGGTCCGGCTCGGGGAGCGGGAGCATGGTGTCGATCAGTGCGACGAACTCGACCTCTTCACCTTCCTCCGCGAGCCGCGCGGCGACGCCATAGGCCAGCGCTCCGCCGAAGGACCACCCCACCAGCCGGTAGGCCCCGCCCCGGTTCTGTGCCCGCACAAGCGGCACCAGATGTTCGACCCGTTCCTCGATGCCGACACCGGGAACGCGTTCGAACCCGACACACGGCACCGCGGTCGGCAACCGGTCCAGCAGCGGCCGGTAAACGGTGCAGGTACTGCCGCCGGGGTGGAACAGCAGCAAGGGTTCGACACCGGGCTCACCGGGCGTGAGGACGTGCACCGGCCCCCGTTCCTCCCGCGTGTCGAGGACGCCGCGGGCGACGTCGGCGATGGCCGCGAGTGAGTCGTGCCGCAGGAGTTCCGCGGCGTCGATCGGGGTGTCGAGTTCGGTGCTGAGCCCCTCGGCGATCAGCCCGGCCAGCCGGTCCGGCGCGGGAGTGTCGGTCAGCCGGACCTGCGTGCCACCCGCTTCGGCTCCGGTGTGTTCCTGCCACAGGCGCAGCACCAACCGGTCCGCCGCGTCCCAGGCGCGACCTCGCGAAGGACGTGGGTCCTCGTCTTCACGCGGCGCGAGGTCGCGGTTCAGGTCCGCGAGGGTGGCGCCCCGGAGCACGCTGGCGGCGTCGGGCTCGGTGCCGAACTCCCGGCGGACGGCCTCGCGGATCCGGTTCGCCATCAGGGAGTCCAGCCCGAGTTCGACGAGCGGGACGTCGGCGTCGATCCGGTCGGGCCGCAGCCCCATGACGGCGGCGACGATCTCCGTCAGCCGGTTCCCGCCACCGCTGCGGGCCGGTGCGGGTTCGGCCGTGCGCACCGCGAACGTCGGCGGCTCGTCGATGGCGGTGTACCAGTGCCGTTCGTGCCGCCAGGGCATCGGCGGGACGTCGACCAGCCGGGCGCCGTCGTCCGGATCGGCGGGGGTGATCCGCGTGCCCGCGCAATAGAGTTCGGCCGCGGCGGCACCGAACGCGCGGACCTCGTCCTGGCCGCGGCGCAGGGTTCCGGTGACGACGGCGTCGTGGACGCCCTCGGCCGCGAGCGTCCGTGCCACCGAACCCCGCAGGATCGGATGGGGCGACACCTCGACGAAGACGCCGTGCCCGTCCGCGGCGGCGGCCGCCACGGCCTGGCGGAACCGCACCGGGTGCCGCAGATGCGCGGCCCAGTACCCGGCGTCGAAGTCCGGCAACTCGCGCGGATCGGCCAGAACCGTGTCGTACCAAGGCACCGAGGGACGGCGACCGCCCAGTTCGGCGAGTGCCTCCCGGAGTGCGGGCAGGACGGGTTCGACGCGGACGGAGTGCCCGGCGACCTCGACCGGCAGCCGCCGTGCGGTCAGCCCGGCCGCCACCAGTTCCGAGACGAGCAGGTCGAGGACGGTGGCGTCACCGGCCACGGTCAGCTGACCCGGCGCGGATTCGACGGCGAGTTCGATGTCCGGGTACAGCTCGAGTTCCTCCGGTGCCAGTTCGACCGCCGCCATCGCGCCGCCGGGGCCGATGGTGCCGAGCAGCCGGGCACGGGTCGCGACCAGGTGAACGGCCTCGTCGGGGGTGAGCACTCCGCTCACGACCGCGGCGGCCGCGGAGCCCAGCGAGTGCCCGATGACGGCCGCGGGCCGGACTCCGAGCGCCTCCCACTGGGCGGCCAGCACGATCTGCGTCCCGAAGATGGCCGCCTGCGTTTCCGGCAGCGGCAAGGGCTTCTCGGTGGTGAGCAAGGAACGCAGCGACCGGCCGGTGTGCTCGGTGAACAGGTCGTGGAGCTTGTCGACCTGTGCGGCGAAGGCGGGCTCGGCGGCCAGCAAGCCACGTCCCATGCCGGGCCACTGGGAGCCGTGGCCGGAGAACACGAACACCGGTCCGCCGGTGGCCCGGGTGGAGCCGGTGACCGCGCCGGCGGGCAGCGGATCGGCTCCGGTGCCGACGGCACGCAGCAGTGCCGCCAGTTCCGCGGTGTCCCCGGCGACGACGGCGGCGCGGTGCGGCCCGCCGTTGTCGCGCCGGAACAGGGTGTGGGTGACGTCGGCGAGGGAGACCGACGACGCCGCCGGTGAGTCCAGCCAGTTCGCCAGTTGCGTCGCCCGTTCGGTGAGCCGGTCGGCGGTCCGGGCGGACAGCAGCCCGATCCGGACGTCGGCGCGTTCCGGCGCGGGTTCCAGCACCGGCGCCTGCTCGAGGACGACGTGCGCGTTGGTCCCGCCGAACCCGAACGCGGACACCCCCGCCGTGGCACGGCCGGAGTGGCGCGGCCACGGGGTCGGCTCGGTCACCACCCGAAGGCGCAGGTCGGCGAACGGAATGTGCGGGTTGGGCGCGGCGAAGTGCAGCTGGGGCGGCAGTTCGTCGTGGGTCATGGCGAGGACGACCTTGATCAGCCCGGCGATGCCGGCGGCCGCCTCCGCGTGCGCGATGTTCGTCTTCACCGAACCGATCAGCAAGGGGGCGTCGGGCGTCCGGTCCTTGCCGAGCACGGCGCCGAGCGAGCGGGCCTCGATCGGGTCACCGAGCAGCGTGCCGGTGCCATGCGCCTCGACGTAGTCCACAGTGGACGGGTCGAGCCGTGCGCCGTGGTACGCCGTGCGCAGCATGTCCTGCTGGGCGACGGGATTCGGCGCGGCGAGGCCCTGCGACCGGCCGTCGGAGTTGACCGCGGTGGAGCGGATCACCGCGAGCACCCGGTCGCCGTCGTACTCGGCGTCCGCCAGTCGCTTGAGCACGACGACGCCGCAGCCTTCGGCACGCGCGATGCCGTCGGCGCCCGCGGCGAAGGTCTTGCAACGACCGTCGCCCGCGAGCAGCCCGGCCGCGGCGAACGCGGCCGTCGGCCCGGGGAGCAGCATGAGGTTCACCCCGGCGGCCAAGGCCAGTTCCGCCTCGCCGTCACGCAGCGCGCGCACCGCGTGGTGCACCGCGACCAGCGAAGACGAGCAGGCGGTGTCCACCGCCATACTCGGCCCGCGCAGGTCGTAGATGTAGGACAGCCGGTTGGCGGAGATGCTCCCGGCCGCGCCCGTGGCCGTCCACAGATCCACGTCGCCGCCCGCCATCGTGAGATGCCCGTAGTCGTGGGTGGAGATGCCGGTGAACACGCCCGTCCGGCTGCCGCGCAGGGAAGCCGGCGCGATCCCGGCGTGTTCCAGTGCCGCCCAGGTGACTTCGAGGAGCATCCGCTGCTGGGGGTCCATTGTGGACGCCTCACGCGGGGTGATGCCGAAATGGTCGGCGTCGAAACCGGCGACGTCGTCGAGGAAGCCGCCGACCACCGGTGCGGCGTCGGCGCTCCACCGGCCCGGCGGAGCCGTCCGGACGGCGTCCCGTCCGTCACGCAGCAGGTCCCAGAACTCCTCGAGGCCGTTCGCGCCCGGCCAGCGGCAGCCGAGGCCGACGACGGCGATCGGATCGGTCCGGCGGCGATCGGTCCCGGTCGGCTCCGGTTCCGGTTCAGTGCCGCCGGTGAGGGAACGGGCGAGGTGGTCGAGGGTCGGGCTCTCCCACAGCAGCGTGGCCGGAAGCGGCGTGCCGAGCAGGTCTTCGAGGTCCGCGGCGATGCCGACGGCCTGGCGGGAGGACAGGCCGTAGTCACTGAGCGGACGGTCGGGTTCGAGCCGGGCCGAGTCCACGCCGATGTGCTCGGCGACGGTGTCGAGCAGCCAGCGGCGCAGTGCGAGGGTGTCGAGGGACGGGTTTCTCATCGCGCCAGTGCCTTTCCGTAGTCGCCGGCGAGGTAGTGGCCGCGGCAGGCGGCGCGGGCGATCTTGCCGCTGGAGGTGCGCGGGACCAGGCCCGCCGGAACGAGCACGACGTCGCGCAGCGAGAGGCCGTGCGCGTCGGAAACGAGCCGCCGGATCGACGCGGCGAGGGCACGTTCGTCCGCCGTGGTCAGTTCGGTGTGGCGCCGGTGTTCGGCGACGATGACCGCTGCTTCGGTATCGGTCCCCTCCAGGGCGAACGCGGCGACGCTGCCGGGCCGGATGTCGCGGTCGGCCGAGGCCGCCGTCGCTTCGACGTCCTGCGGGTAGTGGTTGCGGCCGTCGACGATGAGCAGATCCTTGATCCGGCCGGCGATGTAGATCTCGCCGTCGTGGCGGACGCCGAGGTCTCCGGTGCGCAGCCACGGCCACTCAGGAAGTCCCTTGTGGTCACCGGTCAGCCGGGCACCGAAGGTTTCGGTGCTCTCCAAGGGTTTCTGCCAGTAGCCGGTGCCGACGTTGGGCCCGTGCACCCAGATCTCGCCGACCGAGCCGTCTTCCAGCACGACACCGGTTTCCGGATCGACCAAGGCGACGTGCTGTCCGACGGGCACACCGCAGGCGACGAGCTTGAGGCCGTCGTCGGCCTGCCGTGCCGTTCCCGTTCCGAGCGCGGCGCGGTCGAACGTGGCGACACGCGGGGGCTCTCCCGGCCCGGTGGTGACGAAGACGGTCGCCTCGGCCAGTCCGTACGCGGGGCGGGTCTTCTCCGGCCGGTAGCCGGAATCGGCGAAGGCGGCGTGGAACCGGTCGAGGACGTCGGGGTTGATCGGCTCGGCGCCGTTGACGATCGCCGCGACGCGGTCGAGGCGAAGCCTGGCGCGGTCCTCTTCGCGTACCCGGGTCGCGGAGTAGTGGAACGCGAAGTTCGGCGCGGCGCTCCAGCTTCCCTTGTGGTCGCTCAGCAGCTCCAGCCACCGCACCGGCCGCTCGATGAAGGCCAGCGGATCCATCAGCACCGACCGCATACCCATCGCCAGCGGGGTGACCAGGCCGAGGACGAGACCCATGTCGTGGAACAGCGGCAGCCACGACACCGTGGTCGCCGACACCGGGTCGATGCCGAGTCCGCGCACGGCCTGTGCGACGTTGGCCAGCACGTTCGCGTGCGTCAGCACCACGCCGGCGGGGCTGCGGGTCGAACCGGAGGTGTACTGCAGGTACGCCACGTCGTCCGGCGCCGCTTCCGGCGCGTGCCACACGTTGGCCGGCCCTTCGGCGGGCTGGTCGGCCGCGAGGACGGCGATACGTTCGCCGCCGGGCAGACCGGACAGGAACTCGCGGACCGAGTCCTCGGCCGCGGCGGTGGTGACGACGGCGGTGGGGGAGCAGTCGGTCAGCACCGCGGCGAGCCGTCCGGCGTGGCCGGGCAGCCCTGGGTCGAACAGCGGCACCGCGATCGCGCCCGCGGTGATCGCGCCGAGGAAGCTGACGACGTAATCCGCGCTCTGCGGGCAGAGGATGGCCACCCGGTCACCCGGCCGGACGGGAAGCGCGCCCGCGACGGCGTCGACGCGTTCCTGGAGTTGTCGCCAGGTCAGGGTTCGCCGACGGCCGGCGCGATCGACCGCGAAATCGGTGAAGGTCACCGCGGGCCGGTCGCCCGCGACGTCCGCCCAATACCGGAGGCAGGCGGGGAGGGTGGGGCCGGCCGTGGCGGGCAGGTTTTCAGGAGCCAGGGACATGGCGTCTCCTCGGGGTTCGGCGGGGTTCGGCGGGGGATTCCGCGGGGTTCAGCGGCCGAGCGGTCCGGCGGCGTGCTGCCACGCGGTGACGGCGAGGGCGTCGAGATCGAGGCCGGTGGTCCCGGCGTCACGAAGCACGACCAGTACGTCGTCGGCGGCGATGGCGACGGTGCGCAGACGCAGTCCAGGCAGCTCGGGGGGCTGCCCGGGGAGCGTCAGGAGTTGTTGATAGGAAAGGGTTTTCGCGCCGGGAATGACCGGCGCGGGGTGGACGGTGACGGTCGACACCGCGGTACCGGCCGCGTCGTCGACCGTCACCTTCGAGCACCGCGCGGCCTGACCGGCCCACGCCGTCAGATCGGGCGGGTTCGTCGTGCGTGCCACGAGTTCGGACACCTGCCCGCCCGGCACCGTGGACTGGAAGCCTTGCCCGGTGGCGTTCGCGCCGACCAGCTTGCCGTGGACGACGTCTTCACAGCCGTCGACGTCGATCCGGCTCTCCGCGCGCCTCCCGGTGTCCGAGGTGGACAGAGCCCGGCCGAGGTCGAAACCGTCGCGCGCGGACGCGTTCGGGACGGTCTCCGGCGGAAGCAGGGCCGCGGGCGGAACGGCGGGACCGGCCGGAGCGGCCGGAGCGGCCTGATCGGCCGGTGTCGCGGCCGCCTGAATCGATTCTCCGGGCGCTCCGGAAATGGTGGCCACCGCGGCGGCGGAGGCGACGAGTGCGACTGTGCGACCCTGCCACTTCGGTGGCGAAAAACGGGAGGTGCGGCGAATTCGGGCAGCCATGAATAGCCCTTTCGGAAGGGTCCTGATGGGGGCGTGGTCCCTTCGGTGGGACGCGGGCGCCTGAGTCGCGTCAGCGGACGCCGAACTCGGGCGGCACGACGAAGGCTACGACGGGAAATCGAATACCGGAAGGTGTCAAGAGAACGTAAATGTCCTTCGTGTACTGCGCGTGACCTGCGACTTTCGTACTTTTCGCAGGTGCGCGCGGCGATCTGGTACCACCGTGCCACAGTCGCTCACCGTCCGTGAGGGACGGGTCACCCGGACGGGGGATGCGAACGCATTTTTTGTTTCCCTGGCATTCACATTGTCCTCTCGGATTGTGGGCAGGACAATTGCCTGAAGAGTGCTCTTCCGCTTAACGTGTCCGCACCACTTGATTTCTTTTGCGAGTAATCGCCGTCACATTTTCGGATTCGATCGAGCGACCGGGACAAAGGATTACGTATGCGCGATACCTCGAGGCGGCTGCGGGCCGTCGCGGTACTGACGGCGGTGACGTGCTTGCTGCCGAGCGTCGCCACCGCCCCGGCGCGGGCGGAGAGCGGTGTCCCGGACGCCCGCGCCGACGACGGATCACACGTCGTGGCCCAGACCACTGTGGACGGTGATCCCCGGATGCTGGACCTCACCGTGCGCTCGGTCGGCGTCGGGAGTTACGCGATGGTCCGGCTGATCCTGCCGTCGGGCTGGGCCGCCGAACCGGACCGGAAGTGGCCGTCGGTGTACCTGCTAGCGGGGGAGACGCGGCTGCAGGACTACCGTGGCTGGACCGCCAACACCGACATCCGGAAGCTCGCCGACGACTCCGGCGCCTTGGTGGTGATGCCGGGTTCCGGTTCCGCGGGGTTCTATTCCGATTGGTGGAATTACGGCAAGGACGTCGTGCTCAATCAATGGGAGACGTTCACCGCCGTCGAGATCCCGCAGCTCATCGACCGCGGCTATCGCGGTGACGGTCGGCGGGTGGCGGCCGGCCTTTCGCTCGGCGGTTACGGCGCGGTGGAACTCGCCGCCCGTCGGCCGGGGGTCTTCCGATTCGCCGGTTCGTTCAGCGGCAACCTCAATCCCACCGGTCCGTACGGCGAGTTGCTGACCAGCGCGATCGTCGCCTCGGCCCGACAGGACCCCGAGGCGCTCTGGGGTGACCGGCGGCGCGAGGCGTCCCGGTGGGACGCGCACGATCCACTGGTGAACGCCGACCGCCTGCGCGGCACGGAGTTGTACCTGTCGACGGGCAACGGCCTGCCGGGTCCGTACGACGGGAAGCTCCCGGTCGACGTCCTGCCCGGTGCGATGCTGCTCGAATTCCTTTGCTCGGGTCAGACGACCGCGATGGCGGACCGGCTGAACCGGCTCGGCGTCCCGGTCATGACGGACTTCTACGGGCCCGGCACCCATCACTGGGCCTACTGGCAGGACCAGCTGCACAAGACGTGGCCGCGGATGCTGCGCGCGCTGTCCGCGCCGGCGAAGGCGGGGGAGGCATCGTGACACGTCCGTCCTTTGTGGTCACCGGGGCCTCCAGCGGGATCGGCCGGGCCTGTGTGGCCGAACTCGTCCGAAGGGGCGCTCACGTCTGGGCCGGGGTGCGGACCGACGCGGACGAAACCGAGCTCGCCCGCACGTATGGCGAGGCGGTCACCGTGCTGCGGATGGATCTCCGTGACGCGGCGTCGATCGCGGCGTGCGGGAAGCAGGTCGCGGCGGCGGGACCGGTGCAAGGCCTGGTGAACAACGCCGGGATGGCCCGCCCCGGTCCGCTGGAACACGTGCCGCTCGACGATTTCCGGCAGCAGCTGGAGGTCAACGTGACCGGTCAGCTCGCCGTCACGCAGGCGATGCTGCCCGCGCTGCGTGCCGCGTCCGCCGCCCGTGTCGTGACGGTCGGCTCGATGGGCGGGCGGATCGCGGGACCGATGGTCGGGCCCTATCACACGTCGAAGTTCGCCTTGGTCGGTCTGACCGACAGCCTGCGCGCCGAGCTGGCGCCGTCCGGGATCGGCGTCGTCCTCGTCGAACCCGGCGCGGTCGCCACCGCGATCTGGTCGCGCGCCCGCGCCGCGGCCGAAGAGGTGCGGGCCGCGTTGCCGGAAGCCGCGCGGGAAAGGTATGCGGCACAACTGGACGAGGCCGAACGCAGCGCGGAACGCTCCGCGCGCTCCGGGATTCCGCCCGAGCGGGCCGCGCGCGTCGTCGTCCACGCGCTGACCGCCCGTCGCCCCGCGCCGCGCTACCTGGTCGGCCGGGACGCGCGGATCGCCGCCGTGCTGGCGAACCTGCCGTTCCGGCTCCGCTACCGGCTGACGGCGGCGAAACGGTGAGCCGGCTCGTCGTGATAGTCGCGCCGGGCTCGCGGGGCGACGTCCAGCCGTGTATCGCCTTGGGACGCGGCCTCGCCGTGGGCGGTGACCGTGTCCGGGTGCTGGCGGCGGAACGTTTCCGGACGTGGGTGACCGATCACAGCCTGGACTTCGCTCCGCTGTCGGCCGATCCCAGTGAGGTCCTCGGCTCGGAGGGCGGCCGCGAATGGACGGAAGGCGGGCGCAATCCGGCGACGTTCCTGCGCGGCTTGCGTGGTGCTCTGGCGCCGGTTCTGGAACGTCTGCTGGAAGATGTCCACAAAGGAGCGGAGGGGGCGGATCTCGTGCTCGCCCCGACGCTGGGCTTCCTCGGCGCGCACCTCGGCGCTTCACTCGGCGTCCCCGACGTCGAACTGCACTACCAGCCCAGCGTGCCGACCCGGGCGTTCGCGCATCCGCTGCTGCCGTGGGCGGCCGGGCTCGGGCCGGGCGGACGATGGCTGAGCTATCACGCCGTCGACACCGTCGCCTGGCAGTTGCTCCGGCCCGAGGTGGACCGGTGGCGTGGCCGGTCGCTCGGTCTGCCCCCGGCCGGCTGGCGCGGCCCCCGACGGAAGGAAACCCCGGTGCTGTGCGGGTTTTCCGACGCCGTGGTGCCCCGGCCGAAGGACTGGCCCGCCAACGTGCACGTCACCGGGTACTGGTTCCTCGAGACCTCCGCCGGATGGCGGCCGGAGCCGCGCCTGCGGGATTTCCTCGCCTCGGGACCGCCGCCGGTGTACGTCGGTTTCGGCAGCATGCGACCGTCCGAGACGGAACGGGCGTTCACCGCCGTCCGCACCGCGCTGCGCCGGGTGGGGTTGCGCGGTCTTCTCGGTACCGACATCGACTTCGGCGACGACGATCTGTTGACGGTCCAGGACGTACCGCACACGTGGCTCTTCCCCCGCGCCGCGGCCGTGGTGCATCACGGTGGCGCGGGCACCACCGCGGCGGCGTTGCGCGCGGGTGTCCCGGCACTGGTCTGCCCGATCTTCTCCGACCAGCCGTACTGGGGCGACCGGGTGTCCCGTCTCGGCGCCGGACCCCGGCCGCTGCCCTTCCGGGACCTCACCGCGGATTCGTTGACCGCGCGGCTGCTGGAACTGTCCGGCAATCTCCTGTTCCGCCGCGGCGCGCAGTACGTCGCCGCGCGGCTGCGTGAGGAGGACGGGGTGGCGCGGGCCCGCGAAGTGCTACGAGACCTGCGTCAGCCGAGTTCGGTGAGATAGGTGGCGAGGCGGCCGAAGCAGGACTGCCAGCCCTCGACGTGGCTATCGCGTTCCGCCACGGTCTCGAAGATCTCCTGGTGGAACGTCATCTCGGTTTTGCCGTCCCGGTCGGCGAGGACGACGGTGACGAGGGTGTCGTGTCCCCGCGCGCCTTCCGGTTCCTCCCAGGCGAAGCTGAAGACGAGCCGTTCCGGCGGGACGATCTCGTGGTAGACGCCCGAAGCCCACAGTTCGGTCTCGCCGTCGCTCATGCAGGTGCGCCACCGGCCGCCCTCGATGAGGTTCACCGTGCAGGATTTCGTGGTGAACCCGGCAGGGCCCCACCAGTGGGCGAGATGGTCCGGGTCGGTCCACACCCGGAAGGCGAGGTCGCGCGGAGCGTCGAGAAGGCGCGTGATCGTCAGGTCGGTCATCGTTCGATTCTCTTCCGCGGGCCGCTTAATTCAACCGGTGGGTTAATCAACGTTCTGGTTGAACTCGTTCTGGTTGAACTGTAGTGCGTCGGCGGAAGCTGTCAAGTCGCCGAGTTCAGGAGAGCCCTCCAAGGTCTCCTTCCCTGTTTTGGGGGTGAGGGGTCCGGCAAAGTCGGGATAGGGTGGATGTCGGATCGACGACGGAGGGTCGGGGAGGTTGAGTGTCCTGGATCCTCCGCTCATCCACGTCGGTTTCCAGGGTGCCGAAGATCGACGGTGAAGGAATCGGGACACTCGACGTCCCGATTCCTTCACCGTCGGGACCTCGACGCGCCCGATCAGGATCGGCCCGTTCCTGGCTGTCCATAAAGGACGCCCGTTGCGAGTTTGACGTCCGTTTCAGGTGGTTTGCGCGGTTTCGCGTCGGGGTCGTGAGTGATTTGGGTCGTTCTAACCCTTATCAACACTCACGACCCCACGTAGAACCGGGCATAGACCCACCAATCGGACACTTAGTCGCCAAGATGTGTCCCTTGTGGACACTAAAGCCCGGTCGGCGCGCGGAATCAAGGCCACCGCGCCGTACGCGTGGGCGGTTGCGCCCTGGTGGATGGCCGAATTCCCGCGGGACGACCTGTCCGGCGACGCGGTACGCGGCGTGCTGCGGGACGGTCCGGCCTGATCATCATGGGGACGACGTTCTCGTGCCGGGCGACCTTTAACAAACCTTTACTTTTGACAGGTCTTGATCAATACTGGGCGGCGAGGGGAGTACTTCCCAAGCGTCTGCCCGGTCAGTACGGACACTCCGCCGGTGTCCCCGGGAGGCCGCCCGCGGTGGGTGAAGGAGACCTCGAACTTGATGTTCGAGGAGGCTCTCATGCCCGGATCCGTGGGCTCCGTGTGGCTGTGGTCGATCAGTATCGTGGTCCTGCTGGGGCTGCTCGTCGCCGATTTCGTCGTCACCCGGCGTCCGCACGAGGTGTCGATGCGGGAGGCCGCCGGGTGGTCGGTGTTCTACCTGGCGCTCCCCGTCTTCTTCGGGCTCTGGCTGTGGCTCGATTTCGGCAGCCGCCCGGCGGTCGAGTTCATGACGGGCTTCGTGGTCGAGAAGTCCTTGTCGGTGGACAACCTGTTCGTGTTCATGTTGCTGCTCGCCGCCTTCGCGGTCCCGCCCGCCGTACAGCAACGAGTGCTGCTCTACGGCATCGTCGGCGCGCTGGTGCTCCGTGGCGTTTTCATCGCCGCCGGTGCCGCGATGCTGGCGGCGGGCACCTGGGCGTTCCTCGTGTTCGGGCTGGTCCTGTTCGCCTCGGCGGTCAAGATCCTGCGTGAGGCCATGTCCGGCGGCGACACCGAGCGGGACCTCTCCCAGTTGCGGTCGGTTCGGCTGCTGCGCAAGCTGATGCCGGTCACGGACGAATACCGCGGTGCCAGTTTGACCGTCCGCGTGAACGGTCGCCGGGCCCTCACGCCACTGGCCGTGGTCGTGGTCGCGGTCTTCGCGACCGACGTCGTCTTCGCCGTCGACTCGGTGCCCGCGGTCTACGGCATCACCGAAGACCCGTACCTCGTGTTCGCCACCAACGCCTTCGCCCTGCTCGGCCTGCGTGCCCTCTACTTCGTGCTGCGTTCGGCGCTGGCGAAGCTCGTGCACCTCAACCACGGTCTCGCGATCATTCTCGCGTTCATCGGGGTGAAGCTGGTGCTGCACTGGGCGCACGGGATCTGGCCGGGCGTGCCGGAGGTGCCCACCCCGCTCTCGCTGGCCGTGATCGTCGTCGTGCTCGCGACCGTCACGTTCACCAGCCTGCACGCGCGCCGTCGCGCGTCGGCCACGGTGGAGGGGGAATAGCCGTCAGGGCAAGCGCGGCACGGCGAACCCGCTGAACCCAGGGGGCGGCCCGGTTTCGCGGGCCGCCCCCTGGCGTTCTGGATCAGGACTTGCGGTGCTTGCCGTCGTCGTCGGTGACCTCGAACTGCTCCTTGCGGACCTTGCCGGAGACCGTCTGGTCCTCGGTGACGGTCTCGGTCCGGAGCCGTGCCCGCTCGACCGGCACGGTTTCCTTGCTCACCACCGGTTTCTCGGCATGCAGCACGACATCCTGCTCGGCCTCGCCGATCTCGACCCGTTCGCCACCCGGTTTCGTGATCGGTTCCCGTTCGATCCGCACCTCTTCGTGGCTGACCGGCACGGTGATCTGCTGCTCTTCGGTGACGACGTACTTGCGCAGCCGGACGTGGCCGGTCTCGACCTGCTCGGTGCCGACGTTCAGCCGCTCCTCGGAGCGCGTCATGGCGCGCTCGGCGTCGCGGTCCTTCTTGCCGGTGCCCGCGTCCATTCCTGGCTTGCCGCGACCGGTGCCGCCCATGGCGCCCTGACCCGGCTTGGCGCCCGCGTCCATTCCGCCGCGGCCCCGGCCCTGCGCCCGGTCGTCCATGCGGCCGTCCGGGGAGGTCCGCGGCATCGGCAGCCCGTAATGCTTGTACAGCTGCGCGCTCTCCTCCACGGACAGGTGGCCATCGGCCTCGATGCGGGGCGCCTCCGAGACCGCCTCCTTGTCGACGCGGACGTGCACGCCGTCCTGATCCGCGTGCGCGCCCGAGAGCGGGACGAAACTCTCCTTGGTGCCGAACAGGCCCGTCTTGACGGTGATCCATTCCGGCTGGTGCGTCGCATCGGCGAGGTAGACGTTGCCGACCTTCCCGAGTTTGGTGCCCTTCGGGTCGACCACGGCACTGTCGATGAGTTCCTGCGGCCGCATGGTGTTCGCCATCGATCCTGCTCCTCCCGAACGATGTTGCTGCTGAGAAGCCCACCGTCGGCCGGGCGGGTGATCATGGCAACCGTCGTGGTGTTCCTGTGGGTGACCCCGGAAAGTGCTGGTTTGAAGGCGTGCGTACCGGCTAGGCCCGGCGTGTCGTAGCAGGTGGAAAGGGGTGCCCGCGCGGTGATCAGCGGGTGACGGGTTGGCGCGAAGGTGTGATTTCCGGCAAGGCGTCGTCCGAAAACCGGATGCGCGGCCTCCGGGGCTTGTCCTACTCTCGCGATCGTGATGCAGCAACTGCTGTTCCTCTGAGGAACGACGCCTCCACCGGTGCCGCGAGCCGCGGTACCGGAGTTCGTTCTTCCTGCTCATCACTCTTCACCGGAGGCAGTTCCTTCATGTCATCCCCTCTTTCGCCCGCGCCGCTGCGCGCGGCACACGTCCGCCTGTCCGGCGTCCACCTCTCGTTCGGCGGACGACCCGTGCTGTCCGGGGTCGACCTCGTCGCCGCGACCGGTGACCGGGTCGCCATCGTCGGGGAGAACGGGCGCGGCAAGACCACCCTTCTCCGGGTACTCGCCGGTGAACTGGCCGCCGACCGCGGCGAAGTGCACCGCGCGGGCTCGGCCGGTGTCGCCGACCAGCAGATCCCGCTCGGTGCCACCGACACCGTCGGTGACCTGATCGACCTCGAACTGGCCACCGTCCGCGGGGCATTGGCTCGGCTGGAAGCCGCCACCGAAGCGCTCACGGATGGCCGTCCGGGCGCGGACGACACTTTCGCCGAGGCACTCGCGGACGCCGAGGCCCTCGACGCGTGGGACGCCGACCGGCGGGTCGAGGTGTCACTGGCCGCCTTGAACGCCGTCGACGACCGCGATCGTCCACTCGGGACGCTGTCGGTGGGCCAGCGCCACCGGGTGCGGCTGGCCTGCCTGCTCGGGGCCGGGCATGCCGTGCTGCTGCTCGACGAACCGACCAACCACCTCGACGCCGCCGGGCTCGATCACCTCACCGAGCGACTGCGCGCCTATCCCGGCGTGGTCGTCCTGGTGAGTCACGATCGGGCGTTGCTCGCGGAGGTGGCCACCACCGTGCTCGACCTCGACCCGTCGAGTGACGGCAGGCCACGGGTCTACGGCGGTGGCTACACCGCCTACGGCGAGGCGCGCCGAGCCGAACGTGTCCGCTGGGAGGCGGCGCACGCCGAACAGGTCGCCGAACGGCAGCGGCTCGCCGACGACCTGTCCGCCGCGCGGAACCGGCTGCGTGACAACTGGCGGCCACCCAAGGGCACCGGCAGGCACGTTCGCGCCACCCGCGCGCCCGGGCTGGTCCGCGCGGTCCATCGGCGGCAGGAGGAACTGGCGGAGCATGTGGTCGCCGTCCCGCCGCCGCCTGCCCGGTTCGCCATGCCCGAGCTACCGGAACGCCGCGGCGCGACCCTGCTCCGGGCGGCCGGGGTGACAGTGGCGGGTCGGCTCGCGCGGCCGGTCGATCTGGTGCTGGAAAGCGGCGACCGGCTCGTGGTCACCGGCTCCAACGGCACGGGCAAATCGACGCTGCTGACCGTGCTGGCCGGAGACCTGGAGCCGAGTACGGGCACGGTCGTCCGGTCCCGGTCGGCGCGGATCGGCAGGCTGGGGCAGGAATCCGAGCTGCCGGGCAGGCGCACGGCGAGGGAGCTGTACGACGAACAGCTCGCCAGGGCGGGGAACCCGGGCCCGGGTCTGGGTGAACTCGGCCTGCTCGGCGGGTACGACCGGAACCGGCCGGTGGGCGAGCTGTCGGTCGGGGCACGGCGGCGGCTGGACCTGGCACTCGTGCTGGCCCGCCGTCCGCACGTGGTGCTGCTGGACGAGCCGACCAACCACCTGTCCGCCACGCTCGTCGACGAGCTGACCGCCGCGCTCGGGAGCACCCCGGCCGCGGTGGTGATCGCCACGCACGACCGGCAGCTGCTGAGGGACACGGCATCCTGGCCGCGGCTCGCGCTCTGAGCCGTCAACCGCGGTGGGCGATGGTGTAGCGCACGGTTTGCGCCAGCACCACGCTCCCGTCGGGTTCGCGCAGCGGCTCCAGCTCCGCGAGCACGGCGCGGCGGACGTCGTCCAGGCGGTCTTCGGGCACCAGTTCCCAGAACATCCGCTGGCCGTGCGACCAGGACCAGGTGATCCACTGCGAGGGGTCGGCGAACTTCACCGGATAGACGCGTTCCACCGACGTGACACCGGTGAAGCCCGCCGACCCCACGGCCTGGTCGAATCCCTCGATGGTGGCGAACAGACCGGCTCGGACGGCCAGGGTCCAGGCCAGCTCCGGCGACACGAACGGCTTGAACACCTCGCGCACACCCGCCCACCGGGGATCGTCACCGCCGAACGTGGTCACGCCCAACCGGCCGCCCGGCTTGAGCAAGCGGTGCCATGACCGCAAGCCGGCGACGGGATCGGGAAGGAAGAACACCACGAAGGACGCGAGAACGACATCGAAGCCGGTGTCGGTCAACGTCGGTTCTTGGGCGTCCATCAGGGAGACCGAGGCGTTGGCCACCCGGCGGTCCTCGATGTCCTTCGCGGTGCGCTCGACCATCGCGGAGGACAGGTCGATGCCCAGCACCGAACCGGCCGAGCCGACCCGCTCAGCGGCGGGGAAGAGCACCGCGCCCCGTCCGCAGCCGACGTCCAGCACCCGCTGGCCGGGGACGAGCCCGGCCCGGTCGAGCAGTTCCCTGGCGAACGCGCTGAAGAAGTCGACGCCGAGGGCGTCGTAGGTCTTCGCCGTGCGGTCGAACAGCTGCGCCATCGCCTGCCGGGTGTAAACGCTCATCCGCAGGACGATGGCCCGGCGAAAACGGTGGTGTCAAACAACGATCCGGGATTTGTCATGCGGCTTCGCTTCGCGTCCTCGTGAGTGGTGATGACGGTTCTAACCGTCATCACCACTCACGACTCTCAGTAGAAGGCGCGCGAAACCTGGGAAAGGACGATCAACCCGCAGATGATCAGGTTCTTGATCTTGTAATCGACCAGGATGGCCACGAACTCGCGGATGGTCGCGCTCGGCCAGAAGTACCACGCTGTCGGCGAACCGATGACCTGGCCGTTCACCTCGGCCCGGCGGGCGATGAGGGCGGCGCGCAGGACGTGGAAGTTGTTCGTGACCACGGTGCACCGGTAGTCCGGCTGCCGGTGCCGCATGATTTCGGCGCTGAAGGTGAGGTTCTCGAGCGTCGTCGTCGACCGGTCCTCCAGCAGGATCCGTTCCCGCGGCAGCCCGGCCTCGACCAGGTAGTCGGCCATGGCGTGGGATTCCGGCAGGTCCTCGTCGGGTCCCTGTCCGCCCGAGGTGACGACCATCGGCTCCCCACCGCGGCGGGCCTCGGTGTCCACGACGCGTTTGGCCCGCTTGAGCCGACCCGCCAGCAGCGGCGGCACCCGGTGCCCGTCCAGCAGACCCGAGCCGAGGACGACGACGAAGTCCACCCCCTTCTCGGTGCGGATGCGGCCGTAGACGATCGAGTACAGAAGGAAGCAGACAAAGAGGAACGAAACGTAGACGACGATTCCGTTGAGGCTGCCGCGGAGGATGTCGAGAGGTTCCCAGGCCAGTTGCGTGACCGTCGCGTTGAACGCGACCAACGCGCAGATCCCGATCCCGGTCAGCAGTGACAGGACGTTGGCGGGCCTGCGTCCTTCGCGGCGGAGCATGGTGATGCCGTTGCAGATCAGGAAGATCGTCAGCGCGAGGACCGTGGGCACGATCAGCAAGATCACGCCGACCGCGACCATGCCCGCCGCCGCGGGCGACACGGAGGCGAGCAGCGCGATGAGCGCCACGCCGAGGAACAGGAGCGCGAAGAAGAGATAGAAGCCGTTGCGCAGCCGGCGCCGGTCGCGGAGAAAGCTCACCAGGAACGCCGCGCAGCACACGGCCGCGATGGCGAAGGGGATTGCGGCGGCCCTCACGAGAACTCCAGCCTTCGGATGATGCCGGGTGGTCTCCGGCGGGTCGGCACGCGGTGCGGCGGCATTGAATCACACCCCCGACTTCGGACTCACCGCACTCGCTGTACGGGCCGCTCGTCCCACACCGGCTCGGCGGTCTCCCGCACCTTCCCGTCGGTCCCGAACACGAGGTAACGGTCGAACGACCGCGCGAACCACCGGTCGTGCGTCACCGCCACCGTGGTCCCCTCGTAGGACTCCAGCGCCTGCTGCAGCGCTTCCGCCGACGCGAGGTCGAGGTTGTCGGTCGGCTCGTCCAGCAGCAGGATGGTGGCGCCGCCGATCTCCAGCAGCAGGATCTGGAATCGTGCCTGCTGGCCACCGGACAGCTTCTCGAACCGCTGGTCACCCTGTCCGTCGAGTTCGTAGCGGCGCAGGATGTTCATCGACGGCCCCCGGGTCCGCGCGTGGTCGGTCCAGAGGATGTCGACGAGGGTGCGCCCGAGCAGTTCGGGATGGGCGTGCGTCTGCGCGAAGTGGCCGGGGACGACCCGGGCGCCGAGCTTCCACCGCCCGTCGTGCGCGACGTCCTCGCCTGCCAGCAGCCGCAGGAAGTGCGATTTGCCGGAGCCGTTCGAGCCGAGCACCGCGACCCGTTCGCCGTAGAAGATCTCCAGGTCGAAAGGCTTCATCAAGCCGCGGAGTTCGAGGCTTCCGCAGGTGACGGCGCGGATGCCGGTCCGGCCGCCGCGCAGGCGCATGGTGATCTTCTGCTCGCGCGGGGGAGTGGCGGGCGGACCCGCCTCCTCGAACTTGCGCAGCCGCGTCTGCGCGGCTTGGTAGCGCGACGCCATCTCGTCGCTGCGCGCGGCGTACTGGCGCATGTCGGCGACGAGTTTCTTGAGCTGGGCGTGCTTTTCCTCCCAGCGGCGGCGTAGTTCCTCGAAGCGTGCGAAACGCTCCGCGCGGGCCTGGTGATAGGTGTCGAAGCCGCCGCCGTGTACCCAGACGTCTCCGCCGTCGGGTGCGGGCTCGACGCTGATGATCTTCTTCGCCGCCCGCGCCAGCAGTTCCCGGTCGTGGGAAACGAACAGCACGGTCTTCGAGGTCTCGCGCAGCCGCTCTTCCAGCCACAGTTTGCCGGGGACGTCGAGGTAGTTGTCCGGCTCGTCGAGCAGGAGGACGCCGGCTCCGCCGAGGAGCAGCGCCTCCAGGACCAGCCGCTTCTGCTCACCGCCGGAGAGGGTGCGGACCTCCCGCCAGCGTGCTTTCTCGTACGGGAGGTTGAGCGCCGCCGTCGTGCACTTGTCCCAGACGACTTCGGCTTCGTAGCCGCGAGCGTCGCCCCAATCGGCGAGAGCCTGGGCGTAGGCCATCTGGGCCGCTTCGTCGTCGCGTTCCATCAACGCGAGTTCGGTCTCGTCGACCGCGCGGGCCGCGGTGCGCAGCGCCTCCGGTGACACTGAGACGAGCAGATCCCGCACCGTCCGTTCGTCGCGCACCGAGCCGACGAACTGCGGCATCATCCCGAGCCCGCCACTGATGGTCACCGAACCACCGTCGGGTTTGAGTTCGCCCGAGATCAGCCTCAGCAAGGTCGTCTTGCCCGCGCCGTTGGCGCCGACGAGTGCGCAGACACTGCCCTCGCCGACCCGGAACGACACGTCACCGAGAAGCGGCCGCCCGTCGGGCAGGTGGTACTCGACGTGCGCGACTTCCACATGCCCCATGGTGCTATCCCGACTGTCGATACGCGAACGTCGACAGACTGCCTTCACCGGAGGAGGCCCCGCAACGCAATATCGGTTTCTTCGGTAATGTCGACGACGTGGAACGAACCATTTTCGGTATCCGGCTCAAGCTGGTGCTTGCGCTGTTCCTGCCGGAGTTGTTCGTCGTCCTCCCGGTCGTCAGCGGATCCAACCCGCTGAGCCTGGCCACCGCGCTGACGGCGTCGGTCGCGGTCGCCAACCCACTGGGGCTGGCCGCCACCATGACCGCGTCGCTCGCCGTCATCCTGCTCGCGCTCGCCGCGCACTTCCGCCTGGAACCGGCGGCCGCGGCGATGAAAGTGCGCGCCATCAGCCTGCGCGAACGCGCTCAGCTGTTCCTGAGCCTGCGCGATCCCGACGCGCGCGGCCGCGTCCGGCCGAGGGCTCCGTCACGAGGCGTCGTGGCTGCCTGACTTCTCCTTGTTCGAAGGTGAGGCAGTCACTCCTGCCCACGCACCTTCAAACGACGGAGTGACCTGGTCATGTTCGATGTCTTTCTGTACCCCGTTTCCGCAATTCTCTGGTTCTGGCACAAGGTTTTCGGCGCGGTTTTGAGTCCTGGCTCCGGCGCGGCCTGGGTGCTGTCCATCGCGTTCCTCGTCTTCACCCTGCGCCTGTTACTGGTCAAACCCGCGCTCAGCGCACTGCGCGCCGGCCGCCGCACGCAGGCGCTCGCCCCGCAGCTGCGGAAAATCCAGGAGAAGTACGGCAAGGATCGCCGGCGCGTGGCGAAGGAGATCCAGAAACTCCACGCCGACAACGGTTCGAGTCCGCTGGGCGGCTGTCTCCCGGCACTGGTCCAGCTGCCGGTGTTCCTGTCGCTGTACTGGGTCCTGCGCGACTTCAGCCCTGGCGCCCAGTCGAACCACGTTTTCGACCGCGCCGAGGTCGAATCCTTCTTGAACGCCGGCGTGTTCGGCGCGAAGCTCGGCAACTGGCTTTCGCAACCGGCGGCGGAGCTGGCCGCGTTCGGCACGGACCACACCCATATGTTCGCCGTCGGGATACCGCTGATGCTGATCGCCGGCCTGGCCACGTTCTTCTCGATGCGTTCGGGCCTGAACAGGCAGACCACGGCCGCTCCGCAAGCCGTGGGGATCACCAAGCTGATGATGTACCTGGCGCCGCTCGGGATGCTGGTCTCGGGCTCGTTCTTCCCGGTGCCGATCGGGGTCCTGCTGTACTTCCTCGCCACCAACGTGTGGACGCTGGGACAGCAGCATTTCCTCACGAAGGTCGTCGACCGGGAGGAGGCGGCGCGGGCGGTCGTGAAACCCAAGGTGACCGCCCCGCGCCCCGGTCAGAAACCCCGGCGGGGCTGACCAGAAAATCGGGCTAAGAACTGTTCGGTACCGGCGTGTCGGGCAAAGCCGGATGGGGCATCATCTCGCTCTGCCCGGGAACTGTTCCCGGGCGGGTGGGTGTTCCCGGCGCCGCGAGGCGCCGGGAACGCGTTCAGCGCATCCGCAGGTGGCGGCCGGTGAGCGACGTGGACTCTTCCGCCAATGCCGAAGGCGTGCCCTCGAACACGACCGTCCCGCCGTCGAAACCGGCGCCGGGCCCGATGTCGATGACGTGGTCGGCGTGCGCGATCACCCGTTGGTTGTGTTCGATCAGGACGAGGGTCGCGCCGTCGTCCACGAGGTCGTCGCAGAGCGCGAGCAGGCGGTCGACGTCGCTGCCGTGCAGCCCGGCGGTGGGCTCGTCGAGCACCAAGCGCAGGTCGGCCGCGGGGCCCGCGTCGGCGAGGTGGCGGGCGAGGAGGAGCCGTTGCCGTTCGCCGCCCGACAAGGTGTCGAGACTCTGCCCGATCGTCAGGTAGCCGAGGCCGACCCGGTCCAGCCAGCGCAACCGCCGCGCGATGGGTGACCGCTCGCCGAACAGGGCGGCGGCGTCCGTCGGATTCATCGCCAGGACATCGGCGATGGTGCGGCCGTCCAGGCGCGCGGCGAGCGCTTCGGAGTTGAACCGGGTGCCGCCGCACGCGTCGCAACCGGTTTGGACGTCGTCGAGGAAGGCGAGGTCGGTGATGATGACGCCCTTTCCTTTGCAGACGGGGCAGGCACCCCGGCCGTTCGGGCTGAACAACGACGGAGGGTGCCCGGTGGCCTTGCCGAAGGCTTCGCGGACGGGTTCGGCGACGCCGAGCACCGTGGCGGGGGTGGATCGGATGCCGCCGCGCAGCGGAGCCTGCTCGACGACGACGAATTCGGGATGCTGCCGGGGGAGTTCGCCCGCGATCAGGGTGCTCTTGCCGGAACCGGCGACCCCCGAAACGACGGTCAGGACGCCGAGCGGCACGTCGACGGTGACGTCACGGAGGTTGTGACTGCGAGCGCCGGAGATCGTCACGGCTCCCTTGGCCTCGCGGGTCCGCTCACGGAAGTGGAGCGGGGCGCGGAGGACACGGCCGGTCTCGGTGCCGGTCGCGGTGAGTGCGTCGGGGGTGCCTTCGAACTGGACGTGACCGCCGTCGGTGCCACCGCCCGGCCCGAGATCGATGACGTGATCGGCGGCCCTGACCACCGCGGGGTGATGTTCGACCACGAGGATCGTGTTGTGCGCGTCGCGGAGCTTGGCGAGCAGTTCGAGGAGCCGGTGCACGTCATGCGGGTGAAGGCCTGTGCTGGGTTCGTCGAACACGTAGCAGACGTCGCTGAGCGCGCTGCCGAGATGACGGACGATCTTGACCCGCTGCGCCTCGCCGCCGGAGAGGGTCCTCGATTCCCGGGACAGGCTGAGATAGCCGAGGCCGACGGAATCCAGTGCGTCGAGGCGTTCCCGGAGGGCCTGCAGCAGTGGTGCCACGGCCGGATCGCGGACGGCGCCGGCGACGTCGCGCAGCTCGCCGACCGGCATCGCCGACCAGTCCGCGATGGACCGCCCGTCGATCAGGCTCTTCCTCGCCTCCTCGGCGAGGCGGGTCCCCGCACAGTCCGGGCAGGTGTCGCGGGTGACGACCCCGGCGAGCCCTTCCCGTTCCTCGGCGGTGAGGCGGGACGGCGTCTTGCGCAGGTACGAGTCACGCAGTCGCGGGACGATGCCGTCGAAGACGCCGTGCTTGGGATACTCGGGGCCGGGGTTGTCGAGAGGGAGTCCTTCGGCGTGCAGCAGGGTATCGAGCTTCGCCGACGGCAACCGTCCTAACGGGACGTCCGGGTCGACGAGTCCGGAGTGGACGAGCCGCTTCCATCGGTAGGTCCCCGGAGCGAACGTCGGGAAGCGCACCGCTCCCTCTCGGAGGCTTCGTGACCGGTCGAGCAGCCGGTCGAGGTCGATGTCGTCGACCACGCCGAGTCCTTCGCAGCGTGGGCACATCCCGCTCGGATCGTTGAACGAATAGGCGGGCGTGAACCCGGCGCTCGGCTGCCCGAGCCGCGAGAACAGCAGGCGCAGCAGCGGGGCGATGTCGCTCGCCGTGCCCACCGTCGACCGCGCGTTCCCGGTGAAGCGCCGTTGGTCGACGATGGTGGTGAAGAGCAACCCGTCGATCCGGTCGACGTCGGGCGGCGGATGCTGAGGGAGCCGATTCCGGACAAATGCGGGATAGGTCCCGTTGACCAGGCGCTCGGCTTCGGCCGCGATCGTGTCGAACGCCAGCGACGACTTCCCCGAGCCCGAAACTCCGGTGAACACCGTCAACCGGTGTTTCGGCACCCGGACCGACACGTCGCGGAGGTTGTGCGTCCTGGCGCCCTCCACCGTGATCCACCGGCCGCGCTCGGTCTGAATTCCTGGATCTTCCGACATGACGCCAGGCTACGATGAGATGTGGCCGGTTTACGGCCACAATTATCCGCCAGGTGGGAGGCGTCGTGACGGCACCACGAGAACGGATGCTGCGGTTGCTGTCGCTTCTGCAGTCCGGCCGCCAGTGGCCCGCCGCCGAACTCGCGTCGGCCATGGGAGTCCCGTCGCGCACCCTTCGCCGGGACATCGACCACCTGCGCGGCCTGGGCTACCCCGTGGAGAGCACTCGCGGGCCGGGAGGCAATTACCGGCTCGTCGCCGGCGCCGCGCTGCCGCCGCTCATGCTGGAACACGACGAGGCGATCGCCACCGTGCTCGGCCTGCGCCTCGCCGCGGCGGGCGGGACCGGCATCGACCTCACCGCCGAATCGGCGGACCGCGCCGCCGCGAAACTCCGGCGTGTCCTCCCGGCGGCCCTGCGACGGCGGACCGACGAAATGCTCGCCTCCGTCGAGTTCGGCGGCGGTGAACAGCCGCGGGTCACCCCGGACGTCTTGAACGTCCTCGCGGCGGCGATCGCGGCTCGCCGGTGCCTCGAGTTCGAGTACACCGCGAAGGACGGACCGTCGTCCCGGACGGTCGAGCCGATGCGTCTGGTCCAGCTCGGCAGGCGGTGGTACCTCTACGCGTGGGACGTCGACAGGCGGGACTGGCGGAACTTCCGCCTTGACCGGCTCACCGCGCCGAAGACGACCGAGGTGGCGTTCGAGCCCCGTGCTCTGCCTGTCGACGACGTCGCCGGTCATCTCCAAGAACGTTTCCACAGCCCGAAATCGCTCCGGATCACCTTGACCCTTCAGGTCGGCGCGAGTGAGGCGGCGGCCCGGCTCCACCGGATCGACGGGAGTTTCGAGGCACTCGGCGACCGGAGCTGCCGGTATGTCGCCTACGTCGATTCCTTCGAGTGGCTGGCCGTCGTCCTGACCCTCACCGACATCGACTTCACGGTGGAGGAGCCGGCGGAATTCGGCGAGTACCTCGCGAGAACCGGTCAACGCCTGCTGCGGGGGAGCGGGCGCTGAGGCTTCAGACGTCGTCGATGTGGGGCCATTGCTGCCCGCGGGTCCAGGAGTCCAGCACCATGAGGGTCTTCGTGCCCGTGACCTGGTGATGCCGCCTGATCTCGTCGATCGTTTGCTGAAGATGACCCATGTCGCGGACCCGCAGCCAGACGAGCGCGTCGGGATCGCCCGCGATGGTGAACACCGCCTGTGCCTCCGGCATCCGGGTGGTCGTGCGGACGATCTCGCCCACCTTGGTGGTCCCGGTGAACCGCAGTTCGGTGAACGCCTCGATGCCCCAGCCGAGTTTGGCGTGGTCGATCTGAACGGTGTAACCGACGATGACGCCGTTCTCCTGCATGCGGTCGATGCGGCGTTTGACCGCCGCGGTGGACAGCGTGACCCTGGCCCCGATGTCGCCGAGGGTGCGCCGCGCGTCCTCCCGCAGCAGTTCGAGGATTTCGCGATCGGTCTCGTCGATGAGCTGGTCCGCCATGGACCAGGATGGTACGCAGACGCAACGGATATCGCCCACCGCTGGATATGGCCCGGATATTTTGCGTGTGAAGAGGCAATAGGCTGCCCCTTGTTGCGGCAGGGCCGGGGGTCCGGTGTCCTGTCCTGAAATCGCGCGGGGGCGCCGAAGGAGGCAGGTCTGGTGGAGCAGTTCACGTTGGAGGACCGGTATCTGGTCGAAGACGGCACCGTTTATCTCAGCGGGGTCCAAGCGCTGGTCCGGATGCTGTTCGACCGCGTGCGGCACGACCGCGCCACCGGGGCATCCCCCGCGGTGTTCGTCTCCGGCTACGAGGGTTCGCCGCTCGCGGGCTACGACCTCGAACTCGGCCGCCGGTCCGTCCTGCTCGAAAAGCACAACGTCGTGCACCGCCCCGGCCTGAACGAGGAAATCGCCGCGACGGCGGTGATGGGCAGCCAGCTCACCGCGTCGGTCGGTTCCTCGGCCGGCGGCGTCACCGGGTTCTGGTACGGTAAGGCACCCGGTCTGGATCGGGCGACGGACGCCCTGAGGCACGCCAATCTCGCGGGCACCGACCCGGCGGGCGGTGCGGTGGCGCTCGTGGGCGACGATCCGAACGCCAAGTCCTCCTCGGTGCCCTGCGCCTCCGAACTCGCGCTGGCCGATCTGTCCATGCCGGTGTTCTTCCCCGCCGATTCCCAGGACGTGCTGGACTTCGGCCTGCACGCGGTCGAGCTGTCCAGGGCGAGCGGGCTGTGGTCGTCGATGAAACTCGTGGCGAACGTCGCCGACGCCGCGGGCACCGCCCAGGTCCGGCCACAGTGGACACCGCCTGAGCTGGCTCTGCCCGCGTACCGGCACAAGCCCAGCTCCCGGCTGCTCGGCACCACGCTGATGGCGCTGGAACGCAGCCTCTACACCGAACGCCTGCCGCTGGCCGTCGAATACGTGCGGGCGAGCGGGGTCAACCGGATCGTCGCGCGGGGACCGGCGGACCGCGTCGGCATCGTCACCGCCGGAAAGTCCTATTTGGACCTGATGCAGGCCTTGCGGCTGCTCGGGTTGGACGCCGACGCGTTGTCCCGGCACGGGATCCGGATCCTCAAACTCGGCGTCATCCATCCGCTCGAACCGTCGATCATCCGCGAGTTCGCCGACGGCCTTGCCGAAATCGTCGTGGTGGAGGAGAAGCGCTCCTTCGTCGAAGCGGCGATCAAGGACGTGCTCTACGGCACCGCCGGAGCCCCCGCCGTCCACGGCAAAACCGGCCCGGACGGCCGCACCCTGTGCACCGAACTCGGCGAACTCGACCCGGACGCCATCGCCAGGGCGCTGGCCGGACGGCTCAGTGAGCACCACGAGATCCCCTCGGTGACCGCGTGGCGGCAACGGCGGCGCCGTGAGCGCATCTCGGTGCCACTGCTGACCCGTACGCCGTACTTCTGCTCCGGCTGCCCGCACAACTCCTCGACCAAGGTGCCCGAGGGAACCGTGGTGGGCGGCGGCATCGGCTGTCACGCCATGGCGTTGTTCATGGAACCGGAGCAGGTCGGGGACGTCGTCGGCTTGACCCAGATGGGCGGCGAAGGCGCGCAGTGGCTCGGAATGGAGCCGTTCGTCGAAGCCTCGCATTTCGTGCAGAACATCGGCGACGGCACGTTCACCCACTCCGGCAGCCTCGCGGTGCGGGCCGCGGTCGCGGCCGGGGTCAACATCACCTACAAGATCCTCTACAACGCGACCGTCGCGATGACCGGCGGACAGGACGCCGTCGGCGGGCTCCCGGTCGAGCGGCTGGCGTCGCTGCTGCTGGTCGAAGGCGTCGCCAAGGTGGTCATCACCAGCGACGAGCCGAAGCGGTTCCGCGGTGTCCGCCTTCCCGACGGCGTCGAGGTCCGGCATCGCGACGAATTGCTGAGCACACAAGAGGAACTGGCCGGCGTGCCCGGGGTGACGGTGCTCATCCACGACCAGGAATGCGCCGCGGAGAAACGCCGCAAACGCCGTCGCGGCAAGCTGGCCACCCCAGCCGCCAAGGTCGTGATCAACGAGCGGGTGTGCGAGGGGTGCGGCGACTGCGGCGAGAAGTCGAACTGTCTGTCGGTGCAGCCGGTCACCACCGAATTCGGCCGTAAGACCGCGATCCACCAGTCTTCGTGCAATGTGGACTATTCGTGCCTGGCGGGGGACTGCCCTTCGTTCATGACGGTGGTGCCCACCGGACGGAAACAGCGGCGGCAGGCGGGAGAGATCGCCGCCGCCGAGCTGCCGGAGCCCGCCACCACGGGCACCGACTTCTCCGTGCGGATCACCGGCGTCGGCGGGACCGGCGTGGTCACCGTCGCGCAGATCCTCGCCACCGCCGCCGTACTCGAAGGCAGGCAGGTCCGGACCCTGGACCAGACCGGCCTCGCACAGAAGGGCGGCGCCGTCGTCTCGGATCTGAAGATCACCGCCGAGCCGACGGCGCAGGCCCCGAAGCTCGCGGCCGGCGAATGCGACCTCTACCTGGCCTGTGACGTCCTCGTCGGCGCCGACCCGGCGCAGCTGGCGGTGGCCGATCCCGGCCGTACGACCGCCGTGGTCTCCACGACCGAGGTGCCGACCGGCCGGATGGTCGTCGACACCACCGTGTCCTTCCCCGACGCCGCCGCCGTCCGCGGCGCGATCTCCGAGAGCGCGGCGCGCACCGTGGCGCTCGACGCCAGGGCGCTGGCGGAGACCCTGTTCGACGACGACCAGTTCGCCAACATCCTCCAGCTCGGCGCGGCGCATCAGACCGGCGCCATCCCGCTGGCCGCGGCCAGCCTGGAACGCGCGATCGAACTCAACGGGGTCGCCGTCGCGGGCAACCTCCAGGCGTTCCGGCGAGGACGGCAGCTCGTCGCCGATCCCGATGGCCTGCACGAGGCCGTCACGCCTCCCGCCGTCGCCACGACCCCCGCTCCGTCGGAGGCGGCTCTCCGCGCTCGCGCGCTGGTGCACGCCGAGCCTGGCTCGGAACTCGCGCGCCTGCTGGACATCCGCGTCCCGGAACTCGTTCGGTACCAAGACGTTCGCTACGCGCGGGAGTACGCCCGATTCGTCGAGCGCGTCCGGGTCCTGGAAGGGGACTCGACCGCCGTCACCGAAGCCGTGGCCCGCAACTTGCACAAACTGATGGCGTACAAGGACGAATACGAGGTCGCGCGGCTTTCCCTCGATCCGGCCGTGCTCGCGGGGATCGAGGCGGAGTTCGGCGTCGGCAGCCGCTACGCCTACCGCCTGCACCCGCCGGTTCTCCGCGCGCTGGGGATGAAGCGGAAGATCGCGCTGGGGCCGGGGTTCCGCCCGTTGTTCGTCGCGCTGCGCGCCGCCAGGAGGGTGCGCGGCACGCGCTGGGACCCGTTCGGCAAGGCCAAGGTCCGGAAGGTCGAGCGGGAACTCGTCGGCCAGTACCGGGAGACGATCCTCGCCGCGTTCAGTGCCGGGGACCTCGATCGGAGCAGGCTCCTCGCCCTGGCCGAACTGCCCGACCTGATCCGCGGCTACGAGGACGTCAAACTGGCGAACGTCGAGGCCTATCGCCGGGAACAGGCGGCGCTTCTTTCCCAGCCGGAGCCGCCTCTGGGCCGAACGGCACAGGAAAGTGGGGTCGTTCTACCCCGAACGCGCTAGCCGAGGATGACGACTAGCCGGGTACAGAAGCAAAAGGACCGCCAGCACCCCGGCGGCGATCGCCCAGTCTCTCGCACCGATTCGTGCCTCGCGCATTCCCGAACCCTAACCGGACGGCGGCTCGAAGTGATCCTCCGTGAAGACCACGGCCGGCTACCGCGTCCGTGGTAGTTCCCGGGTTTCTGCCGCGGTGATGACAGTGCCGGATGTCTGCGTCCGCGCGACGACGAGTGGTGGGCGCGGCGGACAGGATCGGCGGGCCACCGAGAGAAGGAAGAACTCATGTCCGTTCATGTCTTCGCCCAGCAGACCGCCGACCTCTACACGCTGAGCCAAGGGCGGCTCGGATCCATCGTGGCCGGGGTGCTCGGCCTGATCGGTGTCGTCGCCGGTGGGCTCGCCCGGGCTCGGTCCGCCGGCCGGTTCGGCAGCGGCTCCGGGCGGCGCGGCGCCATCGTGGCCGTCGTGACGGCGGCGATCGGGATGGTCCTGGCCGGGCTGGTCGTCGCCACCTCCGACGGGGGCATCGGAACCGGCAACGGGCTGGCCGGGGCCTTCGTGGCACTGACCATCGGGCTGGCCGCCCTGCTTCTCGGCGGACTAACGCTGGCTCGTTCCCGGCGTCGCGGGTAAGGAGAAGGACTCGTGAGTGATTTGGGTCGTTCTAACGACCCGGATCACTCACGAGACCGCTCCGCTTGCCCGACCGGACACACCGTGCCGTCGGTGCAACTCGCCCTGTCGCACAAGCGGCACAACAGATCGGCGTTTCCGACGTCCGCGTAGAGGCGGGTCAGCAGTTTGCCCAGCAGATCGGCGAATTGGTCCTGCTCCTGCTCGCTGAGCTCTTCGATCAAGCCGGTCAGTCCCGCGCCCCGCGCCTCCAGCAAGGTGTTCGCCGCCTGCCGTCCCGCCGAGGTGAGTTCGACGGCTACCTCCCGGCCCTGGCGAGGGCGCCGTTCGAACAACCCGCTCCGCTCCAGCGAGTCGACCATGCGGGCCGCGGCCGATTGGCTCAGCCCCACCCGGCGGCCCAGCTCGGACACACTCAACCCCGAATCGGCCGACGCCACCACCAGGGCCGCCGCGCCGCTGGCGCTGACCCCGACCTTTCGGTGCGCCTCCGCCAGTACCCGGTCGGATACGGCCAGCGCCGCCGCGCCCAGCAGGTTCGCCGTCCTTGCTTGCATGACTCATGCATAACGGGTCTGGCGCCGGCCCCGCAAGTCGGACCAGCCGCCTTATCAGGCCCAGCTGGTCATCCGCCCAAAGCCGGCCCGATCCACCGGCGGACGAGTTTCCGCAGCTCGTCGTCGTCGAGCGTCGCCGCTGAGGGATAACGCAGAAAAGACAGGAAGAGTCGCATCAGGATCTCGGCGAGGCCCTGGAGCTCCTCGTCGGTGGTGACGCCGACGGCGGTCCAATCGACCGGCACGTTCCGGAGTATTCGCGCACCGAGGGCGAAGGCCGGGGCGGAGGCGACTTCGACCGTGAAGAAGTCGGTCTCGCCCGCCTCCAGGAGCAAGCCGAGGTAGGGCTCGTCGGGGACCGTCCGGACGGCGAACACGACGGATTCCACGGCCGCCTCGGCGGCGCTGCCGAACGACGCCAGATGGCGTTCCATTCGCCCGGCGAACTCCTCGACGCCCGCCAAGGCGACCGCGCGGAGGATCTCCGCCAAGCTCGGGAAGTAGCGGTAAACGGTCTGCCGGGTCACGCCGGCCTCCGCGGCGACATCGGAGAGGCTGGTCTTGGCGAGCCCGACCCGGTCGATACAGGCCGTCGCCGCCTCGACGATCCGGCGCCGTGCTTCGTCTTCGGTGCCGGGTGGGTTGCCCTGCCATCCATGGTGCCCCATGCGCTCCATCTTCCCCGAGAGGAACGCCTCAGCCGGTGGCAGGTGCCCTCCGGTACACCGCGGCCAGCACCGAACCCGCCCCGAGGAAGCAGATGAGCGCGTAGAGGCCGCTTCCGAGCGGAGTGCCGTTTTCGGTGAAGCCGTTCTTCGCGGAGAGGTACGCCGGCAGGGCACTGAGCCAGAACGCGGCCATGCCGCCCAGGTAAAGGCCGGGATAGAAGCGGGCGAAAGCGGACAACGGTTCACTCTGCCCGCGATCCGGGGATCGCAGATGTGACACGAAGATCCAGGCACCTGCCACCCAGAGCAGGGCCAACTCGATGCCGAGGACCCACGCCTGCGCCGTCGTATTGGGCTCATCCCCGCCGAACAAGCTCGACGGGATACCGGCGATCGCCATCGTCAGCGGTGTGAGGACACCGGCCACCAGGATGCGTAGGGCCAGCGACGGCCCGCGTCGCGGGCGGCTGGTCAGCCGCACGACCAGGTAGGTCATGGCGCCCATCGAGACGGAGGCGAACAACAGCATGCTGTTCATCGGCACCGACGCCAGCGCGGGGTGGTTGACGATGCGGTTGTCCCCGTTCCAGGCCCACCATTTCAGTTGCGGCCCAAGGTGATCGAAGACCTCGTAGAACACCTGGCAGGCGAAGGCGACGGCCACTGATCCGGTGAGCGCGCCGCGGCGCCGGAAAATGCCGAGCGACCGCACGAGTTCGTACGCGACCTGACTGATCACCGGGTAGAACGCCACGATGTAAAGCGGCAGCCGATCCCACATGAACTGCACGGTGAACTGGTTGTGGGCGAAGATGAAGCCGTACTGCTGCTCGAGACCGAACCACTCCGGGAAGTACAACGGAGGTTCGATCACGAAGAGATAGACGAGCGAAGCGAACCACAGCGCCAAGTTCGTCGGATCGCCTGAGCGGTGGCGGCGGATGGCGTGCGCCAAAGCGAAGACGGCGCCGCCGATGATGAGGATTTCGAGTAGCGGCATCGTCGGCTCGGCGAGATCCCACGGGAAGCGGAGCGAGACCACGGGGGAGACGTCGTGGCAGTCGAACCCGAGATCGCGGGTGACGGCCTCCGCTGCCGGCCCGCATACGGCGCTCATCGCGCGGGCGCCGACGCCGAGGCCGCGCTGTCCGGTGAGTAGTCGGTGGCGGGTGGTTCGGCCTGCGGATCGAAGCCGAACGGAACGCGGTGCTTGCCCAACGCGGCGCGGACGCGGTAGCGCAGAAGCCCGGCCAGCACCCGAGGATTCCGCATCATGGCCCCCAGCGACTCGTCGAGATTGAACACCTTGGCGAAGTGTTCGTCGACCACCGGATCCTCGCGGGCGGCACCGACGATGAGACTGAACGCCGGGCTCGACATGGCCGCGACGACGCGGCGTCGCCATTCGGGCAACTTCTCGGTCCCCACCGCGCACTCGTAGCCGCCGTCCCTGGCCATCGCCAGGCGCCACGGGACGCTGAGCAGTTTGCGTTGTGCCGCGAGGAATCGCGAGGAGAACTTCAGGTCGAGGCGATCGGCGCGCGCGAGATGGTCACGCAGCAACAACGCCGAACCCGCCGCGGAACTGATGCCTTGCGCGTAGAACGGGTTGAACGCGCAGATCGAGTCACCGACGAACAGCAAACCCTTCGGTGGAGTGCGCAAAAGGTCGTAGCGCCGCCACTTGTTACCGGTCGAGCGGGTCAGGTGCACCTCCGAGGTGGGGGAGCACCGCTCCATCGCCTCGGCGAACAACGGCGTCCGCACCCGGCGGGCCGCCTCGACGAACGTGTCGGTGGTGCGAGGCATCTCGATTCCCCATGAGCCCATACAGGCGATGACGCGGTTGCCTTCGATGGGGAAGAAGTTGACCAGGAACTCGTGTTCGGCGGGATGTTCGCCCTTGTCCGGGGTCGGCATGATCACCAGGTGCCGCCACCACCAGGACGGCGGCCGCTCCGCCGGGGAGGGCAGGTCGTACCAGCGTGAGGTGTAGGTGACCTTGGCGTCGAGGGTCCGTACTTCGGGCTCGGGCCAGCCCGCGGCCGCCAGCCAGCCGCTGACCGAGGAACCGCGGCCCATCGCGTCCACCACGAAGTCGGTGTCGACCTGCTCGGCGCCGTCGGGGGTGGAGAAGTCGACACCGGTGACGGCCCCGTCGGGAGTGCCGCCGTTGCGTACGGCCAGGCCGGTCACCGCGACCCCTTCGCGGATGGTCACGTTCGCCAGGCCCCGCACCTTGTCGCGCAGCACCCGCTCGATGAGGATCCGCGAGCTGTAGATCATCGTCATCGTGCCGCGTTTGCGTGCTGACCAGCCCTCGCCGTCGAGGTAGGCGGCGTCCATGGACGGCATCAGATGCAGTCCGCCCGCGGCGATGAGGGCGTCTTCGAAACCGGGGAAGAGCTCCCCGATCGCGCGACGGCCCGAGTTCAGCAGGAAATGCGGATGTTTGCTCTGCGGCACACCACGCCGGTGCTCGGCCTCCGCCGGGAGCTCGTCGCGCTCCAGCACCAGTACTTCCTCGAAGTGCGGGGCGAGCGCTCCCGCGGTGCACAGACCGGCGGCGCTGCCACCCAGGACGACGGCGGTCTTGCCGAGCCGCATGCGAATCAACTCCCGTCATTCATACAAAGTGACGTTGAATGTATGAATGACGGGAGGCTGGTGTCAAGACTGTTCGCCGACGCTCCACCGGTCGCGAGGACGAGTCTGGCCGCCGCGGATGCGTTCGAGCTCGTCGCGCGAGAGTGTGTCCACAATGGACATGGATTGTGGGGATGACCTGACCGCCGACCCGCTACGAAGACCCCGGCGCGGCACCCTCCACCGCGCCGCTTGGTCCCGCACCCGAGGAGCCCTCCAGCAGGTGCCCGGGGGTCGTGAGTGGCGATTCGGGTTAGAACCCGAATCGCCACTCACGACCAACCCAGCCCACCCCTCGCCGGCAGCCTCAAGTCAGGACACGCCGAGGTGGCGCGCGATCAGCATCCGCTGCACCTCCGA
>NZ_JBVISU010000036.1:40434-54115 GCF_055575355.1 Amycolatopsis sp. NPDC034160 | reverse complement strand
CATCACCCTCAGCCCTACCCACATCGGCACCATCATCAAAGCAGCCCTCGTACTCACCCAACTCGAACACCAAGGCCGCTACTGAGAAAACCTCATTGGGGACATCAGACCGCGGTGCGAGCCGACATCGCACGCAATGCGCCACGTTGCCTTAGCCCTCACCGGGCATCGAGGTGGCCAGCCGGTTCAGCAGGCGGATCCGACCGTGGTTGGGGACCGAGCGGATCGGGTGCCCGGCGAGGCCCCAGCGCCCGAGAAGCGAATTCGCCGCGGTCCAGCCGGTGGCGGCCGCGCGTTCCATGAGGGCGACCGGGAGGTCTATCCGGATGCCGTCGCCCGCGAGCGCCAGCGCCGGGTCGGGTGTTTTCACCTTCGGCCGCCGGGCGAAGTCGCCGACTCCGAACAGCGGGCAGTCTTCGCGCCACAACGTGATGTCGCCGACGACGCGGGCGTCCCTGGTCTCCGGATAGATTTCGTGGAGGCGGCTCTCCAGTGCTTTTTCCAAGCCGCTCGAATCGTCGGTGGCGGCCGCGTAGGCGTGCAGTTCGACGACCGATCCGCCGGTGCGGGCGGCCCAGCGGCGGGCTTCCCCCTCATATCGGTCGAGCACGCTGATGTTGTCCAGCGGCGGGATGCTGCCGGTGCCGAGGAACGGCGACCGGTGTGGTTCGACCGGGCGGTCGAGCCAAAGCCGTCGGACCAGGAATGGCGGGGCCGTACGCAAGTCGCCGATGTCGGCTCGCCAGGACTCGGTGCCGACCTCCGGTGAAGCGGCCACGATCTCGCGCAGGCCGGCGACATCGCAGGCGAGGACCACGCCGTCGAAGTGCTCCGTCCGGCCGTCTGATTCGAGCGCGAAACCTTCCGGGGTCCGGCCGAGGCCGGTCACCGCCGTGCCGGTGCGGAGGTCGACGCGGCGGCCGGTGAGATAGCTCGCGAGTGGGTCCCAGAGCGCTTGGGGGAACGGCTCGGTCGGTACGTCGAAGACGAGGCCTTCGCTGGAGCCCAGGAAATACAGGTGGAACATGGCCGCCAGCTCCGCGGCCGACAGGTCGCGCGGGTCGGCGAAGAAGCTGCGGGAGAAGACCTCGAACGCGAGGTGCTTGGCGGCGGGCGGGAAGTTGATCGCTTCGAGGAAGGTCGCGGCGTCGGTGCGGTCGAGCCGGTGATAGATCTCCGGCACGCTGACCGTCGCCAGCGGCAGGGCTTCGCGGCCGCTGAGATGCAGCAGGTCCTTGCGGGTGAAGGTCGGGCTGCGCCAGGCGAACGCCACCGCGTTCCACGGCGGGGTGCGCGGAAGTCCGGCGAAGGTGTCGATGCGGCCGTGGGCGTCCAGCAGGGGGTAGTCGGTCAGCGGGGTGAGCCGGTCCAGCCGCGGATCGGTGCGCGCGAGCAGGGCGCGCAGGTTGTAGTACTGGCGGAAGAAGGCGTGGAAACCCCGGCTCATGGTCACCGCGGTGCCGTCCGGGAGCCGTTCCCGCCAGCCGCCGACCCGTCCGCCGAGATGGTTTTCGCGTTCGAAGACGGTGACGCCGACGCCGCGTTCGGCCAGCCCTGTGGCCGCGGTGAGCCCGGCGATGCCGCCGCCCACGATCGCGGCGGTGGGACGCCGCCCGAGCAGTCCGGCGTCGGGCAGGCCCGCCGGTGCCTGCCGGGTGACGCGGCGGCGGTCCCGGGGGCGGGTCACGGTGTCTCCAAGGGTGCGGTGCCGACGACGGTGTGGACGATGTCGCGTTGCCAGCCGCGGACGGTCGCGGTGTGGACGTCGGTGAATCCGGCGTCGGTGAGGCGCCGGGTGAGGGCCGCGATGCCGTCGAATTCGAGAACGCTGCGGCGGAGATGCCGGTAGAGCGTGGCATCGCCGGTGGTGAATTTCCCGAGCGGGATGATCGCGCCCGCGCAGACGGCGTTCCAGACCAGCCGGGCGCGCCGCGAATCGCGGACGGAGTACTCGTGCACGGCGATCCGGCCACCCGGTCGGAGCAGCTTGCGGAGCCGGCGCAGCTGAGTGGCCGGGTCGGTGAGGTTGCGCAGCAGGTACGCCGCCAGGATCCCGTCGAACGGGCCGTGGATCCCGGCCAGCTCCTCGACCGGGGTGTGCACGAATTCGACGTTGTCGGGCCAGGTCTTGCTTCGGGCCCGCTCCAGCATTTCGCCGGACGCGTCGAAGGCGGTGATCCGGGCGTTCGGCACCGCGGACAGGAGCGCCGCCGTGGACGCGCCGGTCCCGCAGCCGGCGTCCAGCACGCGCAGGCCGGGTGCCTTCGCGGGGAGGGCGAGCCGCCCGGCGGACAGGCGCAAATGCTCGTGGTAACCGGGATTCGCGCCGACGAGGCGGTCGTAGAACCGGGCTTCGGTGTCGAAGGCCGATGGCACGGTTTCGCGCGGCAAACCGTCTCGCGCCATGGCGTTCATCGCGCTTCCTCTCGTGCTCGGGCTCGTTCCCACAGCAGCAGTACGGCGGTCACCATCGCGAAGCCGAAGAGGAAGTCTTCGACCGGGATGTCCCAGGGGAACCGCCAGCCGGTGATGTGTTCGGGCGCGTAAAGGACGATCGGCGCGGACAGTTTCGTCAGCCAGCCGTCGACGGGGATCTGGAACGCGGTGACGATCACCATCGTGAGCCAGTAGGCGGGTTTGCGGAACAGCCCGGTCTTCAGCACGGCCAGCTCGACGATAATGACCACCAGCACCGCGGCGACGGCTGGAACCGTGTAGCCCCAAGGAATCATCGCCGAACCGCCGGTTTCCCGCGCCGCCGGACCGCGGTGAGGGTGAGCTGGACCGCTTCGTAGGTCAGCAGGCCGCAGATCGGGATCACGACGAAGAAGAGGATCTCTTCCAGCGGAAGGGAAAACGGCGCGTGGACACCGGTGACGAACTCCGGTGCGTAGGTCCAGACCTCACCCGCGATCGCCAGCGCGTCCCAGACGAGGAAGACGACGGCCACCGGGAGCAGCGCGCGGGCCAGTCGTTTCGGCCGCCGGTAGACGCGGGCACCCGCGATTTCCAGCGGCAGCGTCACCAGCACGCACGCCGCCAGCACGACGAGGTATTCGATCTTGCCCACTCAGGCCACCGCCGACGGGGGAGCGGGAGCGGGATGCCGCGTGCGAGCCCACTGCGCGCGAGCGAGCGCGCCGCAGGCGACGCCGAGCCGACGGCGCCGGGACACCGACGCCCGGCCGGCGAAGACGTCGTGGTCCGCGTCCTCGATCCGGTCGAGGATCTCCCCGTAAAGGGTCGCGGCGGTGGCCACACAGGGCCGTGAGACCGGATGCAGCATCGCGATCCCCGGCCGCGCTTCGGCGTAGATACGCCGGGTCACCGCGACCTGTTCCTTGATCGCGGCCCGTACGCGTAAGTCGGAGCGACCGTGCTCCGCGCACCACGACAGCCGTTCGCGGTCGACGTCGTGTTCCTTGAGTTCGTCGGCGGGCAGGTAGACCCGTCCGCGGGCGAAGTCCTCGGCGACGTCACGAAGGAAGTTGGTGAGCTGGAAGGCCTTGCCGAGCGCGGCGGCGCGCGGTGCGGCCTCTTCGTGGGGTGCCACCGCGCCGAGGATCGGGAGCACCTGCAGGCCGATCACTTCCGCGGAGCCGTGCACGTAATCGTCGAGGTCGGTCCTGGTCGCGTAGTCGGTCACGCTCAGGTCCATCCGCATCGAGGCGAAGAAGGCGCGGAAGAGCCGCTCCTCCAGTTCGTACCGGGCCGCCGTGTCGATCACCGCCGTCAGCAGGGGATCGTCACTCGTGCCCGCGGTCAGGTCGGCGAGGAAGCGAGCCTCCACTTCGGACAATCGTACGGCCAGGGACTCCGGGGTGGCGTCCGCGTCGGGCTCGTCGACGATGTCGTCCAGCCACCGCGCGAAACCGTAGAGCGCGTGGACGGCGGGCCGTTGCGCGGGAGTCAGCATCCGCGTCGCCAGGAAATACGTCCGGCCGTGCCGGGCGTTGACGTCGCGGCACCAGGTGTAGGCGGCTCGCAGGTTCGGGTCGCGGATTTCGGCGGCGTCGAGTTCGCGTCGGGTCATCGGCTCGCCTCCGCGGCCAGGTCGAGAACACGGGAGCGGCGTCCGGGTACGCCGGTGATCCGGTCGGCGGCCAGCCTGCCGGAGATCAGCACGGTCGGCACGCCGACTCCCGGCACCGTCGCGCCACCGGCGAGGACGACGTTTTCGGTGCCGCGCGGCAGGTTCCGAGGGCGGAACGGTCCGGTTTGGACGAACGAGTGGGCGTAGCTGAAGGGGGTTCCGGCCACCAGCCCGCGGTCTGCCCAGTCGGCGGGGCTGACGACGTCGGTGAACTCGGGTTCGAAGCCCGGCAGCGCTCGCTGCCGGGCGATGGCGAGGATCTCCTCCGCGTACGGTTCGGCGTCGGCGGCCCAATCCGCGGGGCCCCGGTCGAGATTCGGTACCGGGGCGAGGATCGAGTAGAGCTGACGGGTCAGCGGTGCGAGGCCCGGATCGGTCGCGGTCGGCCGGGTGATCAGCAGGGACGGATCGGTCATGCGGTGTCCGGTGGTGATGAGTTCGTGGAAGGTCGAGCGCCACTCGTGTCCGAAGGAGATGGTGTGGTGCCCGGTTTCGGGCCGGGTATCGGGACCACCGGTGTGCACGATCAGCGCCGACGGCGCGGCCCGCAACGGAACAGGGCGCTTCGGGTCCCGGCCGAGCAGCCGGTAACTCTCGGCCAGTTCGGTCGTCAGGACCACGGCGTCGCACGGATGGCGTTCGCCCGCGGCCGTGCGGACCGCGTGGACGCGGCCGCCTTCGCGTTCGAGCTTGTGCACGGGGTCGCCGTAGTGGAAGGTGACGCCGTTCTCGGCGGCGACCCGGGCGAGTGCCTGGGGGAGCGCCGCGACCCCGCCGGGCGGGAAATACACGCCGCCGACGGTGTCCATATAGGAGATGACCGCGTACAGAGCCAGCGCCCGCATCGGCGACTCGCCCGCGTAGAGCGCTTGGAAAGTGAAGACCCGTTTCAGCCGCTCGTCGGACAGGAAGGACCCGATTTTGGGTTCCAGCCGACGGAATCCACCGAGCGCCACCAAACGGGCCAAGTCCGGGTTGAGCATGCCCAGGGGTGAGTCGATGTTCGAGTCGATGAACCGGCCGAACTCGGTGCGGTAGAGCCGGGTCAGCCATTCGCGCAGCCGGAGGTATCCCGCGGCCTCGGCGGGACCGGCGAACTCGCGTACCGCCTCCGTCATCGCCGCGGCGTCGGTGTGCACGGGCAGCGTGCTGCCGTCGGCGAACTGCGCCAGATAAGCCGGATCGAGCCGGATGAGCGGTAGTTCCTCGTCGAGGTCGGCGCCCACGGCGCCGAAGGTGTCTTGCAGGATCGAAGGCATGGTCAGCACTGTCGGGCCGGTGTCGAGCAGATAGCCCTTGCGTTCGACCCGCCCCGCCCGGCCACCCGGGCCGGGGTCGCGTTCGAGGACGGTGACCTCGCGGCCGCGGCCGGCCAGGTGCAGCGCGGCCGCCAGACCCGACAACCCCGCGCCCACCACGACGATCCGGTTCGTCCGGCCAGGCACGGTTTTCACTGGTCGCGCTCCGTGCATCGGGTGGCGAGGAGAGCCAGCGCGTCCGAGGCCTGTCGCGGGACGACGGCCGGGTCGATCACCGCCAGGGCCTTGTCGGCCCGCTCCCGGATGAGTTCGCCGAGACGCTCGCGCGCTCCGGTCGCCGTGATCAGCCCGCGCCAACCGGAGACGGCGTCATCGTCCACAGTGGTCAGGTTCAACAGTTCGCCGAGTTCGTCGCGCTGCGCCCGGTCGGCCATCTCGGCGGCGAGCACCACGACGCTGGACGCCTTGCGATCGCGGAGGTCCTGACCGGCGGGCTTGCCGGTGACGGCGGGATCGCCGAAGACGCCGAGCAGATCGTCCTTGAACTGGAACGCCTCACCGACCAGGCCGCCGTACTCGGCGAGCGCGCCGAGGACGTCCGGACCGCAGCCCGCCAGCGCCGCGCCGAACTCCAGTGGCCTGCGGACGGTGTAGTTGCCGGACTTCCGGCGCAGCACGTCGAGCAAAGCGTCCCAGCTGGGGAGTGTCCGTGCGTCGTTCACCAGATCGGCCAACTGCCCGACCGCCAGCTCCGCGCGCATCGTGTCGTACCTCGGCCAGCCGCGCGACAGCGTTTCCGCGTCCAGACCGGATTCCCGGAGCAGCTGTTCCGACCAGACCAGGAAGAGATCACCGGCCAACGTCGCCGCGGATTCGCCGAACCGGTCGGCGGATCCGCTCCACCCCTGTTCGGCATGCCACCGCGCGAACCGAACATGCAGCGCGGGACGGCCCCGTCGCAGTGCCGAGCCGTCCATGACGTCGTCCTGTGCCAGCGCGAAACAATGGAGCAGTTCCAAGCTCGACGCGGCCCGCAAGGCGGCGTCCGACTCCGGGCCTCCGCACCGCCAGCCCACGTAGGCGAACATCGGCCGGAGGAACTTTCCTCCGGCAAGGAACTGGGGGACGACGGTTTCCGCGAGTTCGCCCTCGGTGCGGCCGGAAAAGTGCTCGGCGGCCCGTGCTTCGACGAAACCGCGTGCTTCGGCGAGACAACGCGCGCCCAAAGCGTCCAGCCACTCGGCAGGCGCCTCCTGCGACGGCGCCGCTTCCGCCGCCATGGTCGACGCCATCCGACTCTTCCCTTCCGCCGATCCGGTGATTCGTTTCATAATCGTTTCACTTCTGAGGTAACCTTGTCTACTAGATCCGGCGACACCCCCGCAACTCGGGCGGTATCGCCTGTGGAGCAAGGAAGACCGGGGATTTCCCGGCGCTTCCCGGCTCAAACCCGGATCGCTCGCGGATCGAAGAAGACCGCCATGCGAACGAGGGTGGCCCGGTCCCCGCCACCCTCGGGAGCCCGGTGCCCCTCGCGCCGGGTTCCCGGCGCCCGGTGGCACCTGGCGTTGACCGGTATCTCCCCGGTCGCGCCGTGGTGCCGCCGGGCGTTCGCTCGTTTCGGTGACGGTATGCGCCCGCCCACGTCCGATGACCTCGTAAGCTGCCCGCAGTTGATCCCCGTGCGAGTGAGCACTGGAACGCGGAATGGATGGACGTCGACGAGATGAGCGGCCGTTTCGGCCCCCGAGCCGGAGGTTCGTGGACCCCTGGCAAGGTAGCCGAGGTGCTGGGCGTCTCGCCGGTCACGCTCCGGACCTGGGCCGCGCGTTACGGTGTCGGCCCCACCTTGCGGGGCGAGGGGCGTCATCGCCGTTACTCCGACACGGACGTGCGCAGGCTGCAGCATATGCAACGGCTGATCGACCGCGGGATTCCTGCCCGCGAAGCGGCCGCGGCCGCCTTTTCCGCTGCCGACGTCACAGTCCCCGCCGTACCGGTCGACAGGCTGGTCGGCGAACTGGAGCAAGCCGCCGAAGACCTCGAGTTCGCTTCCCTCGCGGTGTTGCTGGACGAGACCCTCGACACGATCGGCGCGGCGGCGACGTGGACCGACGTGTTGCTGCCGATCCTGCGCCGCCTCGGGCGCCGCTGGGCCGGGGGTGACGTGTGCTTCGAGTCGGAATGGGCGCTCACCACCGAGGTTTCCCTGGCGCTGCAACGCTATGTCACCCGGTTCACCACCGTGCCCACCGAACGCGGAGTGCTCATCGCCTGTTGCCCGGACGAGCGGCACAGCCTGCCGATCGAAGTGCTCCGCGCGTCGCTGCTGGAGATCGGTGTTCCCGCCCTCTACCTCGGTCAGCTGGTGCCCGCGGAGACCATGGCCGGTCTGGCGTCCAGACTGGATCCGGTCCTGGTGGTGCTGTGGTCGATGTCCGCCGGCACCGTCGACGTCCTGCTGTGCGAGCGTCTGCAGCGGCAGGGAATCGAGGTCGTCGTCGCCGGTCCCGGCTGGGAAGGGCTCGACGTTCGTGGCGCGTCCTGGGTCAACGACTTGACCACCGCGCTGGATGTCTCCGCCGCCCGCTTCAAAGCCTGAACCGTTGCGGGATCGCTCCAAGTGCCTGAGGATGGCGGGGGACGACGCGTGGCAGGGAGGGCTTCCGGTGGATCTCAGGCGGCAAGTGGTCGAACGTTGGCCGTCGAAGTGGCCGGTCCAGCCGTTCCGCGAACCGGCTTGGGCCCGGCAGGAACCGACCTACCGCGCATGCAGCCCCGTGCTGATCGACGCCGCGGTCAAACGCGCCGACGCCCGTCCGGCGGGAAATTGGTTCGTCGTCGCGGCCAGCCGTGAGATCCGCGAGGATCAGCCGCTGGGGCTGCGCGCCGGTGGTCGCGAACTGGTGGCCTGGCGTGACCCGGACGGCGACCTGGTCATCGGACCCGGTGCCTGCCCGCATCTCGGTGCCCCGCTCGAGCAGGCTCGTGTCCATTGTGGAGAGTTGGTCTGCCGGTGGCACGGGCTGCGGATCGGGCCGGAGCGGCCGGGCTGGACACGGTTGCCGTCCTACGACGACGGAGTGCTCGCCTGGGTGCGCCTCGACCGCTTCGGTGGCGAAACCCCGACGGAGCGGCCGATCGTGCCGGTCCGTCCGCCGGGTGAGGTCACCATCGACGCGGTCGCGACGCTGACCGGGGCGTGCGAACCCGTGGACGTCGTCGCCAACCGGCTCGATCCTTGGCACGGCGCCTGGTTCCACCCGTACTCGTTCACGCGTCTGCGGGTTCTTTCGGCTCCACAAGGGAACGATGTCACCGACGCCGACGACAAATTCGTCGTCGAGGTGACCTTCCGGTTGGCCGGGAAACTGGGCGTGCCGGTGATCGCCGAGTTCACCTGCCCGGAGCCGCGCACGGTGCTGATGACCATCGTCGACGGCGAAGGCGCGGGCAGTGTGGTCGAAACCCATGCCACCCCGCTCGGGAACGGCCCCGACGGACGACCGCGCACCGCCGTGATCGAGGCGACGATAGCCACGTCCGACCGGCCCGGTTTCGCCAAGGCCGCCCGGATCGCACCGGCACTGAGGCCACTGATGCGCCGCGCGTCCGCCCGTCTCTGGCGGGACGACCTCGCCTACGCCGAGCGGCGCTACGCCTTGCGAGCGGGGGACATCGCCGATGGCCACGCATGAAACCGACGTCGTGATCGTGGGGGCGGGGCTCGCCGGTCTCGCCGCGGGTCTGCGCCTGCACCGGGCCGGGATCGCTTGTGTGGTCCTGGAAGCCGGGGACGAGGTCGGCGGACGGGTGCGCACGGACGTCGTCGACGGCTTCCGGCTGGATCGCGGCTTCCAGATCCTCAATCCGGCTTACCCCGCCATCCAGCGCCTTGCCGACGTCGGCGCGCTCCGGCTGGGCAAACTCTGGCGCGCGGTCAGGGTTTCCGACGACGACCGCACGAGCCTGCTCGGAAATCCCTTGGATACGCCCAAGGCGCTGCGCGATGTCGCGGCGCGGCGGTACCTGTCGGCCAAGGACCTGGCCGCGCTCGGTGCGCTGACCGCACGCGTCGCCGCTGGCCCGGCTCGCTCGATCATCCGGGGCGACGACGGTACGACCGCCGACGAACTGCGCCGGGCCGGGCTGTCGGACCGGGCCGTCGACACCGTGCTGCGCCCGTTCCTGTCCGGGGTCTTCCTGGAAGCAGGCCTGGCTACCTCTTCCCGGTTCTTCCGGTTGGTGTGGCGAAGTTTTCTCCGGTCCGCGCCGTCGTTGCCCGCGCTCGGGATGGGAGAACTGCCTAGGCAACTCGCGCGGCTGCTGCCCGCTTCCGCCGTGCGGACCGGCTGTTCGGTCGACGAAGTCGAAGGCGGCCGGGTGCGTACCTCCGGCGGAGACGTCTGGAACGCGCGAGCCGTCGTCGTCGCCACGGACGGGACGACCGCCGCGCGGCTTGTCGGCGAGGTCCCCGAACCTCGGTGGAACAGCGTCACGACGTGGTACTTCACCCCGCCGCGGACACCGTTGCGGGAGCCGGTCATCGTGATCGACGCCCGTGGCGGGCCGATCCTCAACACCGCCGTGCTCAGCGAGGTGTGTCCCACCTACGCCCCGGACGGCGCCGCGCTCGTCAGCGCCTCGGCGCTCACCCCGCTGGAGGAACCGGAAGTGCGGCGAGAGCTGAGCCGGCTGTATCGCACGGACGCGTCCCGATGGCCGCTGGTGAGGCGCTACGAGATCCCGCACGCGCTACCGGCCATGAAGGCGCCGCACGACATTCGCCGTGAAATCCGGTTCGGGGAACGGCTTTACGTCTGCGGCGATCATCGGGATACCAGCTCCCTGCAAGGCGCACTGGCCTCCGGTGGCCGGACCGCCCGAGCCGTGGCGCGCGACCTCGCGTCGGGCTGAGTGGTACGCCACGAAACGTTTCCGCGATCACCGGCCCGGGTAAGCACACGCTGTGCGGATCGTGATCACCGGGGCGACCGGAAACGTCGGGACGGCGCTGCTCCACGCCCTCGAACCCGGCGACGACGAGCTGATCGGCGTGGCCAGGAGGCTGCCCGACACCACGGCCGCGCCGTATCGCGCGGCGGCCTGGTCGGCCATGGACCTGGGGGACGACGTCGGCCGCGCGAAGCTGACCGACCTGGTGGAGGGCGCCGATGCGGTCGTCCATCTCGCCTGGGCGATCTCACCGGAGCGCGAGGACCCGCCGATGTGGCGGACCAACGACCACGGGACCCGGAACGTGCTCGCCGCGGTGGCCGCGGCCGGGGTACCGCGTCTGGTCGTCCTGTCGTCCGTCGCCGCCTACGGGCCGGCGCCGCGGTGGGAGAAGGTCACCGAGGATTGGCCGCGCGAGGGCATTCCGACCAGTGCCTACAGCCGGGGCAAAGCCGGGCTGGAGGCTTTGCTTGACCGGTTCGAGGCGGCCCATCCGGAGATCGGGGTGGCCCGGTTGCGGCCGTGCGCGATCCTGCAGCGACGGGCGGCGGGGGAGTTCGAGCGCTGGCTGCTCGGCCCGGCCGTCCCCGCCGGTGTCGTGGGTCGCCGATGGCTGCCGCTTCCGTTGTGGGCGGATCTGCGGGCGCAGGCGGTGCACAGCGCCGACGTCGCCGAAGCGATCCGGCTGGTGCTTGAGCGGCGTTTCACCGGGGCGGTGAATCTCGCCGCCCCGGGGGTGCTCGACGCCGACGCGCTGGCCGGTCTGCTCGGCGGGATGCGTGTCCCGGCGCCGCGATCACTCGTCCGGGTGGCCGCGTACGCCGCCTGGCGGACGGGCGCCTTGCCGCTGCACCCCGGTTGGCTGGATCTCGCCGACGGCGCGCCGCTCGTGGACACCACTCTCGCCGAGACCACACTGGGCTGGAAACCTGGGTACGACGCCGCCAGTGCGCTCGCGGAACTGGTCGCCGGACTCCGCTCCGGTGAAGGGGCCGCGAGCCCGCCGCTCGCCCCACCGCGTGGGCACGGCCTGGTGGCCCGGGTCCGCTCGCTCGCCCGTGGCAGGCCCAGCCACCAATCACAGTCCTGACGATCGGGAGGCTCGGATGAGCACGGAAGTCTTCGACGCGGTCGTCATCGGCGCCGGCCACAACGGCCTGGTCGCGGCGAACCTCCTGGCCGACGCCGGGTGGTCGGTGCTGGTGCTGGAGCAGGCGGAGAAGCCGGGCGGCGCGGTACGGACCGACGAAGTCACCGCGCCCGGGTTCCGCAACGACCTCTGCAGCGCGTTTTTCCCGCTCACCGCGGTATCGCCGGTGATGCGGGGACTGCGGCTCGAGGACCACGGGTTGAGCTGGCGGCACGCCCCCGACGTCCTCGCGCACGTGCTGCCCGACGACCGGTGCGCGGTGCTCTCCCGGGACATCGAGCGGACGGCGGCCTCGGCCGACGGATTCGCGCCGGGCGACGGCGCCGCGTGGCGGAGCTTGTTCGCGCAATGGCAGGACATTCGCGAACCGCTGCTGAACGCGTTGTTCACGCCGTTCCCGCCGGTGCGCCCGGCTGTGCGGCTGCTGCGGCGGACAGGGACCGCCGACGCGCTGCGGCTCGCGCGGATGCTCACCTTGCCCGCCCGCCGGTTGGGGGAAGAGCAGTTCGACGGCGAGGGCGCCCGGTTGCTGCTGGCCGGGAACGCCGCGCACAGCGATATCTCCGTGGACAACGCGGGCAGCGCCGTCTTCGGCTGGCTGCTCGCGATGATCGGGCAGGACGTCGGCTTCCCCGTGCCGGCCGGCGGAGCCGGTGAGTTGATCGCTGCACTGGTGCGACGGCTCGCGGCCCGCGGTGGCGAGATCCGATGTGGTTGTCCCGCGACGGAAGTGCTTGTCGCGCGGGGACGGGCGATGGGCGTGCGCGACGGCGACGGAAACCCGATCCGGGCGCGCAAGGCGGTACTCGCGGACGTGCCGGCGCCGACGTTGTACGGCGAGATGGTCGCGCCGGAATGGCTGCCCTCGCGGCTGCTCGACGATCTCGGCCGATTCCAATGGGACAGTGCCACGGTGAAGGTGGATTGGGCGCTGTCCGGTCCCGTTCCGTGGACGGCGGAAGACGCTCGCGGAGCCGGCACGATCCACCTCGGCGCGGACCTGGACGGACTGTCGGCGTTCGGCGGCGAACTGGTCCGCGGCCGGAGCCCACGGAACCCGTTCCTGCTGTTCGGGCAGATGACGACGAGCGATCCGCACCGGTCGCCGCCGGGTACCGAGGCGGCGTGGGCGTACACCCACGTTCCTCGCGGGCTGATGGAGAACCGGGAGGAACTGGACCGGCACGTCGCGCGGATCGAAAAGACGGTCGAGGCCCGCGCGCCAGGGTTCCTCGACCTGATCCAGGGCCGGTACGTGCAGGGCCCACTCGAACTGGCCGCACACGACCCCGGGCTGGTCGGAGGCGCGATCAGCGGTGGGACCACGGCCATCCACCAGCAGTTGTTCTTCCGGCCAGTCCCCGGCCTCGGCCGCTCGGACACCCCGGTGGACCGCTTGTTCCTCGCGGGCTCGTCGGCGCATCCGGGAGGCGCGGTCCACGGCGGGCCCGGCGCCAACGCGGCCCGCGCCGCGCTGGCCAGGGCTGGCCTGCTCGGCGAGGGCTACGCGGCGGTGATCGGCGCGGCGAATCGCGTTGTCTACCGCTGAGCGCCCTTGCGGTTGGCGTACTTCCCGGTCGCCAGATCCGCCAGGCGGGCGAGGCCTTCGGTGTTGCGCGGTTTGGCGACGAGTGCCTGAACCGCCTCGGGCAGTACCTTGCCGGGACCACGCACGACGCTTTCCTTCATCCGGACCTCGGTCTTGCCTTCGCCGTGGGGGAGGAGCGTGAGCTCGACCGCCGCCGCGCCGAGCGGCCAGCCCCTCGCCTCCAGCGACAGGGAAACCCCGGGCTCGACGGCCTTCACGACCGTCACGTCCTGGATGTGGAAGGGCCACGGTCCGACGCTGTGGTGGATCCGGGAACCGACGGCGGGCCAGTCCTCGTCGACGTCACGGATGTGGGAACTGCCGACGACCCAGCTCGCGTACAGCCAGCCGTCGGCGAGCACGGTGAAAACGGCGTCCGGCGGTACGTCGACGACTCGGCTGACTTCGCTCACGGCGTCCTCCTGGTGTGGTGGCGGAGCCCGGATACCCCGACTTGGATCGAATACGCGACGCCCGGTGGATACCCGGGACGGGCGAGTTCAATCGGGTTCTGTGCGGGGGTCGTGGGGGGGGGGGGGGGGGGTCAGCCCAACCGCCACCCCCCAACCCCCGGGCACGCGCCCCTTTTTTCCCTTTTTTTTTTGAATGAGCGGCGAGCCCCCCTCCTTTTCTCC
>NZ_JBVISU010000036.1:0-40424 GCF_055575355.1 Amycolatopsis sp. NPDC034160 | reverse complement strand
ACCCCGGGGGGATACTGGGAAGGGGGGGCTCCAGTGGTTTTTGGGGGGGGGTTCGGGGTGAGCGCTCGGGTTCCCACCCCAGCCCCCCCCCCACGACCCACTGGACCCGCGCCCTTCTGGCCTTGCTTGTCGTGAAGTACGTGATGGCCCCCTTCCTTGCGCCAGGCGCAAGGAAGGGGGGCCTGATCCTGGTCGTTAAGCTCGGACCGCCCTGGACGACGATGTGCCGTGGAGGCGTGATGCGGGCTGGCGGATATCCACGGATGCACCTCCAGCACAACCACGACTGGCGGCTCGAAGGAGCACAGGGAATCCTCACCTACTCGCTGCATCCGATCCCGGTGTCACGGCCGGCCAAGGGAGTGAAGACCGCCCCCGTGCGGTGCGGCGCCTGTGAAACCGAATTCGACGTACGGGTCTACAGCGCCCAGCACACCAGGATCAGCCGGCTGCTGTTGTTGCTGGTCGGCGTCGGGGCACTGGTCGCGACGGTGCTGGTCGCCGTACTGCTCATGGGATCGGACGAGCCTCCACACGGCAGCGCACCACCCGAGTCGACGCTGTCCTACCTCCCGGGCGGCCTCGGCATAGTCGCCCTCTTCGCCGTCGGCACTGTCGGAATCGTCGGTTCGTACTTCTACGACGGGGTGCGGCTGCCTCGGCGCAGTGGCCACGCGCTTCGCCGTCCGCGTCGACGCTGACCCCGCTGGACCAGGCGGCCCGGTCACCTCGGGTTCGACGCCCGGCCCTGGCTTCGCTGCGCCGCAGTCGGAGCCCAAGAGGATCATCCGGATGGACGCCGCCTCCGCCGCGGGTCTCCGGCAGATCCGGTCAGGCGAACGAACCGACGCGGATGGAGACGGGTGCGCCGGTGGCCTCCTTGAGGTCGGCGACGGTGACCCCAGGTGCGGTTTCGACCAGTCGAAGGCCGTCGGGGGTGATGTCGAGGACGGCGAGGTCGGTGATGACGCGGCTGACGCATCGGCGGCCGGTGAGCGGCAGGGTGCAGTCGTCGACGATCTTGGGGCTGCCGTCGCGGGCGGTGTGTTCGGTGAGGGCGAGGACGCGGCGGGCGCCGTGGACGAGGTCCATCGCCCCGCCCATGCCTTTGATCATCTTGCCGGGGATCGTCCAGTTGGCGATGTCGCCGCGGGCGGAAACCTGCATGGCGCCGAGGATCGCGAGGTCGAGGTGGCCGCCGCGGATCATGCCGAACGACTGGGCGGAGTCGAAGAAACTCGCCCCGGCGAGGGTGGTGACGGTTTCCTTGCCCGCGTTGATGAGGTCCGGGTCGACGTCGTCTTCCGTGGGGTAAGGGCCGGTTCCGAGGATGCCGTTCTCGGAGTGCAACACGACGTGGACGTCGTCGGGGATGTGGTTGGGGACGAGGGTCGGCAGGCCGATGCCGAGGTTGACGTAGCTGCCGTCGGTGAGTTCGGCGGCGGCACGGGCGGCCATCTGGTCGCGGGTCCACGGCATCAGCGTGTCGTCCTTTCGAGGGTGGTGCGGCGTTCGATGGGTTTGTCGGTGGCTTGGTCGGCGGTGAGTTCGACGATGCGCTGGACGTAGACACCCGGCACGTGGATCTGGTCGGGGTCCAGTTCGCCGGGTTCGACGAGTTGGTCGACTTCGGCGATGGTGACGCGTCCGGCGGTCGCGGCGAGGGCGGTGAAGTTGGCGGCGGAGCGGCGGAGGATCAGGTTTCCGTGCCGGTCGCCGACCGCGGCGTGCACGAGGGCGAAGTCGCAGGTGATGGCGCGTTCCAGGACGTAGTCGCGGCCTTGGAACTCGCGGGTTTCGCGGGCCGGTGACGCCACGGCGACGGATCCGTCGGCGCGGTAGCGCCACGGCAGGCCGCCGTCGGCGATCTGGGTGCCCACTCCGGCGGGGGTGTAGAAGGCGGGGATGCCCGCTCCGCCGGCGCGCAGCCGTTCGGCGAGGGTGCCCTGGGGGATGAGCTCGACTTCGAGTTCACCGGCGAGGTACTGGCGGGCGAACTCCTTGTTCTCACCCACGTAGGAGGCGACGACGCGTGCGATGCGTCCCGCTTCGAGCAGGATTCCCAGGCCGCGGCCGTCGGTGCCGCAGTTGTTCGACACGACCCTCAGCCCGGACACGCCGGTGTCGTGGACGGCGCGGATCAGGGTCTGGGGGACGCCGCAGAGCCCGAAGCCGCCGACGGCGATCGAGGCACCGTTGGGAAGGTCGGCTACGGCCTGGGCGGCGGTGGCGACGTGCTTGTTCATGGAGAAACCGCTCCTGGGGGGTCATGGTGCTTCCCGGCCGGGACACGCTCGTGTCCCGGCCGGGAAGGGTGGTCGGTGAGATCGCTACGGGCAGGTGCGGTCGATGACGTAGTGGTTCGTGCCGGTTTGCCGCAGTTTTGTTGCCACGTAGAGGGAGTTGAGGCCCATGTTCTGGTTGGAGCCGTTGGCCAGTGCGTAGCCGTGGCTGTTGTGCGCCCGCCCGGCGACCACGTGGCCGTAGTTGGAGGAGGAGAAGCACTGACCGGACGGCGTGCTGGTGGGCGGCGCCGTCGTGCCGGTGGTGGGGGTGGGCGTGCTGGTCGGCGGGTTCTCGTGCGCGATGATGAACGCGCGCATCGCGGCGAGGGCGGTGGCGTCGCTGATGATGGTGAAGTGCGTCGGTGCCGCAGGTCCGGAGAGCAGGTGGTTGTCGTCGGCGCCGGCGAGTTTGGCGGTGTCGTACGGCGCCGCGTTCTTGTCGTTGACCGACCGGATGGTCATGTAGGCGACCGGGGGGTGGCCCGGCACCTCGGTGCCGGAATTGAGTTCACGCAGGAAAGGGGAGTTTGCGGAGCCGAACTGCTGGCAGGACACATAGATCTGGCAGCCGTTGTTGGTGGTTCCGTGCTGCGGACCGGCGTAACCGATGTACTGCGACACTTTGTCCGCGCCGCCGAGGTTCTTGATGTAGTAGCGGGCCGCCAAGGTCGAGGCCGACCAGGTCGCGAGCACGACCTTCGACGCCCCGGTCTGTGCGCGTACCTGATCGACCTTCGTGCCGAGTTCCTGGGCGGCCTTGGCCAGGTCCTGGGTCATGTTGCTGCTGTCGGTCCAGGTGAACAGGCGGTTCGCCGCCCACCCGTTGGACTGCAGATTCGCCTTCATCGGGTCCATATTGGACGGTGTGCCGGTCATGCCGGGGACCATGATCACCGGGTCGTGGGTCGCGGCGGCGGTGGTCTCCGCGCTGGCCGAATACGACGTCAACGCGACCACCGTCGTGGCCAGCGCGACCAGTGCGGCGGACGCGGCCGCCACCCATCGTGCGCGCCGTTCACCGCGCGCGGAACCCTTCCCCGCGGGAGAAGTTCGGAGATTCGCAGGCATCGTTGCCTCCTTGCTCGCCACTGCGGAAAGTCATCGACGTGACTTTCGCGCCCTCGGTACGTGAAGGAATGGGGATCCGAGTGGCAACACTGTAGGTACGGCATACCCCCCGGTGGATATGTGCGACGATCACACTCTTTTCCCGGTCGGTTGTGACCGTGGCGGAAGAGACTGCCTTCGAGATTCACGATGACACCGCGACATCGACACCGCGTCCGGTGTGTGTCGCGCGCACATTGCCGCCGCCTCCGACAGATCCCTACTGTCCGGTCATCCGTATTCACGAAGGGAAGTCGTCAGTGACCCGTTTCGGCATCATCGGCGGAGGGCTCATGGGCCACGGTATCGCCGTGGCTCTGGCACGAGCGGGATATCGCGCCGACGTCTTCGACAACGATCCGGCCGTGCTGTCCAGCCTCGAGAGCCGGGTGAGCCGGTCCCTGTCGCGGCTGGCCGTCCCGCCGCACGAAGCAGGGGACGTGCGCGACCGGATCACAGCGGTGGGGTCGCTTCCCGAGCTCGCCGAACACGCCGACGTCCTGGTCGAGGCGGTGTCGGAGCGGCTCGCGGTCAAACATGACGTGCTCGCGGTTCTGGAAGCGCACATCGGGCCGGAGATTCCGGTGTGGACGAACACCTCGGTGCTGTCGATCAGTGCGATCGCGAAGGCGATGCTTCACCCGCGAAGGCTGGTCGGCGTCCACTGGTGGAACCCTCCTTACCTGATCCCTCTCGTGGAGATCGCGCCCGGCGCCGACACCGACCCCGCTTCGGTCACCCACGCCTGCGACCTGATCACGGCGCTGGGCAAGACCACGGTCCGGCTGCACCGGGACGTACCCGGGTTCATCGGGAACCGTCTCCAGTTCGCCTTGGTGCGGGAGGCACTGCACCTGCTCGATGAGGGGGTGTGCGAGCCGGGGACCATCGATACCGTCGTCCGGTCGAGCCTGGGACTGCGCTGGGCGGCGGTCGGGCCGATGGAGAACGCCGACTACATCGGACTCGATCTGACGAGGGCGATCATGGGCAGCCTCGCACCGACCCTGTCCACGCGCACGCACACCTTCCCCACCCTGGACCAGCTCGTGGCGGGCGATGCCACCGGCCGCGCCACCGGCCGAGGGCTGCTCACCTGGCCCGCCGGGCACGACGCCGAGGTGGCCGAGCGTCTTGAGGACGGCATCCGCCACAACCTGCGATCCTGAGCACGCGAGGACACACTGGTGGATGGGGTGCTCGCGGCGGCTGTCCGTGACGGTGGCGGGCGGCCCTGAGGAGGAACGATGGGCGCTGACGCCAGATCGCTGCTGCAACTGCTCGTCGAGGACGCCGACGCCGACGCTTTCGACGCCGCGGTGGCACAGGCGCGCGCGATGAACCCGCCCGCGCGGGAGCTGATGGCGCTCGAACGCGACCGGGCGATCGCGTTGCGGCTGCGGGACACCCTCATCCGGCACCGGCGCAACGAAGCCGAGCTGCAGCTGCTCAACGACACCGCCAACGATCTGGCGGCGATGCGGGATCTCGACTCGATTCTGCAGGCCATCGCGGACCGTGCCCGCCGTCTGGTGGAATGCGACCTGGCTTACATCAGCCTCAGCGACAGCGACCGCGGTGACTGCTACATCAGGGCCGCGGCCGGCAACATCTCCGGAATGCTGGTCGGGCTCCGGCTGGCCCCCGGCAGCGGGCTCGGTGGCATGGTCGCCCGTACGGGGGAGCCCTGCAGTGTCGAGGCCTACCTGCACGACACGACGCTGCACCACACCGAGCCGATCGACCGGACCGTGGCCGCGGAACGGATCGAGTCGCTGCTTGGTGTGCCGGTGAAACTCAAACAGGAGGTCATCGGCGTCCTGCTGGCCGCCCACCGCGCCGTGCGCTCCTTCAGCAGCCGCGACATCACCGCGTTGAGCATGCTCGCCAACCACGCCGCGGTGGCGATCGAGAACGCCCGGCTGCTGGCCGCGGCGCAGACCGCCGTCGGGGATCTCCGGGTCGCCAACGCCACCATCGGCTCGCATGTGGACGACCTGGAACGCACCGCCGACGTCCACGAGCGGCTCACCAAGCTGGTCATCCAGGGCAAGGGCGTCGACGAGGTCGCGCACGCCACCGCCGGGGCGGTGTCCGGGCATGTGCTGATCGTCGACGAGCACGGCACCGTCGTCGCCGGCTCCGGTCCCGAGGACGGGCAGCCCCCGCTGCCGATCGCCGAGATCGGCGTCGAGGCGCGGCGGTCCGGCCACACCCTGGTCCGGGACCAGCTGTGCGTGGTGCCGATGATCACCGAGTCTGAGCCGCTCGGCACCTTGGTGCACGTCGGTACGAGCACCGTCAGCGACACCGACCGGCGGATCCTGGAGCGTGCGGCGCTGGTGGCCGCGCTGGTGCTGGTCACCCGGCGCAGGATGGCCGAAGCCGAAGCGCAGGTCCGGGGCGAACTGCTCGGCGAACTGCTCACCCGGAAGGCGCAGGACGTCGACCTGCTGCGACATCGCGCGTCCATCCTCGGCGTCGACCTCGACGCCTGCACCGTCCTGATCGTCGCTCATCTGCACGGGCCGGTACGCGAGCGGATCTACCCGGCACTGGCCGCGCTGGCCCGCCGGTTCCGCGGACTGGCCACCCACCATCACGACACGGTCGTCCTTCTGGCGCCCGGCGACGAGCCGCGCGCGGTCGGCCGCGCCGTGTCACGGGAGCTCGCGCGCACCGCTCGCGATCAGGTCACCGCCGGGGTGGCGCGCGTGCCGCATCCCACGGCCGTCACCGCCGCGCACGACGAGGCCGAGAAGTGCTTGCGTGCGCTGCTGGCCCTCGGCCGCCACGGTGACACGGCCCAGACCGCCGACCTCGGTTTCGTCGGGGCGTTGTTCAACGGCCGCCCGGACATTACGAGCTTCGTCGAGGCCACGCTCGGACCGGTACTGGCCTACGACCGTGATCACGGTTCCGATCTGGTGCGGACACTGGAGGTGTTCTGTGCGAGCAACCAGAACGCCCGAACCACGGCACAGGAACTGCACGTCCACCACAACACCGTGTCCCAGCGCCTGACCAGGGTCGCGCGGCTGCTGGGGGAGGACTGGCGTCAGGCCGAGCGCCTCCTGGAGATCCAGATCGCCTTGCGGCTGAACAAACTCGGCGGCTTCTGACACCACCCCGCCGGTATGTGCCGATGTCCGGGTACCCGCTCGATCCAGTGTGCCGCCCACACATCGCCACTGGCCGGATCCGCTGCCTAGCCTGAGACCCCGCATCGACGCGGACCCGATGGAGGTCATCATGAGGAAGGTCTCGCGGGCAGCCGTGCTGGTCGCCCCGCTGCTCGCCGCGATCATCACCCCCGCCTCGGCCCACGCCGGGCCGATGGCCTCCCGGTGCGCCGATCTCACCGGCACCACGATTCCGGCCCGGGCGCTCGGACTGCCCACTTCCGGCGGGCAGGTCACTGCGGCCCGGCTGATCGAAGCGACCGCCGCGCTCGGCGAGTACTGCCTCGCCGAGGCCGTCGTCCGGCCGGTCGACCAGGCCGCGCCGGTCATCAAGCTGCGGGTCGCGATGCCGACGCGGTGGAACCACAAGGCCCTCATGTTCGGTGGCGGCGGCTACGACGGCACCGTGCCCGACCTCGCGGGCAACGTCCCGTTCGGACCGGTCGATCAGCCCGCACCGCTCGCCCGCGGCTACGTCACCTTCGGCAGCGATTCCGGTCATCAGGCCACACCCGGATTCCCGCCGACCACCACCCTCGACGGCTCGTTCGGCCTCAACGACGAAGCGGTCCGCAACTTCGCGGGCGACGCCTTGAAGAAGACCCGCGACGCCGCCCTCCACCTCATCGGTCGGCACTATGGCGGAGCCCGGCCCGTCCACAGTTTCTTCGCCGGCGGCTCCAGTGGTGGACGGGAAGCGCTCGCCGTCGCGCAGCGCTGGCCGACCGACTTCGACGGCGTCATTTCCGCCTATCCGGCGTGGAACGCCGCCAGCCTGAACCTGTTCTTCGGCTACGAAACCCAGGTGCTGTCCCGGCCCGGCGCCTTCCCCGGTCCGGTAAAGCAGGACCTGCTTTACCGCAGGGTCGTCGCCGCCTGCGACCCCGAGGACGGACTCGCCGACGGTGTGGTGTCCAATCCGGACGATTGCCGCTTCACGCCCTGGGTCCTGCGCTGCCCCGGCGGGAACGACACCGCGGACACTTGCCTGTCCGACGCCCAGATCGACGCCGTCATCCGGATTTCCTCGCCCCTGCGCTGGAATTACCCGATCCGCAGCGGCGAGCGCGGTTATCCGGGATTCCCGTTCCTGTCCGGTGCCACCATGACCACCGCGCTGCTCGGCATGGGTGTCCATGCCCCGGCCTCGCCGATGCCGACGACAGCCGGTTACGGCCCCCAGTTCTGGGACCAGTGGGTGCGGTACTTCGTCACGCGCGACCCGGGATACAACTCCCTGACCCTGGACCCTCGCCACCCCGGACAGTGGCACCACCGCATCAGCGCGCTTTCCGCCATGCAGGACGTCAATGATCCGGACCTGCGGCCCTTCGCCCGAGCCGGGGGAAAGCTGCTGCTTCTGCACGGCGCCGCCGACGAACTGGTCAGCCCGCGCTCCACCGCCGAGTACTTCGACCGGGTGCGGCAGACCGTGGGCCGTCAGGCCACCGACTGGTTCGCGCGCTTCTACGTCGTGCCCGGTGCCAACCACGTCAACGTCGGCGCCGCCTTCGCCGCCGGTTGGGATTCCCTCACCGCACTGGAGAACTGGACCGAGCGCGCCACCGCGCCGCGGCGACCGGTAGTCACCGACGTCAATCCGGCGCACGGAAACCGGACTCGCCCGCTTTGCCAGTACCCCACCTGGCCGCGCTACCTCCACGGCGATCCGAACGACGCAAGCAGCTTCACCTGCCGGAGATAACCTCCACCGTCCACAGTGGAATAAACTGATCTCGTGAGTCACCACGACCAGCGCCACCGAGTCGTGGTTAAACGCGCAACTCGCGTGCTCAGACGCGTAACTCGCGTGCCTGTGCCACGTCAGCCCCAGGCCACCAACCCGGTCGCTACTCGCGAACTCAGAAGCTCGTGCAGCGGTAGCTCGAAGCCTGTGCCGGGTCACCGTGCCCGGTGTAGCGCGACTTCTGCGGCAGCGGGCACAGGTCCCGCGAGGCCGAGCCGTCCAGGGTGGTCGCGGCCAGTGTGGCCGGGGCCTTGCCGTGCTCGACCCAATCGACCAGCGCGCGCAACGCGTTGACCGGTTGCGCACCCGCGCCGCCGCCACAGTGCTGCACACCGGGTGCCAGGAACAAGCGGTAGAAGTCGTTCACCCGTGCCGCTCCACCCATCCGCCGTTCGACCTGCTCGCGGTAGGCGAGCGTGCCGCCCGGCGGGATCAGCTGGTCCGCCGTGCCGACGACGGTGATCAGCTTGCCGCCGGCGCGCCGGAAGTCCGACAGGTTCGGGTCGGAGGTGCCGATGACCCGGTCGTACTCCCGCACCGACTGGCGGAACAGGTCACGGTACTGGGCGTAGGTGAGCTTCGAGGTGTCGAAACCCGGCTGCTTCTTCAGGAAGCTCTGCACCCACTGGACGGCCACCGGGAACCCGGGAGCGAAGAGGTTGCCGTTCGCGTCGGGCCGCGTGCCGGCCAGCCAGCTGTAATCCGCGCCCTTGGGCAGCCCTGCCCACAGTCTCCCGCCGCGCTCGTCGGTCGGGCCGGTCCAGATCTTGCGCATGACGTCCGCGTCCGCGGTGGTCACGGTGATCTCCCTACCGTCGCAGAGCACCTTGGTGCCCACGAGTGAGCGCGGGTCGTAACCGCACTCGTCCGGCCGGTCGATGATGCCGCTGGTGACCCCGTCCCGTGCGTCACAGGCTTGGATCGCGGCCTGCTGGAACGCGCCGAGGACGCAGTTGCCGACGAAGTGGTGGTCGTTGTTCATCACGACCTGCGGCCACAGGGTCGCCACCGCGAACCGGGTCCAGTTCACCGCGGGCGCGTCGGCCAGGATGCCGTCGAAGTCGTCCGCGTGATCCTGTGCTTCCTCGTAGCCCTGGCGGCCACCGGTCGAGCAGCCGTTCCAGTACGAGTACGACACCGCGCGGCCGTAGTGCTCGCGCACCACGTCCTTGCCGATCAAGGCCGACTCGTGCACCGACCGGGACGCGAAGTCGGTCAGCAACGCCTGGTCGACCTTGCCGTCGCCGGTCACCGCCCAGCTGGTGTCGAGTCCACCGAGGACACCGGCGTCGGTGGTGACACCGGTGTAGCCGTCCTTGACCGCCTGCACCAGCGGCGCGCCGAAGTTGCCGGCGGCGTAGGCGCTGCCGCCGATGCCCTGCAGCCGTCCGGTCCAGCCGGTCTCCGGGAGAGCGATGCCGACCTTCACGTGATCGCCCGCCCCAGGGTGGGTGACGGACACGGTGATCTGGCAGTACGCCGGGACACCGGTGAGCACGGTCGCCGGCGAAAGTTCCGTCGCCGGGAACGAGAGGGTCCCGCCCTCGTGGCGTTCGGCCAGCACGGATTCGATCTTCGCGCCCTGCGGGGCGGTGACCGGCACCGGCGCGCAGGCCGAAGTCGTGGCCTGTGCGGGCGCGAGCTGGGTCGAGACGCTCGCGGCGAGCGGGATCAGCGCGGCGAGGGGCGCGGCCACCGCCAGGAGTTTCGTCAGGCGACGTCCGGCTCCGTGTTTTCGTTTTTCCGTCATTCCCTTACCTTTCGTTGTTCATCGAGACCGTAAGCGCCGGAAATCGACATGCAGGAGTCGCCGGCGCGCGACTGGGGCCGGAACCCGGCTCGCTGCTGTTCTGACGGCCGAAGATCCGAGTGACGTACACCCGCAGCGTCATCCGACGGGCGCGGAACCCCGCGCGCGGTACCTAGCGTCGTCGACGTCAAGGACATCTCGAACGGGAGTTTTCAGATGATCAGCAGGAGACTGTTCGGGCAGACGGTGGTGGCGGGGGTGGCGGCGACGTCGTTGGCCGCCTGCTCGCCGGAACCAGGCGCGGCACCGGCCGCGGCGGCTCCGCCCGGGTCGGAGCTGCGAGCCGGCTCCGGCGAGAACACCTCGCTCGGCCCCGTCAAACAGCTCACCGCCGGAGCGGTGGACATGGGCTACTTCGAGTTCGGGCCCGTGACCGGGCAGGCGGTGGTGCTGCTGCACGGCTGGCCCTACGACCCCTACAGCTACGTCGACGTCGCGCCGCTGCTGGCCGCGCGGGGCTACCGGGTGATCGTGCCGTTCCTGCGCGGTTACGGCACCACCAGGTTCACCTCGGCGCAGACCGTGCGCAACGGGCAGCAGTCGGCGATCGCGCTCGACGTGATCGCGCTCCTGGACGCGCTCAAGATCGACAAGGCGATCTTCGGCGGCTACGACTGGGGTTCGCGCACCGCCGCCGCCATCGCCGTGCTGTGGCCGGAGCGCGTCAAGGCGCTGGTCGCGGTGAGCGGGTACCTGATCACGAACCTGGTGGCGAACCAGCAGCCGCTGGCCCCGGCCGCCGAGCAGGGCTGGTGGTACCAGTACTACTTCGCCACCGAGCGCGGTGTTCTCGGCTACACGAAGAACCGCCACGATTTCGCCAAGCTGATCTGGAAGAACGCCTCCCCGGCGTGGAATTTCGACGACGCCACCTTCGACCGAAGCGCGGCGGCGTTCGACAACCCGGACCACGTGGCGATCGTGGTGCACAACTACCGTTGGCGGCTGAGCTTGGCGGCGGGTGAGCCGCAGTACGAGCCCTACGAGCGGAAGCTCCAGACCGCGCCTGCCATCGCGGTGCCGACGATCACGATCGGCAGCGACTTCGACGGCGCCGCGGCCGACGGCATGGCCTACCGGGGCAAGTTCACCGGCAAGTACGCCCACCGGGTGTTCGCCGGCATCGGGCACAACGTGCCGCAGGAGGCGCCCCAGCCGTTCACCCAGGCGATCGTCGACGTGGACCACTTCTGAGGCATATCGATCCGGGCTTCCCGGGCGGGAAGCCCGGATCGGTGCGTTCGCCGTCATGTCGTCGCGGGAAGCGTGACAGTCTTGTATTCGGTGTAGGTGCCGAGCCCGACCGCGCCGTACTCGCGGCCCATACCGCTGGCCTTGAAGCCGCCGAACGGGCCGTCGAACCCGATGGGGGCGCCGTTCACGGTGATGGTTCCGGTGCGCATCCGGCGCGCGATCTCCATGGCATGCGACGGATCGGCCGACCACACACCGCCGGACAGGCCGTACTCGGAGTCGTTGGCGATGCGGACGGCGTCGTCCTGGTCGTCATAGGCGATGACGACCAGGACCGGGCCGAAGATCTCCTCCTGCGCGATGCGCATGGAGTTGTCCACGTCGGCGAACAGCGTCGGCGTGACGTAGAAACCGTTCTCCAGCCCCGCAGGGACTTCCGGGCCTCCGGTGACGAGCCTGGCACCTTCGGAGACACCGATCCGGATGTAATCGAGCACCCGCTGCTGCTGATCGCGGCGGACCATCGGGCCGATGAAGGTCTTCTCGTCGGCCGGGTCGCCGACGCTCAAGGACTCGATGAGCTTCTCGAGCCCGGCGACCACCTCGTCGTAGCGGCCGCGGGGGGCGAGGACGCGGGTCTGCGCGATGCACGATTCGGCGTTGTTCAGCAGGGAAGCGAACTTGACGCCTTGGATCGCCCCGTCGAGGTCGGCGTCCGCGTGCTTGACCAGGTACTCGCTGGTCTCAGGATCGGCGGGCAGCACGCTGAACACGCCCTGGGGCAGCCCGGTCTCCTCCAGCAGCCGCGCGAGCAGGTTCATGCTGAGCGTGTTCTCCGGTGAGACCTTGAGGGCGACCGTGTTGCCTGCCAGCAGCGCGGGCAAGATCTTCGCCATGGCCGAAGAAAACGGCGAGTTCCACGGGATGATCGCGGCGACGACACCGATCGCCTCGCGGCGTACGACCGAGCGGAACGGCGCGACCGGATCGGACGGTTCGAGCGTCTCCTCCCAGCCGAACTCCTCCGCCGCCTTCAGATAGGCGTTGGCCTGAGGGGTGAGGCCGGGTTGGCCCGCCTTGGTGAACCACAGCGCCGAACCGTTCTCGGCCGAGATGAGGGCCGCTATCTCGTCGGCGCGCTCCTCGCGGAGCTTGAGGAGCCTGCGGATGACCGCGATCCGCTCCGCGGGCGAGGTGCGCGGCCACGGCCCCTCGTCGAAAGCCCTCCGGGCGGCGGCGACGGCCAGGTCGATGTCGGCGGGCAGTGCCTGCGCGGCCCGGCCCAGCGGCGCTTGGTCGTGCGGGGACCGGATTTCCAGCAGTTCCGTGCTGCTCGGGTCGATCCACTCGCCGCCGATGAAGAGCTGCTCGTAGGTGATCACCAAGGACTCCCTGAACTAAAGTGTCACACTAGTGTAGCGTTTGTGACGATGTAGTGGCCCGTAAGTGAGCCAGAAGGCAGAGAGGTGGGGGTGTCCGCACAGCCCGTGAGCAGGAACCTTCACGGACTTGTCACGCTCGGGTGTCAGGCAACAGTGGCGTCGAGGGAGACCTCGATGTTGCCGCGCGTGGCCTTCGAGTACGGGCACAGCCGGTGCGCGCCCTGGACCAGCTCGTCGGCGGTGGCCTGGTCGACGCCGGAGGCTTCGAGGTGCAGCGCCGCGCTCAGGTTGAAGTCGTTGGCTTCCGTGTCGTGGTGCAGGGTGATTTCCGCGACGACGGCGAGGTCGGTCGGCGTGACCTTCTTCGCGGCGGCGACCCGGCGTACCGCGCCGACGAAGCAAGACGCCCAGCCCGCGGCGAACAGCTGTTCCGGGTTGGTGCCGTCGCCCGCGCCGCCGAAGGCCTTCGGCACGCCGAGGACGACGTCGAGCGCGCCGTCGTCGGACCTCGCGTGGCCCCCGTTGCGGCCCTCCGCGGTGGAGGAGGCGACCGCGGTGTAGGTGACTTCAGACATCGGCTTTCCTTTGCGTTCCGTGGTTTGTGCCGATCACGTTACGAACGCGGGACTCGCCGCGGCGACCGTCGGACGACGTCACCGGTGTACGTCATCGCGCGGATCGGATGTCTACCGGTTGTCTGCGCCATTGCAGTAGGAATGGTGTGCTGACGGGAAAACGCGACGGATGAGGGGTACCCGGTGGACAAGGACGTACAGGACACGGTGGCGGAGCTCGCGGATCAGGGTGTCGTCGGCGTCATCGTCGCCTGGGCCGACAACAACGGCATCACCCGGTCGCGCGTCGTCCCCGTGCGCGGGCTGGCGCCGGCCGCGCGCACCGGGATCGGCATCACGCCGCTGTTCGCCGTCTTCGACTCCCACGACGCGATCACCTTCGGGCACAAGGGTCTCGCCACCCCCTCCGGGGACATCCGGCTCGTGCCCGAGATGGACCGTCTCGTGCGCCTGTCCGGCCAGCCCGGATTCGCCTGGGCGCCGGGGCACCAGGTCGCCGCCGACGGTTCGGCCTGGCCCTACGATCCGCGGCGCGTGCTCGAGCGGCAGGTGGAGCGGGCCGCGAGCGCGGGCCTGACCGTGCGCGCGGGCTACGAGATGGAGTTCCAGCTCACGACCGTGGACGCGGACGGGTTCCGCCCGGTGCACGACGGTCCCTCCTACGGGCCCGTCCGCACCTTGGCCGTCGACGGGTTCGCCGAGCAGCTGCTGCGAGACCTGGATCGAAACGGTGTCGGGGTGCACCAGTTCCACGGTGAGTACGGGCCAGGGCAGTTCGAGCTCAGCATCGTGGCCCAGGACCCGCTCACGGCTGCCGATCACCAGCTGCTCGCCCGCCAGACCATCCACGCCGCCGCCCGCACACACGGTCTGCGGGCGAGTTTCTCGCCGCTCGTGGAGACCGGCACCGTCGGCAACGGCTGGCATCTGCACACCTCCGTCCTCCGCGACGGCGTCAACCTGCTCGAAGGCGGCACCGGACCGCACGGCCTCACCGCGGACGGCGCCGCCTACCTGGCCGGGTTGTTGCGCGACCTGCCCGCTGTCGTCGCCGTCACCGCACCGAGCGTCGTATCGCTGTCGCGTCGGCGTCCCGGGTTCTGGTCCGGCGCCTATGGATTCTGGGGTGCCGAGAACCGGGAAGCGGCGCTGCGGCTGGTCCCGGGCTCGGAATTCCTTGGCGCCGGGCACGCCAACGTCGAACTCAAACCGTCGGACGCCTCGGCCAACCCGTACCTCGCGCTGGCGGTCGTCATCGCGGCCGGGCTGGCCGGCATCGAGGACGGCCTGACCCCGCCGGACCCGGTGCAGCAGGACCCCGGCACGTGGACCGACGCCGAGCGGGCGGACGCGGGCATCCGCCTCCTTCCCTCCACAGTGGACGAACAGCTCGCTGCACTGGCGGACGACGCGCGGATCTCCGCGGTCCTCGGCGCGGAGCTGGCCGACGCTTTCCGTGCCGTGCGGGAATCCGACGCCGCGTGGGCGGCGCCGCGGTCGCCCGAGGAGGTGGTCGCGGGACACCGTTGGTTGTACTGACCACGGTTGACGTGCCAGCACGGCGTCCCGTGGCGCTCGCGAGGGCCGTTATGGCAGGCCTATGTTCTCGATGTGCGGAGCCGCGCGGACTGGACCGCAGGCCGGATCTGTTCCTCCGCGAGGGGGACTGAACCGCTCCGGCTACGCCCCGACGATGTAGCGGATACCCGCACGAAGCGCTACACGTGTGGGTATGTTGGCGAGGTGAGAGCCGATGCCGCGCGGAATTTGGAGCTCGTGCTGACCACGGGCGCCCGCATGCTCGCCGACGACCCCGCGACCACCGTCGCCGCGATCGCGGCAGAGGCCGGTGTGGACCGCCGCACCGTGTACCGGCGGTTCGCTGGACGGGACGAACTGCTGACAGCGGTGTACGAGGCCAGGCTGGACGCGATCGAGGCGGCGATCGAAGCCGCTCGGCTCCGCGAGGCGCCGGTACCGGTCGCGCTGCACCGGTACGTCGAGGGCATCGTCGGGGTGAACCGCAAGTGGCCCGTCGAACTCAGCAGGATGCGGGCGGAACCGGAGATCTGGGCGCGGCGGCTGCGGGCGATCGACGAGGTCGAACTGTTTCTCCGGCGGGCCACCGAGGACGGCCTGCTCCGCCCCGGACGGCCGGACCGCTGGGCGGGTCACGTGCTCGGGCAGCTGCTGCACCTGGCGTCCCGGGAGCTCTCCGACCTGAGCGACGCGCGCGCCGCCGACGTCATCGTCGACACGTTCCTGCGCGGTTTCGGCGCGGGCGAGCATCAGCGCGGCGATGTCGACAACGTCGGCGTCGGCGGTATCGAACCACGGTCGAGCGAAAAGACGGCGAGGAAGTAGTTCGCTTGAGCGCAGCGAACGTTCTCCCCACCGGTGAGCCGCACAGTCAGTGCGCCGTGCGCCACGGTCAGCTCGGCGCCGTCCTCGGCGCAACCCGGTAGGGCGAAGGCGAAAGCACGCCGATCGGCCGGTGGAACGAACGACAAAGCCGCGCGGACCTCATCCAGGTTCGTGATCTCGGCACGCTCCAGTGCTTGCCGGAACGTCTGCGCCTCGGCTGTGCCCAGTTCCACGGGGCGTAGGTCCGCAGACCTCTTGTGCAGGTTGTTGAGGCCCATGAAGGCCTCGCGGCGCGCCTTCCCGTCGCCGACCGCGCCACAGCCCGCCAGCACCAGCACAAGACACGCCGCTATCCATCTCATGTGCCTGAGACGTAGCCGGACCCCTCTCCGGTTGCGTGGCCGAATAACCGATTGCTCGCCGCAGGTGCCGGTGCCATGGTCTCCGGATGCACCGTGAACGGATCTCCCTGCTTGCCCATGCGCGCCATCCGGTGGCCTCCCCACTGGACGACGAATCGGTACGACAACTGCTGGAGCGCGGGATGGGAGACGGCGGCGGACGTGTTCTCGATCTCGGCTGCGGCGGAGGTGAGTGGCTGCTGCGGGCTTTGGTCGCCGATCCGGGAGCGCGGGCCGTGGGCGTCGACCTCTCCGAGAGCGCGCTGACACGTGCGCGCGATACGGCGGAGACCCTCGGCGTCGCGGACCGGCTCGACCTCCGCCACGTCAACGCCGCGGACTTCACCTCCACGGAACGATTCGATCTGGTCCTCAGTGTCGGAGCCGCCCATGCTTTCGGTGGCCTTCTCCCCAGCCTCGCCGCCGCCCGCGAACATCTCGCTCCCGCTGGGCGAGTCCTGGTCGGTGACGGTTTCTGGGAGCGTGATCCCTCGCCGGAAGCGGTGGAGATGCTTGGCGACTTCACCGATCTGGCCACCACGGTCGACCGTGTCGTCGCCGACGGATGGGTTCCCGTCTACGGGCATGTCAGCACTCGCCACGAGCTCGACGCCTACGAATGGGACTGGACGGGGACGTTGGCGTCGTGGGCCCTTGATCACCCCGACGATCCGGACAGCTCCCACGCACTCGCCGCGGCCGCCACCCATCGGGAGGAATGGCTGCGCGTCTATCGGGACAACTTCGGATTCGTCTGCCTCGTCCTCCGGCCGGCCCCCTCTTCAGAGGTCGAAGACCAGACGGGGTGAGCGGCTCAGATACCCGCCGGTCCTCGGTCGGCACACCGGTCACGTCGAAGAAGGGCTCGAAGATGTCGGAGGTGAGCAGGCCGAGTAGCTGGGTGCTGTGCGCGATGACGGTGAAGCTGTGCACAGTTCCGGGTGGGGCGTGCCGGAAGTTTCCTGGGGTGAGCAGGGTTTCTCTCCGTTGACCCACGACCAGATCCGGCTGGAAAGGCACAGGAAATTCTCGGTGTGCCGCTGATGAATGGAAAGAACGCCGATGGTCGGCGAAGGTGCGGAACGGGATTGCCGCCCCTCGCGGGCCGAGTACGACCGCTGCGTCGAAAAGGCCGCCAGTGTCCTCGATACGGGCGATGACCGTCCACAAGAGACCGCCGGTTTCGAACCGCGCGCCTTCGCCCGCGGCGAGGTAGTAGGGGACCGATTCACCGGGTTGCGCGCTGATGACCGCCGCGCGGCCGTGCATGGTCTCCAGTCAGGTCACGTGCTCCGGTGGTGCTCAAACGGTCCAAGGGATCAGTGTCGCGGAAGCGGCGTGCTCGTCGAACGTGCCCGGCTGGGCCATCCCGAGTCCTTCGGCTCCTCGATTCGCCCGACACGGCCGGGGACAGCGGTCCGGTGCGACGGGGTAGCCGATTAGCGCGCGGAGTTGCGGCATTTCCGCGCCCGTGGTCGCAACCATGTCGTGCAGGCCTCCTTTCCTACCTGAGAGAGCAGCTAAGGAGGCCTTCACGGACTTCGACAGCATCGGGGCATGGTCACCCTCGCTGACTTGGCACGTCCATTACAAATTGGCGGTCCGTCCGCGCATCTCACAAGTGGCGGGTTGACAGCGACCGGAGGTGCTGCGATTCTCCCTAACAATCGTTAGGGAGGAAACAATGACGTTGTTCCCTGGTCGCGTATTTCTCGCTGCCGTGGTCGCGGTCGCTGCGGTTCTGGTCGCGCCGGCCACGCACGCCGCCGAGACCGCCGATCCGGCGGCTTCCTCGGTCGACCCGCGTTGGGCGGATCCCGGGCCGTTCGCCGTCGCGGTCGACACTGGACTGAGTCACACGTTCTACCGGCCGGCGGTGCTCGACCAGGGCGCTCCGCATCCGGTGATCGTCTGGGGGAACGGCACCGGGGCGACCCCGGCCGCCTACGACGGTCTGCTGCGGCACTGGGCCTCGTACGGGTTCATCGTCGCGGCGGCCAACACCCCGTTCGCCAATGACGGCAAGGCGATGCTGGCCGGTGCGCGATGGCTCATCGGAGAGGACCAGCGACCGGGGAGTCGCTACTACCGCAAGGTCGACACGACGGCGGTCGGGTCGGCGGGGCATTCGCAGGGCGGTGCCGGCGCGATCAACGCCGGGGCCGATCCGCTCGTCACCACGACGATCGCGCTGCAACCCGGACCGCTGGCCGACGCGGGCAGGCTGCACGGACCCACGCTCTTCCTCGCCGGGCAGAAGGACACCATCGTCAAACCCGGCATGATCGTGCTTCCGTTCTATGAGGCCGCCGACCAGATTCCCGCGGTTTACGCCGAATTGAAGGGCGCCGGCCACTTCGAACCGGCGCTCGACGGTGGCGGGTTCCGTGGCGTCCTCACGGCCTGGTTCGCCTATCGTCTCAAGGGAGACGAGCGTGCCAAGGCCGAGTTCACCGGTCCTTCCTGCGGGCTGTGCGGGGATCCGGAGTGGAGCGACGTGCGGCGCAACGGCAAGGCCGAGAGCGGCCAGGCCTGAGGAAAGGGCCAGCACACTGAACGAGAACCCGCAGACCCGCGACCTCACCGCGCTGACCAGGGTCCGTGCGGTGGAGCCGCGGTTGCCACCGGGGACGAGCACGGGTACCGAGCTGCGGATCCTCCTGGAGTCGCTGCGTCTGTTCGCCTACCACGGCTATCCGGCCACCAGCGTGCGGAAGATCGCCACCGCGATCGGGATCAAGGCACCCAGTCTGTACGAGCATTTCTCCGCCAAGGAGGACATCCTCACGCGGATAGTCCACATCGGACACAGTGCTTTGCTGACGTCGTTCGAGCGGACGATCGCCGAATGTGCCCCGGACCCGGTGAGCCAGCTCCGGGAACTGGTGCGCACCCATGTGCTCAACCACGTCACGTACCCGCTGCTGGCCATCGTCACCAACGACGAACTGCACCACCTCTCCCCGGCGCGCGCCGGGGAGGTCCTCGCCTTGCGGCAACGGACCGAACAGATCGCCATCCAGGCGGGCATCCGTGGTGTCGAACAAGGATTGTTCGACGGCTCGGAGCTCGTCGCGACCACGGCGGCGATCGCGAGCATGGGTGTCCGGGCGCCGTACTGGTTCGTGCCCACCCCCGGCTACGGGCCCGCCGACCTCGCCGACGCCTATGCCGAGCTGGCCATCCGAATGCTGCGGCCCGGGGACCCCGCGGGGCCGGACCGATCGAGGTGACCGGCCATGTGGACTGATTCCCACACCGCGGACGCGCCCCCTGCCTGGACGGAACTGGCCACCTACGTCGGCAGGCAGGCGGAGGACGCCGAGGTACGCAGGCTGCTCGGGTCCGCGCGCTTGGTCACGTTGACCGGCCCGGGCGGGGTGGGGAAGACCCGCCTCGCCGAACAGGTCGCGGCCAGGATCTGCCGGGCGTTCGCCGACGGCGTGATCGGCGTGCCGCTCGCCGAAGCGCGCGACGAGCGCCTGCTCGCCGGGCTGATCGCGCACCGGCTCGGGCTGCACGACCGGTCGCTCCAGCCCACCCTGCACACGGTCGCCGACTACCTGCGCGGGAAACAGCTTCTGCTCGTGCTCGACAACTGCGAGCACCTCGTCGCGGGCTGCGCCGAGCTGGTCACCACCCTCTTGCGCCACTGCCCGCGGCTGGTGGTGTTGTGCACCAGCCGGCGGTCCCTCGGCGTTGCCGGTGAACACGTTCACGCCGTGCCGCCGCTGACCGTCCCCTCCGGACACACCACTTCCGCGCGGGAGCTGGCGGCCAGCGAGGCCGTCCAGCTGTTCGTCGATCGGGCCTGCTCGGTATTGCCATCGTTCCGGCTCACCGACGACAACGGGCCGGACGTGGCCGAGGTGTGCCGTCAGGTGGACGGGCTGCCACTGGGCATCGAACTCGCCGCGGCCCGGATCCGGGCGTTGTCGCCGCACCAGATCGCGCGGCGGCTCGAAGACCGCCTCGCGGTGCTGAGCACCGGCTCACGCACCGTGCCCGAACGGCAGCGCACCCTGCGGGCGACGGCGGACTGGAGCTTCGCGTTGTGCGCCGAGGCCGAGCGGGTGGTCTGGGCGCGGTGCTCGGTGTTCGCCGGATCCTTCGACTTGGCCGCGGCAGAGCACGTTTGCGCGGGCGGCGTACGCGGTGAGGACGTCCTCGCCGCCGTCGACGGTCTTATCGACATGTCGGTGCTGCAGCGAGAAGACGCCGGTACGACCGTGCGTTACCGGATGCTGGAGACGCTGCGCGGCTACGGTCACGAGCAGCTGGTGGCCCGGAACGCGGATCGCGAGGCCGCTCGTAAGCACCGCGACCACTATGACCGGCTGACCCGCGAAGCCGACACCGAATGGTTCGGGCCACGCCAGCCGGAATGGAGAAACCGGCTGCGCGCCGAGCACGCGAACCTCCGCGTCGCACTGACGTGGTCCCTCACCGAACCCGGCGAGGCCGCTGTGGCGCTGCGCATGGCGACCCGTGTTTCCGAGTTCTTCGTAATGAGCGGCGCAGCGCGCGAAGCCCGTGAGTGGATCGAACGCGCGCTGGCGGCCGTGGACGAGGACGATCCTGGGCGGGCGCTCGCGTTGAGCACCTCGGCGTTGTGCGCGGTGTTTCATTCCGACCTGCCCCTGGCCCGCGCCCGGCTGGACGAAGCGGCGGCCCTCGGCACCGCCGAGGCCGACGCGCACATCAGCTATGTGCGGAGCTTCGCCGCGATGTTGTGCACCGAGCCGACGGTGGAACTGGCCGCGAAGGCGGTGAGAGCCTTCGCCGAACGGGGTGAAGTCCGCAGGCAGATGCATCCGCTGTTCATCCTCGGCATCTCGGTGGCTTACCGCGGCGACCTCGACCTCGCGCGGGCACTGCTGCGCTGGATGCTTTCGCTGTGCGAAGACGCGGGGGACACCCACTACCGTTCGATGGCCCTCTTCGGAATCGGTGTCGTGGAGGTGTGGTTCGGTGACGTCGATGTCGCCGAGGCGGCGATGCGTGAGGCACTGCGGATCGACCTGCGTGCCGGCGACAAGCTCTCGGCCGCGTACCGGGTCGATGGGCTGGCCTGGGTCGCGTCGCGGCAGGGCGGGCACACGAGAGCCGCCCGGCTTTTCGGCGCGGCGGCGACCATGTGGGAGCGCTGCGGAGCGACTCCCGATGTCGCCGTGGCGATTCCGCACCGATGCTTCCGCGACGCCACTCGCGACGCCCTCGGCGTCGAGCGGTTCGAGCGCGCGTTCGCCGACGGAAGGTCGATGACCCCGGCCGAAGCCGACGGCGATACCGGTGACGACCGCATCGAGGAGACCTCGCGGCTCACGCGTTCGTCGTCCCCGCTCACCCGCCGGGAAGCCGAGGTCGCGGATCTGGTCGCCGAGGGAATGACGAACCGGGAAATCGCACGCCGTCTGGTCATCGCCCAGCGCACCGCCGACACGCACGTCCAGCACATCCTGACGAAGCTGGGTTTCGCGAACCGCACTCAGCTCACGGTCTGGGTCATCGAACGCCGCGCGGCCCACGAGAACTGATCCCGTGGGCTGCGGCGTCCGGTCACGCCAGCGCCTGCATCACCAACTCGGCGACCCCGTCGTCGCGCAGCATCGCGAGGTGACTGACTCCGGGCACCTCGATGTTGCGCACGCCGTCCAGTTTCGAACTGGTGGCCGGGGTGACCACGCCGTCGTTCGGCGACCAGATGACGGTGCCCGCCACGGCACCGGGCAATGCCTCGCCCGCGTTGAGTTTCGTGAGGAATGCGGAGCCCGGCCGCATTTCGCGGCAGGTGACCTGCCACCCGCAGAGACCCGCGTTGGCGGTGCCGTTGTTCGGTCCGGCCAGCGAGACCCAGTCGTCCACCTTGCCGGCGCACGCGCCGTACTTGACGCAGTAGCGGCTGTTGAGGCTGCCCATCGAATGGCCGACCAAGTCCACTTTCGACGCACCGGTGCGGCTCAGCACCTCATCGACCTTCGCGCCGAGTTGTTCCGCGGTGACGACGTTGGACTGCGTCGTGGTGTTGTAGCCGAACGTGAAGACCTGATCGTCGCGGTACCCGGCCTGCTTCAACGAGGCAGTCAACTCGGTCCAGTTGCCCGGGCTGCCGAACAACCCGTGGATCAAGATCACCGGATCGCGTTCGGCGGCCACCGGCGAATCCGCCGCGGCGGGAACCCAGGACTGGACAAGGACCCCGACGGTGGCCATGGCGGCCACCGCGATGGCCGCCACACTGCGGCGCGCACGCTTCATGAGATGTTCTCCTCGCACCTGGCCGAGACCCTCGCGGTCTCGGTGACAGGCACACACCGTCTCGTGATCGCGCCGCCGGGACATCGCCAGAACTACGGAGTTGTCCCTACGTACGTGAAGGCCCCCTTCCTGTACCTAGGCGCAAGGAAGGGGGCCATCATGTACTTCGACAGGGCGGCGCGTGCGGCCCGGAGGGTGGTAGCGGAATGAGCGGCTTCGCGAAGTGGACTCTCGGTATCGGCCTCTTGCTCATGGCCGTCGCCGTGCTGTGCTCGGTGCTCGACCTGATCCCGGCCTCGGTGATCACCGGTATCGTCGGCCTGATCGCGCTCTCCATGGCGGGGTACGAGATGATCAACGACTGGTTCGAGCGGGCCGAACTGCGCCGCCGGGGCGAGAAGGCGGCGGCCAGGACGGCCCGCGACCGCCAACAGGACAGCTGAGTGAACTCAGGCCGTGCAGTTCCTCGGTGAACTCACGTTGACCTTGGCTCCGGTGAACTCCTCGATTATCGCGATGTTCTCCGGCGCGTAGTTCTTGGCGACGATCTTGTCCACGTCCGCACTGCCGAGTTTGGCGGCATAGGACGCGGATTGGTCGAGCCAGTACGCCGACCGGAGAAACTCGACGAGCACCAGTTCGCGCAACGCGGGTTCGGCTTTGATCTTGGTCCAGTAGCCGGCGTGCTTCGCCTTGGCCGTGCGCAGGTAGAGCAGGAGATAGCGCATGTTGGTGGCGACGATGTCCCGGGAATTGCTCGCTCCCACGCCCTGGATGTACTCCGCGACGACCGTCGCCGCGGGCAGTCCCATGAGTCCGGCGTTGAGTTCCGCGAGGACTCCCTGGAGGCGATACGTTCCCTGCTGCGCGTCCCGCAGGTAGATCTCGTCCATGGAGGCGGTGAGCTTGTCCGTGATCAGCGGCAGGATTTCGCGGCGGTGGAATCCGCCGTGCAGCGGCACCTTCATCGCCTTCCGGGACGCGTTGATCCACGCGGACATGTAGACGTCCCACGACGTTCTCGACGGATCCAGGTCCCACATGTGGGTTTCCTCGTGAATGGCCACCATCAGGGATTCGGCGAGGGCGTTGAAACTGGATTTTTCGACGAACTGGCTGAAATACTTGTCGTTGGCTTGAGCGATCGCGAGGCCTTCGCCGCTGGGCCACCGTCGTTTGTACACGGCTTGGATCGTCTGCAACCACTTCGAAGACTGGAAAGCGGCCTTGATGTCGCTTACATCGGCTTTGGGCTGCACAGGTTCTTCGTAGCAGAACGCGGCGCGCGTCCCACCTGGGTCCGAAGCGGGTTGTGCGGCGGCGACGGGAAACTGGACGAGGGACAAGGCGAGGCAAGCGGACAGCAGTGAAACGCGGAATTTGCGGCGCATGAGGACCTCGGTTCACGGTAGGACTTCCGTGGGTCAAGACGGAAAGTGTCCCCTACTCCGCACCGTCGTCTCAATGATATCGCTTCGCATACGACTGGACAGCCTAGGTGTTACGGCGGCGTACGGAGGAGCGAACTCCCGCTCCGGACATGCGAACGGCACGCGGCGCTGAAGCCGCGTGCCGAAGGGGCGGAGAGAGAGGTTCGTCAGTCGCGCGTGTTGCCCTCGTTGGCGAGGCCTCGGGATCGGTTGAGGTTCTGGGCTTCGTGGAGCTGGTCTTCGAGGGTGACGATGCGGCAGGCGGCGTCGATGGCGGTGCCCTGGTCGACCATTTCCCGCACCCTGGCGGCCAGGCGCAGCTGGTGCCGGGAGTAGCGACGGTGCCCGCCGGCGGACCGTTGCGGGGTGATCAGGCCGGCCTCGTCGAGGCTGCGCAGAAAACCTTGGGTCGTGCCGAGCATGTCGGCGGCCCGGCCCATGGTGTACGCGGGGTAGTGCTCGTCGTCGAACCTGTCGGCCCCGCTGGGCGTGGCCGGTCCTTCTTGGTCAGGGATCATTCCACCTCCACATCACGAAGGGCCCCGGGTGCCGAACGGCACCCGGGGCCCTCAGGGTTGGGTTTCACCATTGTCAACCGGCGTGTTGCCCGGCTTCCTGCACCCGCGTCCGGCGGAAAGCCGGACCTTGCGGGGATCGCTCATTCGTGACCGAGAACCACCTCCGAACTCGATGGAACTGCGGCACCCGCGCAGCACTACCTGGCCGCTGCGGGCGATCCAATGATGACTCCGTTCCCTTCTTTCCTGTGTTTTCCACTTACTGGGTACTGCGACTTCACTTACCGGTACTGCAACTACTGATACTGCGACTTCACCTACTGCGAACGTCACTGCTGGAACCCTTTCACTGATCGGTCCCAGCACGCTGACGCCGCTGGTCACTGCCCGGAGCCCCGTTCACTGATCGACTCCGGGCACCTGACCGGTTCTGCGAACTGCACTTGCCAACTGCTGATACTGCTCAACTTCGGGTACTGCACTTCGGGTGCTGCTACTTCATACTGCTGAACTTCGGTACTGCCACACTTCGATACTGCTCCAGGACCGGTACTACCTGGTAAAACCTCTTCACAACACGGTCCTGGGGTACTGCTCCCGGTCACCAGTCGGAACCTGTTCCTTGATCGGCTCCGTCCTGCCTGACCGCCTTGTCTCACCTCGCGGGTAGTTACGTTCTCTCCCGCGCCTGCTTGACGTTGTCTCTCTCGGTACGAAGAGAACTCTACACACACCCGTCGTTGAATGTCTACTCCGGTCAGCATAGATTTTCTGAGGCGTGTCGGACGGAGTACGGGAAGAGGGGCTCACGGGCATGAGTGACGAGGTCATGCGGGATCCGCTCGACGAGCGCTACGGCCTGGTCGAGGTGCGTGACCTGGACGAGTACGCCGAGGCCCTGACCCGGCTGCTGGAGCGGGGGCGCCGGGAGCGGTTCGCGGCGTTGCTGTCGGAGGCCGAGGCCTACGCGGCGGCGGAGCTGCTGGGCCGCTTCGCGCAAGTCGAACCCCGTGGAGCGCTGAACCAGCTGGCCGCGTCGCTGGCGAGCCGCCTCTACAGCCGTCTCGGCGCCTGAACGGCGGCTTCGGGTCGTGAGTGCCAAGTGGTGTTCTATAGAGGGTTAAGGCATACGTGGTGTGTTGGGGCGGGATGGTGGCTTGGGTGACGTGGCGCCGTACTCGCGTGCTTGGAGCCGGGTCTCGCGTGCTTGGAGGCGTAACACCCGAGTGCGGGGTCCAGGCACGCGAGTTCCGTCTCTGAGCACGCGTGTTACGCCTTCCGGCCTGCCCCTCACCCCGGCGACCAGGCCCGCCCGCAACCACGACACGCTTGTCTTTTTCTCAATAACTACGTGAAGGGGGCCTTCACGCGCCGCCGTTTGCGACCCTCAAGGCGGACCCGCAGTGGTGTACCTGCGCCTGACCTGCGCGAGGGTGGTGGTTTGCCCGGTCTCACACCTTGATCAAGGGGAGATTCGGGACACTCAACGTCCCCGATCTTCCGTTGACCAAGCTCGTGCCGATCACGACCGGTGGACCGGCAACCGAGTGGGGAGGATTCCGGACGTCCAACGGCCGAAATCCTCCCCACCGGACCGCACCGGCAACCCGCACACGCTCCACACCAGTGGGTAAACAAATACGAGCCCTTCAAGGAGCCCTTCACGGCACGAGGGGTCGCCTACCCTCACCGGAACGACCCGGATCGCTCACGAGTAGGTTGCCGTCGGTGGATGTTCCGGAGCAGGTCCTGCGCACCTCGATCATCGAGCGGTTGTTCGCGCGCGCCGCCGATCCGCGTCCGCTGTTCACGCATCAGGACCACAGCGCCGGCGTGGACACCACGCTCACCTGGACCGAATTCGTGTCCCGGGTCCGGGAGGTCTCGGGGGCACTGCGCCGGATCACGCGGCCGGGTGACCGCGTCGCCGTGCTCACCGGACAGGACCTGAACTACCCCCTCGCGTTCTACGGGGCACTCGCCGCCGGGCTGGTGGCCGTGCCGTTGATGGCGCCGGGCAGCCGCGCTCAACGGGGCAGGCTCACCGGGGTCCTGGCCGACTGCGACGCGCGGGTCTGGCTGACTTCCTCGGCAGCCGCCGCGAAAACGCGGGAGGCCGGGACACCCGAACATCTCGTGGTGGTCGACGAACTCTCCGGGCCCGGCGCCGATCCGCTCCCGATCACGCCCGAAAGCCCCGCCTATCTGCAGTACACGTCCGGGTCGACGCGGGAGCCCGCCGGCGCGGTGATCCCGCACCGCGCGGTCGCCGCGGCCTGCTGGCAGGCGAGCCGGGCCTACGCCGTCGACGAGGACACGACCTGCGCCGGCTGGATCCCCTTCTTTCACGACATGGGGTTGATCCAGCTTCTGTGCCTGCCGGTCTTCGCCGGGGCGCGGTCGGTTTTCATGGCACCCGCGGAATTCGTGCACAAGCCCGGGAGATGGCTGCGTCAGCTGGCGGACCATCCGGCCGTGTTCACCGCGGCGCCGAACTTCGCGTTCGACCTCGCCGCCGACGCGGCCGTGGAGGCCGGTGACGACCTCGATCTTTCGGACGTGCGTGTCGCGCTCAACGGCAGCGAGCCGGTCCGGCCACGCACGGTCGCCCGGTTCCACGAGGTCTTCGGACCGCGTGGGTTCCGGCCTGAAGCCCATCGCCCGTCCTACGGCCTGGCCGAGGCGACCGTGTACGTCGCGAGCGCGGACGAGACGGGACCCCGGAGCGCGGTGTTCGACCGCGATGCCCTCGCGCAAGGCCGGGCGATCGAGGCGCCGGACGGCAAGGAACTCGTTTCGGTCGGCCGTCCGCTCGGACAGCGGGTCCGGATCGTCCGCGACGGGGTGGCGCAACCGGACGGGACGGCAGGGGAGATCTGGATCCACGGTCCGAACGTCGCGGCAGGCTACTGGGGACGCGGCGACGCCGCCGCGTTCGAAGCCGGACTCGAAGGGATCCGCGGCTGGCTGCGGACCGGGGACTTGGGCGTCTTTCACCGCGGCGACCTCTACATCACCGGCAGGCTCAAGGATCTCATCGTCATCGACGGACGCAATTTCCACCCGCAGGACATCGAGGCCGTCGTCGGCGAAGCACATCCAGCGATCCGCCGAGACCGCGTCGCCGCTTTCGGAGTGTCGGACGAAATGGGCGAAGGGGCAATGGTGGTGGCCGAATGGGCAAAAAACGCCGAAGTCGAGGTCAAAGAAGTCACCAGGACGGTACTGCGGGAAGTGTCCCGCGAATATGATCTGACGTTGCGTTCTGTCCGGCTGGTTCCCTCCGGTGACCTCCCGCGCACGTCCAGTGGCAAGGTCGCGCGTGCGGCGGCGAAGGCACGTTATAGTCGGCGCCGTGGTTGATCACCGCGCGGAGGTCGTGAAGGTCGTCAGCGAGACTTTTCGGATTGATCCCGCCGAGATCGAGCTCGACGCACCGCTGGAAGAACTGGGCGTCGACTCCAAGGGACGGATAAAACTCCTGTCGGCGCTGGAGATCTACCACGACGTGAGAATCGACCTCGACCAGCTGGACCGGTTCACCGACATCGGGTCGGTGGCCGAAGTGCTCGCCGAGGCACTCGGCGACAAGGCCGACGGATCCGACGAAAGGCGCTGAAAAGAATGAGCGGGGGCTTCACCGCGGCGACCGATGCGCTTTCATCGGCGTCGAAGAACATCGGAAAGCTGACGGAACAGTTGTTGGAAGACAACCCGGATCTGTCGAGCACACCGGTGAACGCGGCCGGTTTCGGCCAGGCGCACGGCGATCACGCGAAGAAGTACACCGACGGCGTGGCGGCGTTGTGGGCGTCGGTCCAGGGGTACAGCACCACGCTCGGTTCGTTCGGCACGAATCTCGGCACCGCCGGCACCACCTACGGCACCAACGAAGACGAGCAGCGGGACAAGATCACCAAGACGGGGATGCGCTAGTGGCCATCGAAACCTCCTGGACCGACGTCAAAGCCGTCCTCGACGACCCGGCCGTTCCCGCCGAGAAGAAGACCCAGCTCATCGGCTCGTGGATGCGGACGCATCCGGCGCCCCCGCCCTGGACGGCGGACCAGGAGCCGGAGGACATCAAGCAGAAGCGCAAGGAAGCCGAGAAGTACATGGCCTCCTACAACGCCCATCCGTTCCTGCCTTACGACGATGACGTCGACAAGGTCTTCAAGGACGCGAAAGGCGCGGGCGATCAGGCCAGCTTCAACCGCAAGGCGGAGAAGAAGGCCGTCGACGAAGGCAACAAGAAGCTCGACAGCGCCAAGGAACCCACCGCGGAGGGCGCCGGGACCAAGACGTCGGACGAGATCTTCGACGCCGCCGCGCCCGCGCTCAAGGTCTTCGAGACCTTCGGTTCGCTGCTGGCGAAGCTCCCGGAGGACTGCCGGGGCACGACTCGCGCGCTTGATTTCGAGAAGGACATCAAGAAGCCCTTCGACGAGCAGCGCGGTATCAGCTTCAAGAACTTCGTCGACGACGCCGCCCACTTCAAGACCGGGTCGAAGACCGTCCAGAAAGCCATCGACGACACCGGTTCCCAGCTGAACACCCTTTACGGGACCTGGACCGGGGCGGCCGCGGACGCTTCGTCGGACAACTACAACGAGAAGATCCTCCCCAAGGCCAAGAAACTCTCCGAGACGCTGAACAACGCGAGCGAAGCGACACTGCACACCACCGCCACGGTGTTCAAACTGTGCAAAGGCAAGGCCGACACGGTCATCGACCTCTACAAGGAGATCGTCGGCAAAGCGGACTTCCCGATGGCGCAGAAGGTCATCGCCATCGCCGCCGGGGAGAAGAGCGGCAAGGAGGACCTCGGCGCGATCGCGGGCTGGATGGACGTCAACTTCGGCTCCAACCTGGTCCAGCAGCTCAACAACGACGGCTGCTGCGACGACGACGAGTTCAAGAAGGCGGGCCAGAACCTCGCCAAGCAGTGGATCCAGAGGCAGTTCATCCCGGAGATGTGGGACATCATCTACCAGGGATTCGCCAATTCCTGCAAGGAAACCAAGGATTTCGTCAACCAGGCCTACGACGAGCTCGACAAGGTCATGGGCAAGGTCAAGAACGAATTCGAAGGCGGGGACAAGGGCGGCGCGGGTGGTTCCGGCGGCACTGGTGGCCCCGGCGGCGGATCGGGTGACGGCGGTCCCGACTTCACCGGCGGTCCCGAGTTCACCGGTGGTACCGGCGGCGGTCCGGGTGGGTCCGGCCAGGGCGGCGGCCGGGGAGGGGAGCCCGGCGGCGGAACCGGCGGTGGCCCGGACCTCACCGGTGGCGGCGCGGGCGGCTCCGGTGGTGGACCGGGCGATGGCACCGGTTCGGGAGGCCAACCCAAGCCTCCGCCGATCCCGGAAGTGAACCTTCCGCAGGGCGGCGGCCCCGGCGGTGCAACACCGGGCGGTGGCGGATCCGGTTCCGGACCGGACGCGCCCAAGGACGAGACGTCGCCCTCGAGTTCGGCCCCGCCGCCGTCGTCATCCGGCGACGAGCAGAAAGCGGCCGCCGAAGAGGCGAAGAAACAGGCGGCGGCAGCTGCCGAAAACGCGAAGAAGCAGGCTTCCGAGGCGCTGGGCAAGCTCGGCGACGGTCCCGCTGGCGGGGGCCTCGGCGGGGTCGGTGGAAGTACGGACGCGGCCGCCGAAGCCAAGGCGGCAGCCGAGAAGGCCACCGAAGAGGCGAAGAAGCAGGCGTCCGAGGCACTCGGCGAACTCGGTGACGCCCCCGGCGGTATGGGCGACAACGACGCCAAGGAGCCCGCCGAAAAGGCCGCCGACGACGCGAAGAAGAAGGCTTCCGAGGCGCTGGACAAGCTCGGTGACGACCTGCCCGGCGCGGACGGCGACAAGCTGGCCGGCGACAAACCCGGTGCGGACGGCGACAAGGCCGAAGACGGCGAACGCGAAACCCTCAAGGTCAAACAGGGCGACAAGACCTTCGAGATGACCGAGCCGGACGAAGACGGCGAGATGGAGATCAAGGTCGGCGACGGTTCCGGGCCGGCCAAGGACTTCAAGCTCGACTGGACCGGCGACGGCGACGAGTCCAAGCTGGGCTCCGCTCCCGGGTCCGACGACGGGAAACCGGACAAGGACGGTGTGCACCGCCCCGGTCCGGACGGCAAGATCCACATCCAGGACGGCGACGTGAAGATCACCGCCGAACGTCCCGAGGGTCCGTCCGGTCCGACGGTCGTCACCGTCGACGACGGCACCGGCAAACCGACCACGTACACCCTCGGCGAGGACAATCCCCGCACGGACAAGGCCGCGCATCCGCTCACCCCCATGACCGGGACAGCGCAGCCGGAGCCTCGTCCGGGGCTCGCCCCGCACGGCGTCACCCCCTCCGGAGATCTCGATGGTGACAGCATCGCCAGTGGCGGCGGTGGTGCCGGAAGCGGGGGTGGCGGCGTCGGTGGCTCCGCGGTCGCGACCCCGTTCGAAACCGGGACCCCCGCGGCGGCCCAGCCGTTGACCGAAGGCGTGCACACCGGCGGCGGGACACAGCAGCCGCATCACGTGGCTTCGGCCGCCGCGCCCGCCGCGGCGGGCGCGACGGCCGGGCAGCCGTTCGGCGGCGGTGCGATGCCGCCGATGGGCGGCATGGGCGGCGGTGGCTCGGGCGGCGGAGGCGGTGACCAGGAGCGCACCAACCGCGCGTACCGGATCGAGGGCGAGGTGTTCGACCAGATCAACGAGCCCACCGGCCGGATCACCGGTTCGCTGCTGGACGACGAGGATCAGCCTGCCGCCCGCAAGCGGTGAGCCGGAGCAGGGGAGAACAGATGAGCGCCGATGACACCTCCGGGATGAAGGCGACCCTCGACGGTCTCGTCCGTGAGCAGGCGGAGCGCCGGGCACTGCGGGATCAACGAGCCGAAGAGATCAAGGCCCGCTCGCAGGAGTTCATGACCAAACAGGTCCAGACCGCCCAGCGTTACGTCGAGCACCGGCGGGAACTGGGGCAGCGCAAGACGAAGTCCGGCTGGAGCACCGACCGGTCGCACGCGGAGCCTGGCGCCGGGTCGGCGTTCGGTGAGACGCCGAGGTTCGACGACGCTCCGTTCACCGCGGAGCCGCCTCCCGCCCGCACCGGACGGGACACACCCCGGCGGGCTTCCCGGCCCCGGCCGATGCCGGCGGACGACGAAGACGACGCCTTCCTCAACAACCGTTGGCGCGAGTGACCCGTCAGAGGGCGATGTCGAGCAGCAGGGAGATCGGCAGGGAGGTCACCGAGGCCAGCGACATGGCGACGGTGTGGGTCTTGAACGTGCCCCGGGCGCTCAGTCCGAGCAGCGATGGGAACATCCAAAAGAAGTTGCTGCTGACGTGAGGAAGGAACAGCGCGCCGGAGCAGGCCGTGAGGGCGACCAGCACCACCGGGACGCCCAGTGAGCTCGCGATCGGTGCGAGGATGCCCGCGATGTGCAGGATGGCGGAGAGCCAGCCAGACGAGGACCAAGGCGGCAGGAAACCGGTGCTGAACGAGCTCGCCAGCACGTCTCGCAGTACCGATTTCCCGATCACCTCGGCGACCGAGCCACAGAGCCCGGACAGCACGAGGATGGGCCCTGTCATCGCCAGCGCCTTGCCGACGGCGGCGTCGGCCTGCTGACGGGAAAGGACGCGCCGGGCGAGCGGAAACGCGAGCCCGGCGCCGATCGCCATGGTGATCATCGGCTCGCTCAGCAGCGAGACGGCCCCAGCGGGAACCGGAAGGCTTTGGCGAGCGCGCCGAGGATCGCTCGCCGCCGTCGGCAGGCGGCACGGGATCGAGTTCATCTCTGACTCCTTCGACTGGTCCTGCGAGCGCTACCTGGCCGAGGGCGCGATGATGCCCGCCGACGGCCTCGACCGGATCCGGCGGCACGACGCGGTCCTGCTGGGCGCGGTCGGCAGGCCCGGTGTGCCGGACCACGTGTCGCTGTGGGGGCTGCTGATCCCCATCCGGCGCGGCAGTACGTCAACCTGCGTCCGGTGAAAGTGCTCGACGGGGTGACCGGCCCGTTGCGCGGCACCGGAGACGTCGACCTGGTGGTGGTGCAGGGGCGGTGTTCACTCGTAAGGGGGTCACTCGGGTCGTCGAGTACGCCTACGCGCTGGCCGGGGAGCGCGGGCATCACGTGACGTCGGCGACGAAGAGCAACGGGATCGTCCACACCATGCGGTTCTGGGACGAACTGGTGGAAGAAGCGGCCCAGCGGCATCAGGACATCCTCAGCGATCTGGCCGCCGCGGTGGCTGGGAGCATCGGCGTCGCGCCTGCGGCGAACCTCAATCCGGAGCGGGAGTTCCCGTCGATGTCCGAGCCGGTGCACGGTTCCGCCCCGACATCGCGGGGCAGGACAAGGCCGATCTGCTGGCCGCCGCGTTCGGCGCCTTGGCCGACAGCATCCGCACCGCCGACCTCGGCGGAATCGCCGACACCGCCGGGTTCACCCGGGCGGTGCTGGACCGGTTGGATGAATGATGAACGCCTTCGTGTGAAGGGGTGAGCCCTGGGTACCCGGCGGACTGTTCGTTGGTTGCGGGCTGGAGAAAACCGTCCCGGAACCTTACCCGACCCAATCCGTTGCGCTCGTTCCGGAGAAACCCCTTCGTCGCCAGGCGGCGCTCCGGCGGGCTCTCATGGAGGTGTTCATGTTTCGCCATACCAAGCTTCTCCAGTTCGAAGCCAAGCCCGAGAAGCCCGACGCGTTGTACGCGCGCAAGCTTCAGGAGCTGATCGGCGGCGCGTACGGCGAGATGACCGTGACGATGCAGTACCTGTTCCAAGGCTGGAACTGCCGGATCGAGGGCAAGTACAAGGACTTGATCATGGACACGGCGACCGAGGAGATCGGGCACGTCGAGATGCTCGCGACGATGGTCGCCCGGTTGCTGGAGGGTGCTCCGGCGACGACGATGGCCGAGGCGGTGAAGGATCCCGCGACGGCGGCGATCCTCGGCGGGATGGACCCGCAGCAGGCGATCATTTCCGGTGGCGGGGCGACCCCGAGCGACAGCCAGGGGTATCCGTGGAACGGCCGGTACGTGGTGGCCAGCGGCAATCTGCTGGCCGACTTCCGCGCCAACGCGGCGGCCGAGGCACAGGGCCGGCTGCAGACGGCGCGGTTGTACAACATGACCGACGATCCCGGCGTGAAGGCGATGCTGCAGTTCAACCTCGCCCGCGACACCGTGCACCAGAAGCAGTGGCTGGCCGCGATCGAGGAATTGAAGGCCGACGGTCTGGAGAGTGACATCGCGCCGACGGCGTTGTTCGACGAAGAGAACCAGGACCACAACAACACCATCTGGCATCTGTCCGACGGTCCGGACGGGGACAAGGGTGGCTGGAGCTTCGGCGAGGAAGGGATCGAATACCTGCACGATCCAGAGCCGCTCGGCGGTCCGGGCACGGCGCCCAAGCCCGATCCGGCCCTTTACGGCACCTACGCGCCGATCCAGGACGCCGTCGGCACCGTCAAGGGGAAGGCCAAGGAGGCGAAGAAGAAGGTCACCAAGAAGAGCAGCCGCTAGCCTTGAACCAGGAAGGCCGTGAAGGCCTCCTTCCCTACCTTGAGCGTAGGGAAGGAGGCCTTCACGGACCGCCATACTTTTCAGGTTCGCGCGGTCCTCGATCGCATGGCCAGCCAGATCTCGTGCTGTCCGGCCGTTTTGGCCCAGAGCTCCGCCAACCCGTCGGTGCCGATGTCCGCCAAGGGGACACGGAAGTCCAGCAGTGTCTCGGCGAAATCGTCCAAAGTAGACAGTGTGCGGCGCTCGGTGCCGCCGCGCGTCACCGAGCGCGCGCGAAGGGCCAGTTCGCGGCCGTCGCGATGGTGCTGCGCCACCAGTACCCTGGCGAACGGGGAGTCCGCCGGCCAGGTCCGCGCCCGCTCGGCGAATTCGGCGAGTTCGCGGGGCTCGGTGCGGAAGTCACAGGAGGAGATCGTGCCCTCGCGGCTTGTCGGGCGAAGGCACTCGGTGACGCCAAGGAGCTTCTGCGAACGCGAATGGACGTGGTCGCGAGCTGCAACCCTGAGGCGGCCCCTGCCCATCGCTCCTCCTTCAGAGGTAGGGGCATAGTCCTTGAGACTGATGCCGGATGAGGCGATGCTTCGTAGTTTTGCCGGTATGAAAAGAACTTCAGTGATCGCAGCCGCTCTTTGCGTGGCCACGGTGGCTTCCCCGGGTCTCGCGACCGCGGCCCCGAACACCGCGAATCCGCTGAGGACGACGTTGCAGCGTGACGCCGACGCATTGGTGGCCGGCGGTTCGCCGGGGGCGCTGGTGGAACTGACCACCACCGACGGCGGCGTCAAGGTGCGCGGCGGCCACGGCGATCTGGGGGCCATGACCCCGATGCCGTGGAACGGACACTTCCGGATCGCCAGTTTCAGCAAGACCTTCCTGTCCGCGACGATGCTCCAGCTCGTCGGCGAGGGACGGCTTTCCCTGGAGGACAAGGTGGATCGGTGGCTGCCCGGGGTGGTGAGCGGCAACGGCAACGACGGCCGCGCCATCACCGTCCGGCAGTTGCTGCAGCACACCAGTGGCCTGCACGACTACATGGCGGAACTCGACATCTTCACCGAGAGAGGCTTTCTGCGGCACCGATTCGACCGGCTCAGCGCCGCCGACGCGGTGAAGCTGGCGATCGGCAAGGTACCCGATTTCGCGCCTGGGACGAACTGGGGGTACTCCAACACCAACTTCGTGCTCGCCGGGATGGTGACCGAGAAGGTGACCGGCCGAAGCTGGCAGAAGGAGATCACCGAGCGGATCATCCGTCCGCTGGGCCTGCGGGAGACCTCGTTTCCTTACACCTCACCGTTCCTGCCCGCGCCGTCAATGCGGGGCTACGCTCGGTTCGTGGTGGAGGGCTCGAATCCGCCGCGGCTCGGGCGGCGGGTGGACGTCACGCTGATGAATCCGGCGATGGGCGGCGGTGCCGACGGTTCGCTCAACAGCACCACCGAGGACGGCAACAAGTTCCTCCGGGCGTTGATGAGCGGCAAGGTACTCGAACCCGCTTTGCTGGCCGAGATGAAGAAGACCGTGCCCGCGCCGGGACTCGGCGCGTACGGGCTGGGTCTCGTCCGGACGGCGGGCTCCTGTGGCAACTACTGGGGCCACCATGGCGCGCTGCCCGGCTTCCTGACGGGTAACGGCGTGACCGAGGACGGCCGGCGCAGCGTGATGGTGTCGCTGAACAGCAGCACTCCCTACAATCCCGGCGCCGAGCCGCCGGAGGGAGGCCCCTTCGCGTCGGTGATCGACCATGCCCTCTGCGGCCGCGGTTGATCTTTCCGCGAAGGCTTCTTTCCCCACCTTAAAGGTCAGGGGCCGGGCAAGGTCGCCTAACCGCCGTTCGGCACCCCGGTCAGAGCGGGACGAGGCAAACGTGTCGTGGTGAAGCCGGCGCGAGCGGGCTCACGCGGGAGGCTCAGTCCGACTCTTGACAGTCCAGAAGGGACACTCCAACACAAAAGCGCCCGATTTGGGTGGCTCGCACGGTTTCGCGAGGGGGTCGTGAGTGATTTGGGTCGTTCTAACACTCACGACCCCACGCGGAACCGTGCATAGAGACACTAATCGGGCGACGGCGGAGCGGTCGTCAGGGCACCACCAGCACCGGCCAGTGCCCGGCCTTGATGAGCTTCGTCGCCACCGAGCCCGCGAACCGGTGACCCGCCTTTTGTGAGGCGCCGACCACCACCGTGTCGACCTGGCCTCGGTCGGCGGTGTCGCGGAGCACGGTATACGGATCGCCGTAGGTCTTCAGGAAATTGACCGGCACTTCCAGTTCTTCGGCGGTGGCGCGGATTTGCTCGCGGAGTTCGGCGTACAGCTGCAGTGTCGTGTCGTGTTCCACGGTCGCCGCCACCGCCGGGCTGAGATTCGTCAGCGCCGTACGGGAGACGACGAAGGCGACGATCAGCCTGCCGCCCTCGCGCCGCGCCATGCCGAAGGCGAAGGCGGCCGCCCGCATCGCCGTGTCGGAGCCGTCGACCCCGGCCAGGATGGCCCGCCCCGAGTGGTGCCGGGGCGGGCCGAAACGCTCCACAGTGGACTCGAAGGCCCTGGTCGCGTCGCCGTTCATCGCGCGCCTACCCGGCGACCGCGTCGGACGCCGGGGCTTCCGTCTTCGGCTCCACGTCGAGGGTGGTGCGCAGGGTGAGCGGCTTCAGCAGCAGCGCCGCGATCACGCCGACGACGCCCACTGCCGCGGAGATCAGGAAGATGTGCGCGGTCGCGTCGCCGTACACGGTGTGCACGATCGTCTGGACCTCCGGTGGCAGCGCCTTGAGGTTCAGCGCGCTGACACTTCCCGTCGACGCCTGCCCTTCCGGCACGTGCAACGCGGTGGACAGATCGGCGGTGACCCGGTTCGCGAGCACCGCGCCCAGCACCGAAACCCCGATGGTGCCGCCGAGCGACCGGAAGAAGGTGACCGACGCGCTCGCCGCGCCGAGGTCCCGCAACGGCACCGTGTTCTGCACGGCGAGGACGAGGTTCTGCATCGTCATGCCGACACCGATGCCGACGACGGCCATCGCGACGCCGACCAGCCACAGCGGCGAGGCGTGGTCGACCATGCCCAGCCCGAGGAAACCGGCGACCAGGATGATCGTGCCCGCCACGATGTACGGCTTGATCCGGCCGGTGCGGCTGATCAGGCGGCCGGACACGGTCGAGGACACGAGCACACCCGCCATCAGCGGGATGGTCAGCAGACCCGCCTCGGTGGGGGAGTAGCCGCGGCCGACCTGGAAGTACTGGCCGAGGAACACCGCGCCGCCGAACATCGCCATGCCGACCGCGAGACTCGCGATGATCGCCAGCGCGGGGGTGCGCTGGGTGACGATGTGCACCGGGACGACGGGTTCGCGGACCTTCCGCTCCACCAGCACGGCGAGGACGAGGAGCACGACACCGCCCGCCACCATGACGGCTGTCTGCCACGAAAGCCAGTCGAAGGCGTTGCCGACGAACGAGACCCAGATCAGCAGGACACTCACGCCCGCGGCGATGAGACCGGCGCCGAGGTAGTCGACCTGAACGTTCTCCCGGCGCACCGTCCCCAGCTTCAGGGTCCGCTGCAGCACGATGAACGCCGCCACCGCGATCGGCACACCGACGAAGAAGCACCACCGCCAGCCCAGCCACGGCACGTCCACGATCAGCCCGCCGAGCAGCGGGCCGCCGACGGTGGCGACGGCCATGACGGCGCCGAGGTAGCCGTTGTAGCGGCCACGTTCCCGCGGCGGGATGATCGCGGCGATCACGACCTGGACCAAGGCCTGTAGACCACCGACGCCGATGCCCTGGAAGGCGCGGGCGGCGATCAGCTGCCCGGTGTTCTGGCTGAACCCGCTGATCATCGACCCGATCACGAAGAGCACGATCGCGACCTGGACCAGTGTCTTCTTGTTGAACAGGTCGGCGAGCTTGCCCCAGACCGGGGTGGTGGCCGTCGCCGTCAGCAGGGTGGCCGTGACCACCCAGGTGTACTGGGTCTGCGTGCCGTTCAGCGAGCCGATGATCAACGGCAGCGCGGTCGAGACGACCGTCGAGCTGATCATCGCCACGAGCAGCGCCAGCAGCAGGCCGGACAGCGACTCGAGCACCTGGCGGTGCCCCATCGCGCCGGACGTCGCCGTCGCTGTCGTTCCTTCGGTCTTCATGGCGTCCCTTCGGGCGTGCGGACAATTGTTGCTCACTGTGCAAACTTGCACAGTGGGAACTTTATTCCCCTCGCTACGCTGTCCTGGTGGACACCCTCGACACGCTCCGTACCCGCAAGAAGGCGGCGACGCGGCACTCACTGCACGAGGCCGCGCTGCGCCTGGCGATGGAGCACGGTCTCGACGGCGTGACCGTGGAGGACATCGCCGACGCGGTCGGGGTGTCCCGGCGGACGTTCTCGAACTACTTCGCGAACAAGGAGGAGGCGATCCTGCACGCCGACCGCGAGCGGACCGGCCTGCTCGTGTCGCTGGTCGAAGGCAGGCCGCCCGGTGACAAACCGCGGCAGGCACTGCGCGCGGCGTGCCGCGAGCTGTATCGGGCGCGTCCCGTCCCCGACCGTGAATGGGTCGCGCAGTTACGGCTGCTGCGACGACATCCGTCGTTGCTCGCACAGCAGGCCAGCGATCACTTCGCGCTGGAGCGCGACCTGACGGCCGTGCTGCTCGCCAGGGGACACGGTCTCGATCAGGAGCTGGCCCGGCTCACGGCGGCGACGTTCCTCGCCGCCTTGCGGACGGCGAACGTGCTGTGGCTGGAAGGCCCGGAAGATCAGCCGCTGCCCGATGTCGTGGACCGGGTGCTGAGCCGCGTTCAGGTCCGCTGACCGATCGCGCAGGCCGTCGTCACCACCGTGGTGGCCGCGCGGACGAAAGCGGCGACGGCCGGTGAACGTCGTGGGCTCCAGGTCGTCGACGACCAGGTAAGCCTTGAAGGAGCCGCCCGCTCAAACCGGCCGTCTCGTGAGTGGTAATGACGGTTAGAACCGTCATTACCACTCACGAGCCGTCACGCCTTCTTGGCCAGGTCGAAGAGCATGTTCGCGGCCACGGTCGCCCCGTCGGTCCGCATCGTGCCGGCCACGGCCTTCGCCCGGTCGCGCGTTTCGTCGGTCAGGGCAGTCGTGAGCGCGGCGGACAGGGATTCGACGGTCGGCGTCGGATCCTGATGTGCCGCCCCGATTCTCAGTTCGGCCACCCGGGCGGCCCAGTACGGCTGGTCCGCGATCCGGGGGACTACCACCTGTGGCGCGCCGGCCAGGGAGGCCGTCGTCGTGGTACCCGCACCGCCGTGGTGCACGACGGCGGCCACCCGGCGGAACAGGGCCTGCTGGTTGACCTCGCCGACGACGAAACAGTCGTCGGCGTCGTCGATCGAGGCCAATCCGGCCCACCCGCGGCCGAGCAGGATCCGCCTGCCCTGCGCCCGGATCGCCTCGACGGCCACCCGCGCGATGTCCTTGGGCGCGTGCGCGGCCATGCTGCCGAAGCCCACGTAGACCGGCGGCGAACCGGCCTCCAGGAACTTCTCCAGCTCGTCCGGGAGGGGGCGGTCGTCGGGCCGGAGCCACGCTCCTGTTTGGACGAGTTCGGTGTCCGTCATCCCTTCCGACGGACACAACGTCGCGTCCGCCGCCAGCCACGGCCGGTCGGTGAAGACGTGGCCGCGGACGTCGTCCACCGGTGGCAGCCCGATCGCCGCCCGGTGAGTGTTGAGCGCCCCGCCGTACAGGGCGTTCACCCGTTCCGCGTCCTGCCGCCACAGCGTCCGGTTGTCGGTCTCGCCCTCCGGGGACGGCGTGCCGGGACGTGCCCCCGGCGGGAAATGCCGCGACGGATGCCCGAAGACGTGGAACGCCGCGTACGCGTACGGGATGCCCAGTTTTTCGGCCACGTCCCGCGCGCCGGCGGGCAGCAGGCCGGTCGCCAGGAGCACGTCACACCCCTCGGCCGCCGTGGTCAGCGTTTCGAACCTCGCGGCGACCAGCGCCGGGGCGAGCTTCAGCGCGTCTTCCCCCGTCGGCGGCTTCGGGCCGGCGACCACCGAGTGCACCGTCGGCCCGAGCGGTACCAGCGGCACGTCGGCCCGCTCCAGCAAGGCCACGAACTCGTCGTCCGGCGGCGCGCTTATCCGCGCTTCCGCGCCCAGTTCCCGCAAGGCCATCGCGAGCCCGACCAAAGGCTCGACGTCCCCGCGTGATCCCCACGACGTCATCAAAACACGCACTTGGCGACTCCCCTTTTCGCAGGTTTCTGCTTCAGGGCGGCAATTCTGGGTGATGACCCCGGCCTTGCCGCAAGCCCCCCTGTCCGCTATAAATTGAAGGGGGCGAGGAAAACACTTCTTCCTGCCATGTCCATTTTGGACGCGCAGCGGCTCCGGGAGGCCGCGAAAACTCCCGAATTCTCCTTTTCGGCTGGAGCCGGTGCGCAACGCGAAAGCCACCGCGTGCGTGCAGGCCGTAGCGCGTCATCACCCGGTGGAGGACGTTCTTGTTGAGGGGTAGGGCGAAGGTGTCGCGAAAGCCACTTTCGGGACATCACGTGTCCTGAAAGTGGCTTTCGCGACACGGGCAGCGGGCGTCGCCTTCGCGGGAACGCGCACCGCATAGGTGGCATGCCCTGGGGTCAGGCTTGGTG
>NZ_JBVISU010000035.1:0-60025 GCF_055575355.1 Amycolatopsis sp. NPDC034160 | reverse complement strand
TGATGGCCCCCTTCCTTGCGCCTGGCGCAAGGAAGGGGGCCATCATGTACCGGGGAAGGTGTGGTCGAGTTTGCTCAGCTGAGCCGAGGGAAGGGGTCCGTCACGCACCGCCGCGTGGCTGGTGGTGCTGCTGAGGGTCTTACGGCCAGCCGCTGCCCGCTCCCGTCAACTCCACCACGACACGTTTTGACTTACCCCTCAACAACCGTCATCACCACTCACGAGGGCTAGTGCGCGGCGTCGTTCCAGGACCGGCCGTACCCGACGGAGACCTCGAGCGGCACCGCCAGCTCGTAGGCCGAGCCCATTCCCTGGCGCACCAAGGCTTCCAGCTGCTCGCGCTCGCCGTCGGCGACTTCGAGGACGAGTTCGTCGTGCACCTGCAGCAGCACGCGGCTCTTCAGCTTCGCCTCGGTCAGCGCGCGATGCACGTTGAGCATCGCGACCTTGATGATGTCGGCCGCGCTGCCCTGGATGGGCGCGTTGAGCGCCATCCGCTCGGCCATCTCGCGGCGCTGGCGGTTGTCGCTGTTGAGGTCAGGCAAATAGCGGCGGCGGCCGAAGATCGTTTCCGTGTAACCGACCTTCGCCGCGTCGCCCACGACCGAATGAAGGTAATCGCGCACGCCGCCGAAGCGGGAGAAGTACGCCTCCATCTGTTCTTTGGCCTCTTCGGTCGAGATCCGCAGCTGCTGCGAAAGACCGTACGCCGAAAGCCCGTACGCCAGGCCGTACGACATCGCCTTGACCCGGAACCGCAGTTCCGGCGTGATCTCCTCCGGCGGCAGCGAGAACGCGCGCGACGCCACGAACGTGTGCAGATCCTCGCCGCTGTTGAAGGCCTGGATCAGTCCTTCGTCCTTCGAGAGGTGCGCCATGATCCGCATCTCGATCTGGCTGTAGTCCGCCGTCATCAGCTCGGCGTACCCGTCGCCGACGACGAACGCGTCGCGGATGCGGCGGCCTTCCTCGGTGCGGATCGGGATGTTCTGCAGGTTCGGGTCGACCGAGGAGAGCCGTCCGGTGGCGGCGATCGTCTGCAGCAGCGTGGTGTGGATGCGGCCGTCGTCGGCGATCGCCTTGATCAGGCCCTCGACCGTGGTGCGCAGCCGGGTCGCGTCCCGGTGCTCCAGCAGATGCTGCAGGAACGGATGCTCGGTCTTCTCGAACAGGCTCTGCAACGCCTCGGCGTCGGTGGTGTAGCCGGTCTTGGTGCGCTTGGTCTTCGGCATGCCCAGCTCGTCGAACAGGATCACCTGCAGCTGCTTCGGCGAACCGAGGTTGACCTGCTTGCCGATGACCGCGTACGCCTCCTCCGCGGCCTGGGTGACCCGGCTGAGGTAGTGCGCTTCCAGATCCGTCAGGTGCTCGATGTCGACCGCGATACCGGCCGCTTCGAGACCGGTGATCACCTGCAGCAGCGGCAGTTCCAGCTCGGCGAGCAGCTGTGCGCCGCCCAGTTCGCCGAGTTCCCCGGTCAGCGCGCCCGCCAGTTCGGCGACCGCGCGGGCCTTGACCAGCTCGGCCTGGATCTCCTTCTGCTCCATGTCCTCGGCGCCACCGTCGAGCAGCGACAGCTGCCCGTCGCCGGTGTCGGCCTCGGAACGCAGCTCGCGGTGCAGGTAGCGCAGTACCAGGTCGTCCAGCTCGAACGTGCGCTGGCCGGGACGGACCAGGTACGCCGCGAGAGCGGTGTCCATGACGAGCCCGGCGAACGCCCAGCCGCGCGCGCGGACGGCGTGCAGCGGGATCTTGAGCTCGTGGCCGATCTTCTGGATCTTCTCGTCGGCGAGCCAGGCGGTGAGCGCCTTGTCGTCCTCGGCGTCCATCGCGGTGACGTCGACGTACGCGCCTTCGCCGTCCGGCGCCGCGAAGGTGATCGCCTTCAGGTCGGAGCGGACCGAGGCCCCCGTGGTGCGGAACGCCAGGCCCACCGGCTCGTCCTGACCGGTGTGCGCGGAGAGCCAGTCCGTCAGAGCGCCCGGAGCGAGCTTCGCGCCACTGACCTCGAAGCCCTCCTCGGCCTCGGGCTCGGCGCTCTGCAGGGTCGCGAAGAGGCGGTCACGCAGGACGCGGAACTCAAGCTCGTCGAAGAGCGCGTGCACGGCCTCGCGGTCCCAGGGGCGCAGTTCGAGCGCGGACGGGCCGAGCTCCAGCTCGACGTCGCGGATCAGCTCGGTGAGCTGGCGGTTCAGCATGACCGCGCCGAGGTGCTCGCGCAGCGCGTCACCCACCTTGCCCTTGACCTCGTCGACCCGGTCGATCAGGTCGTTGAAGGAGCCGAACTGCCTGATCCACTTGGCCGCCGTCTTCTCGCCGACGCCGGGGATGCTGGGCAGGTTGTCCGAGGGGTCGCCACGCAGCGCGGCGAAGTCCGGGTACTGCGCCGGGGTGAGGCCGTACTTCTCCTCGACCGCCTCCGGGGTGAACCGGGTCATCTCCGACACGCCGCGCTTCGGGTACAGCACGGTGACCTGGTCGGTCACCAGCTGGAGCGCGTCACGGTCGCCCGTACAGATGAGGACGTCGAAGCCTTCGGCGGTCGCCTGTGTCGTGAGCGTGGCGATGATGTCGTCGGCTTCGTAGTTCTCCTTGGTCAGCGCCGGGATGCCGAGGACCTTCAGCACGTCCTCGACCAGGCCGACCTGGCCCTTGAACTCGTCCGGCGTGGCGCTGCGGTTGGCCTTGTACTCCTTGAACGTCTCGGAGCGGAAGGTCTTGCGGGAGAGGTCGAACGCCACCGCGAGGTGGGTCGGCGCCTCGTCGCGCAGCAGGTTGATGAGCATCGAGGTGAACCCGAACACCGCGTTGGTCGTCTGCCCGGTCTTCGTCTTGAAGTTCTCCGCGGGCAGGGCGAAAAAGGCGCGATACGCCATCGAATGGCCGTCGATGAGCAGCAGTTTGGGCCGCTCGGCCTGTGCGGTGGCGGGTGTGGCTTTGGCAACGGTCGTGTTCTCACTCGGGCTCACGAGAGCGAGTCTAGGGTGAGGGTCTGACAGTCCTACCTGTCGTGTCGGTTGCGGGCTGTCGGCGGAGCTGCCCGCCAGGCCGGAGGCCCCGCGATCGGGGTGGCGGGTTCACGAATGTTAAGGAGCTTTGCGTGACCGATCAAGCCCTCGAATCCTTCGCCGGGATCGACCCGGCCTTCGCCGGCCAACAGCTCAACGACAAGCTCGGGCTCGAGATCAGCGAACTCGGTCCCGAACGCGTCGTGGGCAGCATCCCGGTAGAGGGCAACCTCCAGCCGTACGGCCTGCTCCACGGCGGCGCGAACGCCGTCGTCGCCGAGGCGCTCGGATCGCTGGTCGCCGCGCTCAACGCGGGCACCGACAAGGCGACCCTGGGCCTCGAACTCTCGTGCACCCACCATCGGGCGGTCCGCTCCGGCCGGGTGACCGGAGTCGCGACGCCGGTGCACGTCGGGCGAGGGACCATCACCGCGGAGATCGTGCTGACCGACGACGAGGGGCGTCGGTCGTGCACCGCGCGGCTGACCTGCATCGTGCGGGAGCGGCCGCCGGGCACCTGAGCACCGGTCCAGGGTGTGCAATGAGCCTTTTCCATCCTGAGGTTCAGAGGGTGTGGGGGCGTGAGTGGCGCCATTCACGAGCAGATCTTACCTCGCAGGTAGTCGACTGTGCGGTAAGACCTGGCCGGGGTGTCCTTCGCCCTTCCGTAAGGCGGCTGGAGGGTTTGACCCGGTCGGGTCGGGGTGGCGATGTGGGGATCGGGACAGTGAGTGTCCCGATTCCCACATCGTCGTGAGGTTGCCCCGGCCCGATGTTGATCAACGTCGTGCCGCTCGGGCCCCCGCGGCTGACACAGCCGAGTGGGGAGGATTCCGGCCGTTGGACGGCCGGAATCCTCCCCACTCGGACGTAGCGGCACCAAGGCGAGGTCAGGTTCCAGCAGGTCAGCAAGTACCGGTCCGCCAGAACCGTCATCACCACTCACGCCCCCCACACCCTCGAAACCTCAGGATGGAAAGGCCCCTTCATTGCACGACACGGGAGCAGGAGCGGGCGTGGACCTCGACACGGCTCAGGTGCGGGCGTTCGTCGCGACCGCCGACCACGGGCATTTCGGTCGCGCGGCCGAATCCCTGTTCCTCACCCAGCAGGCGCTGTCGAAGCGGATCCGGAAACTCGAGGCCACCCTGTCGGTCCAGCTCTTCCGGCGCACCAACCGATCCGTCGAACTGACTCCCGACGGTGACCGCCTTCTCCCGCACGCGCGCGAGCTGCTCCGCGCCTCGGACGCCGCCGTCGCCGCGATGGGGTTGCGGGACCGCCCGCCACGGCTCGACGTCATCGACCCGCGCCTGTCGCCCCTGTTCCTGCTGCGGCGCATCGCCGAACGCGATCCCGAGCTGGCCGTCGAACGCGTCGCCGGACGCGGGCTGGCCAACGCCCTCGACCCGCTGGTCCGTGGCGAGATCGACCTCGCCTTCGGCCGCGTCGCCGACCTCGGCCGCGAAGTACCCGCGGAACTCGATCATCGGCTCGTCCGACTGGAACCGCTGGTCGCCCTTCTCGCGCCGGAACACCCACTCGCGGACAACGATGTCCTGAAAATGTCCGATCTCCGGAGTGAGGGCATCTGGATCCCGCAATTGGCAGGCCCGGTCGAATGGCTTTCTTATTTGCAACGCCTATGCAAAGAATTCGGCGTCCCGATCGACGATTCAGGGGTCAGTTACGACCTCAGGCACACCCTGGAACAAACCCGTTACGGGAAGCGACGGGTAACGCTCGCCGGTGCCGACATGGATCTCGCCTCCGACCTCAATCTGCGGGTCCTGCCCTTCGAGCCTTCGCCCTTGTTCCCGTGGTCGATGGTGTGGCGGCGCGGTGAAGGCCCGGCCCTGCGGCGCCTGCTGGCGCTCGCGGGCCGGACCGGTCACGAAGAGGGTTGGTGCGCCTACGATCCCGAGCGGTCCTGGCTGCCAGACGACGACCTCAGACAGCTAAGTGCCGGGCGAACCAGCGGGTGAGTTCGGCGTCGACGAGCCGGGCGTGCGCGGTCTGTGGTGCCGGTTCGAAGCCCGGCGCCTCCGCGAATTCGTGCGCCATCCCGGGAATGGTGACGAGTTCGGATCGCCGCTCCCCCAGCGCCTTGTGCAGCGCTTCGGCCGGTTCGGTGATCGAGACGTCGTCCTCCTCGCCGACGACGAGCAGCACCGGCGCGCCCAGTTCTTCCGCCCGCCGCACGTAGTCGTACTCGTCCGTCACCGCGCGGGACCGGTCCGACCAGCGGTAGGTGACGTCGTAGACGCGCTCGTTCGCGGCGATCACCGGAGCAAGCTGGATCACCGGGTTCACCAGCGCGGCCGCGGCCACTTCGAACTCGGGGTGCGTCAACAGCTGCAGCGCGACCGCGCCGCCTTGCGAACCACCGACCAACCCGATCGGGCCGTCCTCAATGGACAAACGAGAGCACAGTTCCGCCAGCGCCGCCGGGAACTCCGCCTCGACCTGCCGGGTGAGCGGTTCGACGACGTTGAGCACGTTGTCCTCGCTCGCCAGGCGGAAGAAACCCTCGAAACCGCCTTCCGGGAAGCGTTTGCCGGTCAGCGGCAACCCGAGGTGCACCCGCCACGCGTGCAGCTCCCGCATCGGCAGCGCCGCCGCCATCGCCGCCTCGCTGAACGGCGCGCCCAGCAGATGCCAGGTCAGCACCAGCGGCGCCGGACGCTTTCCGTCCGACGGCGGCACCGCCACGAACGGGACTCCCGCGGCCATGCCTTCGATCGTTTCGACGCTCATCTTCATGCTCTCCCAGTCCTCGTTTCCGGCTCTGGGTACAGCCAATCCCCTGGCCAGGGCCGGAATCCAACAGCCGTTCGGATCTCGGTGACAACCGGCGGTTGTCAAGCCCGAAGGAGAAGAGGGCACCGTTGACGCCCTTTGGGGCAGCATTGTTACGGCGAACGGACGCCCACGAAGGTGGTGAAAAAGCCCAAGATACGCGCCTGAAACATGATCATTACCCACGAGCATGATCGACGTGGTAACGGTGAATCCCCAGCGTGACCAGCGGAGACTCGCCAACCGGCAACATTCGCCTTTTCGTGCAATTCGTTCTGGTTTCGACCGTCACGATGTGGACACAGAGTGATGGGCGCCTGTGCAGATCATGGCGTAGGGGGATATCTTCCTGCCCTAACCTAGCCCCTGTGTCGGGGGCAACGCCTACCGGCGGCTGGTTGGTCATGGGAGGTAGTCGGTGTCAGGAGTGCGTTTTGGACGGGTATTCGCCGTCGCGGCGGCTGCATCGCTTGCGCTGGCAGGCTGCGCTGGCGGCAGCAGCTCGTCCGGCAGCGGTGACAGCAGCACGCTGAAGATCGGGTTCATGGGTGACCTCACCGGTGAGAACTCCGGGATCGTGATCCCGCCCCGCAACGGCGCCAAGCTCGCTATCGACGAGTACAACAAGACGAACCCGGCGACGAAGCTGGAACTCAAGGAGTACGACAGCCAGGGCAAGCCCGAGCAGGCGACGTCGCTGATCGCGACCGCCGTCGGCCAGGACAAGATCACCGCGCTGATCGGCCCGGCCTTCTCCGGTGAGTCGAAGGCCATCGGCGGTCAGCTGGAGCAGAACAAGATCCCGAGCGTCTCGCCCTCGGCGACGGGCCCGGGCCTGGCCGCCAACGGCTGGAAGTACTGGCACCGTGTCGTCGCGAACGACAACGACCAGGGCCCGGCGATCGCGAACTTCCTCATCACGGCGAAGTCGCCCAAGAAGGCCTACGTCATCTCGGACGACCAGGAATACAGCGTCGGCCTCGCGGACGCCTTCGAGAAGACCTTCAAGGAAAAGAACGTCCCGGTCGATCGCGACAAGTTCGCCAAGGACGCGTCGGACTACTCCTCGACCGTGCAGAAGGTCAAGGCCGCCAACCCGGACGTCATCCTCTTCGGTGGCTACTACGCCCAGGGCAGCCGTCTGCTCAAGCAGCTTCGTGACAGCCAGGTGACCGCGACCTTCGCCACCGGCGACGGTTCGCTCGACGCCCAGCTCGTGAGCGGCGCGGGCACCGCCGCCGCGGAGAAGGCCGTCATCGGCTGCCCCTGCAACATCAAGGACGCCGGCACGGGCGACGAGTTCGTCACCAAGTACAAGGCCGCGTACAACGCCGACCCGGCGATCTACGCGACCGAGGGCTACGACGCCGCGACCGCCATCATCAACGCGGTCAAGGCCGGCAACACCACTTCGGAGAAGATCAACGAGTTCCTGAAGACGGTCGACTTCAAGGGTGTCTCGAAGCAGATCAAGTTCAAGGAGAACGGCGAGCCGCAGACGAACGCGATCTACGTCTACCAGGTCACCAACGGCGCCATCAAGAACCTCGGCGCCTCGACCGAAGCCAAGCTCAACGGCTGACGGAGCAGGTAGGAACACGTAACGGAGGCGGGGGCGCTGTGCGAACACAGCACCCCCGCTTCCCGCAAATGTGGCGAAAGAATCCGCCCCGTCCCGTAAGGCATCCACGTCATGCTTCAAGATCTGCAAGCCCAGTTCCTCGGTAGCACCATCGGCGGACTGGTCGCCGGAAGCATCTACGCCCTCATCGCCCTCGGCTACACAATGGTCTACGGCGTGCTCCGGCTCATCAACTTCGCACATTCCGAGATTTTCATGATCGGGACGATCACGTCCCTGTTCGTCCTGATCAGCATCGCGGGCGGCACCGCCCCGATCACGCTCGGCGTGTTCGGGATGATCGCCGTACTGCTGCTGATCATCATCGCTTCGGCCGCCGTGTCCGGCGGCGCAGCGGTGTTGCTGGAGCAAGTGGCGTACCGGCCACTCCGCAAGAAGGGCGCGACCCGCCTGGCCGCCCTGATCTCCGCCATCGGCGCCTCGCTGTTCCTGCAGGAGCTGTTCGGCCTCGAGGTCATCGAATGGATCACGGACAAATCCGGCCGGGTGCAACAGAACGCGCCACGGTTCATCCCGCACGAGGAGCTCTTCCGCATCGGCAACGGTGTCGTGCGCACGGACCACGTGTTCGTCATCGTCGGTGCCGTGATCATGATGGTGGTCCTCGACCAGCTGGTCAGCCGCACCCGCATCGGCCGGGGTATCCGCGCCACGGCGCAGGATCCCGAAGCCGCCGTGCTGATGGGTGTCAGCATCGACAAGATCGTGCGTCTCACCTTCCTGCTCGGTGGCGCGATGGCCGGTGTGGCAGCGGCGCTGTACGTCATGGAGTACGAGAACACCGATTACCGGATCGGGTTCCTCCTCGGCATCAAGGCGTTCACCGCGGCCGTGCTGGGAGGTATCGGCAACCTGCGCGGCGCTCTGCTCGGTGGCATCGTGCTCGGTCTGGTGGAGAACTGGAGTTCGATCTTCTTCGGTTCACAATGGAAGGACGTCACCGCCTTCGTGGTACTGGTGCTGGTCCTGATGTTCCGTCCCACCGGCATTCTCGGTGAATCGCTGCAGCGGGCACGCGCATGAAGGGCAACGAAGAAGTGGCTGAAAAGTCCTCAGAGAACGGAAAGTCCGCGCGCGCCGGCTTTCACCCCATCGACGGGATGCGGGATTGGTGGGCCGTTGCTCCGCATTGGCAGCGGTATGGCGTTTACCTCGCCCTGATCATCGGGGCGCTGATTCTTCCCGCGCCCGCGATCGGTTCCATCATGTCTCCGGACGCGGACTGGACGACGGTGCTGATCTTCCCGGTCGGGGTCTACATCCTGCTGGCGATCGGCCTGAACATCGTCGTCGGTCACGCGGGCATGCTCGACCTCGGTTTCGTCGCGTTCTTCGCGATCGGCGCCTACACACTCGCCGTGATGGGCACCACGTACGGTTGGGGATTCTGGGCCTGCCTCGTGCTGGGCATCTTCCTCGCGGCGATGTCGGGGGTGATCCTCGGTGCTCCGACGCTCCGGCTACGCGGTGACTATCTGGCCATCGTGACCCTCGGCTTCGGTGAGATCGTCCGGATCACCGCGACGAACACCGACGCCATCGGTGGCGCCCGCGGGATCACCAACGTCCCGCACCCGGAGCCGATGTTCGGTACCGAGTTCCTGCTCGACCCGGCGCCGTACTACTACCTGATCCTGGCCGCGATCGTCGTCGCGATCGTCTTCTCGGTGCGGCTGCACCGAAGCCGGGTCGGCCGGGCGTGGGCGGCGATCCGCGAGGACGAGGACGCCGCCGAACTGATGGGCGTCCCGACCTTCAAGTTCAAGCTGCTCGCGTTCGCCATCGGCGCCATGATCGGTGGGATGGCCGGTGTGGTCTACGCCAGCAAGGCCGTCTTCATCGAACCGAACAACTTCCCGTTCATCCTGTCGGCGACCATTCTCGCGGCCGTGGTGCTCGGCGGCGCGGGAAACCTGCCCGGCGTGATCCTGGGCGCGTTCCTCGTGGCTTGGCTGCCGGAGCGGTTCCGGTTCCTGTCGGAGTACCGCATCCTGATCTTCGGCGGCGTGCTGGTGCTGATGATGGCGCTGCGGCCGGAGGGTCTGCTGCCGTCGCGGCAACGCAAAGCGGAACTACACGAAGGAACGGGCGGAATGGGTGCCATGGGCGCCGAAGTCGCGGGTCCGGATTCCGAGGCTTCGGCGGAGGTGACGAAATGAGCGCGTTGCTCGAATTCGACAACGTGACGATGCGCTTCGGCGGCGTCACGGCCCTGAAGGAAGTCAACCTCACCATCAACCAAGGTGAGATCTTCGCCCTGATCGGCCCGAACGGCGCGGGCAAGACCACGGTCTTCAACGTGGTCACCGGCGTCTACCAGCCGACCGAAGGCCAGGTGCGCTTCAACGGCGGCCAGGTCAGCGGGATGAAGCGATTCAAGATCAACCAGGCCGGGATCGCCCGCACGTTCCAGAACATCCGGCTGTTCCACAACATGTCGGCGCTCGAGAACGTGATGGTCGGTGCCGACTCGCACCACAAGACCGGGGCGATTTCGGCGACGCTGGGTCTGCCCGTGCACCGCAAGGAAGAAAAGCGGGGCCGCGAGCTGGCGAGGGAACTGCTGGACTTCGTCGGGATCGGCCGGGTCGAGAACAACACCGCGAAGAACCTCTCCTACGGCGACCAGCGCCGTCTGGAGATCGCGCGTGCGCTCGCGACCGACCCGAAGCTGCTGCTGCTGGACGAGCCCGCCGCCGGGATGAACCCGGCGGAGAAGAACTCGCTGCAGCAGCTGATCCGCAAGATCCGTGACGACGGCCGGACCGTGCTGCTCATCGAGCACGACATGAGTCTGGTCATGCACATCAGCGACCGGCTGGCCGTGCTCGACTTCGGCCAGAAGATCGCAGAAGGGCTCCCCCACGAGGTGCAGAACAACCAAAAGGTGATCGAGGCTTACCTGGGGGTGGCGGAAGATGCTTCTTGAGGTCCAGGACATCAACGTCCACTACGGGAAGATCGCCGCGCTCAAGGGAATGACCATCGAGGTCGGCGAGGGCGAGATCGTTTCGCTCATCGGGGCCAACGGTGCCGGCAAGACCACGACGCTGAAGACGATCTCGGGGCTGCGTCCGCTGACCAGTGGCCGGATCCTCTTCGACGGCAAGGACATCTCGAAGACTCCCGGGCACAAGCGGGTCGAACTCGGGATCGGCCAGTCACCGGAAGGCCGGGGCGTGTTCCCCGGTATGACGGTGCAGGAAAACCTTCTGATGGGTGCCTACACCCGCAAGGACGACCTGAAGGCCGACCTCGACGAGGTCTACGAGCTGTTCCCGCGGCTGAACGAACGCAAGAGCCAGTTCGGCGGCACGATGTCCGGTGGCGAGCAGCAGATGATCGCCATCGGCCGCGCGCTGATGACCAAACCCAAGGTGCTGCTGCTCGACGAGCCGTCCATGGGTCTGGCGCCGATGCTGATCGCGCAGATCTTCGACATCATCCGCGAGATCAACAAGCGCGGGACCACGGTCCTGCTGGTGGAGCAGAACGCGCAGCAGGCGCTGAAGCTCTCCGACCGCGCGTACGTGCTGGAGACCGGTCAAGTGGTCAAGAGCGCCCGCGGTGCCGAGCTGCTGGACGACCCGCAGGTGCGGGCCGCCTATCTCGGTGGTGACCTCGGCGTCTGACGCCTTTCGGGAAGGGCCCCGTCGCGGTTCGCGGCGGGGCCCTTTTCTTCGTGAGAAGGAAATCGAGGCGTGGATGTCCGGTGGCCATGCCCCGGAGCATCGCGTTTGACCTACCCCTCATCCCAGCTTGACGTCGGTGCCGGTGAGGTTCTTCATATCGGTCAGCGTGGGACCGCCGAAAGCCCGTAGCACCACGGGTTTCGCCTCCTTGGGGAGGTCGAAGTAGAGGTCGAACTCGACCCGGACGCCGCGCCCGAGCTCGAACTTGTCCGGCTGCCGTTTGATCGTCATCGCCTGGTTGTCGACCGCGATGACCGCACCGGAATCGGTGACGAGTTGCTGGCGCCGCGTATCGAAGAGAATGCCGGACAGTCCTTTTCCGGTCACCACCAGGCGGAGCCGGACGAACTGTCCCTTGGCCTCGAATTCGGCGTGGCTGCCGGTGATGCTGGGGAGCCCGGCGGCCAGTCCGATCACCGAGAACTCGGTCTCGCCGTTCGTCGCCGGTGGCAGGTGCAGGGCGGTCTCGTCCGGCCGGACCTCCCGGGCGGGCAGGTCGTAGACGGGTTTGACGGGCGGCTGCTCATGCTCGGCTGAGCATCCCGTGAGCAGGGCCAGGACCGAAGCCGCCGCTGTCAGGCACTTTCTCATCGGACGACCTCCACAGTCCAGTACGGCCACCCGCCGACATCCGGCAGGCGCACCGGGACGCCACGTTCGTACCGCTGGGGTCCGAGAGCCGTCGGGGTGGACCGTGACGACGGTATTCCCGCCGCCATTCTCCTACGGGTTACTGTGCGGCTGTGGAGTTACGACGTCTTCGATATCTGTGTGCCGTGGCGGAGGAAGGGCATCTCACCCGCGCGGCGGAGCGTCTCGGCATTCGCGCGTCGTCGCTCAGCCAGCAGATCATCGCGCTGGAACGGGAACTGGACGCGACCTTGTTCGTCCGGACCCCAGCGGGGATGACGTCCACCGCCGCCGCGCTGGCGCTGCTCCCCCACGCTCGGCGGATCCTGGAGGAGGCCGAACTCGGCGCGCGGGCCGTCCGCGACACCGTGCGCCGGCCGCTCCGCATCGGCGTGACGCCGGGCGCGCCGCCGTCCGTCCTCGCGACCCTGTACGCCGAAGCGGTGGAGATCGACGACCTGTCCGCCGCGCGGCAGCTCGACCTTCTCCGTCGCGGCGCGCTCGACGCCGGGCTGCTCGCCCTGCCGGAAGACGTGGACGGTCTCCACGTCACCGTCGTGAGCGAGAGGCCGTTGGGCGCGCTCGTCTCCGAAGCTCACTCCCTGGCCCGGCTCGACGAAGTGGGCTGGGACGATCTCACCGGGCTGGACCTCCTTCTGTACGAACGAAACCTGGCTCCCGGCTACCACGACCGGCTGCTCGCGGACTGCGCGGCGGCGGGCTGGCGGCCGGCACACGTGCGCGCCGGGCCGCCTCGGCGATCGCTGTTCGTCGCCGAGTTGCGGCACGGCGGCGACGTCGTCGCCTTGCGTCCCCGGGAGGAACCGGCCGAAGGCCTGCGCTGGTTGCCGCTGCGGGAGGCACCGATCGTCCGGCACGCGCTCGTGTGGGATCCGGCGCACGAGTCTTCGGAGCGGATCGCGGCGCTGGTATGACAGCGCCCACATCGGATTCCCACGCTGCCCGCCCGGCCTCCCCTCTTCGGTGATCCCGAACGGCCGTACGGATCCGCCTCGTGGACGGCGCACCGCGTTTCGCGATTACCTCACGGTGTTCGAGAACGAAGGAGAATCGTCATGCGACAGTGGGGTTTCGTGTACATGGCCGATGGCTGCGACCCGGCGCGGGACGTGTCCCGTGTGGACAGTGGGGAATGTCTGACGGTGCTGATCGGGGTCGGCCGCGTGGACCAGGTCGTCGCCGCGGCCCGGCGGCTGGTCGACGAAGGGGCGCAGCTGATCGAGCTGTGCGGCGCGTTCGGTCCCGTGTGGACGGCGCGGGTGATCGACGCGGTGGGAAGCGAGGTCCCGGTCGGGAGCGTCATGTACGGCGCCGAGGCCACCGAGCAGCTTCACGACCTGTTCGGTCTCGGGGCCTGACATGCCGTTGGCCGAAGCCGGCCAGGCCGAGGCCGAACGAACGCGCCATCGCCGCGCTGTGGACACCAGTGGCCGCTTGATCGTTTCGAGGGGAATCATCGTGGTTCCCGGACGGGGCCGAAGGTCCCGAAGCGGGCTTCGAGTTCGCCGGCGGCGGCCAGGCAGACATCCTCGCGGTGGCGCGGTCCGATCAGCTGCACACCGAGCGGCTGGCCGTCGTCGATTCCGGTGGGTACGGCGACCGCGGGAACCCCGACACAGGTGGTGGCGGTGCACAACCGCATGCCGAACATGACCCGCAGACCCTGCTCCGGGTCGAACGGGTCGGCGTCGAAGGGGCGCCAGGTCGAAACCGGGCCGAGAATCACCGGATATCGCTCAGCGAAGGCCGCCCATTCGCGCATCACGCCGAAGCGGGTGGCGGTCGCGTCCAGATAGTCGTCGAGTGTCGCTTCAGGACGCTGAGCGAACGAGAGTTCCATGTGCTGCGCCGATTCTTCGGTGAGCAGCGGCCGGATCGACGGCCAGCGACGGCTGAACTCCGCGGTGATCAGCGTGCCGTAGGAGGTCAGCGCGTCCGCCAGTCGCGGCGGTTCGGCTTCCTCGACCTCGTAACCCGCTTCGGCCAGTGCGGCGGCGGCTTTGTCGATCTCGGCCCGGATCCGCGGGTCGACACCGAGTCCGGCGGGGTCCGCGCAGACGGCGACCCGGCGCGGCACCGCCGGAAGCCGCCCGCCGTACGGAATGGCCCGGGGATCGGCCGGATCGGTGCCCGCGAGCACGTCGAAGGCCAGCGCGAGGTCCTCGACGGTCCGGGCGATGGGACCGTCGACCGGGAACAGCTGCGAGGCGAGCGTCGGATCGGACCCGCCGATCCGGTGGTCCGTCGCGACCCGCCCGTACGAAGGCTTCAGCGCGGTCAGGCCGCAGAACAAGGCGGGTAACCGGACCGAGCCTCCGGAGTCGTTGCCGAGGCCGATCGACGCCATACCCGAGGCCACCGCGGCCGCGTCGCCACCACTGCTCCCACCGGGGGTCCGGATCGCACCCCAGGGATTGACGGTCTCGCCGAACAACTGGCTCACCGTGACATTGCCCGCCAGCGTCAGGTCCGGCATGTTGGCGTGCCCGAGTGGAATCGCGCCCGCCGCGCGCAACCGCCGGACCGGGGGTGCGTCCGCGCTCGCCACGGCGTCCTTGAACCGCGGGACGCCATGGGTCGTCGGATGTCCGGCGACGTCGATGTTCTCCTTCACCGTCACCGGGACCCCCGCGAGCGGACCGGGATCCACGCCGTCGCGGACCAGCGCGTCGATCCGATCGGCTTCGCTCGCCGCCTCGTCGAATTCGGCCGTCACGGCGTTGACCAGCGGATTGACCTCGGCGATACGGGTCGCGTGGACCTCCAGAACCACGCGGGCCGACACCTTTCCGCCGCGCACCGCGTCGGCGATCTTCGCCGCGGACCACGTCCAGATCTCGCTCATGGCAGCGAATATACACACCTGTATCCGAATTCAGATACAGGTGTGTATATCAAGGGGCCCGCGTCAGCCGATGCCCGCCGCGAAGATGTGCATCGCGGTGTTCGACGGAAGCGTCACCGCGACGACCTCCTTCCCCGCGGTCAGCGGGACGGAGTTCGCGAACACCCGGTACGGCGTGGTCGGATAGGCGGCCCCCGCACGGGTGTTCTTGCCCATCACGGTCGCCACCGTGGTCGCGCCGTAGTGGGCGGGATCCGCGCAGCACCAGTTGGGGAAGCCGAGTTCGGCCTGGCTCGTGCTGCCGTCGGTGTAGCGGACGACGACGGTGCCCTTCGCCGTGCCGGTACCGGTTCCCGCCAGCACCAGCTTGGCGCCCGCACCGCGCACCGCGATCGTCTGGCCGGACGCGAGGATGTTGTCCTTTTGCCCGGTGCCGGTTCGCGGCCAGGTCAGCTGGGCGCCGAGAGCGGAGAAGCCCGCCCCGGGTTCGAGACCGGCCTCGGCGAGTCCTTCCGCACGGAAACTGCTACCGCCACCGTCGAGGTCGCCCACCGTGACGTGGGCGGCGTCGGTGACACCGACGTTGTCGTAGGCCGCCGCCAGCGAACCGTGCGGGACGGTGACCGTCACCGAGTCGGTGACCCGGTTCTGCCCGAGCCGAGACTGGTACGACGCGGACGCGGTGAGCTGGTAGTCGTCCGGCTTGATACCCGCGTCCGGCGTGACCTTCACCGGCATCCGCACGGTCGCGCCGGGCATCACCAGCCGTGGACCGGCGGGCACCTCGACCCGGAAACCGTTGGCGGGGAGGGAGAACGCGACGTCCCGCACCGGCAGCGGCGTGCCGTTGGTGAAGCTCAGCGTGCCCGTCGCGGTCTGTCCGGGACCGGCGACCGCCGGCACGGACAGGGTCACCGAACCGTTGCGGTCTTCGGGGAAGATCCCGCCGACCGCACTGGTGCCGAACAGCCGGACGTCGTGGCGGGCACCGGCGCCGAGCACACCGGTCTTGACCCGCACGACTCCGCCGGCGGCCGGATCGAACCACCAGCCCGACGGGGCCGCGTCCAGTTGGGCCTTGCCGCCGTACTGCCGCAGGGGTGACGTGCCGGTCAGGACGGCGGCGGGCTTGCTTCCCGTGTGGACGGTCAGCTGATAGTTCCGCGCGGCGGGTTTTCCGGCATAGGTACCCGTACTGGCACCGATCCCGACCGTCACCGTGCCGAGACCGGACGTCGGCGCGTCCACGGTGAACGTCTGCTTCGCCTGGTCACCCTTCTTGTAGGCCCGGGTGACACCGTCGTCCTCGGTGAGCGTGAACGAGCCCTTGCCCTGCGGGTAGACGTCGAGGTCGAGCACCCCCTTGTCCCGGGTCTGCCACGACGTCGTGCCCTCGGCCCACATCGGGACCACGGCGCCCGCGCGGACGAACAGCGGCAGCGTGTCGAGCGGCGCGTCGTAACCGTCCACAGTGGTCGGTCCGGTGTAGGTCTTGCCGCTCCAGTAGTCGACCCAGGTCCCCTTCGGCAGGTAGATGCCGTTGCGGACGGTGGAGTTCTCATAGACCGGAGCGACCAGGAAGTCCTTGCCGGACAAGAACTCGTACTTCGCCTTCGCACCCCAGACGTTCGGGTCGTCCGGGTACTCGAGCGCCAGCGGCCGGACCTGCCCGACGCCGGTCTGGTGCGCCTCCACCGAATGACTGTAGGTGTAGGGCAGCAGCCGCTCCTTGAGCAGCAGGTACTTGCGGTTGATCGAGGTGTACGGCTCCCCGTAGCGCCACGGCTGCTTGTCCGACGCGGCCCAGCCGTCCATGGTCATCGAGACCGGCAGGAACGCCTTCCACTGCAGGTCGCGGACGTAGGTCTGCGGGCTGCCGCCGAAGATGCCGTCGATGTCACCGGTGTTGTACGCGATCCCCGACGTCGTGGCACCGGCGTAGGTCGGGATCTGCCACTTGATGTAGTCGTAGGAACCGGCCTGGTCGCCGCTCCACAGCACGCCGCAGCGCTGCGCGCCCGCCCAGCTGACCGGTGTCCAGACGAAGCCGCGCGCGTCACTGTTGTCCTCGATGCCCTTGTGCGCGGTGTCGCAGGCGTCCAGCGCGAACTGGTAACCCGGGCCGACCCACGCGACGTCGAGTTTGCGGATCCGGACCCCGGCCTTGACCTCCTCGGCCTGGTTCGGCACGCCGTTCTCGGTCCACAGGCCCAACTGCATGTTGTTCTTGCGCAGGCCTTCGCCTGTCTGCTGGAGGTTTTCGTACCCGCAGCCGTAGCCGTCGTTGACCAGCATCCAGCCGCTGGGCATCCCGTGCTCGGTGTACCCCTCCGCGACCTTCACCGCGTCCAGTGTGTGCCGTTCGCCGCGGTTGGCGTTGTGCAGGTAGCAGTCGGCGTCACCGTTCTCGAGCCCGTAGAGCGGTGGCAGGAAAGGCTTCCCGACCAGATCGGTGTAACCGGTGATGACGTCCTTGAGGCCGTCGCCGACCACGTAGGTCGCGTCGAAGCGGCGCTCGTCGTGGGTGGTGCGCACCGGCTCGGTGAAGGCGTAGGTGCCTTGCGCGAAGGTGTTGCGCAGCACGCCGTATCCCGCCGTGGAGGCGTAGAACGGCTGCGAATTCGGTGCGCCGCCGTCGTTCCAGTTGTAGTCGGCGAAGATCCGGATCGTCTGGTCGCGGTGACTGAACCGGCCGTTCTGCTCACCGCCGCCGACGAACTGCTCGGTGGCCGTCCGCGCCAGGGTCTGCGTGGTCTGCTTGTCGGTCCAGGACAGCGGCGCCGACTCCTCCCAGAGCCGCTTGCGATCCGCGCCGTCGTACAACGCCAGCCGCATCGGGTGTTTGTACGCCCGCAGCGTCGCTTTGGCCGTGGAAACCGCCCAGTAGTCCCCTTTGTCGGTCTTCTTCGGGGTGACCGGGTCGCCCGTGCGCGGCAGCACGATCTTGCTCCCGGCCGGATCGGTGAACGTGCCGTCCGGCGCCAGCCACACCCGGACGGCGCCTTCGGCCGGGAAGCTGACGCGCACCGCGGCGCTTCCCGAATTCAGGGTGACCGTGGCGCCGTCGCCGGAGATTCCGGTCAGCTCGCCCAGCTTGCCGGACGGCGCCGCGGCCGGGTCGGCGTGGGCGGCGACCGGGGAAAGCCCGAGTAAGGCCACTGCGGCCAAACAACTCAGGGATTGCGCAACTCTGCTCATTCGAGACACCTTTCGCGCATGAATACGCAAGATAGTCTCTGTATAGCGCACGGATCGCGCAATGTCATCCACCGAAGCGGTGCTGCCGACTTTCGTCGGGTCGCGGGAAGATCCTTATGTCACAAGGAGTGCGTAAAAGACGTGGTGGCCCCCTTCCCACCCGCAAGGCAGGGTCTCGGTAAATTCGAGGGAGTGCCGACTCGGGGTGCAGTGCGCGCCGGTGACCGGTCCCGACGTCGCCAATGTCCCTCAGGCGTTAGCCGTCCCGAAACCCACACAGTCCCGCACGACAGTTCTCTGCGACGACGGGATCGGAGGCACCGACCTGATCTCAGTGTCCACAAAGGACACATCCTGACCGCTGCATGTCCCGTTGATGCCTTTATGTCCGGTTCTAAGGTCGTGAGTGGCGATTCGGGTTCTCACCCGAATCGCCACTCACGACCCCCTGTACCGAACGGCCCGACCAGCGTTGTCAGAGCAGGGAAGTGACGGTCGAAACCGCTTCGTCGACGGTCACGGTCCGCTGCTCACGCGTCGCGAGACTGCGGACCGTCACGTTCCCGGCGTCCCAGTCCTCCTGGCCGACGATGACCACGGCCCGCGCCCCGGCCTTGTCGGCCCGGGTGAGTTCCTTGCCCAGCTTGCGGAGCTCGATGGGCGTGGACGTCCGCAGACCGGCCTTGCGTAGTCGCCCGGCGACGTCGCGCGCGGCGTCGGTGAGCTCTTCGACCACCGGGATCACCACGACATCGGTCTCGCTGCGCGGTTTCGGCGTCAGTTCGTGGGTGTCGAGGAAGTCGATCAGCGTGACGTCGCCCATGCCGAAGCCGATCCCGGGGATCTGCTGCGACGTGAACATCGACGCCAGGTCGCTGTACCGGCCGCCGCCGAAGAGGGCCCGGCGGTTCTCCGGCGAGGTGTCGAAGACCTCGAACACGGTCGACGTGTAGTACGCGAGCCCGCGCACGATCATCGGATCGAACTTGATCAGGTCCGCGGCGCCGCTGGCGAGCACCTTCACCAGGTTCGAGTTCTCCTTCACCTGCTCCGGCAGCTCGTCGAGCAAAGCCGTGCCGGACGACAGGATCTCGGTCAGCTTCTCGAACTGCTTGTCGGTCAGGCCCGCTTCGGCCGCGGTGTCGCTCAGCTTCGTGCGGTCGGACTTCTCCCAGCGGTCCACCAGGGTGAACACCTGCGGCAGCTGCTCGGGCGTCACGCCGACGATGTCGGTGAGCGCCGAAGAAAGCAGGTTCCGGTCGTTGGCCCGCACCTGGAACATCTCCGGCGTCGCCCCGAGGGCGCCCATCATGTCGTGGATGAGTTCGAAGATCTCGATCTCGGAGTTCGCGCTGTCCGAGCCGAAGATGTCCGCGTTGATCTGCCAGTGCTCGCGGACCCGGCCACGCTGCGGCCGCTCGTAGCGGTGGCAGTTCGGGTGGCTGTACCAGCGCACCGGGAACTGCAGCGACTTCGCGTTGCCCGCGATCATCCTGGCGACCGACGGTGTCATCTCCGGGCGCAGCGCCAGCCGCTCGCCGCCCTTGGTGGTCAGCGTGTACAGCTGCTGGTCCGCGATCTCCTGGCCGGATTTCCGCTCGTAGATCTCGGCGGGTTCGAGGATCGGCCCGTCGTAGCGGAGGAAGCCGCGGAGTTCGAGCACGTCGTAGAGATGGCCGAACACCTGCGTCCGGACGGACATCTCGGCGGGCAGGAAGTCGCGGGTCCCCTTGACGGGGGCTGTCGGCAGGTATTCAGGCACGTCAGCAAGCTTAACGAGCGGCCTCCAGCGGTGTTGTCAGGGGAAGGCCACGCCGTACGCGGTGGTCAGGATCGCCGCTCCGAGCAGGACGGCTCCGGCGCCGGTGACCCGCCCGCCGAGGTGGCCCTTGCCCGGCGCTAGGTGCAGGAAGAAGCCGCCGGACTGGGCGAGGACGCCGAACAGCAGCAGGAAGCACACGATCCACCGCGCGGTGACCGAAAGCCCGGTCTGCCCGAGGATCTGCAGCGCGACCAGCGCCAGTACCAGCAGGACACCGGCGTGGGCATGGCCGGCGCGGAACATCCCGCGCTGGTGCTCGGTCAGTTTCTTCTCGCGCAGGACACCCATCAGCGCGTAGCCGCCGTACATCACCGTCGGCAGCGAAACGAGCGCGATCGCCGTGAACAGCCTGATCGGGCCTTCCATGGTTCTTCCCTTCGTGGGGTGGGAGCGAAGGCAACGATAACACTGTTTTAAAACGCTGTCACCAAAGTTGTCGTCCCGCTTTGGGGAGTCAGGCGCGGGAACCGCGAGCGAGGACCAGTCGGACGTTCCGCAGGGCGGACAGGTCAGCGAGCGGATCGCCGTCGACGACCAGGACGTCGGCGCTCAGGCCGGGAGCGAGCCGTCCGGTGACGTCGCCGAGACCGAGCCCGGCGGCGCTGTCCTCGGTCGCGATCTCCAGGATCCGGCGACGGCCGAACCCCAGCCATTCGTAGAGTTCGAGCGCGCCGACGGGGTCGTCGAAGACCGAACCGGGAAGTCCGGCGTCCGTCCCCGCCAGCAGCGGGACGCCCAGTTCCTCCAGCCAGGACAGCCGTCCGTAGACGTTCTTCGCGAGGTCCTCGCCCATGCGCTCGGCCAGCATCCGCCAGTTGCGGCTGCTGGTCGAACACGCCGCGATACCTTCGGCGGCCATCCGCTTCGCGACGCTTTCGCGCCTGTCCTGCCGCTGCGGTCCGGTCATCCAGGTGCAGTGCTCGATCGTGCGGACCCCGGCTTCGACCGACGCCTCGATCGCGTCGGCGCCATGGGCGTGCGCGGCGACCGGAAGTCCGTGGCGCGCCGCGTGCTCGACGATCAGGCGGAGGGCGGGGAAGTCGAACTGGGACTCCCACATCTCCGCGCCGCCCTCGGTGATCTGGCCACCGCTGGCCATCACCTTGACGACGTCGGCGCCCGCGGCCGCGTTCGCGTCGATCAGGGCGCGGATGGCGTCGTCGTCGCCGACCTCGCCGCCGAAGAAATGGCAGTGTCCATCAGGGACGGTCAGGGGTGAGCCCGCGGTCAGCAGCCGCGGGGCCGGCACGCCTTCGGTCTCGAGTTCCGCCCGGACCCGCGCGCCGAGGGCGCCGCGATCACCGAGGTCCCGCACCGTCGTGACCCCGCTGCGCAGCAGCTGATCCAGGCGTTCCCGCGCGCCCGCGCGCAAGGCGGCGTCGTCGCTCGCCAGGAAGTTCGGGAGCATCTCGCGGGTGGCGTCGAAAGCCAGGTGTACGTGGGCGTTGAACAGGCCGGGCAGCAGTGTCGCGCCGGGGAAGTCGAGCCTTTCGGCGTCCGGCGACGCCTGTGCGGCGACTTCCGCGCGCGGTCCAGCGGCGAGGATCCGGTCGCCGTCGACGAGAACGGCGCCGTCTTCGACGGGGGTGCTCGGACGCGGCAGGATCCGGCTCGCGGTCAGCAAAAGCTGCAAGGTCATGCCCCGTTCCGGGAAATCGCGGCCGAAAGCGCGAGCAACGGCCGTACGTCGGATTCGATGTCGGCGCCACCGCCGGGGAGCACGAGTTTCGCCCGCCCGTCGGTCTCTTCACCGGCGGCTTGCCTGGCGATCGCCGTCTTCAGTGCCTCGGCCGCCGCCAAGGGGTCGTCGACGGCGAGCGCGGTGAGGTCCGTTTCCAGATAAGGGCTCAGCTGCACGAGTCCGTCACGGATCTCGATCACACGGCGGTAGTAGTGGCGGTGGACCGTGCGCGGGCGCCAGCGCTCCCACGGCCCCTGCGGGGTGCTCCGGAGCACGATGTTCGGGTAGACCTCGGCCAGTGCGGTCCACAGCGGTGTGAGTCGTTCGTGGTGGAGCCGATGCAGACGACGGCGGCGCAGTGCGGCGAACCGGGCGCGAACGCCGGGATAGGTGATCCCCGCGAGGAAGAGCACGATCCCGAGGATCACCAGCGGGACGGCGACGGTGAGCAGAATCGGGATCGACGGCCCGAACGCCCACGCGATCACGATGTAGAGCGCGCGGAAGACGCTGCCCGCCGACAGGCAGATCAGCCCGGCGGCGCTGAGTTTCAACCCGGTCTTCAGATGCCTGTCCGCGGTGCGGATGTACCGGAAGATCCACCAGGCGCAGGCGGCGAGGCCGTAGATCAGGTACAGCCCGGCCCCGAGGTAGAACAACGCGACGCCGGGCACGTGCACGAGCTTCGGGCTCAGCGCGAGCCCGCGTGCTTCCGCCGGGGTGAGCGCCATGGCGACCAGCATCAGCGCGATCGCGCCGGAGAGCGGGACCAATTCGAAGAGGACCCGGCGTGGCCTGCGCGGGCCCAGCGCGGAGCCGAGAAAGACGATCAACAGCGCGCAGACGCCGATGGCGAGCAGGATGTTGTTGACCAGACGGCCGGTACCCTTGCCCGCCAATCCGTCGAGCCAGCCGGAGATGACCTTCTGCTGGGCGAGGAAGGAACCGGCGACGCAGACGATCGTGACGGTGATCGCCCAGTTCGGCAGCACCCGCGGCGCCCGGTAGGTCTGGTAGATCCGCCAGGCGAGCGCGGTCGCGAACAGCGCCATCGCCACGATGTTGACGGGAGAGAACAGCGCGTTCACAGCCACCCTTGATGGTCGCCCAGCGCGCCTTGGACGCGGCGGACGTCATCGTCGTCGGCGCGACGGGGGATCGTGTAGTTCAAGACCGACGCCCATTCGAGGATGATGGTCGCCACGGTCTCGGCTTCCCATTCGTGCGCCTCATCGTAGGAGGTGCGGCGTAACGCGCGATGGACCGCGTCGCCGTCGAGGCCCGGTGCCGGGCCGCGCAGGAAGTCGGCGGGTTCGGCGTCGCCGCCGGGGTGGTGATCGGCGAGCATATGCCCGAGTTCGTGCAGGATGATGTGATCCTGATGGGACTTCGTGGTCTCCTGCTGGAAGAAGATGTAGTCCGCCGTCGAGGTGGCGATCCAGCAACCGAACGGGCCGGGCACTTCCAGCGGATACGGCATCAGCCGGATCGGCCTGCCCCGCTGCTCGCCGAGCCGCTCGCAGAGCACGCCGACGTCGAGCGGCGGTTCGATGTCGAGCTTGTTCAGCATCTTCCGGCAGCGTTTGCGGAGCTCGCGTTCCTTCATCGGCTTTCGCCAGGCTGGTCGCGTTCGGCGGCACGTTCGTACCGTTCGACGAGTTCCAGCAGGTCCATGACCTGACGACGGCCCTGCGGGGAAAGCTCCTGCGCGCGCATGGCCATGAGCTTCGCCTCTCCGACGGGTTGCGGTTCCTGGTCGTCGAAGAAGTAGGTGACCGGGACACCGAAAAGCCTCGCGAGAGCCTCGACGTAATGGATCTTCGGATTGATCCGCTTTCCGGTGGCGAGCTGCTGGAGATACGCGGGTGACATCGCGGGGCCGCCCGCGCGGTCGATCGCCGCGGACAGTTCGCGATAACTGTGCGGGGCACCCTCGTCGGCGCGCACCGAATCGATCAGCGCGCTGAGTTTCTCGGCGAAGGTCTGGTGCGGCGACATGACCCCCCGTTCATTTCCTCGTCCCGTTCCGTAGTGGGAGTGTAACGCGATCCGGCCTGTCCGCAGCTGTTGACAGCGCCTGTATGCAGTGGTTTACAGTTGTCAAGCGGTTTCGGACCGTGCCTGGCCTCTCTCTCCGGAATCCGTGCTCTGGGGGTGCCCGGATTACGGAGTGAGAGGCGTTTTTCCAGGTGGGTGCACAAGATCGTGCCGGGTGTAGTACGCTTCGGTGGTCAAGGTCGATCGCCATCACGGCGAACCCTTGACCTAGGCCTGTTGCCGGAGGTCGACCCCCAGGGCTTCCGGTGACAGGCCCCTTACTTTTCCGGGTCGTTTCGCATTTAGAGGACTGAACGCGGTGGTTCGTATCGCCAACTACCGCATCTAGAGGACTAAACGCGCGGCGAGGGTGCCGCCCAGTTCGAAACAAGCCGCCAAATCCGCTTTGCCCGGTTCGCCGGTGATGAGCACCGGGGCGGCGGCGAGTTCCCAGCCGAGGCCGGTGGTGATGCTCTCGATCCCGCGCACGGTTCCCGCGGTGTCGTTGTTGCCGTGCACGAAGAACCCGAACGGCCGTCCCCGCGTGGCATCCAGGCACGGGTAATAGACGGTGTCGAAGAAGTGCTTCAGCGCCCCCGACATGTAACCGAGGTTCGCCGGGGTGCCGAGCAGGTAGCCGTCGGCTTCGAGGACGTCGGGCACCGTCGCGGCCAGCGCCGGACGACGCACGACGTCGACGCCCTCGATGTCCGGATGCTTCGCGCCGGAGAGCACGCCCTCGAACATCGCCTGCGTCGAGGGCGACGGCGTGTGGTGGACGATCAGCAGCTTCGCCATGGATCGATGGTCAGGCCAGCCGGGACTCGATATCGGCCCGGAGTGCGGCAAGCCGCGTTTCCGCTGTGGCGCGCGCTTCGGCGAGGTCACCGGAAACCGGCTGCTTCACCTGGAGGTACGCCTTCAGCTTCGGCTCGGTTCCGGACGGCCTGATCACGACGCGCAGACCTTCACCGGTCAGGCGGAGGACGTCGGCGTCGGGCAGGAGATCTTCCATCGTGACGTCGGTGCCCGCCACCGACGCCGGGGGAGTGGCGCGCAGGCCGGCCATCAGCTTCTCCCGCACCGACAGATCGGTGACCCGCAGTGAGACCTGATCCGTCACGTGCACCCCGTGTCGCACGGCCAGTTCGTCGAGGACGTCCAGCGGGCCTCGGCCCGCCGCGCGCAGGGAGGCGACCAGTCCGGCGGCGTACACGGCGGCGGAGATGCCGTCCTTGTCCCGCACGAAGTGGGGGTTCACGCAGAGACCGAGCGCTTCTTCGTAGGCGAACACGAGCCGCTCGCCCGCGCGGACCAGCCACTTGAACCCGGTCAAGGTCTCCGCGTAGCGCGCTCCGGACTCCTTCGCGATCTCACCGAGCATCGACGACGACACGATCGTCGTGGCCACCAAAGGGTCTTCGATGTCCACAGTGGACAGGATATGCCAGCCGAGCAGGACGCCGGTTTCATCGCCCCGCAGCATCCGCCACGAACCGTCCCGCTCGCGCACGCCCAGCGCGCATCGGTCGGCGTCGGGGTCGAGCGCGATCGCCAGATCCGCGTCCACTGCGGACGCCAACGCCAGCAAGAGGTCCGTCGCGCCCGGTTCCTCCGGGTTCGGGAAGGAAACCGTCGGGAAATCCGGATCCGGCGTCGCCTGCTCGGTCACCTGACGCAGCTCGGTGAACCCGGCACGGTCGAACGCCGCGCGCAGCGTCTCCGCGCCGACGCCGTGCAGCGCCGTCGCGGCGACCTTGATCTCCCGTTCCGTGCCGCGGGGGAGGAGCGCGACCTTGCCGAGGTAGGCGTCCAGGAGTTCGTCGCCCAGCACCTCGGCGCCGGACGCGCGCGGTACGCCGATCGCGGGGGGAGCGGCTTCGATGGCCCGCTCGATCCGGCCGTCCGACGGCGGGACGATCTGGCCGCCGGTCGCGTCGTAAAGCTTGTAACCGTTGTCGGCGGGCGGATTGTGCGACGCGGTGATCTGGACGCCGGCGACCGCGCCGAGTTCCAGCACGGCGAACGCGAGCACCGGGGTGGGCAGCGGCCTCGGCAGCACCTTCACCGCGAATCCGGCGGCCGTCAGAACTTCGGCGGCGGCCGAGGCGAAGGCTTCCGAACCGTGCCGCGCGTCGCGGCCGACCACCACGACGCCGCCCGAATGTCCTTGCGCGCTCAGCCAGGCCGCGACCCCCGCCGTGGTGCGGGTCACGACCGCGACGTTCATCCCGTTGGGGCCCGCGCGCACGGGACCGCGCAGCCCGGCCGTGCCGAACGCGAGCGGTCCCGCCATCCGGTCCGCGAGTTCCTCCGCCGCCCCGGCTTCGCCGCCCATCGCGCGGGCGAGGATGTTCTGCAGTTCGACGCGGGAACCGTCGTCCGGATCATCGGCGATCCAGCGGAAAGCCTGATCCCTCAGCGCCGGGGTCAAGGAAGTCGTCACCGAGCCAGCCTACGGGTACCTTGGAAAAGGTGCGATTGATCTTCACTTCTCTGGTGAGTCATGGTCATCTCTATCCCCTACTACCGCTTGCCGTCGCCGCGCGCGACGCTGGGCACGAAGTACTCTTCGCCACCGGCGAAGACATGCGGCCGGTCGTCGAAAAGGCCGGTGTGGCCACGGAAAGCGCCGGATTCGGGATTCGCGAAGCGTTCGCCTCGCTCCTCGGTTCCGACGCCGATCCCCGTGACTCCACCGCCCCGCCGGAGTCGTTTTATCCCGTTATCGGGCAAGTGTTCGGAAGTGTGCTGCCGCGGCGGTTCGTGGCCGACCTGACGCCGCTGCTCGAGCGGTACCGGCCGGATCTGGTCGTCTACGAAAGCGGCAACCCGGGTGGCGCCATCGCCGCCCGGCTCGCCGGGATTCCCGCGATCGGGCACGGTTTCGGCCGGGTTTCGCCGAGCGAAGTCCTCGACCTCATCGACGGCCACATCGAGGACTACGCCGGCGAGGTCGGTGTCGATGGCGCCAAGCTGCCTTCCTTCGGGGACCCGGTCGTCGACATCTGTCCGGAATCGGTGCAGTCGCCCGATTTCCTGGCCGAGGCGAACAGGGTTCCGCTGCGTCCCGTCGGCTGGGCCGAGCCGGGTGACCTCCCCGCCGGGGTGGTGGGCCGCGACAAGAGCCGTCCGCTGATCTACCTCACGCTCGGCACCGCTTTCGGCGACGAGGGCGTGCTGAAGCGGGCCATCGCCGGTCTGGCGCGACTGGAGGCGGACATCGTGGTCGCCGCGGGTCCGACGGTGGAGCCGGCCCAACTGGGCGAAGTCCCGGGGAACGTGCGCGTCGAGGCGTGGGTACCGCAGACCGCGCTCCTGCCGCACGTCGACCTCGTGGTCCACCACGGTGGAAGCGGGACGACGCTGGGGGCTTTCGGCGCGGCACTGCCGCAACTGGTGCTTCCGCAGGGCGCGGACCAGTTCACGAACGCCGAAGCCGTGGTCGCGGCCGGGGTCGGCGGTCAGCTCATCGGCGAGGAAGGCACCGAGGAGGCGATTTTCGAGCAGTCGCGCAAGCTGCTCGCCGACGACGGCGTCCGTGCCGCCGCGCGGGAACTGGCCGACGAGGTCGCCGCGATGCCGTCACCGGCGGAGGTCGCCGCGCGGCTGCCGGAGTTCGCGGGCTGAAACCGGTAAAGCGCGTGAAGGCCCCTCCCTCGGCCGGTCACTCAAAACCTCAGCCGAGGGAAGGGGCCTTCACGCGCGAACAGGTCAGGCGCGGGCGACGAGTTCCTTGAGGAGGGTGCCCATGCGGGTGGCCGACTGACGACCGGCTTCAAGGACTTCTTGGTGGTTCAGGGGTTCTCCGGTCATCCCGGCCGCCAGATTGGTCACCAGCGAAAGCCCGAAGACCTCGACCCCGGCGGCGCGGGCGGCGATGGCCTCCAGCACCGTGGACATGCCGACGAGGTCGGCGCCGAGCGTCCGCAGCATCCGGATCTCCGCCGGAGTCTCGAAATGCGGTCCGGTCAGTCCCGCGTAGACGCCCTCTTCCAGCGACGGGTCGATCGTCCGGGCGATGTCGCGCAGGCGCTTCGAGTAGAGATCCGTCAGGTCGACGAAGTTCGCGCCGACGATCGGCGAACGCGCGGTCAGGTTCAGGTGGTCGGAGATCAGCACCGGCTGCCCGACGCGGAAACCTTCGCGCAGCCCGCCGGCCGCGTTGGTCAGCAACACTGACCGGGCGCCTGCCGCCGCGGCGGTACGCACGTTGTGCACGACCGGGGCGATGCCCTTGCCTTCGTAGAAGTGCGTGCGGCCCAGCATGATCAGCGCGCGCTTCTCGCCGACCTGGACCGATCGGACGGTTCCCCCGTGTCCCACCGCGCCCGGCGCGACGAATCCGGGCAGTTCGCCCAGCGGGATCTCCGCCTGGGGCTCCCCGATGACGTCCGCCGCCGGGCGCCAGCCCGAACCGAGCACGACGGCGATGTCGTGCTTCTCGACGCCGGTGCGTTCGGCGATGGCGGCGGCCGCCGCGACCTCGTTCTCACTCATGCCGACGAGCGTATCCGGACAGTTCGCACGACCAGGAACGCCACCAGCCCGAACGGCGACAGGAAGATCGTGAGCGCCAGGATCGGACCGGTCACCAGCGGATGGATCCGGTGCTCGCGGGCCTCGAAGTACATCCACCGCGCGATGAACAGGTCGAAGGCGATCAGATGGGCCCAGATCGCCGCCGCCCCGTACGGCGATCCCGTGAACGCGCTGAGCACGTCCAGATCCGGCCTGCTGACCGCCGTCCACAGTTCGCCGAAGTGCGGGATGGCGAGGGCGAAGTACGGCACGAGCGGCAGCAGCGGCACCCACGGCGAGGACAGGATCCGGCGGGTCCACGACCAGCCCGGCAGGAAGATCATCAGCAGCCAGAACGGCGTGGCGATCGGGAAGGTCCAGGTGAACAGGGTCTCGACACTCATCGCGGCGAAGCCTCCAGCTTCCGGTCCTTCGACGGCCGCCCCATCGCGATCAGCCCGCTAAAGGCGACGCCGGCCACGAGCAGGGCGAAGGCGGTCAGGGTGAGGCTGTCCGGGGCGACGATCGACTGGCCGCGCAGAGCCTGCCAGGTGACCAGTGCGAGCAGGCCCGCGTAACCGATGCCCGCGATCACCACGAGCCGCAACCGGAGGACGTCGTCGCGAAGGCGTGGGTAGCGCGCGGCCAGGACGCCGAGGGCGAGCGCGAGCAGCGGAAGCGCCTGAAGGGCGTGCAGCCCGAGGAAATGCGGGATCCGCAGGTCGCCGCCGACCGTGCTCCAGCCGAGGATCGGCAGGCCGGGGCCGCCGTCCGGCAGTCCGACGGTATGCGCGCCGATCATCGAGGAGGTCCCGGTCGTTTCGAGGGAAGCCTGCTGGTCGGCAGTCGGGCCGTTCATCAGAATCGCCAGCGAGATCCCGGCCATGCCGAGGAGCGCGCCGAGCCGGGCCGCCCACGCCGTCGCGCGGTCGGGGAGCCGGGTGAACAGGAGGGCGATCGTCAGCACGAGATTGACCAGCCACAGCGTCGCGATCATGCCGCCCATCACCTGGAAGATCGTGTTGTCCAGGGGGGTCTCGTTGTTGAAGTGACTCGCCCGGACGCGAAGGGCCTGGAACACCAGCAGCACGTACTCGGCCGCGAAAATCACGACGAGGGCGTTCGCCAGCCAGTTCGCCGTCCGCCGGAACTTGGGCAGCAGGGAGACGAGCCAGCTCCAGGTGAAGAAGTACAGCGCGCCGGAGATGGCGAATTTGAACGGTTTCGCCCAGAGCGGCGCGCCGTGCAGTGTCCGCTGGTCGACGATCAGGGCGACGACGCACAACACGGTGATCACGGCGAAGGCCTGGGCCGCGCGATACGAACCTCGGTGCCAGGTGCGGGTTCTCTCGTGGAAGTCGGTCAAGATGGTCATGGGTCCCTCCCAAAATGGATAGTCAAGCTCTCCGTTATGGGAAGTTAGACTATCCATGCTGAGAAGTCTTCAGGGTCGACCCTGAACCGTCCCGGAGATCGGAGCGACAACGCGTGCGCATGGCGGAACTGAGCGAGCGGGCCGGGGTACCGGTCGCCACGATCAAGTACTACCTGCGGGAAGGGCTGGTCCCACCGGGGGAACGGACGAGCCCCAACCAGGCCAGGTACGACGACGGGCACGTTCAGCGGATCAAGCTGATCAGGGCGCTGATGGACGTCGGCGGCCTGTCGCTCGCGACGGTCGGCGAGGTGCTCTCCGCGGTCGACGCCGGGAAGGTGAGCCCCCACCGCATCCTCGGCCTCGCCCAGGAAGGCATCACCGTCTCGCGGCAGAACGTCGACGACGAAAGCCGCGAATGGGCGCTCGCCACGGTCCGTGACCTCGCCGGACGCCGCGGCTGGCCCTGCAAGGACGACGAGGATCCGATCATCCAGGCCCTGGTCGGCGTCCTGTGCGCCATCCGGGACGTGGGGCACGGCTGGTACCTCGACAAACTCGACGACTACGCCGAGATCGCCGACCGGACGGCCGACCTCGACCTCCAGGGCCTCGCCGGGGTCGAGTCGCTGGAGCGGATCATCGAGATCGCCGTCGTGGAGACCGTGCTCGGCGACAGGCTGCTTTCGGTACTGCGGAGGCTGGCGCAGCAGCGTGCGTCGAAGGAGCACTTCGCCCGGCTGGCCGTCGAGGGTGAGTTGGGTTCGTAGCCGTAGCACCGCACTCGCGTGCTCGGAGCCGTATCTCGCGTGCTTGAACCCGGATCTCACTGGCTCGGATCAAGGCGCCTAGCCGTCGACGGTGAGTGACTGCGCCACCGGCTCGAAGATCGCCGTCTTCGCCGACGACTCCTGCTCGATCGGCGCGGTCACCGACAAGATCCACAGGTCCGTGCCCGCGCCGAACAGGTCCATGAACGTCGTGCGCCTGATGGTGTCGTTCGTGGCGTCCCTGGCCGCCACGGCGGCGCGCTCGGTCGTCCGGTAGACGTACCGCATGCTCTCCGGTCCCCGGCCGGGCACGGTGCCGGGCTGGCCGACGAGCGAGAGTTCCGGATGCTGCGACTTCAGCCAGCTGAAGTAAGCCCAAACCTCGGCGTCGGCCATGAATCCGCCGAGCCGTTCGACCCGGATGACCTGTCGGCCGTCGGGTGAGACGTACTGGACCACCGTGCTCGCCAGGCCTTTGGTGACGTGCGGTGCGACGAACTTCTTCCAGCCCTCCGGCACGCCGATGCTGAACCGGCCGCCTTTGACGCCGTTCACGATGCTGGCGTCACCCTGCTGAGTGAGCAGCTTCGGCGGCGGCTGGGGAACGATCGTGTCGCCCTGTTCCAGCGCGGCGGGCGGGCGCAGGTCCTCGCCGCCGACGGCCCTGGCGAGGACGAAGCCGCCGCCCGCGGCCAAGAGGAACACGACGATCGACGCGATCGCCAGTACCACCGTGGCCGCCGTCGACCGGCCCGGCGGACGCGGCGCCGCCGGCGTGACCGTCGGCATCGGCGCCAGTTCGGCAGAGAAGTCGGGAGAGCCGGTTTCCGGAGAGAGAGGTTCCGGAGAGCGAGGTTCCGCGGCGGGCTCGGACGGGCGCAGGAACGGCAGTGGACCGGGGTCGGCGGCGAGTTCGGAACTCGTGCCCTCCGACGGCTTTTCGGGGGCGACCGTCTTGATCACCTGGGTGTCGGTCGCGTCCAGATGCGCGGTGGTCTTCTTGCCGTCGGGCGTGTGGAACAGCTCGGCCGGGAAGAGGTCGATCAGCGTCTTGGCCTGCAACGGGTACAGGCGGCGCCGCACCTCGCGCAGCGTGATCCGCTTCGACGGCTCCTTCTTCATGAGCGCGCCGATGACGTCGGACAGCGGACCGGGGCCGGGCTTCGGCACCTTCCCGTTGACGACCTTCCCGACGGTTTCGAGCGGGTCGCCGTCGGCGTCGTAGGGCGGCGAGCCCTCGACGGCGGCGAACAGCGTCGCACCGAGGCCCCACAGGTCGGCGGCGGGGACGACCGCGCCGCCGGAGGCGACTTCCGGCGCGATGTAGGCGGGGGAGCCCAGCATCATCCCGGTGCGGGTCATGGTGGCTTCGGAGACGTTGCGGGCGATCCCGAAGTCGGTGAGCTTGATGCGGCCGTCGCCGGCGACGAGGACGTTCCCCGGTTTGACGTCACGGTGGGTGATTCCGGCGGCGTGCGCGGCTTCGAGCGCGGACGCCACCGCGATACCGACCGCCGCCGCCTGCTCGACCGTCAGCGGCCCGTGGTCGCGCAGGATGTGCGCGAGGCTGCGCGACGGCAGCAGCTCCATGACCACGAACGGTTCGTCGTTCTCGCGTGCGACGTCGTGCAGGATGATCACGTTGGGGTGACTCAGGACGGCGATCGCGCGGGCCTCGCGCAGGGTCCGTTCCCGTAGTTCGTCGGCCTGCGAAGCCGGGACGCCGGGCGGGAGCCGCACTTCCTTGACCGCGACCGGACGGTGCAGGAATTCGTCGTAGGCCGACCAGACCGTGCCCATCGACCCTGATCCGATGACCGAGCGCAACCGATATCGCCCGGCGACGACACGCGTCTCTTCGCCGGGGCTCTCGCTGGACTCGGTGGTGTCGGACGGCACGGCCCCAATTGTGTCGTATGCCCCCGTGGCGGCCTGATGCGCCGTGCCCTGTCGGAGTGAATGGGCCACCCCTTGGCGCGACTAGCGTCACAGGTAGGGGTAGTTGCGGGCCGTTAGCATCGTTGGTTATGACGGAAGTGGCCGAGACGGAGTCAGTGCGGACCCCTGACGAGCCCGACGCGCCCGAGGTGCTGAAGCTCGCCGCGGAGTTCCCGGAAGCAAGCCGGGAGCAGTGGCGAGAGCTCGTCGCCGGGGTGCTGCGCAAGAGCGGCGCGATCGACGAGGCGTTCGACGGGCCGCCCGAAAGCAAGCTCGTCACCCGGACGTATGACGGCCTGGAGATCCAGCCGCTGTACACCGCCGAGGACTCGGTCGAGGGCACCGGCTTCCCCGGTCTTCCGCCGTTCGTGAGAAGCGCTCGTCCCGAAGGTTCGGTGACGACGGGGTGGGACATCCGTGCCCGGTACGCGCGCCGCGACGCCAAGGTCACGAACACCGCCATCCTCGCCGACCTCGAAGGCGGCGTCAGCTCGATCTGGCTGCGCGCGGGCGCGGGCGGGGTGCCCGTCGCCGAGCTGGCCGACGCGCTGAACGAGGTCTACGTCGACCTCGCGCCTGTCACCCTCGACGCGGGCGAAGAGTACGAAGCCGCGGCCACCGCGTTGTTCGAGATCTTCGCCGAACGCGAGATCCCGGCGAGCGCGGTCACCGCGGCCCTCGGCGCCGACCCGATCGGGTCGACCGCGCGCACCGGTACGGCGAGCCCGCTCGCTCCCGCCGCCGCGCTCGCGGCGCGAGTCGCCACCAGTCACCCGAAGGTGCGGACGATCGTCGCCGACGGCCTGCCGTTCCACGAGGCGGGCGGTTCGGACGCGCAGGAACTCGGCGCGGCCATCGCGGCGGGCGTCGCGTACCTGCGGGCGCTCACCGAAGCGGGCTTGGACGTCGACACCGCGGCCGGACAGCTCGAATTCCGGCTCGCCGCGACGGCCGACCAGTTCCTCACGATCGCCAAGTTCCGCGCCGCGCGGCGGCTGTGGGCCCGGGTCACCGAGGTCTCCGGCGGCAAGGCTTCCGGTATGCGGCAGCACGCGGTCACCTCGCCCGCGATGCTGACCCAGCGCGACCCGTGGGTGAACATGCTGCGCACGACGGTCGCCTGTTTCGCCGCCGGGGTCGGTGGCGCGGACGCGATCACCGTGCTCCCGTTCGACGCCGCGCTCGGTCAGCCGGACGCGTTCTCCGCGCGGATCGCGCGCAACACGCACGCCGTCCTGCTGGAAGAGGCCAAACTGGCCGGTGTCATCGACCCGGCCGGTGGCTCCTGGTACGTCGAGAACCTCACCGACGAACTGGCCAAGGCCGCCTGGCGCGAATTCACCGCCATCGAAGCCGCGGGCGGGATCGAGGCCGAACTGGCCTCCGGCTCACTCGCCGGACGGCTCGCGGAGACCTGGGAGAAGCGGTCGAAGCGGCTCGCGACCCGGCGCGACCCGATCACCGGGGTGAGTGAATTCCCCAACCTGACGGAAAAGGCGGTCGTCCGCGACCCGGTCGGTGACCTGCCCGGTGGCGGCCTGCCGCGGCACCGGTACGCCGAAGCCTTCGAAGCCCTGCGCGACCGCGCGGACGCGCACCCCAGCCGTCCCCGCGTCTTCCTCGCCACCCTCGGCCCGGTCGCGGCACACACCGCGCGGGCGAGTTTCGCGGCGAACCTCTTCCAAGCGGGCGGGATCGAAGCCGTCAACCCCGGCGCGACCGAGGATGTCATCGCGGAATTCCGGGCCAGTGGAACGAAAATCGCCTGCCTCTGCGGGAGCGACACCTCCTACGCGGAAGAAGCCGCCAGCGTCGCGAAGGCGTTGAAGGAAGCAGGCGCCACAGCGGTGCTTCTCGCCGGAAAACCCGGCGACCACCCGGACATCACGGACTATCTCTTCACGGGCTGCGACGCCCTCGAAGTCCTGACCGGCACCTTGAACGAGCTCGGAGTGCAGTGATGACCATCCCGAACTTCGCCGGTGTCGACCTGGGCACCCCCGACCCCGCCGACCGTCCTCAGTGGACCGAAGCCCTCCAAGCCGCCACCGGCAAGGGGCCCGACGCGCTCGCCTGGGAGACGCCGGAGGGCATCGGCGTCAAACCGGTCTACACCGCCGACGATCTGTCCGGAGTGGACTTCCTCGGCACGTATCCCGGCATCGCGCCGTTTCTGCGCGGCCCGTATCCGACGATGTACGTCAACCAGCCGTGGACCATCCGCCAGTACGCGGGTTTCTCCACCGCCGAGGAGTCGAACGCCTTCTACCGCCGCAACCTCGCCGCCGGGCAGAAGGGCCTTTCGGTCGCCTTCGACCTCGCGACGCACCGCGGCTACGACTCGGACCACCCCCGCGTCGCCGGTGACGTCGGCATGGCGGGCGTCGCGATCGACTCGATCTACGACATGCGCCAGCTCTTCGACGGCATCCCGCTCGACAAGATGAGCGTCTCGATGACCATGAACGGCGCCGTGCTGCCGGTGCTCGCGCTCTACGTCGTCGCGGCCGAGGAGCAGGGTGTCACGCCGGACAAGCTGGCCGGGACCATCCAGAACGACATCCTCAAGGAGTTCATGGTCCGCAACACCTACATCTACCCGCCGCAGCCGTCGATGCGGATCATTTCGGACATCTTCTCGTTCACCTCGCGGAACATGCCGAAGTACAACTCGATCTCCATCTCCGGCTACCACATGCAGGAAGCCGGGGCGACCGCCGACCTGGAGCTGGCGTACACGCTCGCGGACGGCGTCGAGTACCTCCGCGCCGGTGTCGAGGCCGGGCTCGACGTCGACAAGTTCGCACCGCGCCTGTCCTTCTTCTGGGCGATCGGGATGAACTTCTTCATGGAGGTCGCGAAGCTTCGCGCGGCACGACTCCTGTGGGCGAAGCTCGTGAAGGGCTTCGAGCCCAAGTCGTCGAAGTCCCTGAGCCTGCGGACACACTCGCAGACCTCGGGCTGGTCGCTGACCGCGCAGGACGTCTACAACAACGTCGTCCGCACCTGTGTCGAGGCGATGGCGGCGACCCAGGGACACACGCAGTCGTTGCACACCAACGCCCTCGACGAGGCCCTCGCGCTGCCGACGGACTTTTCCGCCCGCATCGCGCGGAACACGCAGCTGCTGCTGCAGCAGGAATCCGGCACCACCCGCGTCATCGACCCGTGGGGCGGCAGCGCGTTCGTCGAGAAGCTGACCTACGACCTCGCCCGCAAGGCTTGGGGTCACATCACCGAGGTCGAGCAGGCGGGCGGGATGGCCAAGGCGATCGACGCGGGCATCCCGAAGCTGCGCATCGAGGAGGCCGCCGCGCGCACCCAGGCGCGGATCGACTCCGGCCGCCAGCCGGTGATCGGCGTCAACAAGTACCAGGTGACCGACGACGAGCAGATCGACGTGCTCAAGGTCGACAACGCCGGCGTGCGCGCGCAGCAGCTGGAGAAACTGCGGCGGTTGCGTGAGGAGCGGGACGAGGACGCCACCCAGGACGCGTTGCGGCGGCTCACCGCCGGCGCCCACGCCGACGGCAACCTGCTCGCGCTGGCCATCGACGCCGCCAGGGCGAAGGCCACGGTCGGGGAGATCTCCGACGCGCTGGAGAAGATCTGGGGACGCCACTCCGGTCAGATTCGTACCATCTCGGGTGTGTACCGCGAGGAGGTCGGCAAGACCGAGAACGTCGAAAGGGCCCGTGAACTGGTCGAGAGTTTCGCTCAGGAGGAGGGCCGCCGTCCCCGGATCCTGGTCGCGAAGATGGGCCAGGACGGCCACGATCGCGGCCAGAAGGTCATCGCGACCGGTTTCGCCGACATCGGTTTCGACGTCGACGTCGGCCCGCTGTTCTCCACCCCCGGCGAGGTCGCCCGGCAGGCGATCGAGGCCGACGTGCACGTGATCGGCGTTTCGTCGCTGGCGGCCGGGCACCTTTCGCTCGTCCCGGCGCTGCGCGCCGAACTCGCCGAACAGGGCCGTGAGGACATCATCGTCGTGGTCGGCGGCGTCATCCCGCCGCAGGACTACGAGGAACTGCGCGCGGCGGGCGCGGCGGCGATCTTCGGTCCCGGCACGGTCATCGCCGAAGCGGCGATCGACCTCATCGGACAGCTGACCGCGCAGGAGCCCGTAGGCGGAGCTGAGATCGATCCGGGGAACGGACACAACGCGTGAACCCGCCCGGCCGAAGGCCCCGCTATCGCGGTGGCAGGGCGCCCTTCTCGGTCGACGTGACAGGTTCGCCCAGGCCGCGCCCTGGCGACTCGATCGCGGACGCGGGTTCACAGACCGAGATACAGGAGTCCTGAACCTTGCCGCGCAAGATCGACGTCGGGGCGCTGGCCAAGGGTGTCCTCGCGGGTGACCGCGGCCTGCTTTCGCGGGCGATCACGCTCGTCGAGTCGAATCGCGAGGACCACCGGGCGCAAGCGCAGGAACTGCTGGTCGAGCTGCTCCCGCACGCGGGCGGCGCTCGGCGCGTCGGCATCACCGGCGTCCCCGGTGTCGGCAAGTCGACTTTCATCGACCAGCTCGGCACGGATCTCACGCAGGTCGGGCACCAGGTGGCCGTCCTGGCCGTCGACCCGTCGTCGACGCGGACCGGCGGTTCGATCCTGGGCGACAAGACCCGGATGGCGCGGCTCGCGGTGGACCCGAAGGCGTTCATCCGTCCTTCGCCGACTTCGGGCACGCTCGGCGGTGTCGCGAGGGCGACCCGCGAAACGATCGTGCTGATGGAAGCGGCCGGATACGACATCGTGCTGGTCGAGACCGTCGGCGTCGGGCAGTCCGAGGTGACCGTGGCGAACATGGTCGACTGCTTCCTCTTCTTGACGCTGGCCAGGACCGGCGACCAATTGCAGGGGATCAAGAAGGGCGTCCTCGAACTCGCCGACGTCATCGCGGTCAACAAGGCCGACGGCGACCACGAACGAGAAGCGAAGCGCGCGGCCCGCGAGCTCTCCGGGGCGCTGCGGATGATCTACGGACGCGACGCCGCATGGACCCCGCCGGTACTGACGTGCAGCGCGCTCACCGACGTCGGGCTGGACGAGGTGTGGGCCGAGATCGGCCGTCACCGTGACGTCCTGCTCGCGTCCGGCGAACTGGCCGAACGGCGACGGCGGCAACAGGTGGAGTGGACCTGGTCCATGGTCCGGGAACAGCTGCTCGGAAACCTCGCCGCGCATCCGGACGTGCGAGCGGTCGTTCCGGACGTCGAACGGGCGGTCCGGGACGGTGAACTGACCCCGACACTGGCCGCCCAGCGGATCTTGGCGGCGTTTTCCGGTCCTCCGCGTGGCGGCTGACGCGGGAACACGGCAAAGTGCAGAATCGGATTCGCACTCTGTCAACGAGCACTCTGTCAACGAGTGGAGTGCCGACGAAAGGGAGTCATGCCGAAAAGGTCTCGCCTCGGACAGCTGGCCGGGCTGATCGCCGCCGGGCCTCTCCTCTGCGCTCCGATCGCGCAGGCCGCGCCGGTCACGGCGCTCCCCGCCGCGTCGTCGGTGATCACGCAGGCGGCGGCGGTGCACGAGGTGCCGTCGCAGGCGCAGCCGGGCCCGGTGCTCGACCCCGCCGAGACCGACAAGGCCAACAGCCAGGAGACCAAGAACAAGATCATCGCCGGCATCGTCGCGGCGGTGCTGCTGGGGCTCGTGATCCTCGGTCGCCGCACCCGTGCCAAGAAGAAGAAGTCCTGAACCGCTACCGGTAAGTAGTAGAGCTCTCCGCTTAGTCCGGGCTGAACTCCTCGTAGCCGTTCAACGCAGATCCACTACCGGCCGTCTAGGGCTCGATCACTCGACGAGCGGCTTGTCATCTGCATGGTGCACGATCTATCGCAAATGCGTATCACAGATCGAACGGCACCCAGCGTGTCTTCAGCGACCACTCCTACGGTGGTAGACGAGGGCAACTGTGTTGCGGGAGGAGGGGCGGCGTGACGGTGCTCGATTCACGTCCGGACATTCCAGGCGACCCCGAGGGTCGCGTCGTTGCCCCTATAGAGGCGCCCACCGCGCTCATCTCCGAAACCGGCGTCAGCATGGCACCTGTGCATGATCTGGGTGCCGGCCGTGGCCCCTTCTGGCTCGACGACTGGCTCCGCGCGAACGCCACCGACGTCCTCGCGTGGCGCCGGCACATCCACGCGCACCCGGAGCTCTCCCGCCACGAGTTCGCCACGACCGAAATGGTCATGTCCCTGCTCCGCTCGGTCGGGCTCAAGCCCTGGGTGCTGCCCGGCGGCACCGGTGTCGTCTGTGACATCGGGAGCGACGACGCCGGTGGTGGCCGCTGTGTCGCGCTGCGCGCCGACATGGACGCCCTGCCGCTGACCGAGGCCACCGGGCTCCCGTACGCCTCCAAGACCGACGGCGCCGCGCACATGTGCGGGCACGACGCCCACACCGCGATCCTGCTGGGCGCGGCGCGGGCGCTGGCCGGCGCGCCGGAGCTGCCCGGCCGGATCCGGCTGATCTTCCAACCGGCCGAGGAGGTCATGCCCGGCGGTGCGCTGGACATGATCGCCGCGGGCGCGATGGAAGGCGTCGAGCGGATCTACGGGCTGCACGTCGACCCGCGGCTCGAGGTCGGCAAGGTCGGTCTGCGCGAAGGCGCGCTGACGTCGGCCGCGGACATCATCGAACTGCGGCTCACCTCGCCGGGTGGCCACACCTCGCGGCCGCATCTGACCGCCGATCTGGTGCACGCGCTCGGCACGGTGATCACGTCGCTGCCCGCGGTGCTGTCGCGGCGCGTCGACCCGCGCTCCGGGACCGTGCTGGTCTGGGGCGCGGTGCACGCCGGGCAGGCCGCGAACGCCGTCCCGCAGGACGGCGTGCTCCGCGGCACGCTCCGGACGGCGGACCACGAGGTCTGGACGATGCTGGAGCCGCTCGTCGCGGCTTCGGTGGAGTCGCTGCTCGCGCCGACCGGTGTCGGCTTCTCGCTCGACTACCGCCGCGGCGTCCCGCCGGTCGTCTCCGACGCGGAATCGACCGCGCTGATGCGCGCCGGTGTCGAAGCCGCGCTGGGCGAGAGCGCGGTGGCCGAGACGCAGCAGTCGTCCGGTGGCGAGGACTTCGGGTGGTACCTGGAGCACGTCCAGGGCGCCTTCGCGCGGCTCGGCGTGTGGCCCGGTGAAGGCCCGATGGCCGACATCCACCGCCCGACCTTCACCTTGGACGAGCGCGCGCTTCTGTGCGGTGTCCGCACGCTGGTCCACACCGCGTTGGCCACCCTGGCCTGAACCGCCCTCAAGCACGCGAGTTACGTCCCCAAGCACGCAAGCCCCGTGCACAGAGTTATCCACAGTCTGACCAAGTTATCCACAGCTCTGAAAAAGTCCCTTCCCAAGACCGAATCGATCTTCGATTCTCGAAGGCGTGATCAACTGGGGAGGACGTCATGGGGCCGTCTTGCGTAGCGAGGCGGACAAGATCTTGGGGCGGCGAGCCGTCAAAGAAGGGCTGGCGCGTGGTGTGCTGGCCCAGCCTTGGCGCGGCGTGGTGATCCACGCGGCGGATCTGCTGCAGTTGCCGAGCCTGGCGCAGGCGGCACTGCTCGCGGTCGGACAGCCCGCAGTGCTTTCCGGCGCCACATCTCTTGCCCTACATGGGATTTCGGCTGCTGAGGCAACCACTGTCCACTTGACCGTTCCCTACTCGAGACGGGTCGGATCAAGGCCGGGGCTCGTGGTGCACAGGGCGGAATTTCACCCGTCCGATGTGCTCGAACTCGACGAACTCCCGGTGTTCCCGTTGGATCGCGCGCTGGCCGATCACCTCTGCGACGGCGACAAGCGAACGGCGTTCGCCGCGCTCGAAGAGGCACTGCACAATCTCGCTCCGGACCACCGGGGAGTCCTTCACGCCAACGTCCGGGATCGCATCATCGACCGTCGCGACCGGCGAGGTATCCACAGGGCACAGATGCTGCTCGCGCTCGCCACGGGCGAGGCCGAATCGCCGTCGGAGAGCATCCTTCGCTTGATCGTCGTGGAGGCCGGGCTGCCCGTACCGGTCGCCCAGTACGAGATTCGCACCGTCGATGGACGGAAGCTGTACGTACTCGATCTGGCGTGGCCTGAGCTGCGCATCGCCCTGGAGTACGACGGCTACGCCGCTCATGAGGGAAGACAGGACTACGACACGGAGCGAGATGCCCGGATGGCGGCGCGCGGGTGGATCACGATCCGCGCGACGGCGGCCGATCTGCGGGATCCACGACGGTTGCTGGCGAAGCTGCGTGGAGCGTTCGAGCGACGTACGGCGCGACTCGCGTGATCGGCGTCGGGCCTCGCGTGCTTGAAGGCGAAACTCGCGTGCTTGAAGACGGGACTCCCGTGATCAGCCGGTGATGCCCCGGCAAGGGCGCGTGCGGAGCGCTTCGACGTAGTCCGCCGGGGCGCCCGCGGCTTCGGCGGCGTCGGCGAGAACGCCGAGGTAGCGGGCCGACGGGAGGCCGCCTTCATAGGCGTCCAGGACGTACAGCCACGGCAGCACGGACCCGTCCATGGTCTGCACGCGCAGCCGGATCTTGGTGTGCACGCCGAGCTCGCCGCCTTCCCAGCGGTCGAGGCCGTCCTCGTCCAGCGGGGTGACGTCGTACAGCACCACGAAGACCCGGGAACCGGGGTCTTCGACGATGGTCGCCAGCGCGCCTTCCCAGCCGATGTCCTCGCCACCGAAGGTCAGTCTCCAGCCCTCTAGCCAGCCGGTGCCGGCCATGGGCGAGTGAGGAGCGCGCTCCAACATCTGGGCGGGCTCCATATTGGATCCATACGCGGCATACAACGGCACGGCCACAGCCTAGCGACCCGTCGGTCACCCGGCTGGACGCACATGCCGTGTCCGGCCACTCAATCCGCCCAGCGGTCGCCCGCGTACGGTAAACGCAGTCACAGACACCGCTAAGAGGAGGAGACCAGTGACCAAGATCGTGATCATGGGCGGAGGCCCCGCCGGTTACGAAGCGGCACTGGTCGCGGCCCAGCACGGAGCCGACGTCACGATCGTCGAACGCGACGGTCTCGGCGGCGCGTGTGTTCTCTACGACTGTGTCCCGTCGAAGACCTTCATTGCCTCCTCCGGCGCTCTCGCGAACATGCACGACCTTCGTGAACTGGGCATCAACACCGACATGGCCGACACCAGTGTCGACCTGCCGACCGTCCACGGCCGCGTCAAGGGACTCGCGCTCGCGCAGTCCGCCGACATCCGCGCCCGGGTGCAGCGTGAGGGTGTCCGCGTCGTCATCGGCCAGGGCCGCTTCGACGACGAAGAGACCGGCCTCGCCACCCACAAGGTCGCCGTCACCGCCCCCGACGGCTCCGTCGAGGTGCTCGACGCCGACGTCGTCCTCATCTCGACCGGCGCCACCCCGCGTGTGCTGCCCGGCGCGGTGCCGGACGGCGAGCGCATCCTCGACTGGCGTCAGCTCTACGACCTGCGCGAGCTGCCCGAGCACCTGGCCGTGATCGGCTCGGGGGTCACCGGTGCCGAGTTCGCCTCGGCCTACACCGAGATGGGCGTCAAGGTCACCGTCGTGTCCAGCCGCGACCGCGTGCTCCCGCACGAGGACGCCGACGCCGCCGCCGTCCTCGAAGAGGTCTTCACGCAGCGCGGCACCACGGTCGTCAAGCACGCGCGCGCCGACAAGGTCGAGCGCACCGAAAAGGGCGTCGAGATCCACCTCTCCGACGGCCGCGTGATCGAAGCCAGCCACGCGCTGATGACCGTCGGTTCCGTGCCCAACACCGCCGACATCGGCCTGGAGAAGGTCGGCATCGAGCCGGGCCCCGGCGGATTCATCGGGGTCGACCGGGTCTCCCGCACCAGCGCGCCCGGCATCTACGCCGCCGGCGACTGCACCGGCGTGCTGATGCTCGCCTCGGTGGCCAGCATGCAGGGCCGCATCGCGATGTGGCACGCGCTCGGCGAAGGTGTCGCGCCGATCAAGCTCAAGACCGTCGCCGCCAACGTGTTCACCCACCCAGAGATCGCGACCGTCGGCATCAGCCAGCAGGCGATCGACTCGGGTGAGGTGCCCGCCCGCACCATCATGCTCCCGCTCGCGACGAACGCCCGCGCGAAGATGGAAGGCCTGCGGCGCGGTTTCGTGAAGCTGTTCTGCCGCCCCGCCACCGGCGTGGTCGTCGGTGGGGTGGTCGTGGCGCCGACGGCGAGCGAACTCATCCTTCCCATCGCGCTCGCCGTCCAGAACCAGCTCACAGTGGAGCATCTGGCACTGACATTTTCGGTGTACCCGTCGCTCTCGGGGTCGATCACCGAGGCCGGCCGCCAGCTCATGCGCCACGACGACTTGGACTGATCTTCACCGGCGAAGCAACCCTCGCGGGGGTGCCCGCGTCTAGCGCGTGTCAGGTGTTTCGTTGACAGCTAGGGGTTTTCGTGGTCCGCAGGGTTCTTTTCGGAGTGGTGGCGATCGGCGCGGCGGTGCTGGCGGGTCCGGCGACCGGTCTCGCCCAGCAGCCTCAGCCCGACCCCCAGCCCGGTTCCGGTGTCACGGTGCAGCTCAACGACGACACGGCCTACGACCTCGGACTCGTCAACAAATACGTCCACGGTGATTCCAACGTCGCGTTGGCGCAGTGCCCTGGCGACGGGCTGAAGGCGCCGAAGTCGACGACGTTCTCTTCGCCCGTCCTCACCGTCGGGAAGTACGACTACGGCCCGCTTATCGGGGTTCCGGCGAACGTCAGCGCCGAGGTCGAACTCAAGGCGGGCACGGCGCCCGGCACCTACCCGCTGACCGTCAACTGCAGCGGAAAGTCTTATACGGCAACGTTTTCCGTTCCCGCCCGGCAGGTGAACGCGGTGCCTTCCGGCGGTGCTCGCGCGGGTGACGGCAGCATGGCCTCCTGAGGTCCTCTCTCTTCGAAACCGCCCTCGGACCTGTCTGGGGGCGGTTTTCTTTGCCCGGACATTCGCGACCTTTTCGTGATGGAAGCGGGCAACCACCCGGGCACGTACGGCGTCAGGCAGGAGTGGGGGCAACGAAGAGCCGGTCCCGGCCTGGGGGCGGGGTCGGCTCGCGTCACCCCGCCACCGGTTCATTACAGGGGTGAAGATGAAGTCGACTTGGTTACGGGGATGGCGGGCGCCGCTGGCGCTCGCCGTCGTCCTGCTGGCGGTCTTGGCGACGCTGGCCTTCGTCCTGTCCGGTCCGGGGGAGACCGGACAGGACGCCGCGCCGCAGGTCACGGGGGAGACGTCGGCGGCGGAGCCGGGTTCCGAACCCGGCGCGTCCGGAACGGAGGCCGCCGTCGAGGGCATGCCGAAGGCCGACCCGGTGTCGATCGAAGTGCCGAAGATCGAGGCGAAGTCCAGCTTGATCCCGCTCGGGCTCAACGCGGACAACACCGTCGAGGTGCCGCCGGTGACCCAGCCGATGCAGGCGGGCTGGTACCTGAACGGGCCGACCCCGGGGGAGGTCGGGCCTTCGGTGATCCTCGGGCACGTCGACGGGAACAAGCAGAAGGGCATCTTCTTCCGGTTGAAGGAGCTCGCGCCCGGCGACAAGGTGTCGATCGCGCGCAAGGACGGCACGACGGCCGCGTTCGCGGTCACGAAGGTCGAGCGGGTGGCGAAGGACAAGTTCCCCACCGACGCGGTCTACGGCGACACCACCGCGCCGGAACTGCGGTTGATCACCTGCGGCGGGGTCTTCGACAAGGCGTCGCAAAACTATCTCGACAACATCATCGTTTTCGCTCGGCTGATCGCGAGGTGAGTTCCATGATCAGGTACCGGTCCGCCCTGCTGGTGGCGTGCGGAGTGGCGCTGGCCGTCCCGGCCGTCGCCTACGCGCAGGACGACGTGCCGCCCACCACGACCGCGAGCCCGAAGGCGGATCCGTACCCGTTCCTCGGCCTCTCCCCGCGGCAGGCGATGGCGGGGGAGGACATCCTGGTCTCGGTCGGTTGTCCGGTCGGGGAACTGGGCGAGGTGAAATCGATGGTGCTCGACCACATCGGGGAATTCGAGGTCACGAACCCGGATCCGGTGATCCACGGAGCCGTCGCGCGGGTCAGTGACAAAGCGAGGCCGGGCTTCTACGCGATCACGGCGACCTGCAAGACGACGACGATGACGGCGAATCTCCAAATCGTGGCGAAGCCGACTTCGTCGGACAAGCCGCCGAAACCGACTCTGACTCCGACTCCGGGTCCGGCTCCTGGTCCGGCTTCGGCTCCGGTGAAATCGGGTTCTGCGGTGAAACCGGCGTCGGGGCGGCAGGTCTCGAAGATTCCGGTGGGAGCTCCGCAAACCGGCGGCGGGGGCACGGCCCACTGACTCGTGAGTGGTAATGACGGTTAGAACCCTCATTGCCACTCACGATTCTTTTTTCGGGCGAAGGCAACCGATTCCCTTTCCCGGGAGTGTTCTTTGTGCGAGGGCACGCACTGAGGGAGAAAGAACATGGGAATCAAGGGAATCGTCGCGGGCGCGGGTTTGCTCGCGATGACGGCGGGGGTGCTTTTCGCGCCACCGGCGGCGGCGACGGCGCCGCCACCGAAACTGTGGGTCAGTCCGGCGAAGGTCGCGCCGGGGCAGGCGCTGGAATTCACGGCCAGCTGCTACGGCACGCGCACCGCGGTGACGTCGGACGGCTTGACCGGTCCGGTCACGCTCGAAGTCCAACCTGGCTCGGGGAATCAGGCGCCGTACATCGGGCACGGCAAGGCGGGCGCGAACATCGGCAAGTTCAAGGCGAGTTTCCACTGTGACGGTGGGCCGAACCTCCCGGCGGCCAGCGGGACGGCGACCGTCGAGTTCGAGGTCGTCTGCCTGCCGCCTACGACGTCGCCCACGGCGCCGCCGTCGAGCAGCAAGCCGCCGTCGAGCAGCGAACCCCCGTCGAGCAGCAAGCCGCCGTCGAGTTCGAGCGCGCCGCCCAGCAGCGCGCCGTCCTCCAGCGCACGCGCCGTCGTCCCGGCGGCATTGACGAAGTCGTGCGCGACGCCGCCGTCCTCGCCGGGCAAGCAGCCGCAGGTGAAGGTCACGCCGAAGGGTGCTCCGCAGACCGGTGGCGGCGCACTCGGCTGAAGTACATGAAGGCCCCCTTCCTTGCGCCAGACGCAAGGAAGGGGGCCTTCATGTACTCGGAATCAGTCCTCGCCCTCGACCCAGTCGAAGGTCTTGGTGACGGCTTTCTTCCAGTTGCGGTACTCGGATTCGCGGCGGGCCTCGTCCATCGACGGGTCCCACTGCTTGTCCTGCGCCCAGTTGTTGCGGATGTCGTCTTCGCTCTTCCAGAAGCCGACCGCGAGACCGGCCGCGTAGGCCGCGCCGAGCGCGGTGGTCTCGTTGACCACCGGGCGGATCACGGGCACGCCGAGGATGTCGGCCTGGAACTGCATGAGCAGTTCGTTGACGACCATGCCGCCGTCGACCTTCAGCGACTTGAGCGGGACACCGGAGTCGGCGTTCATCGCGTCGATGACCTCGCGCGACTGGAACGCCGTCGCTTCCAGGACCGCCCGCGAGATGTGACCCTTGTTGACGTACCGGGTCAAACCGACGATCGCACCGCGGGCGTCGGAGCGCCAGTACGGCGCGAAGAGGCCTGAGAACGCCGGGACGAAGTACGCGCCACCGTTGTCCTCGACGGTGCGGGCGTGTTCCTCGACCTCGGCCGCCGAGCCGATCAGGCCGAGGTTGTCCCGTAGCCACTGCACGAGGGAACCGGTGACCGCGATCGAACCTTCGAGCGCGTACACCGTGTCGTTCGAGCCGATCTTGTAACAGACCGTGGTGAGCAGCCCGTTGTTCGACATGACCTTCTCGGTACCGGTGTTGAGCAGCATGAAGTTGCCGGTGCCGTAGGTGTTCTTCGCTTCACCCGGCGAGAGGCATGCCTGCCCGAACGTCGCGGCCTGCTGGTCGCCGAGGATGCCCGCGATCGGGACGCCGGCCAACGCGCCCTTCTCGCGGACCTTGCCGTAGGTCTCCGAGGACGACCGGATCTCCGGGAGCATCGACAGCGGGATCGTCATCTCCTCGGCGATCCCGGCGTCCCAGGTCAGGGTGTCGAGGTCCATGAGCATGGTCCGCGAGGCGTTGGTCGGATCGGTGACGTGCACGCCGCCGTCGACCCCGCCGGTCATGTTCCACAGCACCCAGGTGTCCATGTTGCCGAAGACCAGGTCACCCGCTTCGGCCTTCTCGCGGGCACCGTCGACGTTGTCGAGGATCCACTTGATCTTCGGTCCGGAGAAGTAGGTCGCCAGCGGCAGGCCCACCTTCTCGCGGTAGCGCTCCTGTCCGCCGCCGAGCGCGCCCAGGTCGTTGACGATCTTGTCGGTGCGGGTGTCCTGCCACACGATCGCGTTGTACACCGGCTTGCCGGTGGTGCGGTCCCAGACCAGCGTCGTCTCGCGCTGGTTGGTGATACCGACCGCGACGATGTCGCCGGCGACCAGGTCCCCCTTGGCGAGCGCGCCCGCCGCGACCGCGCGGGTGTTCTCCCAGATCTCCTCGGCGTTGTGCTCGACCCAGCCCGCCTTCGGGAAGATCTGCTCGTGCTCCCGCTGGTCGACGGCCACGACCCGGCCCGAGTGGTCGAAGATCATGCAGCGGGTCGACGTGGTGCCCTGGTCGATCGCGGCTACGTACGAAGTCATCGAAGCTCCAGTCTGTTTGTCGTCGGTGAACCCGCGCCCGCGATCGACGTCGGCAGGGCGCCACCTGGTCATCCATCTCACGATGGCGGACAAGGCGCCCCGCCACCGCGATAGCGGGGCCTCCGGCCGGGGCGGGTTCACTCGTTTGGTCCTGTGCGCAGTGCGTCTTCAGCTCCGCCGACAGGCTCTCAGGTCAGGTTGTGGACGGCGAGGAAAAGCAGGGCGGCCAGGGCGCCGCCGACCAGCGGGCCGACGACCGGGATCCAGGAGTAGCCCCAGTTCGGGTTGGCCTTGTTCTTGATGGGCAGGAGGAAGGCGTACGCGATGCGGGGGCCGAGGTCTCGGGCCGGGTTGATGGCGTAACCGGTCGGGCCACCGAGGGACTGGCCGATGACCAGCACGACGAACGCTACACCCGCGTAGCCGAGCGCGGAGTTGCCGAAACTCGGCGTTCCGTTCTCGCCCGTGGCGTTGGCGTAGACCGGGCTGAGCAGGATCCACGCCACCAGCACGAAGGTGCCGATGATCTCGGTGACGAGGTTCCAAGCCTTGTTCGGGATCTGCGGCGCGGTCGAGAAGATCCCGAGGGTCTCGTCGCGCTGCGGGTGGTCGTCGAACTGCAGTTTGTAGGTGGCCCAGCAGAGCACGGCGCCGAGGATCGCGCCGACCATCTGGCCGGCGAAGTAGATCGGGACGTCCGCCCATTTCGTCTTGTCCGCGATGGCGAGCCCCAGCGTCACCGCGGGGTTGAGGTGCGCGCCGCTCGGCGCGGCGATGCTGGCACCGGTGAAGACCGCGAACGCCCACCCGAGGGTGATCATCACGACGCCGCCGTTGTGGCCGTTGTTCTTCCGCAACACGTGGTTGGCGACCACGCCGTTACCCAACAGGATCAGGACCGCCGTTCCCAGCAGTTCCCAAACGAATATGGCTCCCACACTCACCGCATGACCTCCACTTTGGACATTCCGCGCAGGGTCGAACACGGTGTGCTACGGCGCCCTTGCCGACCCACGTCCGTGGCACGTTACCGTCGCGTATTTGTTCCTTCCAGGCGTCGCGGGCACCAATCCTTCCAAGATCGACGAGGGTTACGCCACACGTGTCACCCGCACAACGGACCGGTCGCGGCCGATCGTGCGATGCTGGAGTCACAGCGGCACAAGGAGGAATGTCACGTGGCAAGCTCTCAGCGCGAAGCCGAAAACAGCCCCGCCAGGCTGGGACCGCTCAAGCGGGAAGAGTCTTGGCAGCGGCTGGGTGAGGACAAGTTCGACCTCGTCGTCATCGGTGGCGGAGTGGTCGGGGCGGGCACGGCGCTCGACGCCGCCACGCGCGGCCTGCGGGTCGCCCTCGTCGAAGCGCGCGACCTCGCGTCGGGGACTTCGAGCCGGTCCAGCAAGCTCTTCCACGGCGGGCTCCGGTACCTCGAACAGCTGGAATTCGGTCTCGTGCGGGAGGCCCTGCGTGAACGCGAGCTGATGCTGACGACGATCGCCCCGCATCTGGTGAAGCCGGTCAGCTTCCTGTACCCGCTGACCCACCGGGTCTGGGAGCGTCCGTACACCGCGGCCGGTCTGCTGATGTACGACACGATGGGCGGTGCCCGCTCGGTCCCCGGCCAGAAACACCTGAGCCGCGCGGGTGCGCTGCGGATGGTGCCCGCGCTGAAGCGGTCCGCGTTGATCGGCGGGATCCGTTACTACGACGCGCAATCCGACGACGCGCGGCACACGATGACCGTCGCCCGCACCGCCGCGCACTACGGCGCCGTAGTGCGCACCTCCACCCAGGTGGTCGGTTTCCTCCGTGAGGCCGACCGTATTTCCGGTGTCCGCGTCCGCGACGTCGAGGACGGCCGCGAGACCGAGATCCACGCTTCCGCGGTGGTCAACTGCACCGGCGTCTGGACCGACGAACTGCAGCGCCTTTCCGGCGGCCGCGGCCGGTTCCGTGTCCGGGCGAGCAAGGGCGTGCACATCGTCGTCCCGCGCGACCGGATCGTCTCGGAAGCGGGAATGATCCTGCGCACCGAGAAGTCCGTGCTGTTCGTCATCCCTTGGCGCAATCACTGGATCGTGGGCACCACCGACACCGACTGGAATCTCGACCTCGCGCATCCGGCCGCGACGAAACACGACATCGACTACCTCCTCGAACACGTCAACACCGTGCTCGCGACCCCGCTGACACACGACGACATCGAGGGCGTTTACGCGGGACTTCGGCCATTGCTGGCCGGGGAAAGCGAAGAGACGTCGAAGCTTTCGCGTGAGCACGCGGTCGCCCGGGTCGCACCGGGACTCGTGGCGATCGCCGGCGGGAAGTACACCACCTACCGGGTGATGGCGGCCGACGCCGTCGACGCCGCGGCGGTCGACCTTCCCGGCAGGCCGCAGCCGTCCATCACGGACAAGGTGCCGCTGCTGGGCGCCGACGGGTACCACGCGCTGGTGAACCAGGCCGACCATCTGGCGAGCGAGCACGGGCTGCACCCGTACCGCGTCCGGCACCTCCTCGACCGGTACGGCTCGATGGTGCACGAGGTCCTCGCGCTCGGCGAAGGACGGCCGGAACTGCTGAAGCCGCTGGAGCACGCGCCGGACTACCTCGGTGTCGAGGTCGTCTACGCGGCCAGCCACGAGGGCGCGCTTCACCTGGAAGACGTCCTGGCGCGCCGGACGCGGATCTCGATCGAGTACGCCCACCGCGGCGTCGACTGCGCCGCGCAGGTCGCCACGCTGGTGGGCGAGGTGCTCGGCTGGTCGAAGGACCAGGAGAAGCGCGAGGTCGAGGTCTACCAGGCACGGGTCGACGCGGAACGGGAGTCCCAGTCGCAGCCGAGCGACGAGGCCGCGGACGCGTTGCGTTCGGCCGCACCGGAGGCGCGTTCGGGGATCATCGAACCGGTGAGTTGATTCCCGCTGCCGAGTGGTGTGCCGAGCGCGCAGGGATCATTGCCTGACCCGGTGAATCTGCCATAGCGTCGGCCGTCCCCGATACGGAAGGCGGCCTTTGTGGTGTTTCTCGACTCGTCGACGTGGACGGACCGGATCTTCGCCGGAGGTTCCTGGGTGCCCGGGACCGGCGGCACCCGTGAGGTCACGGAGCCCGCGACCGGAGCGGTGCTGGGAAGCGTGGGGATCGCCTCGGCCGAGGACGCCGCGAAAGCGGCCGAGACCGCGGCCGAGGCGCAGCGGGCCTGGGCGGCGACGCCGCACGCCCAGCGGGCCGCCGTCCTGCGCAAAGCCGCCGGGCTGTGGTCCGAGTACGCCGACGAGATCCGCTGGTGGAACGTCCGCGAGGTCGGCGCCGTGCCGGCAGTGGCGGGTTTTTCGCTGCACGTCGCGGAGCAGGAGTGCTACGAAGCTGCGGCGCTGCCCGGCCGTCCGTACGGCGAACTCCTGCCGAGTGAAGAGCCGCGGCTTTCGATGGCGCGCCGCGTCCCCGCCGGTGTCGTGGCGGTGATCTCGCCGTTCAACATGCCGATAATTCTCGGCATCCGCTCGGTCGCCCCGGCGCTCGCGCTGGGGAACGCGGTCATCCTGAAGCCGGACCCGCGCACCGCCGTCACCGGTGGCGTCGTCCTCGCGCGGATCTTCGAGGAGGCCGGCCTGCCGCCGGGAGTGCTGCAGATGCTGCCGGGCGGCGCTGACGTCGGCGAGACACTGGTGACGCATCCGGCGGTCCGGGTCATCTCGTTCACCGGATCGACCGGTGCCGGGCGCAAAGTCGGCGAACTCGCCGGAAAGCATCTGAAGCGGGCACATCTGGAGCTGGGCGGGAACTCCGCGCTCATCGTGCTCGACGACGCGGACGTGGACGAAGCCGCCGGAGTCGCCGCGTTCGGCTCCTTCTTCCATCAGGGCCAGATCTGCATGACCACCGGGCGGCACCTGGTGCACGAGCGGCTGTACGACGATTTCGTCGAGCGGCTCGCGGCGAAGGCGGCCGCGTTGCGGGTCGGTGACCCGGCGCGGGACGAGGTCGCGCTCGGGCCGATCATCGACGCCGGGCAGCGGGACAAGATCCACGATCTGGTCACCGCCAGCGTCTCGGCGGGCGCGCGGATCGCCACCGGTGGCGAGTACGACCGGCTCTTCTACGCCGCGACGGTGCTCGCCGACGTCCCGCCGACGGCGCCCGCGGTCGCCGAGGAGATCTTCGGCCCGGTCGCGCCGGTCGTGCGGTTTTCCGACGCGGAGGAGGCCGTCCGGCTCGCCACGGCGAGCGAATACGGGCTCTCGCTGGGAATCGTCACCCGTGATGTCCTCAAAGGACTGGAGCTGGCAGACCGCGTCCCGACCGGGATCGTGCACATCAACGACCAGACCGTCAGCGATGAGGCGAACAGCCCCTTCGGTGGCGTCGCCTCGTCGGGTACCGGAAGCCGCTTCGGTGGCGCGGCGGCGAACATCGAGGCGTTCACCGAGACACGCTGGGTCACCGTCCGGAACCCGCCCCCGACCTACCCCTTCTAACCCCCGCATTTCGTCCTCTAAACGCGCTAGTTGGCACTACGTACTACCGCATTTAGAGGACGAAATGCGGGGGTGCGGGGCGGGGTCAGGCGGTGCGGTGCCAGCGGATGAGGCGTTCCCCGGTCGGGGCCGGGGCCGGTTCGGGCCCGACCAGGGTGAACCCGCATTTACGGGCGACCGAGGCCGAAACCTCGTTCGTCTCTTCGTAGCGGTAACTGACTTCGCGCAGGCCGAGTCCGCCGAAGCCGAACCGCAGGGCCGCGTTGAGCGCGGTACTCGCGACGCCCTTGCCCCGGGACGCGGCGCGCACCCAGACCGACGCCTCCGCGTAGCCGAGGTCGAGGTCGAGATCCCGCAGGCCGACCTCGCCCAGCAGCTCCCCGGTCGTCGGCTCGGCCACCGCCCAGGAGCAGCGTTCGTCACCGGCCCACTGCGCCACCCGCAGCGCGACGTACTCGGTCGCCTCGTCGAGGTCGCGCAAGCGGTAGTTCAAGACGTACTTGCGGTGTGTCGGGTCGGCGAAGGCCGCGACCAGCGCCGGACGGTCGTCGATGGCCTTGTCCGCCCGCAGCTGCCGCAGGTAGTACTCGCCCGCGTTGATCTCCACCGGTTCCACCCTTCGAGGGTAACCGGAACGACGGCGCCGCTTCAGCGACGGCGGCTCATGATCAGCGCGACCGCCAGCGGGAGCAGGAACACCAGGAACGTCCCGCGGGTGAAGAAGAACAGGGCGATCGCGACCGCCGCGGCGATCGGCACGGCACTGGCCGTCAGCCATTTAGGCGTCTGGACCTCGTTCTTCGCGGACGCCTGGGCGACGCCGGGCATCGGGGCCAGCGGGAGAAGCGCGCTGGGTCTCGGCGAGGGCAGGTCCGTGAACAGCGGTTCGAGGTCGCTCACCATCCGCGCGGCGCTGACCTTCGCCGACCGCGAGCCGAACTCGTCGAGGTCGAGTCTGCCGGTGCGGACATGTTCTTCCAACGCGTCGAGCGCGTCTTGGCGTTCGGCGTCGCTCAGCCGCATGTCCGGTCTCTCGGCACTCACGGTCCGAGTCTACGGGCGGTTCAGCTCTCGAGTTCCCCGTGACGCCCGTGCCGTAGATCCCGGCGGTGCTGTTTCGCGAGCTTTTTGTGGGCGTTGTCCCACCCTTTGCCCCAGATGCCCTCGCCGACGGCGCTGATTCCGATCGGAACGAGGATGAACCACCAGGTGAGGTCGGTGGTGACGATGAGCGCGATGGTGGCGATGAAGAGGATCGGCAGGAGTGCGCCCATGACGCGTTGCATCGGGGAGATGCCCGCCCACGGCGTCGCCGGTTTCTCGGGTTCGCTCACCGCCGCCTGGGGTTTGTCGAAGACCGGATGCGGTTCGGGCAGGTCGAGGAAGACCTCGGACAACTCGCCACGCGTCTTGGCCGCGGTGACCTTCGCCGATCGCTCACCGAATTCGTCGATGTCGATCCGGCCGACGGTCAGGTGGTCGCCGAGCGCGGCCAGCGCGGACTCACGATCCTGATCACTGATCCGCAAGTGCGGTGACGGCGCCTCGTTCACCCTTTCGATGGTAGGCCGGGCGAGGCGCCGTCGACCACGACATTCGTCAGTCTTTCAGCTCGAACAGCTGGGTTCCCTGGGTGACCGCCGCGCCGACCTCGACCGAAAGACCGGTCACGGTGCCCGCTTTGTGCGCGGTGACGGGGTTTTCCATCTTCATCGCTTCGAGCACGACGACCAGCTCGCCCGCTTCGACCCGCTGGCCTTCTTCGACGGCGACCTTGACGATGGTGCCCTGCATCGGCGCGGTGACCGCGTCGCCGCTCACCGCCGCCTTGGTGCCACCCGCACGCTTGCGCGGCTTGGCCTTGACGGCCGTGGCGCCGCCACCACCGGCGTCCAGCGAGAACCCGCCGGGAAGCGACACTTCGAGACGACGGCCGCCGACCTCGACGACGACGTTCTGGCGCGGCTGCTCTTCCTCGGCCTCGGCGGCTTCGGGCGCGACGAACGGTTCGATGGTGTTCTCGAACTCGGTCTCGATCCAGCGGGTGTGCACGCTGAACCCGTTCCCGTCACCGATGAAGGCCGGGTCGTTCACGATCACGCGGTGGAACGGCAGCACCGTCGCCATTCCGTCGGCGACCATCTCGGCCAGCGCCCGGCGGCTGCGTTCGAGCGCGTTCTGCCGGTCCGAACCGGTGACGATCAGCTTCGCGAGCATCGAGTCGAACTGGCCGCCGATGACACTGCCGGACTCGACACCCGAGTCCACCCGGACTCCCGGCCCGCTCGGCGCGACGAACTTCGTCACGGTGCCGGGCGCGGGGAGGAATCCGCGACCGGCGTCTTCGCCGTTGATGCGGAACTCGATCGAGTGACCGCGCGGCTCCGGGTCCTCGGTGATGCGCAGCTTCTCGCCGCGCGCGATGCGGAACATCTCGCGCACGAGGTCGAGACCCGTGGTCTCCTCGGACACCGGGTGCTCCACCTGCAGCCGCGTGTTGACCTCGAGGAACGAGATCGTCCCGTCGACGGCGACGAGGTACTCGACGGTCCCGGCGCCGTAGTAGCCGGCTTCCTTGCAGATCGCCTTCGCGGATTCGTGGATGCGCTTGCGCTGATCGTCGGTCAGGTAGGGCGCGGGCGCCTCCTCGACCAGCTTCTGGTGGCGACGCTGCAGAGAGCAGTCGCGGGTGCCGACGACGATGGCGTTGCCGTGCTGATCCGCCAGCACCTGGGCCTCGACGTGACGCGGCTTGTCCAGGTAGCGCTCGACGAAGCATTCGCCGCGGCCGAAGGCGGAGATCGCCTCCCGCGTCGCGGATTCGAACAACTCCGGGATCTCCTCGCGAGTGCGGGCGACCTTGAGACCGCGGCCGCCGCCGCCGAACGCCGCCTTGATCGCGACCGGCAAGCCGTGCTCGTCGGCGAAGGCGATGATCTCGTCCGCGTTCGCGACGGGGTCCTTCGTGCCGGGCACGAGCGGGGCCCCGGCGCGCAGCGCGATGTGGCGCGCCGTGACCTTGTCGCCGAGGTCACGGATGGCCTGCGGGCTCGGCCCGATCCAGGTCAGCCCGGCGTCGATCACCGCCTGCGCGAAGTCCGCGTTCTCGGAAAGGAACCCGTAGCCGGGGTGGACCGAGTCCGCGCCCGACCGCTTCGCGGCGTCGAGCAGCTTGTCGAAGACGAGGTAGCTCTCAGCCGCGGTCGTGCCGCCGAGGGCGAAGGCCTCGTCGGCGAGCCGGACATGGGGTGCGTCACGATCCGGATCGGCGTAGACGGCCACGCTGGTCAGCCCGGCGTCCTTCGCCGCCCTGATCACCCGTACCGCGATTTCCCCGCGGTTCGCGATCAGGATCTTGGTCACCGGACCACCTGTGCCGGCCTGCTCGGTCACGCCGTACCTCCTGCGTTCGCACGTCGGGCCGCCCCGATGCGGCTCCGCAGCAGTTTAGAAGAAATCCCCGCCCCGATTAGTGAGAGCAAGGCCACCCAGTGACCTCTGTTTTATATCAGCGCGGCGCGGTTCTTCGGTTCTTCCATCAGGCCTTACACCAGCGCCTCACGGTGGCGCAGTTCGTCCGGAAGGTCGGAATCGAGCACGATCAGGTCGTACGGCTGGGCCTGGTAGACCCGGCCGAGGTGCTCGGCCTTGACCAGCGCCCACGGCTGATGCGGGCCGCAGCACTCGACCAGCCGCTGGACCGTGCTGAAGGCGATCAGCGCCATCCGGCCGTCGCCGGTCTTGCGGAGCTCGATCTCCGCACGCGTGAAGTCCTTCGGCTTTTTCGCCGTGGGGAGGAACAGGGCGTTGGGCAATCCGGGATTCGTCACGGGAACAACATAGACGTGCACTCTGTGCTAGATCACTTACGCTCTCGGATATGCGGACTCAGGAAGCGCGGGCGCCGCGATCCGTGCTGTTCACCGCGCTGCTGGCGGTCGTGGTGACGGCCGGGGTCCTCGTTGCCGTGTTCCTCCTCCGCCCGGACGCCCCGGTACCCGCGGACGCGCCCGGCGGGCCCTCTGTGCCTGACAGTGCCTCCGCCGTGCCCGCCGTCAACTGCGGTCAGTCGGCCTGCCGGGAGATCGGCGCGATGACCGTCGGCGGGATGCCCGTCGTGCTCCTGGCCGACGAAGCGGGGAAACAGGGCGTGGTCCGGATCGGCTCGGACACGGTGTTCCCGCTGATGGTCAATGACATGGGAGTCACCCTCAAGGGCGATTCTCTGCGCTGCGTCGACGGCGCGGCCCAGGTCTGCCTGGTGCGTGGCGACGTCAGCGGCGGTTCGACGGGCGAGTTGTTCGTCGCGCGCGGCGGGATCTGGCGGGACACCGGGAAGCCGTACTTCTCCGACGCCGGGACGATCGCGCTGAACGACGTGACCGCCGACGGGATCGCGGACGTCATCGTCGTGCGGCACGAGTGCCCCGGCGCGCGGTCCGGGTCGGCCCGCTGTCAGGCGGCGCCGGTGCTCGCGGAGGTCTACGACGTCGCCCGCGGCTCGGTGGGGTGCACGCGCCGGTACACCGCGCCTTCGGAATTGAGAGGCTGGCCGGACATCCGGCTCACCCGCGCCGACCTGCGCACCTGCCCCTGAAAGAGAGCAAGGGACCTTTGCTATCGCTCGCCCCCTCGCCCGCATTTAGAGGACTAAACGCGAGCGGGGCGGCAAGGGATCAGGAGGTCGCGCCCGCCGCGACAGGCTTCTTCTCCTGCGTAGCGGCTTCGCCGTCGGCAGTGGGCGAAGGGTCTGTCGGCGAGTTGAGCACGTCGTCGTCCAGCAGGCCTTCGCCGCGAGCGACGACGACCGGCACGACGATCTGACCCGCGACGTTGGTCGCGGTCCGCATCATGTCCATGATCGGGTTGACCGAGTAGATCAGCGCGATCCCGAGCGCCACCTGCTGCGCGTCGAGGCCGATGAACGCCGTGGTCAGTGTCAGCGCGGTCAGCCAGCCGGTGGTGCCGGCGGTGGCCAGCGCGCCGAGCACGGCGACCACGACGATGCCGACGTACTGCCAGATGTTCAGCGAAACACCGGACAGGTTCGCGATGAAGATCGCGCCGATCGCCGGGAACACCGCGGCGCAACCGTCCATCTTGGTCGCGCTGCCGAGCGGAGTCGCGAAGGCGGCGTACGCGGGCTGAACGCCCAGGTTTACGGCGGACTGCCGGGTCAGGGGCAGTGTCGCACCCGAAGACTGCGAAGCGAACGCGAACTGGATCGCCGTGCCGGCCTTGGAGAAGAAGGTCAGCGGGCTGACCTTCGCCACGAACCGCAGGAGAATCGGGTAGACCACGAACAGGACCAGGAGGCAGCCGACGTACACCGCGACCGTGGTGGACAACAGCGGCCGGAACAGGGCGTCACCGTAGTTCGAGACCGCCGCGCCGATCAGGCCGATGATGCCGATCGGGGCGAGCCGGACGACCCAGCCGAGGTAGCGCTGGATGATCTCGAAGACGCTCGTGGTGAAGTCGACGAACGGCTTGGCCTTGTCGCCGAGGCTGTAGGCCGCCGCACCGATCAGCACCGCGAGGAACAGCACCTGAAGTGTCTCCCCCTCGGTGAAGGCGGTGAAGAAGTTCTTCGGCAGGAAACCTTCGACGAAGGCGCTCCAGGAGCCCCAGTTGTCGACGCTCTTGGTGGCCTTGTCGGCGTTTTTCGCGGTCGCGGCGACACCTTCGCCGAGGCCGCCGCTGCCCGGGTTGAACAGCTTCGCGACGGCGATGCCGATCAGTGACGCGATGAACGACGTGATCGCGAACCACAGGACGGTCTTGCCGCCCAGCCGGGCGGCCTTCCTGCCGCCGCCGAGGCCGCGCAGGCTGTTGATGCCGACCACGATCGCCGTGAAGACCAGCGGGATCACCGCGATCTGCAGCAGTGTCGTGAAGATCGTGCCGATCTGGTCGAGCAGTTCGGTCAGCCAGCTCGCCTCGGTCGTCCTGGCGAGGATGCCGAGGAGGGCACCCACGAGGAGCGACCCGAGCACAGCCGCCGCGAAGACCCTTGGCCTGGTGTAGGTCCGAATGAAAGACACGGGGCGACTCCGGTGCGTGAAAGTTTCCTGATTGGCCGAACGTGAAGAACGTTCGACGAGGCAGGACTCTTCCGGATCACCCGATCGTGTGGGGGCTGTCTCAGGATGCGGGACGGGTCCACAGATCGACGACGCTCACGTCGATCTCGCTCAGGAGGCGCCGGGTCAGCGGCAGGCTGATCCCGATGACGCTCGAGGGGTCGCCGTCGATCCCGTCGACGAACCAACCGCCGAGTCCGTCCAAGGTGAAGCCGCCCGCTACTTGGAGCGGCTCGCCGGACGCGATGTAAGCGTCGATTTCCTCCGGCGAGGGCGTGCCGAAGCGAACCCTGGTCCCCTCGGTCCCTGAGGTTTCCTTCGTCTTCTCGCCGTTCTCGACACGGATGATCGCGTGGCCGGTGAGGAGTTCACCGGTTTTGCCCGCCATCGACGCCCAGCGTTCGCGCGCGACCTCCGGCGTGATCGGCTTGCCCACCATGTCGCCACCGATCGACAACATCGAATCGCAGCCGACGATGACCAGGTCGGCGCTGCCCTCGTGGGACCCGGCGAGCGTCTCGAAAACCGCCTCCGCCTTGGCTGCGGCGAGTGCCCGGACCAGCTCCGCCGGTGCCGGGTCGGTCAGGGACGCGGCCACCGCGTCTTCGTCGACGCCGGAGACGACGACGCTCGGTTCGAAGCCGGCGGAACGCAGGACGGCGAGGCGGGCGGGGGACTGGGACGCGAGGACAAAACGCACCACCGGAAGGTACTCGACGACCCTCCGTTGCCTGATTGTGACCTGGGACACCCCATCGTGGAGCTAGTTTGTTGTGGCGCGCAACATATGGATTGTTCGAGCTACGGAGGAACCAATGCCGTCCCGCCTCCGCGTCAGAAGATCGCTTCGCACGACGCAAACCACAATGCTCGCAGGCCTGCTTTTGGCCGGTTCGGCCTTGACGCCGATGGCGTCGGCCACACCGGGGCCGCTGTACCGGAACCCCTACGCTTCGGTGTCCTCGCGGGTCGACGACCTGCTGAAACGGATGAGTCTCGACGACAAGATCGGCCAGATGACGCAGGCCGAACGAGGCGCAGTCACGCCCGATCAGGCCGCCGCGCTCAAGCTGGGATCGCTGTTGTCCGGCGGTGGCTCCGTGCCGGCCGGCAACACGCCGAACGGCTGGGCCGACATGGTCGACTCGTATCAGAAGGCGGCGGTTTCGACGCCGCTCGGCATCCCCACGATCTACGGCGTCGACGCCGTGCACGGCCACAACAACGTCTACGGTGCGACGATCTTCCCGCACAACATCGGCCTCGGCGCCGCCAACAATCCCCGCCTGGTCGAGAAAATCGGCCGTGCGACCGCGTTGGAAGTCGCCGGAACCGGGCCGCAGTGGGACTTTTCGCCGTGCCTGTGCGTCGCCCGTGACGATCGCTGGGGCCGGACTTACGAATCCTTCGGCGAATCCCCGCGCGACGCCATCGCCAACGCGTCGGCCATCACCGGTCTCCAGGGGCGCAGGCTCGGGGAGAAGCCGGGCTCGGTACTCGCGACCGCGAAGCACTACGTCGGCGACGGGGGCACCACGAACGGCGTCGACCAGGGCAACGTCGAGATCAGCGAACGCGAACTGCGCCAGATTCACCTTCCGCCGTTCCGCGAGGCGATCGACCGCGGCGTCGGCTCGGTGATGATCTCGTTCTCGAGCTTCCAAGGCGTACGCATGCACGCTGAGAAGTACCTCATCACCGACGTCCTCAAGAAGGAACTGCGGTTCTCCGGACTGGTGATCTCGGACTACAACGCGATCAACCAGATCGACGGGCAAGAAGGCTTCACGCCCGAAGAAGTGCGGCTTTCGGTCAACGCGGGCATCGACATGTTCATGGTCCCCTGGGACGCGCCGCAGTTCATCTCCTACCTCAAGGCCGAGGTCGAGGCGGGGCGCGTCCCGACGGCCCGGATCGACGACGCGAACCGCCGCATCCTGGCGGAGAAGTTCAAGCTCGGCCTGTTCGAGCGCCCGTACACCGACCGTTCGCTCCAGAAGACGTTCGGCAGCAAGGAACATCGCGACCTGGCCCGGCAGGCCGTCCGCGAATCGCAGGTACTGCTGAAGAACGACGGTGTGCTGCCGCTGGCGAAGAAGAACAACAAGATCTTCGTCGCGGGCAAGAACGCGCACGACATCGGCAATCAGGCCGGCGGCTGGACGCTCACCTGGCAAGGGCAGAGCGGCCCGGTCATCCCGGGCACCACCATCCTCGACGGGCTCAAGTCGGGGGCGGGGAAGGGAACCACGGTGACCTATGACCGTGCGGGTGAGGGAATCGACAAAAGCTACCGCGTCGCGGTCGCAGTGGTGGGCGAAACGCCGTACGCCGAAGGGCAGGGAGATCGCCCGAACGGTTTCGGACTCGACGCGGAAGACCTCGCCACGATCGCCAAGCTGAAGAGTTCCGGTGTCCCGGTCGTCGTGGTGACCGTATCCGGCAGGCCGCTCGATATCGCCGCGCAACTGCCGCGGTTCAACGGGCTCGTCGCCGCCTGGCTCCCGGGTAGCGAAGGCGCCGGTGTCGCCGATGTCCTTTACGGCGACTACAACCCGACCGGGAAACTGACGTTCAGCTGGCCGACCAGTGCGGCTCAGGAGCCGGTGAACGTCGGCGACGGCAAAAAGGCGCTGTTCCCCTACGGCTTCGGTCTGCGGTACCGGCGCTAGAGACGTCCGCCCTCCCGCGGATGAAATGAAGGGGCCTTTCCTTGCAAATTTTGCAAGGAAAGGACCCTTCATTGAGCCTTTTCCAACCTGTTTTGGGTTGGTAGGGGTGTGTTGGTGAGCTGGGTATGGCGAAGCTCCTGGTAGATGCGTGGAACGACC
>NZ_JBVISU010000034.1:51996-61974 GCF_055575355.1 Amycolatopsis sp. NPDC034160 | reverse complement strand
GCTGGGTTGGTCGTGAGTGGCGATTCGGGTTAGAACCCGAATCGCCACTCACGACCAACCCAGCCCACCCCGCACCGCAGCGTCGAGCACGGACTCACCACCGTCTGCGGCGGGGGAAGCGTCGCTGCGGACACCCTGACGCGGCGGGTGACCACGTGCGGCGACCCAGCGCGAGTAGTCGACTAAATGCGTTCCACACGCCGACCGGAACCCGCGCCCTCTCTGCCGTAAGTGCGTGAAAGTTCCTGTCACGAAAAGAAGTTCTTGCCTCGGAGCGGGACAGGAGCGGACTCTTGATCTTGTGCTCATGCCGATCGCCTTCACGGTGGCGGGCGCCGGTTCGGCACTCGCCACCCGCGCCTGCCTGCGCCGCGCGGGAGCGCCGGTGACGGTCTGGGCGGCCGCCCTCACGGCGGCCCTCCTCCTGGCGGTGTACCTCCGTCACCAGGGCGGGGCCTGGCCGTCCTGGTGGCTCGCGGTCCCCGCCGTGCTGACCGTCTTCGCCGTCCCGCTGGCGCTCGCCGACCTCAAGTACCGCCGCTTGCCCGACGTCCTGACCCTGCCCGCGTACCCGGCCCTCGCGGCCGCCATCACGGTCGCCGCGGCCGGGGGAGGGGCGGCCATCGCGGGGCGGGCCGTGCTCGGCGCGCTGGTCTTCGGCGGTGCGCACGCGCTCGTCCACGCGCTGGCGCCGCGCTCGCTCGGCGCCGGTGACGTGAAGCTCGCCGGGAGCCTCGGCGCGGTCCTCGCCGCGACGGGCTGGCCGTCGGTCGTGCTCGGCGCGGTCGCCGCGGCGCTGCTGAGCGTGGCGCTCGCGGTGGGCGGACCCCGGCATCCGACGGTGCCGCACGGCCCCGGTCTCCTGGTGGCGGCCTGGGCGCTCGCCGTCTTCGCCGGACCCGGTCCGGGATAGCCCGGCCCTTCCCCGGCAGGTTGGGAGGTTGTGACAGGATTGTCAGGTGTTGCGCTGGATAACCGCAGGGGAATCGCACGGACCCGCCCTCGCCGCCATCCTGGAAGGGATGCCCGCCGGGGTCGAGGTCACGACCGCCGAAGTGGGCGAGCAGCTCGCGCGCCGGAGGCTCGGCTTCGGCCGCAGTCCCCGGATGGGCTTCGAGACAGACCACATCGAGTTCACCGGCGGCGTCCGGCACGGGCTCACCCAGGGTGGCCCCGTCGCGATCCAGATCGAGAACGCCGAGTGGCCCAAGTGGGAGAAGGTCATGTCGGCCGATCCCGTGCCCGCCGAGGAGCTGGAAGGTCTGGCGCGCAACGAGCCGCTGACCCGTCCCCGCCCCGGCCACGCGGATCTGCCCGGTATGCAGAAGTACGGCTTCCCCGAGGCCCGTCCGGTGCTGGAACGCGCGAGCGCCCGCGAGACCGCGTCGCGGACCGCGCTCGGCACGGTGGCCCGCGCGTATCTCAAGCAGCTGCTCGGGGTCGAGATCCTCAGCCACGTCGTGTCGATCGGCGGCGCCTCGGCGCCGGAGGGCCCGCTGCCTGTGGCGTCGGACCTGCCCGCCATCGACGAGAGCCCCGTCCGCGCCTTCGGCCAGGAGGGGACCGACGCGATGGTCGCCGAGGTCGACGCCGTGCGGAAGGCCGGTGACACCGTCGGCGGCGTCATCGAGGTGATCGCCTACGGGCTGCCGCCGGGCCTCGGCTCGCACGTGCACTGGGACCGCAGGCTCGACTCCCGCCTCGCCGGCGCGCTCATGGGCGTGCAGGCGATGAAGGGCGTGGAGGTCGGCGACGGCTTCACCACGGCCACGCGCTGGGGCAGCCAGGCCCACGACGAGATCGACCGCGGCACCGGCCCGGTCGGGGTGACCCGCCGGTCCAACCGGGCGGGCGGGCTCGAAGGCGGTATCACCAACGGCGAGCCGCTGCGCGTGCGCGTCGCGATGAAGCCGATTTCGACCGTCCCGAAAGCACTGTCCACTGTGGACGTCACCACCGGCGAACCCGCGGTGGCGATCCACCAGCGGTCCGACGTCTGCGCGGTACCCCGTGCCGGGGTCGTGCTGGAGTCGGTGGTCGCGCTGATCCTCGCCGACGCCGCGCTGGAGAAGTTCGGCGGCGACTCGCTGGCCGAAAGCAAGCGCAACGCCGAGGCCTACCTGAAGGCGCTCGAGGAGCGCTGGTGACTCCTCGCGCGGTGATCATCGGGCCGCCGGGCTCGGGTAAGAGCACGGTCGGCCCGGCGCTCGCCGCCGCACTCGGCCTGGCTTTCCGCGACAGCGACGACGACATCGTCGCGAGCGCGGGCAAGTCCATCACCGACATCTTCACCGAGGAGGGCGAGCCCGCCTTCCGCGCGCTGGAGGAGGAGATCGTCGCCAAGGCGCTGGCCGAGCACGACGGCGTCCTCTCCCTCGGCGGGGGAGCGCCGATCACGCCGGGCACCCGGGCGCGGCTCGCCGCGCACACGGTGGTCTTCCTCAACGTCGGGATGGCCGCCGGCGTGCAACGCGCCGGGTTGTCGACGGCGCGTCCGCTGCTCGCCGGGGTGAATCCCCGTGCCACCTACAAGGCGCTCCTCGACGCGCGCCTGCCGGTGTACCGCGAGGTGGCCACGATCGAGATCGACACCGACCACCGCACGCCCGACGAGGTCGTCGAGGCCGCCGTCGCGGGACTGACCGAAAACAGCAAGGAAGAAGCATGAAGCGCACCACCATCGGCGTTCTTCTCGCCGCCCTCGCCTTGACCCTGACCGCGTGCGGCGAGGAAAAGCAGCCCGCCGGTTCCGACGTCGTCCAGACCGGGGCCGCCACCTCCGGGGCGCCCGCCTCCGCCGCTCCCGAAGCGGATGTCGCCGCGGATGTCAAGGTCACCAAATGCGACAGCAACAGCTACACCCCGAAGATCACCATCGAGGTCACCAACAGCACGAGCGAGGACGCGCGCTACGCCGTCACCATCGCGATCAAGGACGCCGACGGCAAGGCCTCCGGGGAAGCGCTGTTCGCCAAGAACCGCATGACGCCGGGCCAGACGGTGACCGAAGAGATCCCGGGCGACACCCCGGTCAAGGGCAAGATCACCTGCGAGGTCGCCAGGGCCAAGCGGCTTCCGCCGAAGTGAGGGACACGATGACCGAGCCGGTCCGCATCACCGTCAACACCGCCAAGCCCTACGACGTCGTCATCGGCCGGGGACTGCTGGGCGAGCTCACCGAGCAGCTCACCGACGCCTCCAAGGTCGCGCTGATCCACCCGCCGACGCTGACGACCACCGCGGAGGCCATCCGCGACGAGCTGGCCGAAGCCGGGATCGACACGCACCGGGTCGAGATCCCCGACGCCGAGGACGGCAAGGCCCTCACCGTCGCCAGCTTCTGCTGGGAGGTTCTCGGCCGCATCGGCCTCGACCGCCAAGGTGTGGTCGTCGGCCTCGGCGGCGGCGCGGTGACCGACCTGGCGGGGTTCGTCGCCGCGACCTGGATGCGCGGCGTGCGCCTGGTCAACGTGCCCACCACGCTACTGGGCATGGTCGACGCCTCCGTCGGCGGGAAGACCGGGATCAACACCGAGGCAGGCAAGAACCTGGTCGGCGTCTTCCACGAGCCGAGCGCGGTCCTGGTGGACCTCGCGACGCTGGAGACGTTGCCGCCCAACGAACTCGTCGCCGGGATGGCCGAAGTCGTCAAAACCGGGTTCATCGCGGATCCGCGCATCCTCGAACTCGTCGAGCAGGACTCCGCCGCCGCGCTGGATTCCACCGGTGAGGTCCTCGGCGAGCTGGTCCGCCGCTCGATCCAGGTCAAGGCCGACGTCGTCGCCGCGGACCTGCGTGAGTCGAACCTGCGCGAGATCCTCAACTACGGCCACACGCTCGGCCACGCCATCGAACGCCGCGAAAAGTACCGGTGGCGTCATGGCGCCGCGGTGAGCGTCGGACTGGTGTTCGCCGCCGAGCTCGCGCGCCTGGCGGGCCGGCTCGACGACGCCACCGCCGATCGCCACGCCGCCGTCCTCAAGCTGCTGGGCCTGCCGACCACCTACGACCCGGACGCGCTCCCGCACCTGCTGGAAACGATGAAGGGCGACAAGAAGACCCGCTCGGGTGTGCTGCGCTTCGTCGTCCTCGACGGGCTCGCCAAGCCCGGCAGGTTGGAAGGCCCCGACCCGTCGCTGCTCGCGGCGGCGTACTCGGTGGTGGCGGGCGAGGCTCCCAAGCCCGGCGGGAGCGTACTGCTGTGAAGGTGCTCGTCCTCAACGGTCCCAACCTCGGCAGGCTCGGGCTGCGCGAACCGGGTATCTACGGTTCGGCCACCCACGCCGATCTGGTCTCGACCTGCGTCGACACCGGCAAGGAGCTCGGGATCGACGTCGAGGTCCGCCAGACCGACCACGAGGGCGAGATGGTCGGCTGGCTGCACGAGGCCGCCGACGCCGGCTGGCCGGTGGTGCTCAACGCCGCCGCGTGGACGCACTACTCCATCGCGGTCCGCGACGCCGCCGCCCAGCTCAAGGCACCGTTGGTCGAGTTGCACATCTCCAACGTGCACAAGCGCGAGCAGTTCCGGCACCACAGCGTGCTGTCGGACATCGCCACCGCCGTCGTCGCCGGGCTCGGGGTCGACGGCTACCCGCTCGCGCTGCGTTGGATGGCCGCGAACGCGGCATGAACAATCCGCCGGAGCTGACCACCCCGCGGCTTCGGCTGCGCGCGCTGACCGAGGCCGATACCGAAGCGATCGTGAAGGTGTTCTCGGATCCGGCGATGAGCGCGCATTTCGCGGTTCCGCTCACCGAGCCGTCCCAGATCCGGGCCATGATGGACCGGCGGCTGTCCTATCGCGGCCCCGCCGGGATGGGGCACTGGGCGATCGAGCGGGGCGGCGACGTCATCGGTCTCGCGCATCTGCGGCCCTCGGCGGAGTTGCCCGGCGAGGTGCCGGAGATCGGCTACTACCTCGCGCGTGAGCACGGTGGGCAAGGGCTGGCGACCGAGGCCGCGAAGGCCCTGCTGGACCACGGACTCGTCGGGCTCGGCCTGTCGTCGGTGTGGGCGCTGGTCGGCGAGTCCAATGTGGCCAGTCAGAACCTGGTGCGGCGCTTGGGTTTCCTTGACGTCGGCGCAGGCGATCACTACGGCAGCGGGCCGCACCGCGTCTTCGTCGCACTGCCGTCGGACCACGGCAAACCGCACCACCTCGAACTGTGGGTCCCGGATCTCGCGCGCGCCGAGGCGAGCTGGGGCTGGCTGCTCGGTGAACTCGGCTGGCGCGAATTCCAGCGCTGGCCAGCCGGGGTCAGCTGGAAGCACGGCGCGACCTATCTCGTCGTCGAACGCTCACCCGCGCTCAGCGGGGCGACGCACGAGCGCACCCAGCCGGGGCTGAACCACCTCGCCCTGCACGTCGATACCCGCGATCGGGTGAACGAATTGGCCGTGAAAGCCCTCGAACACGGCTGGTCGGCGATGTTCCCGGACAAGTATCCGTATGCGGGCGGTGATCACCACTACGCCGCCTACCTCGAAAACGCCGACGGCTTCGAAGTGGAGCTGGTCGCTCTACCGGGGAGCGACGTCACCCAGGCGGGCTAAGTCTCGCTACACTCGGCCATCATGCGCCTTTTCCGTGGGGGTCGGCGACCCGCCCGTGCCGTGGCGGCCGCCCTCGCGGCCGGCGCGCTTTTGGTGGCGTGCAGTGACGGCAACGTCCAATCCCAGGCCGACGGCAAGGGCGGCGGGATCGGCGGAGCCCAGCAGGCGCCCCGCGAGAAGCCCCGCCCGATGGACGTCGAACTCACCACCGGCGATCCGCGCCAGAGCGGCGGTGTGGTCGCCGCGGGTGATCAGGACGCGGTCTACAACTACGGCCCGACGGTGATGCGGGACGGCGACAAGCTCCGGATGTGGTGGTGCAGCCAGTACGGCAGCGCCCCGCCGGCCGGTGACGACATCCTCTACGCGCAGTCGCAGTCGCTCGACGGCCCCTTCACCGGCCCGTCCGGCGGCGGCCCGGCGGCGGTGTTCTCCGGCGCGCCCGGCGGTTTCGACGGGATGCACACCTGCGACCCCTCGGTGATCAAGGTCGGCTCGACCTACTACATGTACTACACCGGCGCGGCGGGCGACCACGCGCTCGGCAACTCGATCGGCCTCGCCACCAGCACCGACGGGCTCACCTGGACGCGCGCCGCCGGCGGACAGCCGATCATCGGACCGTCGCACGACGTGCACCGCGCCAACGTCTACGGCGCGGGCCAGCCCTCGGCGGTATACCTCGACGGCTGGTTCTACGTGCTCTTCACCGACACCACGGCCAAGGCGGCCGGGTGGAACGGCGCCGGGCAGTTCCTGCTCCGCGCCAAGGACGCGGCCTTCACCCGGGGTGTGGAGACGCTGGGGGAGCAGGGCTTCGCGGCCAAGCCCAGCACGATCTCGCCGCGCACCCGTTCGCTGGTCGACGGGTTCAGCACCGATCTGATGTGGGTCGGCGCGCTCGACGCCTTCGTGATCGCGCACGAGACCGACACCGGCACCACGCTTACCTTTTGGACCAGGGACTTCACCGCCCAGCCGTACCGTCCGGTGCTCATCCCCGGCAGCTGGAAGGAGGGCCCCGGCTTGGTCCGGCGGCCCGACGGGCACGCGCCGCTGTCCTCGGGTGACGTCTGCGACCGGGTGCCGTTCGACGTCGTCCGCGCCACGATCGTCGGCGGCGCGGGGGCGCCGACCGACCTCAAGCATTTCGGCCTCGACGTCCGCGGCTCGCGGGCCTGCGACGGCGACGCCCGGATCCGGACCGCGTTCGAAGGGGTCGCGATGCCTTCGCCGCAGCGGACGATCGACCTGGTGGCCGACGGAAAACTGGTCCGGGTCGACCGGCGCTCGGTGGCGGCGGCGCTCGCGGGCGAGGTGGTCGACCAGCGGCTCAAGGTGCTCGAGAAATTCCCGCAGGCCGCGCGCCTGAGCGCCGGGGCGAAAATGGTGCGCGCGCCGGGCCGCGGGGTCGCGGTGGTGCTCGACGGCAAGCTGTTCGCCGTGCCCGACGCCGGGGCGGCGGCGCTGAACGACTCGACCGTCGAAGAGATCAGCGATCAGGCCTGGGACGACTTCCCGCCCGGTTTCTCGCTCTCAGGCTGAGCCTCGTCGTCTTCCGGGGCCGTCTTGGCGATCCGGCCGCCGACGAGCAGGCCGAGCCCGGCCGGGACGAGCACCAGCAGGGCCGAAAAGGCGGCGCCGCCGGTGAGCGCGCCGCCGAGTTCGGAGGCGCCGGTCTGGTCGACGAACACCGCGCGGCCGATCACGTACAGCACGCCGGAGACCGGGCCCGCGATCAGCGCCGCGATGAACCAGTTCTTGCCGCGCTCGGGTTTGCCCTGCCACGCGTCCACCGCGCTCCAGCCCGCCGCCGCGCCGACGAGCACGGCGAGCGCGAGGGAGGTGACGAGGGTCTTGTCGGTGGGGTTGTAGACCTCGTACTTGGCCAGCACGGTGACGGCCGCGCCGTGCAGCAGCGCCATCACGAGTCCACGAGTCAGCCACGGTGCCATTGGGGGAGTTTAACTCGCCAGTAGCGACTCTCACGCCCGCACGCGTTTAGTCCTCTGAATGCGCTGGGCCTCTACCCCCACCTCGCCAACGAGGCTACCGAGGTGACCGGCGGACGGTCTCCTCGGAAGCGCGTCAGCGCGACGAGGAGACTTCACCGTCGCGGGCCTCTTATGGGCCGGAGGCCCACGGAAACGGATTGCAGGGCGCCCTTCACGACCACGTGAGTTGCAAGCGGGTCCAGCGCCCTGCGAGACGTTTCCGTGAGCGCGCGACATAATGCGACAGTGCGTGAATACTTCTCTCGCCGCCGTGCGGCGCTGCGTTCCCTGCTTGCCGACTCCGGGGTGGACGCGCTGCTGGTCACGGACCTGCTCAACATCAGGTACCTGACCGGCTTCACCGGGTCCAACGCCGCTCTCCTCGTCCACGGGGGCGGTGACGACAAGACGATCTTCTGCACCGACGGCCGCTACACGGTCCAGTCGGCGACGGAGGTGCCCGACCTCGAACGGGTGCTGGACCGCGCGAGCGCGGCGAAGCTCGCCGATCTGGCGGCCGAAAAACACTTCGGCAAGACCGGGTTCGAGAGCCAGCACGTCAGCGTCGAGCAGCACGAGGATCTCAAGGTGCGCTTCGACCGCGTCGAGCTGGTCCGCACTCCGGGCCTCGTGGAGCAGCTGCGGCTGGTCAAGGACGAGCAGGAGATCGAGGCGCTGCGCCAGGCGTGCGCGGCGGCCGACAGGGCACTGGAGGACCTGGTGTCCTCCGGCGGGCTCCGGCCGGGCCGCACCGAGCTGGACGTCGCCCGCGACCTGGAGAACCGCATGCTCGGCCACGGGTCGACCGGGCCGTCGTTCGACACGATCGTCGCGGTGGGTGCCAACTCCGCGATCCCGCACCACCGGCCGACCTCGGCCGTGCTCGCGACCGGTGACTTCGTCAAGATCGACTTCGGCGCCACGGTCGACGGTTACCACTCCGACATGACCCGGACGTTCGTGCTCGGCAAGCCCGCGGCGTGGCAGGAGGAGGTCTACGAACTGGTCCGGCGCGCGCAGGCGGCGGGCTGTGACGCGGTCTTCCCCGGCGCCAAAGTGTCCGAAGTGGACAAAGCGGCGCGCGGCGTGATCGCCGACGCGGGCCGCGGCGAGGAGTTCGGTCACGGCCTCGGCCACGGCGTCGGACTGCAGGTGCACGAGGCGCCCAGTCTCGCTACCACGGGCGTCGGTACACTGACCGCCGGTATGGCGGTCACCGTCGAGCCTGGTGTGTATCTGCCCGGCCGCGGTGGCGTGCGCATCGAGGACACGCTGGTCGTGCGGGAAGGTACGCCCGAACTCCTCACGCTGAGCACCAAGGAACTCGTGGTCGTCTGACGGCGGCCCGGAAGATCGACACAGGAGACTGCACACTCGTGGCCACCACCAACGACCTGAAGAACGGGCTCGTCCTCAACCTCGACGGCCAGCTGTGGACCGTCACCGCGTTCCAGCACGTCAAGCCGGGCAAGGGCGGTGCGTTCGTGCGCACCACGCTCAAGCACGTGCTGACCGGGAAGGTCGTCGACAAGACCTTCAACGCGGGCACGAAGGTCGATACGGCCACCGTCGACCGCCGGAACATGACCTACCTGTACAAGGACGGCGCGGACTTCGTGTTCATGGACGCGGAGACCTACGACCAGATCACCGTGCTGGCCGAGACCGTCGGTGACAACGCGAACTACCTGCTCGAGAACACCGAGGTCCAGGTCGCGGTGCACGAGGGCGTCCCGCTGTACATCGAGCTGCCGACCTCGGTCGAGCTGATCGTCCAGCACACCGACCCCGGCCTGCAGGGTGACCGCTCCACCGGTGGCACCAAGCCCGCCACCCTGGAGACCGGCGCCGAGATCCAGGTGCCGCTGTTCCTCACCACCGGCGAGAAGATCAAGGTCGACACCCGTGACGGCCGCTACCTGGGCCGCGTCTCCAGCTGATGGCAGGCTCAGACAAAGCCGGCAAGTCACCGAACCGCGGTGGGCCGATCAGCCGTCGCCAGGCCCGCAAGCGTGCCGTCGAAATGATGTACGAGGCCGCCCAGCGCGGGGCCGACGCGGTGACGCTGCTGGCCGACCGCGTCGGTTCGGTCGAGGTCGACCCGATCGGGGACTACACGATCTCGCTGGTCGAGGGCGTCACCGGGCGCCGGGCCCAGATCGACGAGCTGCTCTCGGAGCACGCTCAGGGCTGGACGCTGGACCGGATGCCGCCGGTGGACCTCGCGGTGCTCCGGGTCGGTGTCTACGAGTTGCTGTGGGCCGCGGACGTGCCGGACCCGGTCGCCATCGACGAGGCCGTCGGACTGGCGAAGGAGTTGTCGACCGACGACTCGCCGCGGTTCGTGAACGGCGTGCTCGGCCGCATCGGCACCATCGCCGACCGCCTCCGCGCGGTCTTATGACAATGGTGACCCCGATCAGGTGAC
>NZ_JBVISU010000034.1:0-51897 GCF_055575355.1 Amycolatopsis sp. NPDC034160 | reverse complement strand
CCAAGGCTGAGGTGACCAAGGCTGAGGTGACCAAGGCTGAGGTGACCAAGGCTGAGGTGACCAAGGCTGAGGTGACCAAGGCTGAGGTGACCAAGGCTGAGGTGACCAAGGTCTTTTGATCTTTTGGAGTCGCGCGTTTTGGCCGTCAGGCCCCGGAAACGCGGCTGCGGGCCGCCTTCATGTTAACGGGCCGTGCCTCGACAAGGCACGGCCCGTAGACGCGTTTCCGGCCGCGCGATAAACAAACTAGTCCTCTTTGGACGGTCGGGCCTCCGGCGGGAGTACACCCCAGTCGATCAGCTGCTCGGTGAGCTCGCCGGGGGTCATGTCGTAGATGATCGCCAGCGAACGCAGGTCTTCCGTGCGGATGGAGAGCACCTTGCCGTTGTAGTCGCCGCGCTGGCTCTGGATGGTGGCGGCGTAGCGGGCGAGCGGCCCGACCTTTTCCGCCGGGAGCTGCTGGAGACGCTCCAGGTTGATGACGATCTTCGTGGCGGGTTCGGCGCCCGAGGGCACCCGGCCCTCCGGCAGCAGTTCGACCACCGGCACGCCGTAGAAATCGGCCAGCTCGGCGAGCTTCTGCACGGTCACGGCGCGGTCGCCACGCTCGTACGAACCGACGACGACGGCCTTCCACCGGCCTCCGGACTTCTGCTCGACCCCGTGCAGGGACAGGCCCTGCTGCTGGCGGATCCCGCGGAGCTTGGCCCCGAGCGCCTTGGCGTAATCGCCCATCTGGTGGTTCTCCGTTTCCTCACCCCCAACCGGTCGGCGTGACCGGTCCAGGGGACTCTAGAGTCGAATACTCAGAGTAATGGTTACGCATAGTTGTCACCAGGTCAAGCGGGTGCTTTCGCGAGGCCTTCGTCACCTGGGGCGCGCCACCCGTAAGAAGGAGGGCCCGCTCCTGCTAGTGTCGGTTCGATTTCCTCGCCAAGCAGGAAGTCGAGGTCTTTAAGGACCCGTCCAGAGAGGCGGGGAAGGAGGTCCGCCTTGTCGTCACGTCCACGTGGCGCGGCGGAACCGGCGGGAGAGCGTGAGCTGCTCTCGTCCGGCGATGTCGCGCGCACGATAGCCCGAATGGCCCATCAGGTCATCGAGAAGACCGCTCTCGGTGCCGGTGGCTCGACTCCACCCGTGTTGCTGGGCATCCCGACCAGGGGTACCCCGCTCGCCCTGCGGCTCGCGGACAAGATCGCCGAGTTCTCCGGCATCCGTCCGCCGACCGGCGCGCTGGACATCACGCTCTACCGTGATGATCTCCGCCGCCGCCCGCCCCGCGCGCTCGAACATTCGCAGCTGCCGCCGACCGGTATCGACGACGCGGTGGTGATCCTGGTCGACGACGTGCTGTTCTCCGGCCGCACCATCCGTGCCGCCCTCGACGCCCTGCGCGACCACGGCCGCCCGCGCGCGGTCCAGCTGGCCGTGCTGGTCGACCGCGGCCACCGCGAACTGCCGATCCGCGCCGACTACGTGGGCAAGAACGTGCCCACCTCGCGTGCCGAGGGAATCGAGGTCCTGCTGTCCGAAGTGGACGGACGGGACACGGTTCTGTTGCGGGCGCAATCAGAAGGAGACCGATCGTGAAGCACCTGCTCGCCACCGACGGGCTCGACCCGGCGCTCGCGACAGCCGTGCTGGACACCGCGGAGGAGCTCAAGCACACCCTGCTCGGCCGCGAGGTCCGCAAGCTCCCGACCCTGCGGGGCCGCACCGTCATCACGCTGTTCTACGAGAACTCGACCCGCACCCGCGTCTCGTTCGAGATCGCCGGGAAATGGATGAGCGCCGACGTGATCAACGTCTCCGCGTCCAGTTCTTCGGTCAACAAAGGCGAATCGCTGCGGGACACCGCGCTGACGCTGGCCGCGGCGGGCGCCGACTGCGTCATCATCCGGCACCCGGCTTCCGGGGCGGCGCAGCGGCTTTCGGGCTGGCTCGCCGAAGCCGGGACGGCGGTCGTCAACGCCGGCGACGGCACCCACGAGCACCCGACGCAGGCGCTGCTCGACGCGGCGACGTTGCGGGAGCGGCTCGGTTCGCTGGAAGGCCGCCGCATCGCGATCGTCGGAGACGTCCTGCACAGCCGGGTCGCGCGGTCGAACATCCACCTGCTGTCGGCGCTGGGGGCGGAGGTGGTGCTCGTCGCGCCACCGACGCTCCTGCCCGCCGGGGTGGAAAGCCTGCCGGTCACCGTGTCGCACGAACTCGACGCCGAACTGCCCGCGGTCGACGCGGTCATGATGCTGCGAGTGCAAGCGGAACGGATGACAGCCGGGGGGCCAGGGCAGAGCTTTTTCCCCTCTGCGCGCGAGTATTCGATCGCCTACGGCCTCAACGAACGACGGATGAAGCTGCTGCCCGAGCACGCCGTCGTCCTGCACCCCGGTCCGATGCTGCGCGGGATGGAGATCGCTTCGGCGGTCGCCGACTCCCCGGCCTCGGCCATCACCGAACAGGTCCGCAACGGCGTCCACGTGCGCATGGCGGTCCTTTATCACTTGCTTGCCAGCGAAGGAGCCGCCGCGTGACCACCGTCCTGATCAAGGGCGCCCGACCCTACGGCGAGGGCGATCCGGTCGACGTGCTCGTCGAGGACGGGGTCATCACCGACATCGGGTCCCTCGACACCCAGGCCGACGACACCGCCGTCGAGGTGATCGAAGCGGGCGGCCAGGTGCTGCTCCCCGGTTTCGTCGACCTGCACACCCATCTGCGCGAACCCGGCCGCGAAGACACCGAGACCATCGCCACCGGTTCGGCCGCGGCCGCGCTCGGTGGCTACACCGCGGTGTTCGCCATGGCCAACACCGACCCGGTGGCCGACAACGCGGTGATCGTCGACCACGTGTGGCGGCGCGGCCAGGAGGCCGGGCTCGTCGACGTGCACCCGGTCGGCGCGGTCACCGTGGGCCTCAAGGGCGAGAAGCTCGCCGAACTGGGCACCATGTCGAAGTCCGAGGCCCAGGTGAAGGTCTTCTCCGACGACGGCCTCTGCGTCGCGGACCCGCTGCTCATGCGCCGCGCGCTGGAGTACTCGACCGCGCTGGGCGTCGTCATCGCCCAGCACGCCGAAGAGCCGCGGTTGACCGTCGGCGCGCAGGCGCACGAAGGTGAGCAGTCCGCGCGCCTGGGCTACACCGGCTGGCCCGCCTCGGCGGAGGAGTCGATCGTCGCCCGCGACTGCCTGCTGGCCCAGCACGCGAACGCGCGGCTGCACGTCTGCCACGTGTCCACCTCGGGCACGGCCGAGATCCTGAAATGGGCCAAGGAGCGCGGCACCAAGGTCTCGGCCGAGGTCACCCCGCACCATCTGCTGCTGACCGACGAGCGGCTCGCGACCTACGACCCGGTCAACAAGGTCAACCCGCCGCTGCGCACCCAGTCCGACGCCGAGAAGCTGCGCGCCGCGCTGGCCGAGGGCGTCATCGACTGCGTCGCCACCGACCACGCGCCGCACGCCGTCCAGGACAAGGACTGCGAGTGGAACTCGGCCCGCCCCGGCATGCTCGGCCTGCAGACCGCGCTGTCGATCGTGGTCGAGACCATGGTCCGCACCGGACTGCTGGACTGGCGGGGTGTCGCGCGGGTGATGAGCGAACGGCCCGCCGAGATCGGGAACCTGTCCGATCACGGCCGTCCGATCGAGGTCGGCGAACCGGCCAACCTGACGCTGATCGACCCGGACACCGAATGGACCGTACGAGGAGCAGAGTTCGCGAGTATCGCGGCCAACACCCCGTACGAAGGAATGCGGCTCCCCGGCGTGGTGACGGCGACGTTGCTGCGCGGGCGGATCACCGCGCGGGAAGGGAAGATCGCATCATGAGCGACCGGATTCTGCTGACCCTCGCGGTCTTCGTCTTCTTCCTGTTCTGCGTCTTCCTGATGTGGCGCGGCTGGCGGCGGAAGTCGCGGACTCAGAGCGTCCAGGTGCCGCCGTTCGCCGAGATCCCGGCGGAGCCCGGTGAGGCGTTGCTCGAATCGACCGGTCTCTACGTCAGCACGACGACGGCGGGGCACTGGCAGGACCGCGTGGTCACCCGCGGCGCCGGCCTGCGCACCGGCGCGGTCTGGCGGCTGCACGAAGACGGCGTCGCCATCGAACGCGGCGGCGCCCCGGACTTCTGGATCCCGCGGCCGGCGATCACCGGCGTCCGCAAGGACAAGGGGATGGCCGGAAAGGTGATGGGCATCGACGCGCTGCTCGTCATCACCTGGCTGGCCGGGGACGTCGAACTGGACACCGGATTCCGCGGCGACGACGTCGACGACTATCCACAGTGGATCGAAGCTTTGCAAGACACTCGCAACGACATCAAGGGAGGTGCCTGATGAGCACCGCTAACGGCACCCGTAGCGCGGCCGCACTGGTCCTCGAAGACGGCCGGATCTTCCGGGGCTCCGCGTACGGGGCACGGGGACGCAGTCTGGGCGAGGCGGTGTTCTGCACCGGCATGACCGGCTACCAGGAGACGCTGACCGACCCCTCCTACCACCGCCAGATCGTGGTCCAGACCGCGCCGCAGATCGGCAACACCGGCTGGAACGACGAGGACGACGAGTCGGCCCGCATCTGGGTCTCGGGTTACGTCGTCCGCGACCCGGCGCGCACCCCGTCCAACTGGCGCTCCAAGCGCACGCTGGACGAGGAACTGGAGCGCCAGGGCGTCGTCGGCATCTCCGAGGTGGACACCCGCACGCTGACCCGGCACCTGCGCGAGCAGGGCGCGATGCGATCCGGCGTCTTCTCGGGTGACGCGCTCGGCACCGACGAGGAGATGCTCGCCGAGGTGAAGGCCAGCCCGCAGATGAAGGGCGCCGACCTCGCCGGCGAGGTCACCACGAAGCAGTCGTATGTGGTCGAGGCGCAGGGGGAGACCCGCTTCCGCGTGGCCGCCCTCGACCTGGGCATCAAGTCCAACACCCCGCGCATGATGGCCGCGCGCGGCATCGAGGTGCACGTCCTGCCCTCGTCGTCCACTGTGGATGAACTGCTCGCGGTCGAGGCGGACGGTGTCTTCCTCTCCAACGGTCCCGGCGACCCGGCGACCACCGCGCATGCCACGGAGCTGACGAAAGCGGTGCTGCAGCGGGAAATCCCGCTGTTCGGCATCTGCTTCGGCAACCAGATCCTCGGCCGCGCGCTGGGGCTGGGCACCTACAAGATGCGCTACGGCCATCGGGGGATCAACATCCCGGTGATCGACGTGGCGACGAAACGCGTCGCGATCACCGCGCAGAACCATGGTTTCGCCCTCGAAGGCGAACCGGGCCAGCGGTTCGAGACGCCGTTCGGCGCCGCGCAGATCTCGCACTACTGCCCGAACGACGACACCGTCGAAGGTGTCCGCGCGTTCGACGTCCCCGCGTTCTCGGTGCAGTACCACCCCGAGGCCGCCGCCGGCCCGCACGACGCGGCCCCCCTGTTCGATGAGTTCGTCGCTTTGATGGAGAAGGCCAAGTAATGCCGAAGAGGACAGACATCCAGCACGTGCTGGTCATCGGCTCCGGGCCGATCGTGATCGGCCAGGCCGCCGAGTTCGACTACTCCGGCACCCAGGCCTGCCGTGTGCTCCGCGAAGAGGGCCTGCGGGTCTCGCTGGTGAACTCGAACCCGGCGACGATCATGACCGACCCCGAGTTCGCCGACGCCACCTACATCGAGCCGGTCACGCCGGACTTCGTCGAGAAGGTCATCGCCGTCGAACGTCCCGACGCGATCCTGGCGACCCTCGGCGGGCAAACGGCGCTCAACTGCGCCGTCGCCCTGCACGAGCGCGGTGTGCTGGAGAAGTACGGCGTCGAGCTGATCGGTGCCGACATCGACGCCATCCAGCGCGGCGAGGACCGGCAGAAGTTCAAGGACATCGTCCGCGCGATCGGCGCCGACGTGCCGCGCTCGCGGGTCTGCCACGACATGGACGAGGTCCGGGCGACCGTCGCCGAGGTCGGCCTCCCGGTGGTCATCCGGCCGTCGTTCACCATGGGCGGGCTCGGCTCGGGCATGGCGCACACCGACGCGGAACTGGAGCGCCTGGCGTCCACCGGTCTCACCGAGTCGCCGGTCACCGAGGTGCTCATCGAGGAGAGCGTCCTCGGCTGGAAGGAGTTCGAACTCGAGCTCATGCGCGACCGGCACGACAACGTGGTGGTCGTCTGCTCGATCGAGAACATCGACGCGATGGGCGTGCACACCGGCGACTCGGTCACCGTCGCGCCCGCGATGACCCTGACCGACCGCGAGTACCAGCACATGCGCGACGTCGGCATCGCGGTCCTGCGCGAGGTCGGCGTCGACACCGGCGGCTGCAACATCCAGTTCGCGATCAACCCCGAGGACGGCCGCATGGTCGTCATCGAGATGAACCCGCGCGTGTCCCGCTCCAGCGCGCTGGCGTCTAAGGCGACCGGCTTCCCGATCGCCAAGATCGCCGCGAAACTCGCCATCGGCTACACCCTCGACGAGATCCGCAACGACATCACCGGCGAGACCCCGGCGGCCTTCGAGCCGACGCTGGACTACGTCGTGGTGAAGGTGCCGCGGTTCGCCTTCGAGAAGTTCCCCGGCGCGGACCCGACGCTGACCACGACGATGAAGAGCGTCGGCGAGGCGATGTCGTTCGGCCGCAGCTTCCCCGAGGCGCTCGGCAAGGCACTGCGGTCCATCGACACCAAGGCCACCGGCTTCTGGACCCGCCCCGACCCCGAAGGCGCGACCAAGGAGTCCATTTTGGACGCCTTGCGCACGCCGCACGACGGGCGGATCTACGAGGTCGAGCGGGCGCTGCGGTTCGGTGCCACCGTCAAGCAGATCCACGAGGCGTCGGGGATCGACCCGTGGTTCATCGACCAGATCGCCCTCATCGGCGAGGTCGGCTCGGAGGTCCGCGACGCGCTCGTGCTGGATGAGCCGCTGCTGCGGCGTGCCAAGCGCACCGGTCTCTCGGATTGCCAGATCGCCGCGCTGCGGCCGGAACTGGCCGGGGAGGACGGCGTCCGCGCGCTGCGGCGCCGTCTCGGCGTGCGGCCGGTGTACAAGACCGTCGACACCTGCGCGGCCGAATTCGCGGCCAAGACGCCGTACCACTACTCGGCCTACGAGACCGATCCCGCGGCGCAGTCGGAGATCACCGCGCAGACCGACAAGCCGAAGGTGCTGATCCTCGGCTCCGGGCCGAACCGCATCGGGCAGGGCATCGAGTTCGACTACTCGTGCGTGCACGCCGCGATCGCCTTGCGCGAGGCCGGTTTCGAAGCGGTCATGGTCAACTGCAACCCCGAGACCGTCTCCACCGACTACGACACCTCGGACAGGCTCTACTTCGAGCCGCTCTCGTTCGAGGACGTGCTGGAAGTGGTCAACGCCGAACAGGAGTCGGGCACCGTCGCCGGTGTCATCGTGCAGCTGGGCGGCCAGACCCCGCTCTCGCTCGCGAAGCGCCTCGCCGACGCCGGTGTGCCGGTGATCGGTACCTCCCCGGACGCGATCCACCTCGCCGAGGACCGCGGCGCGTTCGGCGAGGTCCTCACCGACGCCGGGCTGCCCGCGCCGAAGTACGGCACGGCGACCTCGTTCGAGGGCGCCAAGCGGATCGCCGACAAGATCGGTTACCCGGTGCTGGTGCGGCCGTCCTACGTGCTCGGCGGACGCGGCATGGAGATCGTGTACGACGAGGAATCCCTCGCCGGCTACATCCACCGCGCCACCGAGGTCACCCCCGAGCACCCGGTGCTGGTGGACCGATTCCTCGACGACGCGATCGAGATCGACGTCGACGCGCTCTTCGACGGCGACGAACTGTTCCTCGGCGGCGTCATGGAACACATCGAGGAGGCCGGGATCCACTCCGGCGACTCGTCGTGCGCGCTCCCGCCGATCACGCTGGGCCGGACCGACATCGAGACGGTGCGCCGCTCGACCGAGGCCATCGCGCGCGGCGTCGGCGTCCGCGGGCTGCTGAACGTCCAGTACGCGCTCAAGGACGACGTCCTCTACGTCCTGGAGGCCAACCCGCGCGCCTCGCGGACGGTGCCGTTCGTGTCGAAGGCGACCGCGGTGCCGCTGGCGAAGGCCGCGGCGCTGATCATGACCGGGTCGTCAATCAAGGACCTGCGCGCCTCCGGCGTGCTCCCGGCCGAAGGGGACGGCGGCCACATGCCCGCCGATTCGCCGGTCGCGGTCAAGGAGGCGGTCCTGCCGTTCCACCGCTTCCGCACCCCCGAGGGGCACGGCGTCGACTCGCTGCTCGGCCCGGAGATGAAGTCCACCGGTGAGGTCATGGGCGTGGACGTCTCCTTCGGCAAGGCGTTCGCCAAGTCGCAGGCCGGCGCCTACGGTTCGCTGCCGACGTCGGGCAAGGTGTTCGTCTCCGTCGCCAACCGCGACAAGCGTTCGCTGGTGTTCCCGGTGAAGCGGCTGGCGGACCTCGGCTTCGAGATCCTCGCCACCTCCGGTACCGCGGAAGTGTTGCGGCGCAACGGAATCCCCTGCACCGTCGTGCGCAAGCACTACGAAGGTTCGGCCGAAGGGGAGCAGAACGTCGTCGACGTCATCCTCAGTGGCGAGGTGCAGATGGTGATCAACACCCCGTACGGCAACAGCGGGCCGCGTATCGACGGCTACGAGATCCGCACGGCCGCGGTGTCGCGGGACATCCCGTGCATCACCACGGTGCAGGGCGCGGCGGCGGCCGTGCACGGCATCGAGGCCGTCATCAAGGGCGACATCGGTGTGCGGTCGCTGCAAAGCCTCCAGGCGGCGCTCAAGGCCAAGGCATGAGCGAACGGTTCGGGGCGAGGCTGGCGCGAGCGGTCGCGGAAAAGGGACCGCTTTGCGCCGGGATCGACCCCCACCCCGGGTTGCTTCAGGCGTGGGGTCTTCCGGCGGACGCGGGCGGTTTGGAGAAGTTCGCCCTGACCGCCGCTGAGACGATCGCGCCTGAGGTCGCGGTGATCAAGCCCCAGTCGGCCTTTTTCGAGGCCTACGGGCCTCCTGGGGTCGCCGTTCTGGCCAAGACGATGAAGGTGTGCCGGGAAGCGGGCGCGCTCGTCCTGCTGGACGTCAAACGCGGCGACATCGGTTCGACGATGGCGGCGTACACGGCGGCGTTCCTGCCGTCCGGCGCGGAACTCGAGGCCGACGCCATCACCGTGTCGCCGTACCTCGGCTTCGGTTCGCTGGCGCCCGCGATCGACGTTGCGCAGACGCAAGGCAAGGGGCTGTTCGTCCTCGCGCGCACCTCCAACCCGGAGGCGCAGGGACTGCAGAACGCCTTGCTGCCCAACGGAAAGACCGTCGCTCAGGACATCGTCGACACCGCCGGCGCGTACAACGCCGGTGTCGGGCCGCTGGGTGACATCGGGGTCGTCGTCGGCGCCACCATCGCGCCGGGAGAGCTCGATCTGAGCGCGTTGAACGGTCCCGTCCTGGCACCCGGTTTCGGGGCCCAGGGAGCCACCGTGGCCGATTTGCGGGGTCTTTTCGGGTCAGGACTGCCGGGTGTGCTCCCGGCGTCTTCTCGCGACGTTCTCAAGCACGGACCGGACCCCGAGGCGTTGCGTGCGTCCGTTCGGCGGACACGGGATTCCCTCACCTCCCTGGAAAACGGCCAATAGCAGGCCCGGGAATCGGTCATGACCAGCCACCCCCGCATTGTGGGCCGAGGTAACGGGTGGGTACCGTCGCCACACCCACCCAGATTTGAGAACTACCGGAGGAAAACGTGGCACTTCCCCAGCTGACAGAGGAACAGCGCGCTGCGGCGCTGGAGAAGGCCGCCGCCGCCCGCCGCATCCGTGCTGAGCTGAAGGAGCGGCTGAAGCGGGGCGGTACCACTCTGGTCGACGTGTTGAAGCAGGCCGAGGAGAACGAAGTCCTCGGCAAGATGAAGGTCTCGGCTCTGCTCGAGGCTCTTCCGGGCGTCGGCAAGGTCCGTGCCCAGCAGACCATGGAACGACTGGAGATCGCACCCAGCCGTCGTCTTCGCGGCCTCGGCGACCGGCAGCGCAAGGCGCTGCTGGCCGAATTCAGCGGCGAGTGAGCGGCGACGGTCAGGACCACCCGGTGAACCCGGGCGCTGACCGCGGCGGTGAGCCGGTGGCGGGAGTTTTTTCCCGGCACCGGCTCACGGTCGTATCGGGGCCATCGGGAGTCGGGAAGTCGAGCGTGGTGGGGGAGCTGCGCAAGCTGGATCCGGAGATCTATTTCAGTGTCTCGGTGACCACCAGGAAGCCGAGGCCGGGTGAGGTCGACGGCGAGCACTACCACTTCATCGACCGAGCCGAGTTCGACCGCATGGTGGCCGAGGGCAGGCTGCTGGAGCACGCCGAGTTCACCGGCAACTGCTACGGCACCCCGCGCGAGCCCGTCGAGCGGGCTCTGGCGGCCGGGCGCAACGCGGTACTGGAGATCGAACTCCAGGGCGCGCGGCAGGTCCGCAAGGCGATGCCGGAGGCCCGGCTGGTGATGCTCATGCCGCCGTCCTGGGCGGAACTGGTCGGCAGGCTCACCGGGCGCGGCACCGAGAGCGAGGCCGCCGTCCAGGCGAGGCTGGCCGAGGCCGAGCGTGAACTGGCCGCCGCCGGGGAGTTCGACGAGCGCGTCGTCAACGCCGACGTGCGGGATGCCGCCGAGCAGTTGCTAAACTTGATAACCGGCGACCAGAACTTTGAAGATTCGGAGCACCACGAGTGACCCAGGCCATCCTGAACGAAGAACTCGAAGGCATCACCAACCCGCCCATCGACGACCTGCTCGAAAAGGTCAGCTCGAAGTACGCGTTGGCGATCTACGCGGCCAAGCGCGCTCGTCAGATCAACGACTACTACGCCCAGCTGGGCGAGGGCCTGCTGGAGTACGTCGGCCCGCTGGTCGAGCCGGGCCCGCGCGAGAAGCCGCTGTCCATCGCCCTGCGCGAGATCCACGGTGGCCTGCTCGAGCACACCGAGGGTGAGTAGGTACTCGATGGCCACGGCGGCTGTCAAGGCGACAGCAGGTCGCGGTGCCGCGCGGAACCGCCGAGAACACCGTTGAGTAAACCCAAGATCGTCCTGGGTGTGGGCGGCGGGATCGCCGCTTACAAGGCCTGTGAGGTCCTGCGCGGACTGACCGAATCCGGTCACGACGTCCGCGTGGTCCCCACCGAAGCCGCGCTGAACTTCGTCGGCGCGGCCACCTTCGAGGCGTTGTCCGGGCATCCGGTGCACACCGGCGTGTTCACGGAGGTGCCCGAGGTCCAGCACGTCCGCGTCGGCAAGGAAGCCGATCTGGTGCTGGTCGTGCCCGCCACGGCGAACCTGCTCGCCAAGGCCGCGCACGGCATCGCGGACGATCTGCTGACGAACACCCTGCTCACCGCCCGGTGCCCGGTCGCCTTCTTCCCGGCGATGCACACCGAGATGTGGGAGCACCCGGCCACCCGCGACAACGTGGCGCTGCTGCGCTCGCGCGGGCTGGTCGTCGCCGAACCCGCCGCCGGCAGGCTCACCGGGGCCGACACCGGCAAAGGCCGCCTGGCCGACCCGGCCGAGATCGTCGACCTCGCCCGGCTCCTGCTCGCCGTGCCGAACGCCCTCCCGCGCGACCTCGAAGGCGTGCGCGTGGCGATTTCGGCGGGCGGCACGCGTGAACCGCTGGATCCGGTCCGGTACCTGGGGAACCGCTCGTCGGGCAAACAGGGCTACGCGCTGGCCCGCGTCGCCGTGCAGCGCGGCGCCGAGGTCACCCTGGTCACCGCGCACACCGTCGCGTTGCCGGAACCGGCGGGCGCGAAGGTCGTCCACGTGTCGACGGCCGAGGAGATGCGCCAGGCGATGCACGCCGAGGCCGCCTCCGCCGACGTCGTCGTGATGGCGGCCGCCGTCGCCGATTTCCGGCCGTCGAACCGGGCCGAGCACAAGATCAAGAAGTCCGACGACTCGCCGGATCCCGTCGTCGAACTCGCCCGCAACGCGGACATCCTGGCCGAACTGGTGCGGAATCGGACCGAAGGCCGGTTGATCGTGGGGTTCGCCGCGGAAACAGGGGACGACAAGGGTGGCGTTCTCGATCACGCTCGGGTCAAATTGAAGCGCAAGGGTGCTGATCTGCTGGTGGTGAACGCCGTCGGCGAGGGAAAGGCGTTCGGGACCGAGGACAACTCGGGTTGGCTTCTGGGGGCCGACGGAACCGAGATCCCGATCCCGCTCGGCGCCAAGGCGGAACTCGCGTCCACATTGTGGGACGCAGTTGTGACCTTGATGAAGCGTTGACCGCGCCTTGAACGATAGTCAGTACGCTTGAGTGCAAGCTAAGGGGTGCCTAACTTTCTGGGCATCAGACGTCTAGGTGAGGAAGTGACGGCCACCGTGACCGCGTCCACGAGCAGACTGTTCACATCGGAATCGGTGACCGAAGGTCATCCCGACAAGATTTGCGACGCCATCAGCGACTCCATCCTGGACGGCCTGCTGGCGAAGGACCCCCGCAGCCGGGTGGCGGTCGAAACCCTCATCACCACCGGACAGGTGCATGTCGCCGGCGAGGTGACCACCGAGGCCTACGCGGACATCCCGACCATCGTCCGCGATGTGATCCTGAAGATCGGCTACGACTCTTCGGCCAAGGGCTTCGACGGCAACTCCTGCGGCGTCAACGTCGCCATCGGCTCCCAGTCGCCCGACATCGCGCAGGGTGTCGACACCGCGTACGAGTCCCGCGTCGAGTCCGACGAGGACGAGATCAACCGCCAGGGTGCCGGCGACCAGGGCCTGATGTTCGGCTACGCCTGCTCGGACACCCCCGAGCTGATGCCGCTGCCGATCGCGCTCGCGCACCGGCTCTCGCAGCGGCTGACCCGGGTCCGCAAGGAGGGCGTGCTGCCGTACCTGCGCCCGGACGGCAAGACCCAGGTCACCATCGAGTACGCCGGTGACCAGCCGGTGCGGCTCGACACGGTGGTCGTGTCCACCCAGCACGCCGACGGCATCGACCTCGAGCAGATGCTCGGCGTCGACGTCCGCGAGCACGTGGTCGCGCCGGAGCTCGCCGAGCTCGGCCTCGACACCTCCGACGTGCGGCTGCTGGTGAACCCGACCGGCCGCTTCGTCATCGGCGGCCCGATGGGTGACGCGGGCCTGACCGGCCGCAAGATCATCGTCGACACCTACGGCGGCATGGCCCGCCACGGTGGCGGCGCGTTCTCCGGCAAGGATCCCTCCAAGGTGGACCGCTCGGCCGCGTACGCGATGCGCTGGGTGGCGAAGAACGTCATCGCCGCCGGGCTCGCCTCACGCGCCGAGGTCCAGGTCGCGTACGCGATCGGCAAGGCGGCCCCGGTGGGCCTCTTCGTCGAGACCTTCGGCACCGAGACGGTCGACCCGTCGAAGATCCAGGCCGCCATCACGGAGGTCTTCGACCTGCGTCCGGCCGCGATCATCCGCGACCTTGACCTGCTTCGCCCGATCTACGCGCCGACGGCCGCGTACGGTCACTTCGGTCGTCCCGAGCTGAATCTCCCGTGGGAGAGCACGGCGCGGGCGGCGGACCTGAAGTCGGCCGCGGGCGCCTGATCCGTCCGCTCCTTCCGTGAAGGCCTCCTTGCCTACCCTCAAGGTAGGGAAGGAGGCCTTCACCACGTCACGGGCCTGCAGTGGCGATGGGCCTGTGCCTGCCGCGAGTACATGAAGGGGCCTTCATGTACTCGGGAAGTCGGGCAGGAGCGCGTGCGACGCGACGGACCGTTCATCGCACGCGGTGACAGGCAGTGGCGGCGGAGTCTGGTAGAGATCACCGGGTGAGCAGCAGTTCCGAACCGACCCCGCTGTGGGAGCTTCCAGAGCCGCCGAAGGCCGAGCCGTCGCGGAAGGCCAAACCGTCGCGCGCGAAAGCCGCCAGCCGCCGGGGAGCGCAGAACCCCGCGCCCGAGAACCCGGTCGCCCGTGTCGTCGTGGACATCCCGCTCACGCACCTCGACCGGACCTTCGACTATCAAATCCCGGAGAAGCTGCACGAAGCCGCCGTGCCCGGCTGCCGGGTGCGCGTCCGGTTCGCGGGCCAGCTCGTCGACGGGTATCTCGTCGAACGCGCCGACACCACGGAGTTCACCGGGAAGCTCGCGTACATCGACAGGGTGACCTCTAGCGAGCCGGTGCTGCCTCCGGCGTTGCACACGCTCTGCCGGTCGGTCGCGGACCGGTACGGCGGCACCCTCAGCGACGTCCTGCGGCTGGCCATCCCGTCCCGGCACGCGAAGGTCGAGGGTGAGCCGCCCGCCGAGCCCGCGTCGACGCCGGAGGCACCCGAAACCACGGCGTGGGAGAAGTACCAGAGCGGGCCCGCGTTCCTGGAGGCCGTCGCGGAACGGCGTCCCGCCAACGCCGTCTGGCAGGCGCTGCCGGGGGAGGACTGGCCGCGCCGCCTCGCCGAAGCCGCCGCGGTGGCGGCCGCGGCCGGACGCGGTGTGGTGATGGTCGTCCCCGACCATCGTGACCTCACGCGGTTGTACGACGCGTGCGCCGAGCTGATGGGCGCCGATGCCGTCGTCGCGCTGATCGCCGGGCTGGGTCCGGCCGAGCGCTATCGTCGCTGGCTCGCGGTGTTGCGCGGCGCGGTCCGCGTCGTCGTCGGCACGCGCGCGGCGATGTTCGCGCCGGTGGCCGATCCGGGGTTCTTCGTGGTGTGGGACGACGGTGACGACGTCCACCTCGATCAGCACGCGCCGTATCCCCACGTCCGCGACGTGCTGATGGATCGCGCGCACGCCGCGAAGGGGTCGATGCTCGTCGCCGGTTTCGCGCGGACCGCAGAGGCGCAGTTCCTGGTGGAGTCGGGGTGGGCACAGCCACTCGTGGCGGCCCGGCCCGAATTGCGGGCCGCCGCACCGCGCGTCACGCCGGTCGGCGAGGACTTCGACGTCGCCCGGGACGAAGCGGCGAAGGCGGCACGGCTCCCGTCCGTCGCGTTCGAAGCGGCGCGGCAGTCGCTGGCAGGCGGATTCCCCGTGCTGGTGCAGGTTCCGCGTCGGGGGTATGTGCCCGGGCTCGCCTGCGGCAACTGCCGGACGTCGGCGCACTGCCGTCGGTGCGCGGGTCCGCTTTCCTTGCCGGGTGGCTTGATCGACGGCTCACCGAGGCCGCCGGCCTGCCGGTGGTGCGGCGTCCCCGAGACGAACTTCCATTGCGCGGCTTGCGGTTCCGTCCGGCTGCGGGCGGTCGTCGTCGGCTCCAAGCGGACCGCGGAAGAACTGGGCCGCGCCTTCTCGGGATTCCCCGTGCGGACGTCGGGCGCGTCGGAGGTTTTGGCCTCCGTGCCCGGGAAACCGGCGCTGGTGGTGTGCACTCCCGGAGCCGAGCCGATCGCGGAAGGCGGCTACGGCGCGGCACTGCTGCTGGACGGCTGGGCGTTGCTGGGGCGGCAGGACCTGCGCGCGGGGGAGGAGACTTTGCGCCGCTGGATGGCGGCCGCGGCGCTGGTGCGGCCGGGAACCGAAGGCGGACGTGTGTTCGTCGGCGCCGAAGCGGGTCTCGCGGTCGTGCAGGCGCTGGTGCGCTGGGATCCGGGCTGGCACGCGAGTCAGGAACTGGCCGAACGGCGCGAACTCGGCTTCCCGCCCGCGATGCGGATGGCGAGTATCGAGGGCACCCCGGACGCGGTCGCCGGACTGCTCGACGACCTCGCCCTGCCGGAGACCGGCGAGGTGCTGGGTCCGGTGCCGCTCGGCGACGTCGACGAGGACGGCAACGCCGAACGTGAGCGCGCCCTGGTCCGGGTCGCGCGTCCGCACGGGAAGGCGCTCGCCGCCGCCGTCCACGCGGCCGCCGCCCGGCGGGACGCGCGCAAGGCGTCCGAGCCCATCCGAATCCAACTGGACCCCCTGGAGCTCATCTAGGCCCCGGAAAACCCGCGTTTCGTCCTCTAAATGCGGTCCTTGCACACGCAACTACCGCATTTAGAGGACGAAATGCACGGTTAGAGGGTCGTGCCAGGGATCGCGAGGACGTCGGCGCGGGGCGAAGCGCCCGGAGTGGGCGTAACGGGTGTGGTGGCCGGGCCACCGATAGCGGCGGTGAGCAGCGTGACGATCTGCGCCGAGATCGCCGCCCGCCGCGCCTCGAAATCGGCGTCGGTCAGCGCCGAGGGATCAGCGGGCGTGCCGAGTACGGGCGTGTGCAGATGCCCGCCCGCGACACCGTCCAGACCGAGGCCCGTCCGGAGCCGGTTACTGCGGTACATCGACTCATTGGACAGGTAGTTGCCACCCCCGCCGGAAGCCGCGACCTCGCCGGGCTTCGGCGCGTCCGTCCGGCAGACCGCGGTCCCGGTGCCCGGCTTCGTGCTGTCCGGCCAGACACAGAACGCCTGGTTGTACAGCACCTGATAAGCCCCGGCGGGCGCGGCGAGCATCTTTTCGTACGGCAGCGTGGTTTCGATGAACTGGACGTCGGGCTGCGGCCACCCGGCGGCCGGCGGGACCTGGCCGGTGACGGCATCGTCGAGGTTGTCCGGGAAACCGCCGCGCCACGCACCGGCCCACCGTTCGATGTCGAACCGGCCGGGACGGCCCTGGCTGATCGTCATGATCAGTTCCGGGCGGCGGAAGCGGTCCTTGAACGCCTTGCCGTAGGCCGCCTCGACGATGCCCGCGTCGAAGTAGCTCCACACCACCGGGAACGACACCGCCTGCACCAGCGCGGGACCGGTCGGGGTCTGGATCACCTTGCCGTCCAGGTGCAGCGCGGCCGCACCCGCCGGGTTCGCGATGCGGACGCCCGCGCCGTTGAGGGTGAACGGGTCGAAGCCGCTCACCAGCACTCGGCGCAACGACGGGCCGAACGGGAAGCGGGAGTCGTCGAGGCCCCGGGCACCGACGTCGAATGTCTTCAGCAGCTCCACGCGGGCGGGGGCGGACAGCGGGAAGCGCGGCGTCCACTGGCGCAGCGCCTTGCTCATCCGCAGACGCGCCCAGTACAGCGGCCGATCGTCGGCCTTGTCGATGCTGCCGAGGTCGGGACGGCGGCCCTGCGCGCGGTCGACGGCGGTCCGCCACAGCCCGTCACCGGCGGTTTCCGCGAGCTTCTCGGCGCGCGCGGCGGTCTTCGTGGCGCAGAGACGCGTCGTGAAGTCGGAGACGAGCTCGTCGAATCCGGCGAGCCGGACCAGTTCCGGGCCGACGGCGGGGCCACCTGACGGCATCGTCGCGGTGAGGCGGCGTTCCTCGACCGTGACGGCCGCCGAGTCGTCGAAACAGGCACGCGTGGTTTCCGCCTGCGCGACGCCGGGGACCGCGAGTACGGGAAGGGCGACGAGCAGCGGAAGGACCGCGCTCCATCGCCTGCCGGGAGTCTTCATGGACCGCATTCTGCTCATCGTGGCAAGACCGCACTACCGACCTTCGCAGGGCCGCGCGACACTTGTCCGAGGTGGACAGGCGGGGCAGACTCGCGCCATGGCCGCGCACAGAAGCACTCTGGGACGCATCACCGCAGTCACCGCGATCGCCACCCTGGTCGGCACAGCCGCGCCGGGTATCGCGGCCGCGGCACCACCGACACCCAAATCCCCGACCGCCGTCGGCTATCTGGGCGCGGTGTCGAGCATCGACGCGGACGCGACCGCGATCGGCACGAAGATCCTGCGCGAGGGCGGCAACGCCGTCGACGCGGCCGTCGCGACCGCAGCCGCGCTCGGCGTCACCGACCCGTTCTCCGCCGGGTTCGGCGGTGGCGGCTTCTTCGTCTACTACGACGCGCGCACCGGCAAGGTGCACACCCTCGACGGCCGCGAGACCGCGCCGTCCACCGCGAACGAGAACCTCTTCGTCGAGAACGGCAAGACGATCCCGTTCGCCGAAGCCGTCACCAGCGGACTCGGCGTCGGCGTGCCCGGTACGCCCGCCACCTGGCAGGAAGCCCTGCGGAAGTGGGGGACCAGGTCGCTGGCGAAGGCGGTCAAGCCCGCCGAAGACCTCGCCCGCAAGGGCTTCACCGTCGACCAGACCTTCACCAGCCAGATCGCCAACAATGCCGCCCGTTTCTCGGCGTTCCCGTCGACCCGGTCGCTGTATCTGCCCGGTGGCGTGCCGCCCGCGGTCGGCACGACGTTCAAGAACCCCGACCTCGCGGGCACGTACGCGCAACTCGCCGCGAAGGGCACCGACGTCCTCTATCACGGGCCGATCGGCGCGGACGTCGTCAAGACCGTGCGGACGCCGCCGGTCGACCCCGCCTCGACGCTGAAGGTGCGTCCCGGCGACATGACCGCGGCCGACCTCGCCAAGTACCGCGTCGTGGAGCGCAAGCCGACCAAGACCGAGTACCGCGGCCTCGACGTCTACGGCATGCCCGCGCCGTCGTCCGGCGGGCTGACCGTCGGCGAGGCGCTGAACATCCTCGAGAACACGAAGCTTTCGAAGCTGGAGAAGGCCGACTACCTGCACTACTTCCTAGAGTCGACCCGGTACGCCTTCGCCGACCGTAACCGGTGGATCGGCGACCCGGCGTTCGTGGACGTCCCCGCGAAGGAACTGATCAGCCAGAAGTTCGCCGACAGCCGCGCGTGCCTGATCGACCCGGCGAAGGCCGGGACGAGCCCGGTGGCGCCCGCCGACCCGCGTAAGCCGACTCCGTGTGTCGCGGGGACAAACCCCGCGCCGACGCCGTACGAGGGCGAGAACACCACGCATCTCACGGTCGCCGACCGGTGGGGCAACGTCGTCGCCTACACGCTGACCATCGAGCAGGAGGGCGGCAGCGGCATCGTCGTCCCGGGCCGCGGGTTCCTGCTCAACAACGAGCTGACCGACTTCTCGTTCACGCCGGTGACGCCGGGCGTGCCCGATCCGAACCTGCCCGGTCCGGCGAAACGGCCGCGTTCGTCGATGGCGCCGACCATCGTGCTCGATCACGGCAAGCCGCTGCTCGCGGTCGGTTCGCCCGGTGGCGCGTCGATCATCACCACGGTGCTGCAGATCCTCACCGGCCGCATCGACCGCGGGCTCAAGCTGGTCGACGCGATCGCCGAACCGCGCGCCTCGCAGCGGAACTCGGCGGCCGCGCAGGTCGAGCAGGCGTTCCTCGACCAGACCGAGGTGCTCACGGCGCTGAAGGCCAAGGGACAGGGCTTCTCGACGGCGCCCGCGGAGATCGGGGCGGCGACCGGTGTCGAACGGCTGCGGGACGGGCGCTGGCTCGCCGCCGCCGAACCCACGCGGCGAGGTGGTGGCGCGGCGGCCGTCGTGCTGCCCTGGCCCTGGCCACGCCAGTAAGGACCGACCTTAGGTGACCGGCAGTATGTCTCCCGGGAGCGCGTCAGCGCGACGGGAGACTTCACCGTCGCGCGCCTCTTTTGGCCGAAGGCCACGGCAACATTTTGCGGGGCGCCCCCTGTGCAGGGGTGACGTGATAGCGGTGTCGCGCCCTGCGGAATGTTTCCGTCAGCGCGCGACATAGAATCACCGCGATGCGCCTCGTCTTCGCCGGTACCCCCGAACCCGCCGTCCCGTCGCTGCGCGCGCTCCTCGCGTCCGAACAGCACGAGGTCGTCGCCGTCGTGACCCGTCCGGACGCGCAGGCAGGCCGCGGCCGCCGGGTCGTCCGCTCCCCGATCGGCGCGCTGGCCGACGAGCACGGGATCGAGGTGTTGACCCCGCCCAAGGCGAGCGACCCCGCGTTCCTCGCCCGGCTCGCGGAGATCGCCCCCGACGCGTGCCCCGTCGTCGCGTACGGGGCGCTGCTGCCCCAGGCCGCGCTGGACATCCCGAAGCACGGCTGGGTCAACCTGCACTTCTCGCTGCTGCCCGCGTGGCGCGGCGCCGCGCCGGTCCAGGCCGCGATCCGCGCCGGGGACGAGATCACCGGCGCCTCGACGTTCCGCATCGTCAAGGAACTCGACGCGGGCCCGGTCTTCGGGGTGATCACCGAGCGGATCGGCGAGACCGACACCGCGGGTGAAACTTTAGGCAGGCTGGCGGAGTCCGGGGCGAAGCTGCTCGTGTCCACGATGGACGGAATCGCCGACGGCACGCTGCGCGCGGTCGAGCAGGCCGGTGACGGCGTGAGCTACGCGCCCAAGGTGACCGTCGAGGACGCGCGGGTCTCGTTCGCCGACCCGGCCACCGCGGTCGACCGGCAGATCCGCGCGGTCAGCCCGGAACCCGGCGCGTGGGCGGAGTTCCGCGGCGAGCGGCTGAAACTCGGGCCGGTGACGGTCGTCGACGAACCGGGGCCCCCGCCGGGCGAACTGGTCGTGGAACGCAAGCGGGTCCTGGTCGGCACGGCGTCGAAGCCGGTGCGGCTGGGCGAAGTGCAGGCGCAGGGGAAGAAGCGGATGGCGGCCACCGATTGGGCGCGCGGTACGAGGATCGAACAAGGAGAGCGCCTGCAGTGAACGAGCGTAGGGAACGTCGGCCGTCGAGGCCGGAGCGAGGCCGCCCTGGTCCGCGTAAAGAAGGGCCCAGCCGCCCGCCGCAGATCGATCCGGCCCGGCAGGTCGCCTTCGACGTCCTGCGCGCGGTCCGGGAAGACGACGCGTACGCGAACCTGGTGCTGCCGCAACTGCTGCGCACCCGCCGGATCTCCGGCCGTGACGCGGCGCTGGCCACCGAACTGACTTACGGGACCTGCCGCGCGGTCGGCATGTTGGACGCCGTCATCGAAGCCTGCCTCGTCGACCGCCCGCTGGCCAAGGTGGACGCCGTCGTGCTCGACGGGCTGCGGCTCGGGGCGTACCAGCTGCTGCGCACCCGGATCCCCGAGCATGCCGCCGTCACGTCCACTGTGGACCTCGTCCGCGCCGAAGTCGGTTCCTGGATCGCGGGTTTCGTCAACGCCGTGCTCCGTTCGGTGTCCGAAAAGGACGAAGAGGCCTGGCTGGAGCAGCTGGCCCCGGACGAGGCCGTCGACCCCATCGGCGCGTACGCGCTGCGGACGGCGCACCCGCGCTGGGTCGCCCGGTCGTTCGCGGAAGCGCTGGGGGACAAGGGAGCCGAACTGAAGGCGGCGCTCGAGGCCGACGACGACCGGCCCGACGTGCATCTGGTCGCCCGCCCCGGTGAGATCAGCGCCGACGAGCTGGCCGCCATCACCGGCGGCGACGTCGCCCCGTATTCGCCGTACGGCGTCCGGATGCCCGCGGGCTCCGGCGACCCCGGCGACGTCGAGCCGATCAAGGAAAAGCTGGCCGCAGTCCAGGACGAGGGCAGCCAGCTGTGCGCGGTCGCCGTCACGAAGGTGCCGCTCACCGGCTCCGACGAACGCTGGCTGGACCTGTGCGCCGGCCCCGGTGGCAAGGCCGCGCTGCTGGGCGCGCTCGCGTCGATCAGTGGCGCGACCGTCGACGCCGTCGAAAAGGCGCCGCACCGCGCGAAGCTGATCGAGAACGTCGTCCAGGGCCTTCCGGTGACGGTCCACGTCGCCGATGGCCGGGAGTCCGGTCTCGAACCGGGTTACGACCGTGTCCTGGTCGACGCGCCATGCAGTGGCCTCGGCTCGTTGCGGCGTCGTCCGGAAGCGCGCTGGCGCCGTCAGCCCGGCGACATCTCGGACCTGACGAAACTGCAGGGCCAGCTGATCACCGCGGCGCTGGACCTGGTCCGCCCCGGCGGCATCGTCACCTACGTCGTCTGCTCGCCACATCTGGCCGAGACCGAAGGAGTCGTGGGGGAGACCGCGCGCCGCGCGGGCGCCGAGGTCGTCGACGCGCGGGAGTTCTTCCCGGGTGTCCCGAAACTCGGCAACGGCCCGTACGTGCAGCTGTGGCCGCACCGTCACGGCACCGACGCGATGTTCTGCGCCGTCCTGCGGAAGCCGGATTCCGCCGGGTGAGCAGGGTTCTCGGCCTGGTCGCGAGCTCGTGCGGCGGACTGGACGTCCGGTTCGCCGCACAGCTCGCGCGACCGGCCGCGGACCGCGGCTGGGAGCTCGCGATCACCCTCACCCCGACCGCGGCCCGCTGGCTGGAGAAGACCGGCGGGCTCGGTGAGCTGGAGAAGCTCACCGAGCTGCCGGTCCGCAGTACCTCCCGGCTGCCGGGCGAACCACGCCCGCATCCGGATCCCGCGGTGTTCCTGTTCGCGCCCGCGTCCGCGAACTCCGTGGCGAAACTGGCCTTGGGCATCGCCGACAACCAGGCGCTGACCCTGCTCGGCGACGTCCTCGGCACGCCGGGCATCACGATCGCGGTCGGCTATCAGATCCAGGACACCCGGGTGCACCACCCGGCGTGGCGACGGCATCTCGACACGCTCGCGTCAGCGGGTGTCACCACTGCCCGGCTGACGCCCGAAGCGCCCTGGACCTCCGTGCTCGATCTGCTCCCGGCGCCTTAGCGGGCGCAGAACCCGGTGTCCAGCGCCTTCGCGAGGTCGTCCGACGCCTTGTCCGGCAGCGGGTCCTGGTTCACGACCACGTTCACCCGCCTGCCGTGCGGGACGGCGCCCGACAGGTTCGCGAAGCCGACGATGTTCCCGCCGTGTCCCCAGAACCTGCCACCGCACGAAAGCGGCACGGACGCGATGCCGAGCCCGTATTCCGCGCCGGGAAGGCCGACAGGCGCCGGAACGGTCCGCCGCATCTCCGCCTGCTGTGCCCGCGGAAGGAGATGTCCGTCGACGAGCGCGCCGAAGAAGCGGTTCAGGTCCTCACCGGTCGAAACCAGCCCACCGGAGGCTCCGGCCGCCGACGGGTCGAATTCGGTGAAGTCGACCGGCCCCGGCGCATAGCCCCTGGCGTGGGGTGACGGCAGGCGCTCGTCGCCGCGCACCGGCAGGTACGTGTCGCGCAGACCGAGCGGTGCGGTGATCCGGCCGCGGATCTCGGCGGTGACCGGGCGCCCGGTGAGCTTCTCGATGAGCATTCCGGCGACGATGTAGTTCGTGTTGGAGTACGACCAGCTCGTGCCGGGCGCGAACAACGGCGGATGCGCGAGGCCGATCGCCACCAGTTCTTCCGGCTCCGCACCGCGGTGCCGCCACTCGTCGATATCGAGGTCACGCACGTAGTCGTAGAGACCGCTGGTGTGCTGGAGCAGCTGCCGGACGGTGATCTTCGTGCCGTCGTTGCCGTTCCCGCGCACGAGACCGGGCAGGTACCGGTCGATCGGCGTGTCCAGCCGGACCTTCCCCTCGGCCACCAGCTGCAGCACCACGACGGCGACGAAGGTCTTGGTGACGCTGGCCGCCCGGAACTTCGCACCGTGCGGGAACGGCGTCCGGGTCTCGACGTTCCCGACGCCTTCGCGTTCCGACCACGTCCGCCCGGACGCGCTCGTCACGGTCGCCTGAGCGCCGGGAACTCCGTCCTGCACCAGTGTTTTCAGTGCCTTGTCGACTTCGTCGCGTGGCTTGGCCACGGCGAGCGCCGGTGCGGCGGTCGTGGTGCCCAGCAACGCGACCAGTGCGCCGATCGCGATGATCTTCCTGCCTGGCAAGGTTTTTCGCATCAACCAAAGCTAGGGGCGCCGCGACCGGGCGGCCATGGGGCAGACCCCACGCCGAACCGGGGGCCTGCCCCACCTGTTTGTGAAGGCACTCTTCTCTACCTTGAGGGTCACGGGTCCGCGAAGTCGAGAAAGTGGGGGCCTGATTCTGGGCGCCGACGTGGCTTCAGCGTCCACAGCGGACGTTCTGTGTGGGGTCGTGAGTGGTAATGAGGGTTATTGAGGGTAAGGCGAACGTGGCGTGGTGCGTGCGATCTCGGCTCGTGCCGCGGTCTGATGTCTCCAATGCGGCATTGGGGATATGACCGGCTCTCTCAACGAGGCAACAGCGCTCGCGCCAAGAGGTCAGCGCAGGCTGTGCCCCGGCGAGACGACGCCGGTCTCGTAGGCGAACACCACCGCCTGGCTGCGATTGGCCGCGCCCAGCTTCCCGAAGATGTTGCCCACATGGGTTTTGACGGTTTCGAGGCTGATCACCAGCTGAGCCGCGATGTCCACATTGGACATCCCGGTCGCGATGAGGCGCAGCACCTCGGTCTCCCGTTTCGTCAGCGACGACGGCCGGGGCGCGAGACCCGATTCCGCCGGGCGCGCGGCGACCATCCGCCGGATCGCGTCGGGGAAGAGCAGCGTCTCCCCGGCGGCGATGGTCCGGATCGCGTGCGCGAACTCCTCCTTGCGCGCCCGCTTCAGCAGGAATCCGCTCGCCCCGGCGAGAAGCGCGTCGTAGACGTAGTCGTCGTTGTCGAACGTCGTGATCACGAGGACCTTCGGCGGTTCGGGCACTTCCGCCAGCACGCGCCGGGTCGCCTCGATCCCGTCGACGCCCGGCATACGGACGTCCATCAGGACCACGTCGGGATGTGTCCGACACACCAGGTCCACCACCTCGCCGCCGTCGCCGGCCTCGCCGACCACGGTCAGGTCGGGCTGGTTGTCCAGCAGCGACCGCAGCCCGGCGCGCAGCAGCGGTTCGTCGTCGACGATCAGGACCCGCAGTGTCATGAGCGCGACCGTAGCGGGATCGTGGTCACCAGCCGCCACAGCGGTTCCCCGTCGATGGCGGGTCCCGCGATGAGCTCGCCGCGCAGCGCCTCGACCCGTTCGGTGAGACCAGGCAGCCCGTTGCCGCCGCGACCGGAGTCGGCCGTCACCTCCCGGAGCGGGTTCACGATCTCGATCCGCAGCGCGTCGGAGAGCACCGCGACCCGCACGGTCACCGGGCCGGGATGGGCGTGCCGCAGCGCGTTCGTCAGTCCTTCTTGGACGATCCGGTACGCCTCACGGGAGAGGGTCGCGGGCAATTCGGCGGCGGGCCCGGTCAGTTCGTAGTCGATCACGGCGCCGCCGGAGCGTGCCCGTTCGGCCAGCGTCGCGACCTCGACGAGCCGTCGTTCGGGCTCGCGGGACGACCTGTCCTCACGCAACAGGCCGAGGACGTGGTCGAGGTCTTCGAGCGCCATCCTCGACGACTCCTCGATGGTGCCCAGCGCCTGCCGGGCCAGCTGCGGTTGCGACTCGACCAGCTCGGCGGCCGCGGCGGCCTGGATGGTCGACGTCGTCAGGGTGTGCCCGATGGAGTCGTGCAGTTCGCGGGCCAGCCGGTTGCGCTGCTCGAAGTGGTTCGCCCGGACTTCGGCCGCGGCGACGCGTTCGGCGGCCGACGGACCCAGCAGCGCGACGGCGCTGTACTGGAAGAGCTTGGTGAAACCGATCAGGACGTACGCGATGAGAACGAGCGTGACCAGCGCGATCGGCAGCGTCCACAGCCCGCCGGTGCCGGATTCGATCGTCACCCGCTCCCCGAAGACCTCGATCGGGCTCCCGCCGCCTCCCGCCCACACCGCGGCGAACACGAAGCCGAGCATCAGGAAGGAGCCGAGGCCGAACAGCACCCAGCCGAACGCGGTGTGCACGAGCAGCCAGCCCGCCGACCGCCACCGCTCCGCCCAGGCGAGTTTCGTATGCGGCGGGGGCTGCGCGATCCGCGTGCCCAGCATCTGGTTGGAGAACCAGATACCGACCCGCCGCATCGGCCCCGGCAGCCCGGCGAGCGCGATCAGCACGCCCATCGCGAGTACGCCGTAGAGCATCTTCACCTTCGTGTCGCCAGGAATGAGGACGGCGGGGATGAGCGCGAACGGGAACGGCACCGCCGTCATCGCCATACCGAGGAAGCCGAACGGCACGCTGCGGTAACTGCCGATCCGCACCAGGGGTTTGAAGGGGTTGACCATGACCGGAACGCTATTCGGCGACGCGTGCGCGCACCTCCCACTGCGGTGCCATTTCGCGTCATCCTCAAGACCGGGCGGCCGGTCACAGCCGGTTAGCGGACGTTAGCGGCGCCCTCCTACACTCGGGCGCGTGGCTCACCGACCTTTGATCGCACCCAGCATCCTCTCCGCGGACTTCGCCCGGCTCGGCGAAGAGATCCGCGCCGTCGCGGGTGAGGGGGAAACCCGCGCGGACTGGGTCCACGTCGACGTCATGGACGCGCACTTCGTGCCGAACCTGACCCTCGGGCTTCCCGTGGTGAAGTCGCTGCTCAAGGCCACCGACGTGCCGATCGACTGCCACCTGATGATCGAGAACCCCGACAAGTGGGCCATCGGGTACGCCGAGGCGGGCGCCTACAACGTCACCGTGCACGTCGAGGCGGCGCACGACCCCGTCGCGCTGGCGAAGAACCTCCGCGCCGCCGGGGCGAAGGCCGGTCTGTCGATCAAGCCGAACACTCCGCTCGAAGACCACCTCGAGACCCTCAAGCATTACGACACGCTGCTGGTGATGTCGGTCGAGCCCGGCTTCGGCGGCCAGTCGTTCATCGCCGATGTCCTGGAGAAGGTGCGCACCGCGCGGCGCCTGGTCGACACCGGTCACCTCAAGCTCGTCGTCGAGATCGACGGCGGGATCAACGCCGACACCATCGAGCAGGCCGCCGAGGCCGGGGTGGACTGCTTCGTCGCCGGTTCCGCCGTCTACGGCGCCGAAGACCCTGGTAAGGCCGTCGCGGCGTTGCGCGAGCAGGCGGCCCGGGTCCGCGGCTGATCCCGTCTCTTGATCCGCCATCGGGTCAGGAGAAGGAATCGGACCGGATGGGTGTTGGATGAAGGGAGCACCGTTTCCAGCGACGGTGCGACCAGGAGGAGGGCAGCAGGAGTGTTCACCGGCATTGTCGAGGAACTCGGCGAGGTCACCGCGGTCGAGCAGGTACCGAACGCCGCGCGGCTGACCGTGCGGGGGCCGCTGGTGACCAGCGACGCCGGCCACGGCGACTCCATCGCGGTGAGTGGCGTGTGCCTCACCGTGGTCGCGGTGGCGGGCGGTGAGTTTACCGTCGACGTCGTGCACGAAACCCTGCAGCGCTCCAGCCTCGCGAAGGTGAACGTCGGCGACGTCGTGAACCTGGAACGCGCGACGCCGGCGGGTGGCAGGCTCGGCGGGCACATCATGCAGGGCCACGTGGACGGCACCGGCGTCTATCTCAAGCGGGACGAGCAAGGGCTCACCACGTTCGCCCTGCCCGGAAAACTGTCACGTTACGTGGTCGAGAAGGGGTCGATCGCGGTCGACGGGGTCTCCCTCACCGTCGCTTCGGTGACCGACGAGGAGTTCTCCGTCGCCCTGATCCCGACCACCCTCGAACTGACCACCCTCGGCCGTAACCAGCCGGGTGACCTGGTGAACCTCGAGGTCGACGTGGTCGCCAAGTACGTCGAGAAGCTGGCCATGCCGCACCTGCGCACGCAGGGGGACAATGGTGGCGCGGAGGAGCGGGCGTGAGTGAGACGAGTGCGATTCCGGGGTCGGCGGATCTGACCCCCTGTGGAGGCGGGGTGGCAGTGAACGCCAATGCCATCGAGGCGGCGATCGCCGATATCAAGGCGGGCCGTCCGGTCGTCGTGGTGGACGACGAGGACCGCGAGAACGAGGGTGACCTGATCTTCGCGGCGGAGAAGGCCACGCCGGAACTGATGGCCTTCATGGTGCGCTACACCTCGGGGTACGTCTGCGTGGCGCTGACCGAGGCCGAGGCGGACCGGCTCGACCTGCCGCCGATGTACCACACGAACCAGGACCAGCGCGGCACCGCGTACAGCGTCACGGTCGACGCCGCCGAGGGCATCACCACCGGTATCTCCGCGGCCGACCGGTCGCACACCGTCCGGCTGCTCGCCGACCCGGGGTCCAAGGCGTCGGACTTCCGGCGGCCCGGCCACGTGGTCCCGCTGCGGGCCAAGCAGGGCGGCGTCCTGCGGCGCCCCGGGCACACCGAAGCCGCCGTCGACCTGGCCCGCCTCGCCGGGCTTTCCCCCTCCGGCGTGCTCTGCGAGATCGTGTCGCAGAAGGACGAAGGCGACATGGCCCGCCGTGACGAACTCGAGGTCTTCGCCGCTGACCACGACCTCAAGATGATCACCATCGCCGATCTGATCGCCTACCGGCGTCGCACCGAGAAGCAGGTCGAGCGGGTCGCCGAGGCCCGCATCCCGCTGTCGGCCGGCACGTTCCGCGCGGTCGGGTACGACAGCCTGCTCGACGGCATCGAGCACATCGCCTTCGTCTACGGCGAGATCGGCGACGGCGAGGACATCCTCGTGCGCGTGCACTCCGAATGCCTCACCGGCGACGTCTTCGGCTCGCTGCGCTGCGACTGCGGCCCACAGCTGGAGGCGGCTCTCGAAGCCGTGGCCAAGGAAGGCCGCGGCGTCGTGCTCTACATTCGCGGCCACGAGGGCCGGGGCATCGGCCTGCTGCACAAACTGCAGGCCTACCAGCTGCAGGACGCCGGCGCGGACACCGTCGACGCGAACCTGCAGCTCGGCGTCCCCGCCGACGCGCGGGACTACGGCACCGGCGCGCAGATCCTGTGCGACCTCGGCGTCCGCTCGATGCGGCTGCTGACGAACAACCCGGCCAAGCGCGTCGGGCTGGAGGGCTACGGCCTGCGGGTCAGCGGCCGGGTGTCGCTGCCGATCTCGCCGAACCCGGAAAACCTGCGTTACCTCAAGACCAAACGGGACCGGATGGGGCACGACCTGTCCCAGCTGGAACATTTCGACCAGGTCGGCGCCGAGGTCGACCAGGGCAACGGAGGTGGCACGCGGTGAGCGGCGAGGGCCGTCCGGACGTCGAACTCGACCTGTCCGACTGTAAGAACATCCGGCTCGGGATCGTGGCCACACGCTGGCACACGAAGATCACGAGCGCCCTGCTGGAGCGCGCGCTCGAGGCGGCCAAGGCGGCCGACCTGGAGGAAGAACCGACGGTCGTGCGCGTCGCGGGCGCCGTCGAACTGCCCGTCGCCGCGCAGGCACTGGCCCGTACGCACGACGCGGTCGTGGCGCTGGGCGTGGTCATCCGGGGCGGGACCCCGCACTTCGAGTACGTCTGCGACGCGGTCACCGCGGGCCTGACCAGGGTGGCGCTCGACGAGAGCACCCCGGTCGGCAACGGCGTGCTCACCTGCGACACCGAACAGCAGGCCCTCGACCGGTCCGGTCTGCCGGGCTCCGTCGAGGACAAGGGCTACGAAGCGACCGTCGCCGCGCTGGACGCCGCGCACGCGCTGCGGAACCTGCGCCAGCCGTGGACCGAGCGGGGCTTCGTGTGAGCGTCGAGGCGGATGTGATGACAGAGCCCGAGATCGTGGTGGTGCGGCCCCGCCGTGCCCTGGTGATGTGCTCGGTGCTGGCGGTGCTCCTGCTGGCGACGTTCGTGGTCGTCGCGGTGCTGCTGCGCGGCTCGGACACCGGCGTGATCTTCCAGCCGTCCGACCAGGTGGCGATGATCGGCATCGGCGTCCTGCTCGCGGCGGGCACGATGCTGTTCGCGATGGCGCGCGTGAAGGCCGACGCCGACGGCATCGAGGTCCGGAACGTGCTCATGACCAAGCGGTTCGCGTGGTCGGAGGTGCTTTCGGTGAGCTTCCCGGATGGCGCTTCGTGGGCGCGGCTGGAACTGCCGGACGACGAGTACTACTCGGTCATGGCCGCGCAGGCGGTGGACCGGGAGCGGGCGGTGGCCGCGGTGCGGACGCTGCGGCGGCTGCACAAGGCGGCTTGGAACGGCTGACGGCCTTCGGTTCTCGTGAGTGGTAATGAGGGTTCTAACCGTCATTACCACTCACGAGGCTTGACCGGCTCGCTGCCAGAGTCTTGGGCCCGAGCGAGTACATGATGGCCCCCTTCCTTGCGCCAGGCGCAAGGAAGGGGGCCATCATGTACTTGGGAAGGAGGCCTTCACGGATCGGCCGCTACCCGGGCTCACCCCCAGTAGGTACCTAAACCACCGTTGGCCAGAGCCCGAATCGCCACTCACGACCACCCCCTTCATCGCGCGCGTGCGCACCCGAAAGCGACGCTCAAAGCGACAGATCCACCACGATCGGAGCGTGGTCCGAAGGGCCCTTCCCTTTCCGCGCTTCACGGTCCACATAGGAATCCGTCACCGCACCGGCCACGACGGCGTCGGCGTACACGAGGTCGATCCGCATCCCCTTGTTGTTCGGGAAGTTCCCGGCCCGGTAGTCCCAGTAGGTGAACGGGTGGTCGTACTTCAGCGGCCGTGGGAACACGTCGGACAGCCCGAGGTCCCGCAGCGCCGCGAGCGCCTTGCGTTCCGGCTCGGTCACGTGCGTCGACTCGGCGAACAAGGCGATGTCCCATACGTCCGCGTCGGTCGGCGCGATGTTGAAGTCGCCGAGCACCGCGAACGGCAGCCCGCGCGCCTGCTCTTCGCGCACCGTCGCCTCCAGCGCCGAGAGCCAGGCCAGCTTGTAGTCGTAGTGCGGGTTTCCCAGCTCACGGCCGTTCGGCACGTACACCGACCACAGCCGCAGCCCGCCGCAGGTGGCGCCGATGGCCCGCGCGTCGGTCTTGTCCTCGAAGGTGGGCTCGCCGGTCAGCCCCCGCGTCACGTCCTCCAGCCCCACCCGCGACACGATGGCGACGCCGTTCCAGCGGCCGATGCCGTACGCGGCCGTCTCGTAGCCCAGTTCCCGTACGGCGTCGACGGGGAACGCGTCGGTGCCGGATTTGAGTTCCTGCAGGCAGAGCACATCCGGCTGTACCGAGCCGAGCCAGTCCAGGACCCTCGGCAGCCGGGGCCCGATCGAGTTCACGTTCCAGGTCGCGATCCGCATGCCCGCGAGCGTCCCACATCCCACCGACACGTCCACGCGAAAGGGCCCCTGTCGCGACGGGTCACGTCGCGACAGGGGCCCGGCCGGGGTTGGAGGTCAGACCCCGGTGGTCGAGCGGATCCAGGAGCGCGCCGAAGCGACGCTGCCGTAGTTGTTGGTGCCGCGGATGTTGGAGCCGCTCTGGTTCTGCACGGTCGAAGCGACGCCGACCTGGACGCCGTTGGAGACCTGGGGGCCGCCCGAGTCGCCCTTCCACGCCGAACCGTTGATGCCGACGCTCTGGATGGCGGGGCCGCCGTAGGCGTCGGTCGAGCTGCCGGTGACACGGACGTTGGCCACCTTCAGCGCCGAGGCGGGCGGGCCGGTGGGGGTCTCACGGCCCCAGCCGTAGAGCTGGTTGGTGCTGCCGACCGACGGGTTCGAGCCGGCCAGCGGGATCGGCGTGACACCGGCGTCCGAGGCCAGGTGCAGCAGCGAGATGTCGGCGCCGTTCGGCGAGGACACCTTGCGGTCCACGGCGATCACGCGGCCGCCCTGCAGCGCGTTGCTGCCGACGCGGACCCGCATGCCGCTGCCGTCGGAGTCGAGGCAGTGCTTGGCGGTCAGGACCCAGCGCTGGGCGATGACGCTGCCCGAGCAGTTGAAGCCGTCCCACTGGCGGCCGGGGGTGTTGACGTAGATCTGGGCGCCCCAGCTCACGGTGGGGGCGGTGCCGCCGCCCACGATGTTGGGCTGGACCCCGGTCGGGGTGCCCGCGGAGGCGACCGCGCCGGCGGTCATGGTGAGGGCTGCGGCGGCGAGGGTGGCGGCGCCCAGCGTGCGAAGACGGCTCACGGTGCAGGAGTCCTTTCGAGCGTCATGAGGACGAAGAACCGAGTGAAGTGAAACTGGGACGGAAAGTAATCACCCGGTTCACCCGCTAGGAACCAACGAACGTCTGGTCCGGTCGAATACCCGACTTAGGTCGGTATGCGTAATGAAACACGGACCGGATCGTGGTAGTCGCCACCCGTACGAGGGTTAGACCATGGGGGCTCGTAAGACTGTCGGTGGGGCACCATAGGCTTGACGGTGTGGCTGACCCGACCACCTACCGTCCCTCGCCGGGGAGCATCCCGGACGCCCCTGGCGTGTACAAATTTCGTGACGCCACGAAGAGGGTCATCTACGTCGGCAAGGCGAAAAGCCTCCGAAGCAGGCTGAACTCGTACTTCGCGGACATCACCGGCTTGCACCCGCGCACGCGCCAGATGGTGACGACGGCGGCGAGCGTCGAGTGGACCGTGGTCGGTACCGAGGTCGAGGCGCTCCAGCTCGAATACAACTGGATCAAGGAGTTCGACCCGCGGTTCAACGTCCGTTACCGCGACGACAAGAGCTACCCGGTCCTCGCCGTCACGATGAACGAGGAGTTCCCCCGGCTGCACGTCTACCGCGGCGCGCGCAAGAAGGGCGTCCGGTACTTCGGGCCGTACGCGCACGCCTGGGCCATCCGCGAGACGCTCGACCTGCTGTTGCGGGTCTTCCCGGCGCGCACCTGCACGGCCGGGGTCTTCAAACGGCACGGCCAGATCGGCAGGCCCTGCCTGCTCGGCTACATCGGCAAATGCTCCGCGCCGTGCGTCGGCAAGGTCTCCGCCGACGAACACCGCGCGATCGTCGAAGACTTCTGCGACTTCCTGGCCGGCCGTACCGACGCGTTGATCCGCCGCCTGGAACAGGAAATGGCAACCGCGTCCGAAGAGCTGGAGTTCGAGCGCGCGGCCCGGCTGCGTGACGACCTCGGCGCGCTGCGGCGCGCGATGGAGAAGCAGGCCGTCGTGCTCGGAGACGGCACCGATGCCGACGTCGTCGCCTTCGCCCATGACGAGCTCGAAGCCGCGGTCCAGGTCTTCCACGTGCGTGGCGGCCGGGTCCGCGGTCAGCGCGGCTGGGTGATCGACAAGGCCGAGGAGATGGACGTCAAGGACCTCGTCGACCACTTCCTCACGCAGTTCTACGGCGAAGAGGCCGAACGCGCGGACGATCCCGACCTCGGGTCGCCGGTGCCGCGCGAGGTGCTCGTCCCCGAACTGCCCGCCGACGCCGAAGCGGTGGGCGAATGGCTTTCCGGGCTGCGCGGTTCGCGGGTCAGCCTGCGGGTGCCGCAGCGCGGGGACAAGCGCGCGCTCGCGGAGACGGTGACCCGCAACGCCGGCGAGGCGTTCACCCAGCACAAGCTGCGCCGCGCCGGGGATCTCACCGCGCGATCCGCCGCGCTGGCGGAACTGCAGGACTACCTGGCGCTGGAAACCGCGCCGCTGCGGATCGAATGCGTCGACATCAGCCACATCCAGGGCAGCGACGTCGTCGCGTCGCTGGTGGTGTTCGAGGACGGGATCCCGCGCAAGTCCGAGTACCGGCGTTTCGCGCTGCGCGAGGCCGCGGAGGAGGGCGACGTCGCCTCGATCGCCGAGGTCGTCCGCCGACGTTTTCACCGATATCTCAAGGAAAACGCCGAGGGTGCCGCCGTCGATCCGGACCGGCCGGGCATCGACCCCGACACCGGTAAACCGCGCAAGTTCGCCTACGCGCCGAACCTGCTCGTCGTCGACGGCGCGGGTCCGCAGGCCACCGCGGCCGCGGACGTCCTCTCCGAACTGGGCATCACCGACATCGCCGTGGTCGGCCTGGCGAAGCGGCTGGAAGAGGTGTGGCTGCCCGGCGATCCCGATCCGGTGATCCTGCCGCGCACCTCCGACGCGCTGTACCTGCTGCAGCGGCTGCGCGACGAGGCACACCGCTTCGCCATCCGCTACCACCGGGAGAAGCGGTCCAAGCGGTTGCAGGTGTCCGCATTGGACGGTGTGCCGGGATTGGGGCAGGCTCGCCGTACCGCGCTGATCAAGCATTTCGGCTCGGTGAAGAGACTCCGTGAAGCACGGATCGAGGAGATCGAGGCGGTGCCCGGTTTCGGCAGGCGCACCGCGGAAGCGGTCGTCGCGGCGCTCGCAGGGGAGCCCGTGGCGACGGGGGAGTCAGGGACGACGTGATCGGGGAAAGGACCATCGTGAGTGCGCAAGAAGAAGGCCGCGGTTCCGGGATGGAGGTCGCGGTCGTCTCCGGGTTGTCCGGGGCGGGCCGCAGTACCGCCGCGAAATGCCTGGAGGACCTGGGCTGGTTCGTGGTGGACAACCTGCCGCCCGAACTGATCGCCACCATGGTCGAGCTCGGCGCGCAGGCGCGGGGCGCGATCACCAAGGTCGCCGTCGTGATGGACGTGCGGTCGCGCGCGTTCACCGACGACCTGGCGTCGGTCATCAAGGATCTCGACGCCCGTGGGTACAAGCCGCGCGTGCTGTTCCTGCAGGCCACCGACGCGGTGCTGGTGCGCCGCTTCGAGGCCGTCCGCCGCGGGCACCCGATGCAGGGTGACGGCAGGCTCGCCGACGGCATCACCGCCGAGCGCACGCTCCTGGAGCCGTTGCGGGATGAGGCCGACCTCGTGCTCGACACGTCGTCGCTTTCGGTGCACGACCTGCGCGCGAAGATCGAGGACGCGTTCGGCTCCGAGTCGAGCACCCAGACTCGCGTCACCGTGCTCTCCTTCGGCTACAAGTACGGCCTGCCGATGGACGCGGACCTGGTGATGGACGTCCGGTTCCTGCCGAACCCCTTCTGGATCCCGGAACTGCGCGACCACACCGGCCTCGAGGGCGAGGTCCGCAACTACGTGCTCAGCCAGGAAGGCGCGGACGAGTTCCTCGACCGCTACCACCAGCTGCTGCGCCTGATCGGCGCCGGCTACAAGCGCGAGGGCAAGCGGTACCTGACGCTGGCCGTCGGCTGCACCGGCGGGAAGCACCGCAGCGTCGCCATTTCGGAGGAACTCGCCCAGCGTCTGTCCAATGAGGACGGTATGGCCGTGAAGGTGGTGCACCGCGACCTTGGCCGCGAGTAGCGCACCGCGCGCGGTCGCCTTGGGTGGCGGGCACGGTCTGCACGCCACCCTCACCGCGTTGCGCCGGGTGACCTCGCAGGTCACCGCCGTGGTCACCGTCGCGGACGACGGGGGCTCGTCCGGCAGGCTGCGCCGGGAACTGGGACTGCTGCCGCCGGGCGACCTGCGGCAGGCTTTCGCCGCGTTCGCCGCCGAAGACGGCGGGACCTTGTGGGCGGAGGTATTCCAGCACCGCTTCGGCGGTGACGGCGCGCTCGCCGGGCACGCGGTCGGGAATCTGTTGCTGGCCGGGTTGTTCGAGGTGCTCGGGGATCCGGTCGCCGCGCTCGACGAGGCGAGCAGGCTCATGGGGATCTCCGGCCGGGTCCTGCCGATGTCACCCGAACCGCTGGAAATCCAAGGTGAGGTTTCGGGGCTGGACGCCGAGAATCCCGAGGCGCTCAGGCGGATCCGCGGTCAGGTGGCGGTGGCGACCACGCCCGGTCAGGTGCACCGGATCAGCCTGCACCCGACGGGTCAGGCCGACAGGCCGCCGCGAGGCTGCGCGGAGGCGATCGAAGCGGTACTCGACGCGGACGTGGTGTTCCTCGGCCCAGGGTCGTGGTTCACCAGCGTGCTGCCACATCTGCTGGTGCCGGACCTGCACGACGCGCTGGTCCGGACGAAGGCCACGAAGGTCGTCATTCTCAATCTGATCCCCCAACCGGGGGAGACAGCGGGCTTCTCTCCGGAGAAGCATCTGGACGTGCTCTTCGAACACGCCCCGGAATTGCGGGTGGACGCGGTCATCGCGGACCGTGACTCGGTGCCCTCACCAGCCCGGTTACGGGAAGCGGCCGAGAGACTCGGCGCACGGGCGTTGCTGGGGGCGGTGGCTGACCCGGTCGTGACGGGGCGGCATGATCCTGATGCGCTCGCGAGCTGTATGCGAGACGCTCTGGAGTCTCACCGGGGGAGGAGCTGAAGGTATGGAGGGGCAGCGATGGCGATGACCGCCGCCGTGAAGGACGAGCTGAGCCGGCTGGAGATCACCAAGATCGGCCCGCGCCGCGCGGAGGTCGCGTCGATGCTGCGATTCGCGGGCGGGCTGCACATCGTGGCCGGCCGCGTCGTGGTGGAGGCCGAACTGGACACCGGTTCGGTGGCGAGGCGGCTGCGTAAGGAGATCCACGAACTGTACGGACACCAGTCCGACGTCCACGTCATCTCCTCCAGCGGATTGCGTAAGGGCACGCGGTACGTCGTCCGGGTGGTCAAGGACGGCGAGGGCCTCGCCCGGCAAACCGGTCTGATCGATCAGCGGGGCCGCCCGGTGCGCGGGCTGCCCGCCGCCGTCGTGTCCGGCGGTGTCGCCGACGCCGAAGCCGCTTGGCGCGGCGCGTTCCTGGCGCACGGTTCGCTCACCGAACCCGGCCGCTCGTCGTCGCTCGAAGTCACCTGCCCCGGCCCCGAGGCCGCGCTGGCGCTCGTCGGTGCCGCCCGCCGGATGGGCATCCAGGCCAAGTCGCGCGAGGTGCGCGGAGCGGACCGGGTCGTGGTGCGCGATGGCGACGCCATCGGCGCTCTGCTGACCCGGCTCGGCGCGCACACGAGTGTGCTCGCGTGGGAAGAGCGGCGGATGCGCCGCGAGGTGCGCGCCACCGCGAACCGGCTCGCGAACTTCGACGACGCCAACCTGCGGCGTTCGGCTCGCGCGGCCGTCGCTGCGGCGGCCAGGGTCGAACGGGCGCTGGACATCCTCGGCGAGTCCGCGCCGGACCACCTGCTCGCCGCGGGCAAACTGCGGCTGTCGAACCGGCAGGCCTCGCTCGAAGAACTCGGCCAGCTGTCCGAGCCGCAGATGACCAAGGACGCCGTCGCCGGCCGCATCCGCCGCCTGTTGGCGATGGCCGACAAGAAGGCGAAGGAACAGGGCATCCCGGACACCGAATCCGCCGTGACCCCGGACATGCTGGAAGAGGACGAGGCCTGAGCACGCCTCGCGTTTAGTCCTCTGAACGCGGTAGTTGCGCGTGCATCGATCGCAACTAGAGGACTAAACGCGGTGTTCGCCGAAGACGTCGCAGGTGGCCGGGTCGCCGTCGAGCGCGGCGGTGGCCAGCAGGACGGCACCCGCGGTCCACGTGGTGCGCTCGTCCGGCCAGAACTCGTCGTCCGCGAACTGATAGCCGGTCCAGTACGAACCGTCTTCGTGCCGTAGCCGGGCAACGCACGCGAGGAGTTCGGCGGCGCGGGTGCGTTCTCCGCGGGCGGCGAGGGTCAGGCAGAGTTCGGCGGTCTCCCCGCCGGTGACCCACGGTTCGTGATGCACGCAGCGCACCCCCAGCCCGGGTTCGACGAACCGGCTCCAGCCCGAGGCCAGCCGTGCCGTGGCGTCGGGGCCGGTCACCACCGAGCCCAGAACCGGGTAGTACCAGTCCATCGCGTGCGGTTTCGCGGCGAACAGTCTCGGCTCGCCGATCAGTGCCTCGCGGAGATGGCGAGCCGAGTCCCGCCAACGCGGACGGCTCAGCCCCAGCGATGCCGCGAGGGCGATCGCCTGGGTCAGCGCGTGATGGATGCTGCTGCATCCGGTGACCAGCCGGACGCCGGGATCGGCCCGCCAGGCGATGGCGCCCGACGGTTGCTGCCGCGCGAGGACGGCCTCGATGGCCTTGTCCACCACCGGCCACATCCGCTCCAGGTACGCGTGGTCTTCGCGTAGCAGAAAGTGGTGCCGGACCCCGACCGCGACGTAGGCGGTGAAATTCGTGTCCATAGTGGACGTACTGATCCCGTCGCCGCGGTACTCGGCCGCCCACGAGCCGTCGGAACGCTGGTTCCGCGCCAGCCAGTCGTAGGCGGCTTCGGCCTCGGCGTGCAGCCCCGCGACGTCCAGTCCCATGGCGGCTTCGACGTGGTTCCACGGATCGAGGTGACCGCCGGACCGCCACGGGATCCCACCGTCCGGCCGTTGCACGGCGGCGATGGTGGCCGCGGTGACCTTCACGGCTTGCGGGCGTAGACGACGAGGCTTTTGCCGACTACCGGGTTCAGCACGCGCTCGGCGAATCTCACCGGTCGAGGACTCCGCATGATGTCCCACACCAGGAACCGGTGGTACAGCGTGCAGAGCCGATGGTCTTCGTCGGGGCCGACCGCGCATTTCAGCCACCAGTAGGGCGAGTGCAACGCGTGCGCGTGATGACCACCGGTCGGCCGCAGCCCCGCTTCCCTGAGCCTGCCGAGGAGTTCCCGGCGCCGGTAGATCCGGATGTGCCCGCCCTCGACCTCGTGGTAGGAGTCCGAGAGCAGCCAGCAGATCCGCTCCGGCCACCAGCGGGGAACGGTCGCCACCATCCGGCCACCGGGCGCCAGCACGCGGCTCACCTCCGCGAGCGCCGCCCGGTCGGCGTGGAGGTGTTCCAGCGTCTCGGCCACGATCACCCGGGTGAAGGAGCCGCTCGGGAACGGAAGCCGCAACGCGTCGGCACGGACGGCCAGCGCCGACGCCGAAGGCGGTGCCTCGCCCGCCTCCGCGAGGTTGGCGAACATGTCGCGCACGTACTTCAGCGCGGTGTCGTCGAGGTCGGCGGCGACCACGTCCGCGCCGCGTTTGTAGGCCTCGTACGCGTGCCGTCCGTCCCCGCAGCCGAGGTCGAGAACCCGGTCGCCGGGGCCGACGGGGAACCGGTCGAAATCGACGGTCAGCACTTGGCACGCTCCTGCCTGAGAAGGCGCCGGTAGTGCGCGGCGGTCTCCTCGGCGGTACGCCGCCAGCTCAACGCCCGCGCCGTTTTCAGCCCCCGGGCCGCGAGATCGGCACGCAGGTGTTCGTCGCCGAGGACCTTGCTGAGGACCTCCGCGAGCGCGGGCGCGTCACCCGGCGGCACGAGGATTCCCGCGTCACCCACGACTTCGGGAAGGGCCCCGCCGGTCGTCGCGACCACCGGGGTGCCACAGGCCATCGCTTCGACGGCCGGCAGCGAGAACCCCTCGAACAGCGAAGGCACACAGGCGATCTCGGCCGAGCAGAGCAAGCGCGCCAGTTCGTCGTCGCTCAGTCCGGTGACGAAGCGGACGTCGGCGCCGGGGCCGAGCCTGGCGAGCGCCCGCGCGGCCGGGCCGTCCGGTTTCGGTTTGCCCACGATCACCAGTTCGCCGTCGATCCGGTCCCAGGCCGCCAGAAGGTGTTCGAGTCCTTTCAACGGTTCGTCGGCGCTGGCGGTGGCCACCACCCGGCCCGGCACGCGCTCGATTTCCGGCCGTGGCCTGAAGAATCGCGTGTCCGCGGCGAGCGGGACGACGTGGATCCGCTCCTGAAGTACGCCCATCTCACGGCTGATCGCGGCGCGGGAGGCCTGTGACACGGTCAGCGTGGGGAGCCGCCGCGCGACGCGGTGCTGCATGTCGACGAAGCCGTACCACCGCTTGACCTTCGTGGCTTCCCGGCCGGTGACGGTGGCGAGTTTCAGGTCCCGATCCACGGCGATCGGATGGTGGACGGTGACGACGGTGGGAAGTCCACAATGGAGCGTTCCATAGCCGAGACCTTGGTTGTCATGGACGATATCGAACTCGCCCCGGCGCTTCGCGAGATGACGGGCGACACGCAGGGAGAACGCCAGCGGTTCCGGGAAACCGCCGCGTCGCATGCCGAGGAACTCGACCCACGACGGCAGGTCACGCAGTTCTCGCGGCCGCGGGGTCCGGAACGGATCCGGCTCCGCGAACAGGTCGAGCCCCGGAATCTTCGTCAACCGCACGCCGTCATCGACCTCCGGATAAGGCGGCCCGGACAGGACCTCGACCCGATGTCCCAGTGCGGCGAGTTCGCGGCTCAAGTGCCGGACGTACACCCCTTGACCGCCGCTGCGAGGATTTCCCCGGTAGGTCAGGAGCGCGATCCGCAGCGCGCTCACCGCTCACTCCCTGGCGCCCCAGTATTCGAGCTGCGCACGGATCTTCCGGGTTTCCTGATGCCGTTCGCCGCGGACTTCGACGGAATCGTCGAGCAACCGGGTCCAGGCCGAGAGGGCTTCGGTGACCTGACCGGCTTTGGCGAGCGTGAGGGCGAGGCCGAATCGGAGGTCGAGAACGTCGGGATGCCGGTCATTCAGCCGTCCCGTCGCTTCGTCGAGGAGCTGTCGATACTCCGAAACAACGGGGGGGGGTGCTCGATTTCGGCGCTCCAGAAAGCGATGTTATGCCGGATGTGGCCGACGATCTCGTCGTCGCCCAAGGCTTGTTTCGCCTGCGGCAGCAGGTCTCGTGCCAGCCGGAGGGCTTCCTCGCCGTTCCCGGTCTTGCCCGTCGCCACCGCGAGGAAATGGCGAGCGTGCAGCGTTTCGCGATGGTCGGGGCCGAGTGCGCTGGTGGCGTCGGAGACCAGGGCTTCGAACGCCGCCCGGGATTCCTCGAGACGGCCGAGTTCAGCGAGGAGGTGCCCGATGTTGTTGCGGACGCTCAGAACGTCTTCGTCGCCTTCACCCAGCGTGGCGGTAACGGTCGGCAACAGCTCCTCGAACCGCGTGAGAGCCGTGGCGGCGTCTCCCGCCTTACCTGTCCAGGTCGCGTGCCTTGCCTTGCAGCGCAACGTGATCCGGTCGGTCTCCCCGAGTCGTCGGGCCGCGCGGTGTGCCCACGCCGCCCAACGCTCCCGGTTTTCGACGGGAATGGGGGAGGCACGGCGCTCCAGGGCGCGCAACGCGTCTCCGTGCAGATCGGCGAGCCAGAAGTACTCGGCTTCGTTGGCGCCGGCATAGCTCTGTTCGAGGGTCGGCTCGTCGTCTCCGGTCACGGGCGCCACCTCCGAGGCGGCCTCCGCCAGCCGGAGTCGCAACCGCCTCGCCACGTCGGGGAACGGTGAAGACAGGGCGCCCGTCCACAGCACGGTTTCGTCGGCCAGACCCGCCTGCGTCCGGCTGACGGAGTCACCGAGTTCGGCGAGGATGTCGCGGACGTGGACCTGCTTGTCCGGGCCCCCGCTCGCCGCGCTCGCCCTGGCGAGGATCGAGATCGGGATGGGGCCGCGTGCCGCGGCCACTCGCAGCAGGTCCAGGAGAACCGCCCGCGCGGGCTGGGGCGCGGCCGTCGCGCCGGTGTCCTCATCGGACTCCGGCCAGGCTTCCTCCTGGGTGACGCTGATGAAGGTGACCGTCGAATCGCCGAGCCGGACGACGTCGCGGTGGGTCAGGACGGCGTTCAGCACGCGGCGCCCGTTGACGAAGGATCCGTTGGCGGAGTCGAGGTCGGTCAGCCACGCTGTCTCGCCGTCCCAGCGGATCTCGCAGTGGAGCCGGGAAACCCGCGAGTCGTTGAGGCGGAGCGCGGCCTTCCTGCTGCGGCCGAGGGTGATGAGCCCGTAGGACAGTTCGTGCTTCACCGGCGGCTGGCCGGGGACGTCGATGATCAAGGTGCCGGGCGTGAGCTTCGGTGAGGTGGGCGAACTGTCGCCCGGTTGCCTTTGTCCCGGCGTCGGCCGCGACTCGACGATCATCGGCTGGCTCTGGTCCGGATCCGGGTGTGTACCGCGCACCCAATCACGTCCCGTGGGGTACATGTCGACAGTGACGGCACCCGCCGTGAGGCTGCTCCGCTCACGCGTCGCCATCACCGTCTTGACCCACTCCAGCGCCGGATCGGCCGACAAGCTCCGGAGAAAGTCGCTCAGCCGGACGCTGACGTGCGCGTCGAGGTCGTCGAGCCCGTCGACCGCGATCCGCACGTGGTCGTCCGTCCACTGTGGAGCGAGGGTGCGCAAGGGGCCGAGAAGGGCCAGATCGAAAGCGCTCGCGCCACTGCGCGCCTCATCGTCGAGGCCGTGCGAAAACGTCTCACCCGCTTCGCTGAAACCGGGAACGGTGCGCCGCAACTGGCGGGCCAGCTCCCGTGCGAGCTGCTCCGCGGTCTGGCCGCGGGCGGCGAACAGTACGGCGTGCAGGAAGTTCGGCGGCACGTACGCGCCGGCCACCGACGGTCGCGCCAGCGCGGCGAGCATGGTCGACTTCCCGGACCGCTCGCCGCCGGTGATCGCGACCAGGCGCGCCCCGGTGAGCAGGTGCCCGACGGTTTGCCCGAGCCGGGGGTCCGGCCGGTAGCCCGCGGTCAGCCGCTCGATCAGCGGGACGGCGGGGTTGCCTGCCAGCGGCGATCGGCGCCACGTGGGGGAGGAGTTGAGCGCGATCCAGAGTCCCTGATCGGCCTCGGTCACCTCGCGGGTGCCGTCGAAACCCAGGTGCACCGCGGTCTGCATGGGGCACAGCCCGGCGATGACCCGTTTGAGATCCGCGCAGCGGACGCGCTCGCCGAGGCTGTCGTGTCCCGAGCGCAGCACGGTGACCAGCGAGCGGCTGAAGCAGCCATTGGCCGCGACGCGGTCGTCGGACGCGGTGAGCAGGTCGAACCGTTTCCCCGCCTCGCCGACGATCCGCAGCCAGCGTCTGCCCGCCTGCAACGCTCCGATGCCGGCGTGGCAGGTGTCGAGCAGGATCACCAGGCCGTCCAGCATCGAGTAGCGGCCGAGGAGTTCCTTGATCCGCTGCGCGAACAGGAACGACCTCCGGCTGTCCACCGGCAGGCTGGTGTCCTTGGTGAGGAAGTAGAAGTCGTCGTCGGCGTATTCGCCGTGGCCGACGAGAGAGAGGAAGAGCGTCGCCTCGTCCTCCGACGCGCGCTCGAACGCTTCGACCAACGCGTCGTCGAGTTCGACCATGGTCGGGTCGACGAGGAGTCCGCGTCCGTCCGCGAGAGCGGGTACGCAGCCGCCGATCCCGGGATCGAGCAGAGCCGCCGAGACCTGACGGCCCGCGTCCGGGAGGAACGACAACAGATTCAACGCCTCGCACTGCGACGCGACGACCAGTGACCTCCGTTCTCCCACGGAGATCACTTTGTCTCATCGAAGGGTCACCGGCAAGGGCATGCGCGATACTGTGCGTGTCGATACGGAAAGGGGTGCCGGTGGCTCGGATCGTTCTGGTGCACGGCATCGCCCAGGAACAGAAGTCCGCGGACACCCTCGAAGCGGAATGGCTCCCGAGCCTGGCGGGCGGGGTCCGGCTCGCCGGCGACCCCGCGCTGGCCGACGACCTCTGGCGGGACGCCCGGCCCGGCGCGGCGCGGATGGCCTTCTACGGCGACCTTTTCCGCCGTGACGGTCAGCAGGGTGGCGCGGACGAGCTGACCGCCGAGGAAGGGAAACTCGCCGAGACGCTGGCCGAGGAATGGCTGCGGAACGCGGCTTCCTCAGCCGCCCGCGAGGCGGACCGGCACCGGGCTCAGGCCGAATTGGCCCGGTTGACGCAGGATCGCGGGGAAGAACAGGGCGTGCGCGCCGCCGCCCGTCCGGTGCTGAACGCGCTGGTGCGACTGCGGCCGTTCGCCCGCCTCGGGGTCGCGTTCGCCGAACGCGTGGTGGTCAAGGCGCTCAAACAAGTGACGCTGTACCTCACCGACGAGACGATCCGGAAACGGGTACAGGACCGCGTCGCCGAGCACATCGGCCCGGAGACCGAAGTCATCATCGGGCATTCGCTCGGTTCCGTCGTCGCCTACGAAGCCGCTCATCTGCACGGCCGCCCGCTGCCGCTGCTGCTCACCCTCGGCTCGCCGCTCGGCCTGCGCACGGTGGTCTACGAGCGGACCCGGCCGCAGCCGCCGTCCGTTCCGCCCGGTGTCGCGCGCTGGGTGAACCTCGCCGATCGCGACGATCTCGTCGCCGCACGCCCGGATCTCACGCCGCTGTTCCCCGGCGCGGACGGCGTCCTCGACAGCGGTTACACGGTCGACAACGGGGCCAAACCGCACGAAGCGGCGTTCTATCTGACCAAGCGCCGCACCGGCGAAGTCCTTTCCGCCGCGCTGAGGTCGTGAGTGGCGATTCGTGTTCTAACCCGAATCGCCACTCACGACCGTTACCTGCACCCGGAAGGCGTAACGCGGCGGTTTCCGCGGCGACGGCGGATGGAAACAGCGTCCCTCGAAGCTCACTGCCGAGGTGATCTTCGACGGAAGGGGCAGCCATGCGGGTATCGGCGGAGGTCGGCACGTGGCTCACCCGGCGCAGCAGCCGGGCCGGCGACTGGCGGGCGGCGGATCTGGCCGCCGCCAAACGCGGCACGCGGGTTTCGGTGGTGATCCCGGCCCGCGACGAGGAGGAGACCGTCGGCGCGATCGTCGGCACCATCCGGCGCGAACTCGTCGAACGCGTTCCCCTGGTGGACGAGATCCTGGTGGTGGACAGCCATTCCACCGACGCCACCGCCGAGGTCGCGCGGGCGGCCGGAGCGGAGGTCGTCACCCAGGACGCGGTGTTCCCGCAACTGGACAGCCTGACCGGCAAAGGGGAAGCGCTCTGGAAAGGCGTCGCCGAAACCACCGGTGACCTCGTCGTCTTCGTCGACGGGGACCTCCGTGATTTCACCGCCGACTACGTGACCGGGCTGCTGGGGCCGTTGCTGACCGACCCGGCGATCGCCTACGTCAAAGGTTTCTACCACCGTCCGCTGATCGGAACGGCGGGCACCGAACCCGACGGCGGCGGCCGGGTCACCGAACTGGTCGCCCGGCCGCTGCTCAACATGTACTGGCCGGAACTCGCCGGGTTCGTCCAGCCGCTCGCCGGTGAATACGCCGGACGGCGCGAAGTGCTCGAAGGCATCCCGTTCGTCACCCACTACGGCGTCGAGGTCGGCCATCTGATCGATCTGCTCGAACTGCACGGGCTGGACGCGCTCGCGCAGGTCGACCTCGGCCACCGGACCCACCGGCACCAGGGGACGCAGGCACTCGGCCGGATGGCCGCGCAGATCATGCTGACCTTGATGGACCGGCTGGAGCGTGGTGGCCGCGTGATCTCTGCGGCGCCGCCGTCCACCTCGCTCGCCCAGTTCAGGCGGGGCGAAGGGGAAGGCGTCGAGCGAGAGCTGGTGCTCACCGACGTCGCCCTCACCCAGCGGCCGCCGCTGGAGAGCCTTCCGCCGGAGATCCGGCCGGAGAACTCACCCGCGTTGCGGAGGACGGCTTAGCGTCCGGCGGAGACCGGCGTCTTCGCGGGCCGCCAGCCGGGCGGGCCGAACACGTAACCGAGTTTGTCCCGCCACGATCCGGCCGCGCGGACGTCGCGCAGGATCGATCCGTACTCGTGGAAGCCGACCTTGAGCAGGTTGTAGGTCTCGATGTTCTTGGTCAGCCCGTAGGTCGGCCGCTTGCCCTCGGGCACGAAACTGCCGAACATCCGGTCCCAGACGATCAGGATGCCGCCGTAGTTCGCGTCGAGGTACTCCTTGTCGCTGCCGTGGTGCACTCGATGGTGTGAAGGCGTGTTGAACACGTACTCGAACCAGCGCGGCAGCTTCCGGATCTTCTCGGTGTGCACGAAAAACTGGTAGACGAGGTCGATCGACAAGCCGGTGAGGATCATCCACGGGGGTATGCCGGCGAAGGCCAGGATCGACCAGAACGGCAGCTGGAAGTACGGGGTCCACTTCTGCCGCAGCGCGGTCGAGAAGTTGTAGTGCTCGCTCGAATGGTGGACCTGGTGGCCCGCCCACATGAGCCGGACGCGGTGGCTGGCCCGGTGGTAGGCGTAGAAGACGAGCTCCTGGCCGAGCAACATCAGTACCCAGGTCCACCAGTCGTCCGGGCTGAATTTCACCGGTGCCACCTGGTAGAGCGCGGCGAACACGAACAACATCGCGATGCGGAAGACGCCGTTGATCACGACCGCCACCGCGCCCATGGCCATGCTGGTCCGGGTGTCTTCGACGCTGTAACCGATGACGTTGTCGTCGTGCCCCAGTACGTGCAGCGCGAGGATCTCGATCGCGACGAACAGCAGGAACACCGGTGTCGCCATCAGCACCGGGTCACTCAGATGGGCAAGGAAATCCGCCACCGCACCGCTCCCTCTACTCGCCGTCACGATCTGACCTTGCGGTAACTTACCCTAGGGTCATTTACCTCAGGGTAAGATAGCCGCCGTGACAGAAGCAAGGGCCGTCGGCACGAAGGGCGTGCCCCGTGAAGAGCGGGAAACGCAGATCGTGCGTGCCGGTACGGAGGAGTTCGGCAGGGCCGGGTACGCCGGGGCGTCGATGGTGGAGATCGCCCGCCGGGTCGGCGTCACGAAACCCTTGCTGTATCAGTACTTCGGCTCGAAAGACGGGCTGTACCTCGCCTGCTTGCACCGAGCGGGGGACAGGCTGACCGAAGGCGTCGCCGCGACGATGGAACGGGAGAGCGAGCCGCCGGAGCGGATGCCGCTGGCGGTGCTTTCGGCCATCTTCGAGACGTTCGACCACGACCGCTATGCGTGGAAGCTGCTCCGCGACCCGACAGTGCCTTCGACGGGGGAGATCGCCGGGGTCGCCACCGGCTACCGCTTCCGGCTCGACGGGTTCGCGCTGATCGGCGCCGGCCAGCTGATGCGATCACGCGGGCTCGACGACGAGCGTGACATCGAGGCCATCGCCCAGGTGTGGACCGGCGTCGTCGATTCCCTGATCAGCTGGTGGATCGACCAGCCCGATCAGGACGCGGCGGCGATGACCGAACGGTGCGCGCGGATCATGCGGAACCTGTTCGGCTGGTGAGCGCGGCCGCGGCGGCCTCGCCGTCGGCGAAGGCGAGCGGAGGACGGTCGTTCAGCGGGAACCAGGCGTATGCGGAATTCTCTTCCGACAGCCCGATTTCGGCGTCCGGCGGGAGTTCGCAGGTGAAGGCCAGCCCGATCGTCCTCAGGCCGGTGTCGCCGTAGACCGACGGATACGATCCGGCGAACCGGAGGTTCCGGAGTTCGCAGCCGATTTCTTCGAGTCCTTCGCGGAGGAGGTTCTCCTCGGCGGTTTCGGCGCCGGAAAGGAAGCCTCCGACGGTGTCCCAGCAGCCCTTCCGGGGCTCATGGGCCCGGCGCAACAACAGGATCCGGTCGCCGTCGAGGACGAGCCCGACCGTGGTCGGCAGCGGGTTGTCGTATTTGGTGAAGCCGCAAGCGGAACACTCGACATGGGCGTCTGCACCAGCCCCGGCGAGCCGGGTGCCCGCGCCGCAGCGGGGGCAGAACTTCCAGTCCTTCACCGGCCGAAGCCTAGTGGCCGGTGAAGGACTGGAAATCAGTACGGCACGCATCGCCAGTACGAAGGTCGGGGCAGACCCATCGGTGTGGCGACAATCGCGCCGTCCGAGGTCAGATCGGCGTTTGCGCTGAATGGCTGGGGTGAGTCTGCGAATTGTGGTCTTGGGCCGGCGAGGGTGGCCTCGTGCACCCCATCTCGCCAGACCTCCGCCGAGCCTCCGCCGTAGGCCCCGGTGATCCCGAGGACGAGCCCCTGTGGGTTGGCGGCTCTCGCGGTCGCGTTGGGAATGGTCGAGACCACGTTTCCCATGGCATCCCACACCACGGCCACTCGTTCGTCGTTCACATCGGTGCCGTAGCCGGCCGTCATACCCTCGTTGAACTGCCCTGCGGCGATCCCGGTGAGACCGGCCGGGGCCTGGAGCCTGCCACGGGTGCCGTCGGCGTGGTAAATCTCGCCGGACCCGGAGACCACACGCCCAGTCCCGTCAATTCCTACCGGGAAGCCGTCCCCGAGGATTTCGTAACCCGTGCCACCCGCTCGCCAGTAGACGATCTTCGTGGCGCCGTCGACATCCATGAAACCGGTGATGTCCCCGCGATCGTTGAGCCAGGTGGCGTAGGTGCTCCCGGTCGCCGGTTTCGGCAGCCAGCGGTAGAACGTCTTGTACACATAGGGTTCCGGCTTGCCGGACGGGCCGAACTTCACTCCGGTCACGGTGCCGTTCGCGTTGATGTCTCGGGGCCGGTTCTGGCCGCCGTCGCGGAACCGCAGCATGATTCGAGGCTGTTCGTTATGCCAAATGATGCCGTAGTCGGGATCGGGATAGTTGCTACCGCTCGCGACAATCCACTCCGTGCCGGCGGAGCCGCCGACGTAGGCGAAGTCGATTCCCTCCGGCATCGGAAGGTGGGTCTGCCGCCAGTAGCAGTCGGCGGCGTCTTGGATCGACGCGGCTTGGGCTGCCTGGACTCCGGTCGTCGCGATGGTGAAGGCCGCGCAGAGTAGTGCAAGACTCCGCGCGGCCGCTCGTATCAGAACCACCACTGGTTCTTGGCCGCCGGCACGTACTCCCAGAGCTGCACGATGCCGCCGTCACGCCCCGCGGTGCCGAGGTCGGAGTCGAGGTACCGGCCGCTGCGCACGTTCTGCAGCCGCAGGAAGCCCTCGGGGTTCTCGGTCACGGTGAACCACTGGTTCGTCCCGCCCGCCATGTAGTCCCAAAGCTGGACCTTGGTGCCGTTGCGGTCGATCGAGCCGAGGTCGGCGTCCAGGTACCGTCCGCTGTGGACGTTCTGGAAGCGGTAGTGCCCCTCGGGGATCTGGGTGATGTACCAGGCCTGGTTCGCCGGGATCGTGTTGTCCGGGCCGATGAGGCAGGTCCAGAGCTGAACCTTGGTGCCGTTTCCGTTGATGGTGCCCAGATCCGCGTCCAGGCACCGGCTCTCGTCGGAGGCGGGGCCGAGCAGGTACGCCTGCTGCTGGACGCTGAAGCCGGCACCGCGCACGTTCGCCGGGCGCAGCGACAGCTGCCCGACGTCGACACGCTGCTGCTCGTCCGCCGCCTGCGCGGCGGGTGCGCCGAGCAGTGCCGAGAATCCGGCCAGCACGGTCACGGACACGAGAAATCGCTTGAGACTACGCATTTAGCTCCCCAGATCGCCGCAGGTGTCTCAACTGGGCCCCGACCAGGACAACCTGCTGACCATGATCTTGCCGTTCGGCCGCCGCCACGTCAATGAGGTTCTTTCCCACGAAAACGCCACCCCGACGGGAAATCCCGGACGAGGTGGCGATCGTCGACGTGCACGGTGGATACGGCTGGGGTGCCCGGCGCCGCTCCGGGCACCCCAGCCGCGTTTCAGGTCGCGGCCTTGGAATTGCCGCGCAGTTTGACGTTGGCCGTCGAGGCGTTCTTGATCGCCGTCTCGATCTGCGCCATCGTCGAGGACGAGGTCAGGCCGGGCACCGTCGCCGTGTTCAGCGCGTAGAGCGTGAACGTGTACGGGTGGGTGGAGCCGCCGGGGCAAGGGCCGAAGTATTTCTGTGTATTCGATCCGCTGCCCATCGCCTTTTGCTTGGCGCCGTTCTGGTTGGGCACGGTGAAGCCTGACCCCAGGCCTTCCGGCAGTGACGCCGCGGACGCCGGGATGTCCCAGATCGCCCAATGCAGTTTGTTGCCGTTGTTGGCCACATCGGCGAAGACGACCGCGTAGCCTTTGGCGCCCGTGGTCCCGGCACCCCAAGCCAGCGGCGGCGAGGTGTCCTGACCCGCGGTGCCGTCACCGGCGCAGGTGTACTTGTCCGGGATGGACGCGTTGTCGGCGAACGCGGAACTGGTCAGCTTGACCGCGCCGGGTTGGCCGCCGCCGGGAAACTTCAGGCGTACCACCACGTTGTCGATCGCGCTCGGGGTACCACCGTTCTTGTCCGCGTTGGTCGAGGTGACCCACAGACCGCCGTCCGGGGTCTTGGTGACCGAACGGAGCCTGCCCCAGCGACCGGAGAACAGCGACTGCACCGAGCCGACGCCGTTGCCCGCCGCATTGATCTGCGTGGCGAACAGTTGCTGGCTGGTGACGGCCGCGACGTAGATCCAGTCGTTGACGATTTCGATCCCGCTCGGCCCACCGGAACTGGTCGGCCAGGTCTTCTTCGGCGCGACGGTGCCACCGCAGGTGCCCGTGGTGCCTTCACACTGGGGCCAGCCGAAGTTGCCGCCCTTCTGGATCAGGTTGAGCTCGTCCTGGGTGCCGTCGCCGAACTCCGACGCCCACAACTGGCCACGGGAGTCCCACGCCAGACCCTGCGGGTTCCGGTGTCCGAAACTCCAGACGTACCGGGCGTTTCCGCCGGTGGAGAAGAACGGATTGTCACTCGGCGCCGATCCGTCCGGGTTGAGCCGCAGGATCTTCCCGTTGAGCGAACCCTTGTTCTGCGCGGTTTCCTTGTTCTGCCCGTCACCGACGGTGGCGTAGAGCTTGCCATCCGGCCCGAAGCGCAGCCTTCCGCCGTTGTGGTAACGATTCTTGGCGATTCCGGTGAGCACCGGTGTCGACGTCGACGACAGGGTTCCCTTGTCGTAGGTCATCTTCACGATCCGGTTGTCGCCGGACGCCGTGTGGTACAGGTAGATCGCGTGGTCGGTGGCGTAGTTCGGCGAGATCGCGATGCCGAGCAGGCCGCCTTCGCCGTTGGTGCCGACCGCGCCGGGAACCTTGCCCACCGTGGTCTTCTGGCCCGACGGCGTGATCCGCAGGATCTCGAAGCGGTCGCGTTCGGTGGCCAGCGCCGTGCCGTCCGGCAGGAAGTCGACGGACCAGGCGAGGTCGACCTTCGTGATGTCCTTGTCGTACTCGGGAATCCCGCCGCCGGAAGCGCCGCCCGTCTTGACGGAGAGCGCGTTGCCCGCCGCGGACGCGTTGCCGTCGAGGTCCCGTGCCTTCACCGTGAACGTGTACGACGTGTTCGCCGTCAGCCCGGTGATGGTGGCTTCGAGCGAAGGTGTCGTCGCGACCTTTGTGGTGCCCTGATAGACGTCGTAGCCGGCGATGGTGCCGCTGTCATCGGTGGAAGCGTTCCACGCCAAGGAGACACTGTTCGCGGTCACCGACGTCGAACGCAGGTTGCCCGGCACGGTCGGCGGCGTGGTGTCCCCGCTGGGCGGAGTGGTGAACTGCACGACATTGCTTTGCTGCGAAGGGTTTCCGGCCGCGTCGAACGCGCCGACCGAGATGTCGTAGGCGGTGTTCGGCGTCAGGTTGTCGACGGTCGCGGTGAGCGTGTTGCCGTCGACGGTCTTCAGGACGTTGCCGCCGCGCATGACCTCGTACCGGACCACGCCGACGTTGTCGGTCGCGGCCTCCCAGGAGAAGGTGGCGGACCGGGCCTTGACGTCCTTGGCGGCCAGGTTCTTCGGCGGGGTCGGCGCTTCGGCGTCGAGCACTCCGCTCGCGGTGAGCTTGTCCGCGTTGGGCCCACCGTTCGCGGTCGTCGCGGTGGTACGGATCTTGTTGACCCCGGCGGTCAGCGCGACGTCCTTCGTCACGGTCTTCCACGTCGTCCACGCGCCGGTTCCGGGGAAGGACAGGGTGCCGGCGGCTGTGCCGTTGACGCTCACTGAAACCGGCCTGTCGATCGCGGTTCCGTTGGCATAGCGGAAAGTCAGTGTCTGGGTGCCGGCCCGCGCGGCGTTCACGGTGTACTCGACATAGCTGCCGACGACGTTGTCGAAGTTCACGAACCCGGTGCCGGAATAGCCCGCGTGGTTCGCTTCGACGGCGCCTTGGGAGATCGTCGCGGCCTCGGATTCTTGGTCCGTCGCCGCCGCGCCGGCGGGCAGGGCCGGCAGGACGGCGAAGGCCATCGCCGTTGCGGCGGCGCAGGTGAACAACGCGCGCCACGGTGGTCGGGGTGCCACTGGTGCCTCCATGCGTGGAGTCGGGGTCGGGGAGGTACAACGGCGGACCGGGCGAGCCCGGCGGGGAGTGGGAGTTTTAGTTAGGAAACCTTCCTATCTATGAGTCAAATCACACACCAGCGCGTGCTTTGTGTCAATAGCTCACCACCATCAACACGGAGCGTCACGCCAGAACGCGTTCAGTCCTCTGGTTGCGGTACTTGCACGTGCAAGTACCGCAACCAGAGGACTGAACGCGTTCTAGTGAGAAGGAGGGGTCAGCCCGCGATGTCGGCCCGCGCGATCACCTTCGTGATCCTCGCGCGCACCAAGGACTCCTCGGGGACGGCGTTGCGCTTGCCGTAGTCCTCGGCCTTGTCCGCGCCCATGTACCGGCCACCGAGCCGGGTCGCCCACTCGAGCATCTCGTCGTAGTCGTCGTGCAGCACGGCCTCGGCGGTGAACTGCACGTACGAGAACGGCGGCTTCTGGTCGTCGACGGCCAGCGAAATCCGGCCGTCGCGGCGGATCGCCTTCCCCTTGAGCGTGTCCGTGCCGGTGGTGAAGATCAGTTCGTCCCCATCGGGGCCCTCATCGAGCAGGAACCACACCGGCGTCACGATCGGCGCGCCGTTGGCCCGGACCAGGCCGAGCATGCCCGTCCGGGTGCCCTCGCTCGCGAACTGCCACCACTCGTCACGGCTCATCTCACGCATGGGCCGAACGCTACCGGGACTTCCCGTCGTGAGCAGTTCCGGTCACCCGCGGGTGAGTCGTGAGTGGCGATTCGTGGTAACTAGTCAGGTCCCGGGTCGTGTGGTGGTCGTCGTTCTGCGATGATCATTACGTGTCCGGGGGTGAGCGTCCGTCGTATGACGAGCTTGCTGCGCTTGTGGTGGCGCAGGCGGAGACGATCCGGGTGTTGCGGGCCGAGAATGA
>NZ_JBVISU010000033.1:0-79119 GCF_055575355.1 Amycolatopsis sp. NPDC034160 | reverse complement strand
CTTGCACTCAAAGGAACCTCAAACGAGGTTCAAATACATAAGCTCTACTGGCTTAGTTCACTAGCACACTGTTGAGTTCTCAAGCAACACACCCCGAATCGCACCACAATCAAGCGGCCTTATCCGAAGCAGTTATTTCTTGGCTTTTGTCCGAAGCACACCCTAGCACCTGCTCGAAACTGCCGTCTCAGCGGGGTAAGGTTACCTCTCCGGTTCGGGACCACCCACTCTACCACCATCCGGTGGGAGCTTGGTTCGTGTTCCCGGCGGCCGCTCGGTTTCCCTGGCGACGAAGAGAACATTACACGGCCCGAAACCGGCGTTTACAGGGGGGTCCCTTTTTTCGCGCCGAGGCTCTGACCTGCGTCGATCCGGCTCTCCCCCGGCACAGGCTCGCCATGGGTGGCGAGCACCGTCAGCGCGACGAGCGCGGCGGCGAGGAGAGCGGTGACGTGGATGGGCGCCGGCGTGAACGACGCGGCGAGGACGAGGACCGCGGTCACCGGGAAGCCGATCGCGATCGGACGGCATTCGTTGGTGGGGCCGATGTGCATCAGCCAGACGCTCAGCAGGTAGATCGCGACGGGCACGGTCGTCGCCATGGCCGCGGGCAGCGAGGCGACGTGTCCGGTGTGGGTGTCGTAGTCGACGGCGACTTCGAGACCGGCCCCGAGCGCGGCCGCGGAGGCGAAGATCAGGTAGTGCCCATAGCCCCAGCTCGCGACGGCGAACAGGCTCTTCGCGTTCTGGAGCCGAACGTGTCCCGGCTGGTCGAAGTACAGCCACCACAAGGAGAAGAGCAGGACGAGCCCCGCCGCCGCGAGAGAGATCAGGCTGCCGGTGTGCTCGCCCTTGTCCAGTCCCTCCTTGATCGCGGTGGTCGCGCCGAGGATGGATTCACCCAGCACGATGATCGTGAACAGGCCATAGCGTTCGGCGATGTGGTGCGGATGCCAGCCGGTCCACCGCTTGCGTTCGGCGATCATCGGGACGGCGAGTTCGGCGACCAGAAGCACGAGGAACGACACCAACCCGGCGGACTCGGGCAGTGCCAGGCGCGCGATCCAGAGGACCTGCACGATCGAGATTCCCACGGCGTAACGCAAGGCCGCGGGGCGGCAGGTGGGGTCGGTCCTGGCGGCACGCAACCACTGGACCACCATCGCGAGCCGCATCAAGACGTAGCCGGCCACCATGATCGTGAAGTCGCCTTCGAAGGCCGACGAGACGCCCGCGGCGACGGTCAGCCCTCCCGCGATCTGCACCAGCGTCACCAGGCGATACGGGACGTCATCGGTGTCGAACGACGACGCGAACCAGCTGAAGTTCAACCAGCCCCACCAGATCGCGAAGAACACCATCCCGAAACTGAGCACGCCATGGCCGATGTGGTTTTCGGCGATCGCGTGGTGCAGACCGGCCGCGGCCTGGGCGACGGCGACCACGAAACACAGGTCGAACAACAGCTCCAGCGGGGTCGCGACCCGATGTCCTTCCCCGGAATCCCGCATTCTCATCGGCCGGTACCAGACCCGCAGACGACTCCGGCTCACAGAACTCTCCGCCATCGATGCTCCTCGCAATCTCGAACTCGCGAAGATCTTCGCAGCCCGGAGCGGTTCACACCTGCGGAGAGCGCGCGGCGGGTGGGTCCGGGTCGGGGGTGCACCTCCCCAGGCGTCCCCTGCCGGACCCACCCGCGCGAGTGCTTCACAGGGCTCGGCTGTCAGTGGACGCGAACCGGCTGCCGCCGAACGGTCCCCCGCGGACGCCGACGGCCGTCCACCGGCTCGTGACCATGGGTGTCCATTCCGGAGAACTCCGGACTCGCCACGGTCGCTCCCACCGATCGACCCATCCCCGATCGATCGACAGAAATACCACTGTCGGTAGCCAAGACACAGCAGTGAAGGCTCCGTAAGGTGTACCCGGTTGCTCTGAGTAGCACCAGGGGCTGACGAACTCCGTCACTCGGATGGAGCATCAGGTCTTGCCGACCGTAGTCAGTGACGCGCTCCGGCGACTCAGCCGCGTGGGCTGTCCGCGCCTGCCGAGGCGGCTTGTTCCCGCTCAGTGAGCAAACGCCGCTTCCGGCGCGCGCGGAGTTCGATCACGGCGAGTAAAAGCGCCGAACAGGTCAATCCGGCGGCACACAGCATCGCCGCCGTCAGCGCCGACGGATAGCCGCCGTTCGCGCCCAGTACCGCGTGGAAGACCGACGCCAGGACGACCGTGCCGATCGCGGTGCCGATCCGCTGCCCGGTCTGCAACGCTCCCCCGGCCACTCCCGCCATCGACGTCGGCACGCATTCCAGGGTCAGGGTGGTGTTGGGCGAGATGACCATTCCGCCACCGACACCGGCGACGAGCAAGGGGATCGCGAACCACCAGCCCGCCGCGGAACCGGGGTCCTGACCGGCGAGGACGGCGACCGTGACCATCCCGGAGATCACCATGACCAGCCCGGTGACGGTGAGCTTGCGGCCCCATTTCGGTACCAGCCGTCCCGCGACCGCCGCCGAGACGGCGGAGCCGAGGGCGAAGGAGGTGACGGCGAGCCCGGACTGCAGTGGCGTGTAACCGAGGCCCTGTTGGAAGAACATGGCGAAGACCAGCCACATCCCGGTGAACCCGCTGAAGTACAGCGCGCCGACGGCGGCACCCGTGGCGTATCCGGGGGTGCCGGTGAAGAGCCGTGTGTCCAGCAGCGGCGAACGGCCACGCCGCACCATCGAACGTTCCCAGCGCAAGAACGCGAAGCCGAAGACCACCGCGACGACGAACAGCCACCACAGGCTGCTGAGCCCCCCTTGTTCGGATTCGATCAACGGAAGCAGCACCCCGAGCACGGCGACACCCAGCAGCATGATGCCGACGAAGTCGATCTCACCCCGCAGGCTTCTCGCCGGTTTCTCCGCTGTCGGGAGCCATCTCAGTGCCAGGGTGAACGCCAGGATCCCGATCGGCACGTTCACGTAGAAGACCCAGCGCCAGCCTTCCGGGTCGCCGAAGACGGCGAGGATCACGCCGCCGAGTACCGGCCCGACCGCTGTCGAGATCCCGACGGTGGCGCCGAACATGCCGAACGCGCGGCCTCGTTCCGCGCCGCGGAACAGGTCCTGGATCATCCCGCTGTTCTGCGGCGTCATCATGCCCGAGGCGAACCCCTGCAGGAGCCGCGCGATGATCAGCGTCGTCTCGTTCGGCGCCGCGCCGGCGAACGCGCTGGTCAGCACGAACGCGGCGAGCGCGAACAGGAACATGCGGCGGCGGCCGAGCGCGTCACCGAGCCTCCCACCGGCCACCAGCACCAGCCCGAACGCCAGCGCGTAGCCCGACACGACCCACTGGATCCCGCCGCTCGACGCGCCGAGGTCCTTCTGGATCGAGGGCAGCGCCGTGTTCACGATGCTGACGTCGAGCAGGCCCATGAACCCGGCGGCGAGGGTGACGGCGAGCGCCTTCCAGCGCCGCGGGTCGGGTTCGGAGGTGGTCATCAGGTGCTGGCGGCGATCCCGGGAATGCCCTTGAGCTCACCGATCAGCATCGACGTCACCTTGACCGGATAGTCGTAGAGCGCGAAGACCGTCTGGTTCTTGCCGACGAGCTTGAGGTGCACCGGGGTGTCGCCCTTGTGTGCCAGCAGGGTCTGTTTCAGTTCGCTGACCACCGCCTGGTCGAGCTTCTCCGGCGCGGCCAGCAGCACCAGCGGCAGGTCGTCGTCTCCGTTGCCGACCTCGGACAGGTCGAGCGGCACCAGCCCGCCGCCGAAGATGGACATCTTGTCCTCGCGCCAGTTGACCCGGCCCTTGACCAGTACCGCGTTGTCCTCGATGAGGTCGGCGGAGAACATCGCGTACGACTTGGGGAAGTAAAGGACTTCGATCGCCGCGTCCATGTCCTCGACGGTGCAGATCGCCCAGGGCTCACCCTTCTTGTTGACCCGGCGTTCCAGCGAGGTGATCAGCCCGGAGATGATCAGCTCGCCTTCCTTCGGCGGGTCGGCGAGGATCGCGGCGATCGGGCGCGGCGCGTGTTTGCGCAGGATTCGCTCGGCACCGTCCAGCGGATGCGCCGAGACGTACAGGCCGAGCATTTCCCGTTCGTAGGCCAGGAGCTGCTTGCGCGGGTATTCCTCTTCCCCGAACTTCAGATGCGCGAGCGGCGACGAGGACACCGCGTCCCCGGCGTCGTCGTCCCCGCCGAACCCGAAGAGGTCGAACTGGCCCATCGCCTCCTGGCGTTTGAGCGGGACCACGGCCTCGACCGCGTCCTCGTGCACCTGGATCATCGAGAGCCGCGTGTTGCCGAGCGAGTCGAACCCGCCTGCCTTGATCAGCGACTCGATGACCCGCTTGTTGCAGGCCACCAGTTCGGACTTGTCGAGGAAGTCGGTGAAGGAGGAGTACTTCCCCTTCTCCCCGCGGGTCTTGATGATCGACTCGACGACGTTCGCGCCGACGTTACGGACGGCACCCATCCCGAAGCGGATGTCGTCCCCGACGGCCGCGAACCTCAGCGCCGACTCGTTGACATCCGGCGGGAGCACCTTGATCCCGAGGCGGCGGCATTCCGACAGGTAGACCGCGGACTTGTCCTTGTTGTCACCGACCGAGGTGAGCAGCGCGGCCATGTACTCCGGCGTGAAGTTCGCCTTGAGGTACGCGGTCCAGTACGAGATCAGGCCGTACGCGGCCGCGTGACTCTTGTTGAACGCGTAGCCGGCGAACGGGAGGATCGTGTCCCACAGCGCCTTGATCGCCTCGGACGAGAAGCCGCCGGGGACGAGGTCGCTCGCCTTCATCCCGGCTTCGAAGCCCACGAACTCCTGGTCGAGGACTTCCTTCTTCTTCTTACCCATGGCCCGGCGGAGCACGTCCGCGCGGCCCATCGTGTACCCGGCCACCTTCTGGCCGATGTGCATGATCTGCTCCTGATAGACGATCAGGCCGTAGGTGTCGGCCAGGATCTCCTTCAGGGGCTCCTCGAGCTGCGGGTGGATCGGCTTGACCTTCTGCCGATTGTTCTTCCGGTCGGCGTAGTCGTTGTGCGCGTTCATGCCCATCGGGCCGGGGCGGTACAGCGCGCCCACCGCCACGATGTCGTCGAACACCGTCGGCTGCATCCGGCGCAGCAGATCCCGCATCGGCCCGCCGTCCAGCTGGAACACGCCGAGCGTGTCTCCCCTGGCGAGCAGTTTGTACGTCTCCGGATCGTCGACGCCGAGGGTGTCGAGGTCGATGTCGATCCCGCGGTTGGTCTTGATGTTGTCGATCGCGTCACCGATGACAGTGAGGTTCCGCAGGCCGAGGAAATCCATCTTCAGCAGGCCGATGGCCTCGCACGACGGATAGTCCCAGCCGGTGATGATCGAACCGTCGTCGCGCTGCCACAGCGGGATCGCGTTGGTGAGCGGTTCACTCGACATGATGACCGCGCAGGCGTGGACACCGGCGTTGCGGATCAGCCCTTCGAGACCACGGGCGGTCTCGAAGATCGTCTTGCACTCTTCGTCGGTCTCGACGAGCGCGCGGACTTCGGCCGCTTCGCCGTAGCGCTCGTGCTTCGAGTCGACGATGCCCGAGAGCGGGATGTCCTTCGCCATGATCGGCGGCGGCAGCGCCTTCGAGATCCGGTCCGCGATCGCGTAGCCCGGCTGACCGAAGTGGACGCGGGCGGAGTCCTTGATGGCCGCCTTGGTCTTGATGGTGCCGAAGGTGATGACCTGCGCCACCTTGTCGACGCCGTACTTGTCGGTGGCGTAGCGGATCATTTCGCCGCGGCGGCGGTCGTCGAAGTCGATGTCGATATCGGGCATCGAGACGCGCTCGGGGTTCAGGAACCGCTCGAACAGCAGCTTCTGCGGGATCGGGTCCAGGTTGGTGATACCGAGGACGTACGCGACCAGCGAGCCGGCGGCCGAACCACGGCCGGGGCCGACGCGGATGCCGACCTTGCGGGCGTAGTTGATGAGGTCGGCGACGATGAGGAAGTAGGCGGGGAAGCCCTTGCCGATGATGACGTCGAGTTCGATCTCGATGCGCTCGTTGTAGTACGGGTCCGGGACGCCGTCCGGGAACCGCCACTTGAGACCGCGCGCGACCTCTTCCCGCAGCCAGGAACCCTGGTCGTAGCCCTCGGGAACCTCGAAGAACGGCAGCCTGTCCTTGTGCGTGTAGACGTCCTTGTAGGACTCGACGCGCTCGGCGATCAGGAGCGTCGAGTCGGCGGCGCCGGGGACTTCCTTGTCCCAGTACTCCCGCATGTCGGCGGCCGACTTCAGGTAGTAACCGTCACCGTCGAACTTGAACCGGTTCGGGTCGTTCAGCGTCTTGCCCGCCTGCACGCACAGCAGCGCGGAGTGGGTGTCGGCCTGGTCCTTGGTGACGTAGTGCGAGTCGTTGGTGGCCAGCGGCTTGAGGTCGAGCAGCTTGCCGACCTCGAGCAGGCCCTCACGGACCGACCGCTCGATCGGTAGCCCGTGGTCCATCAGCTCGAGGAAGAAGTTCTCGGCGCCGAAGATGTCCTTGTAGTCCGACGCGGCCTGGATCGCCTCTGTGCGCTGCCCCAGCCGAAGCCGCGTCTGCACCTCGCCCGAGGGGCAGCCGGTGGTCGCGATGATGCCTTCGTGGTTCTCCGCGATCAGCTCGCGGTCCATCCGGGGCTTGCGGTAGTAGCCCTGCATGCTCGCGAGCGAGGAGAGCTTGAAGAGGTTACGGAGCCCGGTGGAGTTCGCGGCGAGCATCGTCATGTGGGTGTAGGCGCCACCACCGGAGACGTCACCGCCCTCACCGAACTCGTCGGAGCCGCGCTGGTTGGCCTGTCCCCAGAAGACCGGCTTCTTGTGGAAGCGGCTCTCCGGCGCGATGTAGGCCTCGATGCCGATGATCGGCTTGAGCTCGTGCTTGACCGCCTGCTGGTAGAACTCGTCCGCGCCGTACATGTTGCCGTGGTCGGTCATCCCGACCGCGGGCATGCCGAGCCGCGCCGCCTCCTTGAACAAGGGGGCGATCTTCGCCGCACCGTCGAGCATCGAGTACTCGGTGTGCACATGCAGGTGGACGAAGGAATCGTTCGACACCAGCGAAAACCTCCCCTAGGCAGACGGATCCCTGGCTGCGTGACGCGGGCCGGTCCTCCCACCTTATGCGCCGAGGTTCACCGACGCGTGGGCGGGATGGCGGGCCGCCGCGGCAAGCTTCCTCCCGTAATCGGCCAACGCAAAATAGGCGCGCGGAGAGGCCTCGGTTACGCCCGTATGGGGCGGCGGAGTCAGCTCATACGGGCCAACCGGGCGTTGACGGCCACCGGATCGAACCACTCCGGATCGAACCCCGCGCCGAGCTCCTCGAGCAGAGCCTCGCTGTCTTCGTCGTCCGGATCTTCCATGGCCTCCAGCAGCATCTCGTAGGTTTGCCGGTCTTCGCATGTTGCCGGAGGCGCCGCGCGCTCACCGTCCAGGCAGCGAGGCGCCACGGGAAGACCGACCCTCTGCTCGACGCGGATCCAGTGCCCCCAGCTCTCCACCTCGTAGACGAGCCGATCACCTGGCGCCGTCACGACTTGGCCGAGGGTGACATCGTCGTCCTGCCGATCTCCGGGCCAGGTCCTCGCGTCGGCGCTGAACACGCCGAACGCTGTCTCGAACCGGTGGTCCTGCCGCTCGTCCCTGTCGAAGGCGGCCGCGAGGATCCGGTGCAGCCCGGCGAGGGTGACGTCGGAGCGGACTTCGAGCCGCCGCCAGATCGCGCGATCCGGTTCGGACAGGGCGACCGCGAGCCGCAGGCCGGTGGCAGGCACGGGCGGAGGCAGCACGAGCGGAAGCGGATCACCCGGCACCCGGGGTATCGGTTCGTATTCGGGGAGACCGAGCCAGCGCCGCAGCTGGTCGGCGCGTTCGGGCAGATCGGATTCGGGCCTCGAGCCCAGCTCGAAGATCTTCGGGACCTTCTCCCGGAGCCAGGCTTCGGAGTCCGCCTTGAAGATCAGTGCCGCTTCCACCTGGCTCCGGAACTCCTCGGGTGTCAACGGTGCCTCGCTCACCTCGAAACCGGCGCGAAGAACCGCCAGCGCGTCCGCGGGCACGGGGTGGAGTTCGATCACGTCGACCTCGCGCTCGTTGACCACCACTTCGACCCCCACCGAACGTTTGCCCGCGGTCAGGGTGGCGGCGAGGACCACGAGGTCCTGATCCACTTGGCCTTGGACGACGCAGTCCGAAAGCTCGACCGGCCCGTGGAGCAGCTTCGGCCAGCGCTCCACCCTGGCCACGTCCAGTGACGGACGCGTCCGGCGGGAGCGCTGGTTCTTCGGTCTTTTGGCGGGCTTGCGCCCGCGGCTGACGGGGCTCACTCGTCGAGTATCGCCAGCGGTACCGACACTTTTCGCGGCCCGCGAGCAGGCATGAGCCGAAAGTGCTTGCCGACCTGGGCGCGGATGGGCAGACTGGCCAGCCGCCAAGATCACCGAGCAGCCCGGAGAGTTGATGATCGACCTGCGTGAGATGAACGAACGCGTGATCGCGGAGTTCCGCGCGAACGGCCGCCACGGCGACGGCCTGCCGACCCTGCTGCTCACCACCACCGGTGCCCGCACCGGGCGGCGGCATGTGACGCCGATGCTGTTCCTGGCCGACGACGACCGCTACGTCGTCTTCGCCGCCAACGGGGGCGATCCGGTTCACCCGGACTGGTATCGCAATCTGATCGCGGAGCCGTCCGTCGACGTCGAAGCGGACGGAGAGGCCTTCGCGGCTCACGCGGTCGAGATCACCGGAGCAGGCAGGGACCGTCTGTTCGCGAAGCAAGCGAAGGCGTTCCCACGGCTGGCCGAGCACCAGGCGAAGACCAGCCGGCCGTTCCCGGTGATCGCGCTCAACCGCGTCTGACGGCTTCTGCTGTCGTGAAGTACGTGATGGCCCCCTTCCTTGCGCCTGGCGCAAGGAAGGGGGCCTTCATGTACTGGGGAAGGTGTCCTTCAAGGACCGACCGCCCTCACGTCCCACTCGACGTGTGACGATGACCACGCCGACGCTGGAATCCAGTGTCACCACGGGACTCCGTCCACGCGAAGACGCCCAGCAAGGCTCCGCATTCCCGTGTGATTACCCCATCGACACCCGCCTCGCAGGGTGAATCCGAGCGTCGGTCCGATCGCTTGACAAAGCAATGGACCGGCCGCACGATCTCGTCTCATGAACCTGTCTGACAGCCAGACAGCCGGACACGGTGGTCCGCGGCGCATCAGCGCGATGGAGGCCGTTCTGGCCCACCTTCGCGGCGCCATCGAGCGTGGCGAGTACGCCGTCGGCCAGAAGTTGCCGTCGGAATCCGCGCTCGGCAAGGAGTTCGAGGTCAGCCGCTCGGTCGTCCGCGAGGCACTGCGGGGACTGCAGGCGCTCGGCCTCACCGTGTCCAAAACGGGCAAAGGGACCTTCGTGACCGCCACCGGGCCGGTCGAGAACCCTACGTTCGGGACCTATTCGGCCCGCGACCTGCTCGAGGTGCGGCGCCATGTCGAGATCCCCGTCGCCGGATACGCGGCCGTGCGCCGCAGCACCGACGACCTCGATCTGCTCGGCCATCTCGTCGAGCGGATGGATCTCGAGACCGACAACACCGCGTGGGTGGCGCTGGATTCGCTGTTCCACATCACCATCGCCCAGGCCTCGGGCAACCCGGTGTTCGGCAAGGTCATCGAGGAGATCCGGGACGCGCTGGCGCGCCAGTCGTCCTTCCTCAACCAGCTGGGCGGCCGCCGCGCTCGCTCGAACATCGAGCACCGCGAGATCGTCACCGCCATCGCCGCCGGGTCCGAAGCGGACGCCGTCGCGGCGATGACCTCCCATCTGGAGCACGTCGAGAACGCCCTCACCACCATCGTGCGGCCCGGCCGCACGACGCACCCGAACAAGGACGACTGACACCGTGACCGAACAGACCCTCAGCACCGACGACAAAGCCGTGCCGGTGCCGGCCGACGCCGGTGACGCCGGCTACGACAAGGCGCTGAAGCCCCGCCACGTCAACATGATCGCGATCGGCGGCGCCATCGGCACCGGCCTGTTCCTCGGCGCGGGCGGGCGGCTCGCGCAGGCGGGCCCGGCGCTGGCCATCGTTTACGCGGTCTGCGGCCTCTTCGCGTTCTTCGTGGTGCGTTCGCTCGGCGAACTCATCCTGTACCGCCCCTCCTCCGGTGCCTTCGTTTCCTACGCCCGGGAATTCATGGGCGAAAAGGGCGCTTTCGTCGCCGGTTGGATGCACTTCCTGAACTGGTCGACGACCGGGATCGCGGACATCACCGCGATCGCGCTGTACGCGCACTTCTGGTCCTTCTTCACGCCGATCCCGCAGTGGGTGCTGGCGCTCATCGCGCTCGCGGTGGTGCTGGCGCTGAACATGGTGTCGGTCAAGCTGTTCGGCGAGATGGAGTTCTGGTTCGCCATCATCAAGGTCGCCGCGCTGGTGACCTTCATGGGGATCGGGATCTTCCTCCTGGTCACCCAGCAGCCGATCGACGGGCAGACGCCCGGTTTCTCGCTGATCTCCGACCACGGCGGGATCTTCCCGGCCGGGCTGCTGCCGATGGTGCTGATCGTCCAGGGCGTCGTGTTCGCCTATGCCTCGGTCGAGCTGGTCGGCGTCGCCGCGGGTGAGACGAAGGACCCGCGCAAGATCATGCCGAAGGCGATCAACTCGATCATGTGGCGGATCGGGATCTTCTACGTCGGCTCGGTGGTCCTGCTGGCGATGCTGATGCCGTGGGATTCCTACTCGAAGAGCGAAAGCCCGTTCGTCACCGTGCTCTCGAACATCGGGATACCGCAGGCGGGCAACGTGATGAACCTGGTGGTGCTGACCGCGGCGCTGTCCAGCCTGAACTCCGGTCTCTACTCCACCGGCCGCATCCTGCGCTCGATGGCGCTGGCCGGATCCGCGCCGAAGTTCACCGGCGTGATGAACAAGAACCACGTCCCCTACGGCGGGATCCTGCTCACCTCCGCGGTGTGTGTGGTCGGTGTCGGCCTGAACGCCGTCGTGCCCAGCCAGGCCTTCGAGATCGTGCTGAACTTCGCCGCCATCGGCATCCTCGGCACCTGGGCGATCATCGTGCTCTCCCACCTGCTCTTCGTACGCAAGGCCAAGCGCGGCGAGGTGGAACGGCCCTCGTACCGGCTGCCGTTCTCGCCCTACACCGAGATCGCGACTTTGATCTTCCTCGCCGCCGTCGTCGTGCTGATGGCCTTCGACGAGACCGGCCGGATCACCCTGTACTGCCTGCCGGTGATCGGGCTCGCGCTGGTGGCCGGCTGGTTCGGGGTCCGCAAGCGGATCAACATGGACGTCTTCGAGAAGACGAAGCTGTGATCCCCGAAATCCGCGTTCCCGCCCACGAACCGCTGGTCCACCTCCTCCGTGACGGAATGGTCGAGGGGGTGCACCACGGTTCGGCCGTGGTCCTCGCGCCGGACGGCCGCGTGTTGTTCTCCGCGGGCGACATCGAGGCCGCGTTCTATCCGCGGTCGGCGGCGAAACCCTTGCAGGCCACCGCGATGGCCCACCTCGGGGTCGAACTGAGCCCGGCGGGCTTCGCCGTCGGCGCGGCCAGCCACTCCGGCGAGGAGATCCACCTGACGGAGGTCGTCAGAACGCTCGACGGCGCCGGGCTCACCACGGAGGACCTGCGGACGCCGGAGGATCTGCCGTTCGATCCGGTCGAGCGCGACACCTGGATCGCGTCGGGACGGACCGCTTCGAGGCTGGCGCACAACTGTTCCGGCAAGCACGCGGCGATGCTCGCGACCTGCCGCCGGCACGGCTGGTCCACAAAGGACTACCTGGATCCCGGCCATCCGCTGCAGCGCGCGATCGCGGACTGCGTCGAGAACCTGACCGGGCAACGGATCCCGAAGGTCGCCGTCGACGGGTGCGGTGCTCCCCTGTTCGCGGTTTCGCTGCGCGGGCTCGCCACGGCCGTCGGCAAGATCGCCGCGGCGGCCCCCGGCACTCCGGAAGGCCGGGTGGCCGAAGGGATCCGGAAGCATCCGGAACTGGTCGCAGGCACCCGGCGCGACGTCACCGCGCTCATGCACGCGGTTCCCGGTCTGATCGCCAAGGACGGTTTCGAAGCCGTCCAGGTCGCCGCCCTGCCGGACGGTACGGCGATCGCGGTCAAGATCGCCGACGGCGGTGACCGCGCGCGGCAGCCGGTGCTCGCCGCCGCGCTCGAACTGTGCGGCGTCGACCGGGACGTACTGAAACCGTTCGCCGGGACCACCGGAACCGACGGCCTGCGCGTGACGGGCGCGCTGGCCGAACACCACCTCGCCGCCTGAGGAGCCTTCGATGCACCGTGTGGAACACGATCTGCTGGGAGACAAGGAAGTCCCGGCCGACGCCTATTGGGGTGTGCACACCGCGCGGGCGAGGGAGAACTTCCCCATCACCGGCACCGCGATCTCCTCCTACCCGCATCTGATCGAGGCACTCGCCGCGGTCAAGGAGGCCGCGGCACAGGCCAACGCCGATCTCGGGCTGCTGGCCCCGGACGTCGCCGACGCGATCCGCCGGGCGTGCCGGGAGATCAGGGAAGGCGCCCTCCACGAGGAGTTCGTCGTCGACGTCATCCAGGGCGGCGCGGGCACCTCGACGAACATGAACGCCAACGAGGTGATCGCGAACCGCGCGCTCGAACTGCTCGGGCACGAGAAGGGCGACTACGCCCGCGTGCACCCGAACGAGCACGTGAACCTCGGGCAGTCGACCAACGACGCCTATCCGACCGCGGTCAACGTCGCGACGATCATCGCCGTGCGTGAACTGGCCGAGGCGATGGTGGTGCTGGAGAAGGCGTTCGCCGCCAAGGCCGTCGAGTTTCACGACCTGCTGAAAATGGGCCGGACCCAGTTGCAGGACGCGGTGCCGATGACGCTGGGGCAGGAATTCGGCACCTACGCGGTCATGCTCGGCGAAGACCGGCTGCGGCTCACCGAGGCGGTGACGCTGCTGCACGAGATCAACCTCGGCGCGACCGCGATCGGCACCGGCCTCAACGCCGCGCCCGGGTACGCCGAAGCCGCCGTCGCCCACCTGCGCGAGATCACCGGCCTGCCCGTCGTGACCGCCGCCGACCTCGTCGAGGCGACCCAGGACTGTGGTGCGTTCGTGCACCTTTCCGGGGTGCTCAAGCGGATCGCGGTGAAACTTTCGAAGAGCTGCAACGATCTACGGCTGCTCTCGTCTGGTCCGCGGGCCGGGTTCAACGAGATCGACCTGCCGCCGGTGCAGGCGGGTTCGTCGATCATGCCGGGCAAGATCAACCCGGTGATCCCCGAGGTGGTCAACCAGGTCGCGTTCGAGGTCATCGGCAACGACGTCGCCATCACGATGGCGGCTGAAGCCGGGCAATTGCAGCTCAACGCCTTCGAGCCGCTGATCCTGCACTCGCTTTCGGAGAGCATCACGCATCTGCGGGCGGCCTGCCTGGTGCTGGCGGAGCGGTGCGTTTCCGGGATCACCGCGAACGCCGACGTGATGCGGGGTTACGTCGAGAACTCGATCGGGCTGGTGACCGCGCTGAACCCGAGCATCGGTTACGCGGCGGCGACCGAGATCGCCAAGGAAGCGCTGGAAACCGGACGCGGGGTGGCCGAACTCGTCGTCGAGAAGGGCCTTCTTCCCGCGGAGGAACTGGCGAAACTGCTGAAGCCGGAGACGCTCGCGCGCCTCTCTTGAGACCCGCGGGGTGGTACCGGGCGGTTCACCCCGCGCCATGAAAGCGTCCTTCATTGCGAATTTCGCAATGAAGGACGCTTTCATTTCAGGCGGGCGCCGGACCACACGAGTACGGTCGTAAGCGGAAGGTGATCATCCGCACGAAAGGCGGGCCCCGCGTGCTCGACCGACTTCTCGACCGGTATCTCGGCCTCCCTCCGGCCGAAGGTCCCGCTCCCACCGCGACCAAGGACATCCCCGTCCCGATGCCCGACGGCGTCCGGCTGCTCGCCGATCGGTACGCCATCCCGGGCGGCGAACCCCGTCCGGTGGTGCTGATCCGCACGCCGTACGGCCGGAAAAGCCTGTTCAGCAAGATCTTCGGCGAGACACTCGCGCGGCACGGGCTGCAAACGGTCCTCCAGAGCACGCGCGGGACCTTCGGCTCCGGCGGCGAGTTCCGGCCCTTCCATCTGGAGAAGGAGGACGGTCTCGCGACCATCGCCTGGCTGCGCGAGCAGCCGTGGTGCGACGGGAGGGTCGCGATGGCCGGAGCGAGCTACCTCGGCCATACGCAATGGGCTGTCGCGCCGTACCTCGACGAGCCGCTCGAAGCGTTGTGCCTCGGCGTCACCGCGTCTGAGTTCGTCTCGACCTTCTATCCCGGCGGGGTACTCGCGGTCGACAACATGGTCTCCTGGTCGGCGCTGATCGGCCGCCAGGAGGGCCGGTTCGCCGGCCTGCCGAATCCGTGGCAGACGAAGAAGACCCGGCAGGCCATGGCGCATCTGCCGATCTCCGGCGCGGACGTCGCGGCCATCGGCGAGCAGGTGAGGTTCCTGCAGGACGTCACCGAGCACGCCGAGCCCGGCGACGACTTCTGGGCGCCGTCCGACCACAGCGCCGAGGTCGCCTCGCTGACGACGCCGGTGACGATGGTGACCGGTTGGTACGACCTGTTCATCTCCGCCCAGCTGCGCGACTTCAAGGAACTCGCCGCGGCCGGACGCGCACCGCGGATCACCATCGGCCCATGGGCGCACGGCGAGCCCGCCAGCCTGAAAACCCTGCTGACCGACCAGATCGGCTTCCTCTCCGCCCATCTGCTCGGCGACAAGGCCCAGCTGAGGCAAGCCCCGGTGCGCCTGTACCTGCAGGGCGCCGGACGATGGCTGGACTTCGACAGCTGGCCGCCGAAAGCCGACGCCACCCCGTACTTCCTGCGCCCCGGCGGGCTTTCCCCCGCCGAGCCGGTCGAGTCGAAACCCGGCACCTTCACCTTCGACCCCGCCGATCCGACACCGACCGTCGGCGGTCCCCTGCTGACGGGCGTGCAGAAACAGCGTGACAACAAGATCGTCGAGCAACGCCAGGACGTGCTGCTCTTCACCGGCGGCAGGCTGAAGCGGGATCTCGACGTCATCGGCGAGATCTCCGCGCTGGTGTACGTCCGGACCGACATCGGCCACGGCGACGTCTTCGTCCGACTGTGCGATGTGGACGGTCGTGGGGTCTCCCGCAACGTCACCGACGGCATCCTCCGCCTGCGTCCCGATTCCGCCGAGTCCGACGTGGACGGTGTGGTCGCGGCCGAGGTCCACCTCGATCCGACGGCCTACCGGTTCCGGCGCGGGCACCGGCTGCGGCTGCAGGTCGCGGGCGGAGCGTTCCCTCGTTTCGCCCGCAACCACGGGACCGACGAGCCGGTCTTCCGCGCGGTGGACGGGAAACCCGCCCGGTTCGAGATCTTCCACGATCCCGCGCGGCCCTCTCGGATCACGCTGCCGGTATTCGGCGGTTAACCGGCGACCACCCGCAGGTGCGTGGTCAGCCTGCCGTCGCCGTGCAGCACGTGGAAGGCCAGCGACGGCGGCAGGTCGTAGTCGATCGGCCCGCCTTCTCCCCATGGCCGGAGACCGTTCTCCTCCCACGGGAACAGGATGCTCGACCCGACCGAGGGCGCCGACCGCAGCGGCACTCCGGCGAACGTGGTCGACGCCGCGGCGTGGACGTGCCCACAGAGCAGGGCCACCACCCGCGGATGGCGCGCGAGCACGTCGGCCAGCTTGTCCTCGCCGTACTGGCGCATCGCGTCCACCAACGGCAGGCCGAGTTCGACCGGCGGATGGTGGAAGGCGACGAAGGCGGGACCGTCGCCTTCGTCGAGAACGCCGTCCAGCCAGGCCATCGTCTCGTCGTCGAACTTCCCGTCGGGCTTGCCGGGGATACTCGAATCGGCCATCACGAACGTGACGTCGCCAACGGTGTGCACCTGGTTGACCGGGGCGTCGTCCGGCGCTTGGCCGAGCAGCCCTTCACGGAACGGGCCACGCTTGTCGTGGTTTCCCGGGCAGGTGAACAGCGGGACGTCGGTCTTGAACAGTTCGGCCGCGCGCCGGTACTCCTCGAGCGTGCCGTGGTCGGCGACGTCGCCGGTCACCAGGATCGCGTCGACCGGCGTCGCCAGGTTTTCCAGGTACCGCATGACGCGCGCGGTGCGTTCGTCCGCCCGATCCCCGCCGTCGAGATGGTTGTCGCTCAGATGTGCCGTCACGAACACTTCGTCACCCCAGGTTCTCCAGATATGCCAACGTTTTCACCCAGTTCCGCACGAGCAGCTCCGCTGCCTTCGCGAGGTCGGAGGCGCGGATCGCGTCGGCGATCCGCCGGTGTTCATCGATACTCTCCAGAGAGCGCTCGGTACCACCGAAATAACAGGTGTCATAGCGCTTCAGGAGGGGCTTGGTCTGCTCGATCAGGCGCAGCAGATGCGGATTCGTGCAGCGCGAGACCAGCAGCGCGTGCCAACGATCGTCCAAAGCGGACAGATCGCCCCGTCGCCCGAGTTCCTCGGTCATCTCGGCGGCGATGCGGTCCAGCCCGCCGGTGAGCCCGGCGAGGTCCTGCGGTGAACTCCAGCGCAGCGCGAGCGATTCCAGTTCCGCGACGAGCGGGTACAGCCGACGGGCCTCTTCGGGGTCGAACGGCGGCACGAGGAAACCACGACCGGGCGCCGAAACGAGCAGACCGCGATCGGCCAGCCCGATCAGCGCCTCGCGCAACGGTGTCCGGCTGACGCCCAGCTCGCGGGCCAGGTGCACCTCGTTGATCCGGCTGTCCGCGGCGATCCGGCCGTCGAGCACGCGGGCGGTGATCTCCTCCGCGAGGTCACGCCGGAGCAGGTTCCTCGTCATGCGGGCAGTATTGCATGCACTTCGGCCGTACTGTATTCAGTTAGGCATGACGCGTATTCAGGATCTGGACGTCGAACGCGCCCGTGCCGAGACTCCGGGCTGCGCCGAAGTGGTCCACCTCAACAACGCCGGATCCTCGCTGCCACCCGCGCTGGTGACCGACACCGTCGTCGAGTACCTGCGCGAGGAAGCCCTGATCGGGGGCTACGAGCAGGCCGCGGCCACCGTGGACCGGCTCCAGGGCGTCTACGCCTCGGCCGCGCGGCTCGTCGGCGCCCAGCCCGACGACATCGCGCTGACCGACAACGCGACGCGGTCGTGGCAAGCGGTCTTCTACGCGCTGCCGTTCACGGCGGGAGACCGGATCTTGACGGCGAAGTCCGAGTACGCGAGCAACGTCATCTCCTTTCTGCAGATCGCGAAGCGCACCGGTGCCGTCGTCGAGGTGGTGAACGACGACGAGTCCGGACAGCTGGATGTCGAAGACCTGAAGCGCCGGATCGACGCCGACGTCAAACTGATCGCCGTCTCTCACGTGCCCACCCAGGGCGGGCTGGTGAACCCGGCCGAAGAGATCGGCGCGGTCGCGCGCGAGGCGGGGATCCCGTTCCTGCTGGACGCGTGCCAGAGCGCCGGCCAGATCGACCTCGACGTCACGCGCTTGAACTGCGACGCGCTCAGCGTGACCGGCCGCAAGTACCTGCGCGGGCCGCGCGGCACCGGGTTCCTCTACGCGCACCCGCGGCTGCGCGAGCGTATCGAGCCCGCGATGCTCGATCTCCACTCGGCGGCGTGGACCGCGCCCGAGACCTACGAGGTCGACTCGACCGCGAAGATGTTCGAGGTCTGGGAACGCGATCACGCGGCGGTGCACGGCCTCGGCGCGGCGATCGACTACGCCCTCGATTGGGGCATGCCCGCCATCGAAGCGCGCGTCGCGGCGCTCGCGGCGAAACTCCGCGACGCGCTGGGTGGGATCCCCGGCGTCCAGGTCCATGACCAGGGTGAGCGGAAATGCGGGATCGTCACGTTCAGCGTCGCGAAAACGCCGTCGCAAGAAGTGAAGCAGCACCTGGCGACGAAGAAGATCAACGTCAGTGTCGTGGAGGCGACGTCCGCGCAATTCGATTTCGCCGCGCGTGGGCTTCCGTCGATGGTCCGGTCCTCGGTGCACTACTTCAACACCGAAGACGAGATCGCGCTCCTCGTCGGCGAAGTCGAGAAACTGGCTTAGCGGCGGGAAAGCACGGACTCGGACGGCGGGGCGTACGGCAGCCCCGTCGTCTTCGCGCGACGGCCGATCACCAACGCCTCCCCCAGGAGGCTCACGCCGATCGACAGCGTCACCGGCCGTGCGTCGGGATGCGCCCCTGCCGTCGTGGCCAGGAAGCCGATCCCGAAGTTCACCAGCAGCGAGAGCACCCAGACTCCGAACGTCCAGCCGGTGTAGCGCAGCCACAGCACGCCGTCGCGCTCGAACAGCTTCGTGGTGGCCGCGCGCACCGCGCCGAGGCCACCACCGATCACGGACCCCAGCACCAGCCAGGCACCGTCCGTGAAGGTGAAGCTTTCAAGCTTGACCAGGCCGTAGAGCCCGATCGCGAGCAGGACCAACGGCGCTCCGTAGACCTCACGGGCGACCAGCGGCTCTCCGCGCAGCCTGCGTACGACGATCACGATCACCGCGACGACCACCAGCGCGCTCAACACCCAGGTCCGCATGAACTCCCCCTTTGTGGCACATATGTGCTAAATAAAATAGCAAGGTCGTGCTATAAAGGCAACATGCCGAAGATCGTCGACCCCACGGCCCGGCGGCTGGAAATCGCCGAAGCCGTCTTCCGGGTCATCCAACGGGACGGTCTCGCGCAGGCGTCACTCAGAAGCGTGGCCGATGAGGCCGGTCTCGCGATCGGTTCGGTGCGGCACTACTTCCGCGGCCACGACGAGCTGATCGTGTTCGCCATGCGCGCGCTCGGGGACCGGGTGGAAGCCCGGCTGCTGCGCCACCTCCCCGAACTGCTCGATCCGGAAACCCCGCGCTCACGCCGTCAGGAACTCACCGAAGCGCTGCTCAGCGAACTGCTTCCGCTCACCGAGCAGAGCCGGGCCGAAACCGACGTCTGGCTGGCCTTCTCCGCCGCCGCGAAAAACCGCCCGGATCTGGCCGAGGAAGTCGCGCGCGCGCACGCGGGCGTCCGCGCGCTCGTTCGCAGGGTGCTCGAAGGCGCGCGTGGCGCGGGCGGGCTACTCGACGACCTCGACCTGGACGTCGAAACCGAACGGCTGGCGGCACTGCTGGATGGCCTCGCCATGGCGAGCGGGCGGACGTCGCCGGAGCTGATGCGCACGGTCCTCGGACGCCATCTGGAAACCTTGCGACGCCCGGATCAGTGACGGCCCATCGCGCTGGAGGTGCTTCACGTGTCAGCACACTCTCACTGGACGCGCCGAACCCCGGAATGTGCTTTCTAGGCTCCGAACCAGCTGGCGACGTCGAGACGGAATCCGTCCAACGGCGCCATGGCGCGGAGGTCGCCTTCGAGCGCTCGGACCCTGTCAGCGCCGAGCGTGGCGACCCACTCCTTGCGCAGTTTCTCGAAGATCGCCGCGGACCGGCCGAGTGAGTCGAACCCGCGCGCGGTGAGCCGCACGATCTTGCGTCGCGCGTCGGCCGGATCATCGGCGCGCTCGGCGTAACCGAGCTGCTCCAGCTTGTCGACGGTCTTGCCAGCCGCCTGCTTGGAGACCCCGAGCCGCCGCCCGATCTCACTCGCCGTCGCCCCGCCGACGCCGATCGCCTGCATCGCGAACCCGTACGCCGGACGGACATCGGGATGCCCCTGCTCGGCCAGTTCGGCGTGCAATCGGTCGACGATCGAGCGGAAGCCCGCGAACAGCAGGACTGGCAGCTCGAAACCGGGCGGATCGGAAATTCGCTTGCTTCGATCGACAACTTGGCTTACCTTTTCGTCAACCACGTTGACCATCTTAAAGGGGCCGCCTTGTTTACCGAACACACCCTCGAAACCGCTCCCGAGGCCTCGCGTCGCTCAATGGAGGCGACCATCCGGCATTTCGGCCACCTCCCCGGCGCCGTCGCCCGGCTGGCGACGTCCCCGGAACTGCTCGACGGATTCCTCAAGCTCAGCGCCAGTTTCGAGCGCACGACACTCGATCCGGTCGCGCGGGAGACGGTGGTGATGACCGTGGCGACCCGCAACGACTGCCACATCTGCGTCGAGATGCACACCGCCAAGCTGAAGAAGTTCGACGCGGACGAAGCCGTCATCGCGGCACTCCGCGCGGAGGAACCGCTGCCCGACGAGCGACTGGAAGCCATCCGGCAGTTCACGCTGGCGGTGCTCGCAACCGCCGGCGGCGTGGACGACGAGACACTGAAGGCCTTCCTCGGGCACGGATACACCGAGCGGAACGCCCTCGAAGTCGTCATGGGCATCGGGACTTACACGATGTCGACCCTGGCGAACCGGCTCACCCGCGCCTAGTCACCTTGTGTGATCGCCCCTCGTGGTCTGGATCACTCCAATGGCCGCCGATCTTGATGTATCTGGGCAGTCCCGACCGTCTCTTTTCTTGTGCAGCCGAAAGTTCGCCACCCGCGGCGCGGCGCACCGGCGGTCTGGCCTGCCGAGGGGGCAGACCAGACCGCCGAAACCGAAGGCGTTCCACAGGGGTTGGGGGTGCGTGAAGGCCCCCTTCGTTGCGACAGCGCAATGAAGGGGGCCTTCACGTGTCTGCGAACGCATCAGACTTCGAGCGCCCACCGCACGTACCGCATCGTCGGCACAAAGCCGGCCTTCTCGAACACCCCGAAAGCCCCGGACGCGTCCGCCGAGTCCACGGTCAAACTGGCGCGGTCGAAACCCTGTCCGGCGGCGACCCGCAGCGCGTGTCCCATCAACGCACTGGCCACACCCCGCTTCCGGTACTCGCGAAGCGTTCCGATGGCCATGAAGTGCGCGTCTCGGACCCCCGTGGCCTCCGTGTCGGCTTCCCAGTACATGGTCACCAACATGCCTACCGGAGCACCGGTCGCCACCTCCCGAAGCAAAAAGCTGAGTTCGGGCTGGAAGGTCTGGTTGGTGATCTTGTTCCGCCAAAGTTCGACAGGCATCGGCACCGCGCCCCAGTAGTCCCGGTACGCCTCGTTCCGGACCATCCGGAAATCCTCGTCGTTCCGCGCCGACCACGGCTCGAACCGCAGCCCGTCGGGGATCGCCGGAGCACCGAGAGCGCCGCTGAGCGGCTGCTCCATGCGCTGGAAGTAGCGAGCGGGCACGAAGCCCTGGGATCGGGCGAGTTCGGCCAGACCGGCGATGTGCTCGGGCCGGTGGATGTCGACCGCGAGCTTCGAGGCCGGGTGATGGAGGGCGTGCAGCACCTTCGCCGCCTTGACCCCCGCTTCCACGAGCGCGGCGCCGATCCCCCGGCGGCGATAGGCGGGACGCACCCCGCCGTCCAGGAAGACCCGATGGACCTCTTCCGCGGACGGCTTGAAGCGGATCTTCATGAAGCCGACCATCACATCGCGGTCGAAGGCGGCGAGGCTCCCGCGCTCCAAGTCCGCGTACGGGTCGACCAACTCCTGGAGGGTGTCCTCCTCGGTGTAGTTCTCGCCGATCCGGTCCACGGTCTCGATGGCGTTGAGGAGGTCCGCCGACGCCTTGGCGTCCTCGGGGCCGAGTGGCCGCCACGTCAGGGTGTCGTGCATGCGGCCGACGCTATCCGCAGGATGCGGGCTGTCGCCGGGTTTTCGGTGGGCGCAGCAGGAATCGAACTTACGACCACTCGGGTGTGAATTAGGTGCTTCCTTGCCGCGACCTGGTGTCAGCCACCCAGGATCAGCCTGAGACAGCTCTCTTCGACCACAGTCGTTCACGGCAGTTCGGAGAAAGATCTGTCACTCCCGGCGTCACGTCCCGGCCCCCTACGCACCACTCCGATGCGGCCGTAACGCGGAGCGCTACAGATGCGTCGTCCCGATGGCAAATCACACCATCGGGACGACCAACAGCTACTTGCGCTTCTTACCGGCGTCGCTGCGCTTTTCGCGCCAGCTGCCGTCCTTGGTGCGGTCACGCTCTTGCTCGCCGCCGCCCTTGCGCGGCACTTTTGGCACTGGCATCGCCGCAGCCGAAGGCAGCTGCTCAGCTAAAGGCGGATCCCTTCGGCTGGTCCCATTCCAGGCGAACACCTGAAATATCAACGTTCTTCAGCGACCGACTCGATAAACGTGCGCCGAATGGTGCCAGCTTAGACAGGTCAGTCATGTCACTCTCCTATGCGGGCCGCTGAATTTCCCCGAGCTGTTCGACGTAGCTGACCATTTCGGGTTCCTCCGGATAGCGGTTTTTCAGCACGCTGACCAGGTCGCGCGACACCATCGCGAGGGACGGTAGTGACCGCCACCCGTTAGAGATGGGCCGCGCCGGGCTGGCTGGCTCGGGCAGGAGTGGAGCTGTTCGTTTCGGACACCCGGCTCCGGGTCTACAAGACACTGCCGAAGGCAATCGCGCCGTGGGCGGAGGACTCGGGGACCCATCAACGACTGTCGCTGCTCAACGTCGCGCATCTGCGCCAGCTGGCCCCAGATCTGTGGGTCATTCCCGTGGCCCCGGGCCAGCACCCCGAGGACTACCTGTACTGCAAAGAGCTGTACTGGGAACTCGCGGGAATCGACCCGACCACCGAACCCCTGGTCGGCGTCGGCGGCGGGGCACCACTGAGGCCGGAAAGATCCTGCAGGCACTGCACGACGCCGAAGTGGCCCTGCCGCCTGGGTTTGGGTTCAAGCTGCTCGGACTCCGCGAGTTCTGGTACCTGCGCACCTCCGCCGACTCGATGTGTCTCCACCCAATCGGCAGTTGTCGGTGGATGTCGATCATGGACAGTCGGCGCGTTCGGACATGATGCAGGTCTAGGACCTCTCGTCGAACACCATGCGGTGTCCGCGTGCGGTGTCCATGTACTCGCGGACCTGGTGAATCAGTCCACCCCGCAATTCGAAGACGAAGCAGTAGTCGTTGACGTAAGCGTTCCCGTTCGCCAGGGTCGCGCTCATTGTTGTCTCCACGATCACACGCTCGCTCGCCGCGTAGAAGCCATGAAACGTGAAGCTGACGTCCCGCGCGAAAAGCCGGGAGAAGTCTTCGGTGATGAACTGAACGATCGCCTTCCTGCCGATCATATGGCTGGAAATTCCCAGCGCGACAACGGTGGCGTTGCCCTCGGGGCCCAGCCACTCGGCATCGTCGGTAAAGAAAGCCGATATCTGGTCGGCGTCGCGCTTGGAGAAAGCCTGCCACGCATCTTGGACGATATCGCGGTTCGCTTGTGCCATACCGAAACCTTAGAAGGGTGCCGGTAAACAAGGCTGGCTGGAATCCGACCTGATCCTCGGCAACTGGGCACGTCACGGTCGTCGGCTTGCAGCCTATGGCGGCCTCCAGCCTGGAGAGCGCGCCGGGCAGCGCTCCAGATGGTCTCCGGCTGCCGCACACAAGAGTTCTCGACCCGGCAGAGAACCATGGCCTGGCCGTTTGGTGCCCGACGGCTCAAGCGTCCCGCTCTGTCGGAGTGCATAGGCGGCCCGCTCAAGAACTGCGCGTCCTGCTTCACCCGGGCGATGCACTGGCGCCGGTTCGCTCTCACGGCAGCCGTCCCGCAGCTGCGCGACGCGCTCCTCGCTCAGTCCCCGCCGCAGCCGGACCCCCGCCACCTTCCGGATGTACTACGTCCTGACCACGACCCGGCCGGTGGCCGCGCCGCTGCTCACCCTGGAAACCTCGTGCCCGAGGATGACCGCGGAACCTGGCAGAGGGCCAGCCGGATGACCTGATCTTCGTCACAAGTTCCGGGTGAGTAGCCGGGCCAAGGAATGTCACCACGATGCGCGACCGCATTTTCGAAGAACGCGGAGATCGAAGGGAAGCGGGTACATGACCTGCGTCACAGCGTCGCGACGTCGCTCTTGATGAACGGAGCCCCGATCCGGGAGGTGAGGGAGCAGCTCGAGCACGTGTCGATATCGACTACCGCGAACATCCACGGGCACGTCTTGGACTCGGCCAAGCAGGAGATGGCGAAGCGCATGGACCGGCGCGCGACCGGGAGCTGATGTCAACTCATGATGCCAACGGGGCCCAGTGATTTTCGGGGCCCCTTTTCGCCTGGTGGGCGCAGTAGGGATCGAACCTACGACCGCTCGGGTGTAAACCGAGTGCTCTCCCGCTGAGCTATGCGCCCGGGAGGTGGCACCGCGAGGGTGCCACCGGTGAAGACTCAGGCCAGGGAGGCCACGGCCTTCTTCCACGCCTGCTGGTCGCGCGCCTCGCCGGGCTGGTTGACCTCGGCGAACCGCACGACGCCGTTCTTGTCGATCAGGAAGGTGCCACGGGTGGCCAGGCCCGCCGCCTCGTTGAAGACGCCGTAGGCCTTCGCGACCTCGCCGTGCGGCCAGAAGTCCGAAAGCAGGGGGAACTGGTAGCCCTCCTGCTCGGCCCACGCCTTGAGCGAGAACGGCGTGTCCACGGACACACCGATCACCTGGACGCCCTGACCGTCGTAGTCCGCGAACTCGTCGCGGAGCTGGCACAGCTCGCCGGTGCAGATACCGCTGAACGCGAACGGGTAGAACACGAGCAAGACCGGCTTCTCGCCCTGGAAGGACGACAACGTCACGGCCTGCTTGTTGTAGTCGTTGAGCGTGAAGTCCGGGGCTTGCGATCCGACCTCGACGGCCATACCGGCGGTTTCCTCTCAAGAGCGAACAGGGGCCTGCGTCGACAACCCTATCGTGTCGATCGCACGGCCTTCGAGGTCACCGCTTGGTCTTGGACGACTTCGGCGACACCAGCCGGGTACCCGCCCACTTCGGGCCGGCGCTGATGTTGGCCGTCTGCGCCAGTCCGACCTGCGGCACCGCTTCGGCGATCTCGCTCGGCTCGACATGTCCAGGCTGTCCCGTCTTGGGGGTCAGCACCCAGATCACGCCGTTCTCGTTCAAGGGGGTCCGGACCTCGATCAGCGTGTCTCCGAGATCACCGTCGTCTTCGCGCCACCACAGCAGCACCACGTCGATGACCTCGTCGGCGTCCTCGTCGAGGATGTCGCCGCCGATCTGCTCCTCGATCGCCGCACGAAGATCGTCATCGACGTCCTCGTCCCAGCCGATCTCCTGGACCACCATGTCCGGCTTGATCCCAAGCCTTTCGGCGACGCTGTTCTGATCAGCGTCTCCCGCGGCGACCACTGCTGTCACTCCTCCAACTACGACGGAGCGTGGCGTCGCCTCGGCCGGATCGACCGGGCGGGCACCACACTCGGGTACACGATGCCCGTTAGCGAACACTGGTAAGGCGCTGCGCGCAACCGTCCACACCGGATCTTGAACAACTCGTGTCGCAGCGTACGGACATTCGGCCTACTCGCGCGAGGCCAATTCAGGCGCACTTGGGCACCCCGGAGAGCCCTGCTTTAGGGTGGGGGAGAAAACGCGCGCGCGAATACAGGCGCGCGCGAGGCGTGTCGCAATCGGGTCCGCCAACGTTACCGATCAGTAGCGGTGCCGTGAACGGAATCCGAGTACGACGATGGAAGGCGAACACGCCCGCGTACGAGCACAACCAGCTACCACCTTTCGCAAGGAGACCCCTTGGCCCCGCAGAACGACGGCGCCTCCGGCAAGGAGACCCCGGCACGCGTCCGCGTCATCCGTGACGGATTGGCGGCGCACCTGCCCGACATCGACCCGGAGGAGACTGCCGAATGGCTGGACTCCTTCGACGAGGCGCTGGCCAGGGGTGGTCAGCAGCGCGCCAGGTACCTCATGCTGCGCATCCTCGAGCGGGCCAGGGAACGCCACGTCGGCGTTCCGGCGCTGACGTCGACCGACTACGTCAACACCATCCCCACCGAGAACGAACCCTGGTTCCCCGGTGACGAGGAGATCGAGCGCCGCTACCGCGCCTACATCCGGTGGAACGCCGCGATCATGGTCCACCGCGCGCAGCGTCCCGGCGTGGGCGTCGGCGGGCACATCTCGACCTACGGCTCGTCCGCGGCGCTGTACGAAGTCGGCTTCAACCACTTCTTCCGTGGCAAGGACCACTCCGGCGGCGGCGACCAGATCTTCATCCAGGGGCACGCCTCCCCCGGCATCTACGCCCGCGCGTTCCTCGAGGGCAGGCTGACCGAAAACCAGCTGGACGGGTTCCGTCAGGAGTACTCGCACGCCGGTGAGGGCGGCGGCCTGCCGTCGTACCCGCACCCGCGGCTGATGCCCGAGTTCTGGGAAAACCCCACAGTGTCCATGGGGCTCGGCCCGATGAACGCGATCTACCAGGCACGGTTCAACCGCTACCTGCGCGATCGCGGCATCAAGGACACCAGCGATCAGCACGTCTGGGCGTTCCTCGGCGACGGCGAGATGGACGAGCCAGAATCGCGCGGCCTCATCCACGTGGCCGCCGGCGAGGGCCTCGACAACCTGACCTTCGTGATCAACTGCAACCTGCAGCGGCTCGACGGTCCGGTGCGCGGCAACGGCAAGATCATCCAGGAGCTGGAGTCGTACTTCCGCGGCGCCGGCTGGAACGTCATCAAGGTCATCTGGGGCCGCGAGTGGGACTCGCTGCTGCACGCCGACCGCGACGGCGCGCTGGTCAACCTGATGAACACCACGCCGGACGGCGACTTCCAGACCTACAAGGCCAACGACGGCGCCTTCGTCCGCGAGCACTTCTTCGGCCGCGACCCGCGGACGAAGGAGCTGGTCAAGGACCTCTCCGACGCCGACGTCTGGAACCTCAAGCGCGGCGGGCACGACTACCGCAAGGTCTACGCGGCCTACAAGTCGGCGCTGGAGCACCACGGCCAGCCGACGGTGATCCTGGCCCACACCATCAAGGGCTACGGCCTCGGCCCGTCCTTCGAGGGCCGCAACGCCACGCACCAGATGAAGAAGCTCACCCTCGACGACCTCAAGCTGTTCCGGGACGCCCAGCGCATCCCGATCAGCGACGAGGAACTCGAGCGCGACCCGAAGCTGCCGCCGTACTACCACCCCGGCAAGGACTCGGCGGAGATCGAGTACATGATCGGCCGCCGCAAGGCGCTCGGCGGATTCCTGCCGGAGCGCCGTCCGAAGGCCTCGAAGGCGCTCGTGCTGCCGGGCGACAAGGTCTACGAAGGCATCCGCAAGGGCTCGGGCAAGCAGGAGGTCGCCACCACGATGGCGTTCGTCCGGCTCGTCCGTGAGCTGGCGAAGGACTCCGAGATCGGCAAGCGGATCGTCCCGATCATCCCGGACGAGGCGCGCACCTTCGGCCTCGACTCGATGTTCCCGACGGCCAAGATCTACAACCCGCACGGCCAGACGTACACGTCGGTCGACGCGAGCCTGATGCTGGCCTACAAGGAGTCCGAAAAGGGCGTCATCCTGCACGAGGGCATCAACGAGGCGGGTTCGACCGCGTCATTCACCGCCGTCGGCACCTCGTACGCCACGCACGGCGAGCCGATGATCCCGATCTACATCTTCTACTCGATGTTCGGGTTCCAGCGGACCGGTGACGGCCTCTACGCGGCGGCGGACCAGATGGCCCGCGGGTTCGTGCTCGGCGCCACCGCCGGCCGCACCACGCTGACCGGTGAGGGCCTGCAGCACGCCGACGGCCACTCGCTGCTGCTGGCGGCGACCAACCCGGCCGTCGTGGCCTACGACGCGGCGTGGTCGTTCGAGATCGCTCACATCGTGCGCGACGGTCTCCGCCGGATGTACGGCGAGACCGGGCCGGACGGCAACGGCGAGAACGTCTTTTACTACATGACGATCTACAACGAGCCGTACCAGCAGCCCGCCGAGCCGGAGAACCTCGACGTCGACGGCCTGCTCAAGGGCCTGTACCGCTACGCCGACGCCCCGTCCGGCGACGGTCCGGAGGCGCAGATCCTGGTGTCCGGCGTCACCATGCCAGACGCGCTCCGCGCCCAGCGGATGCTGGCCGAGGAGTGGGGCGTCCGCGCGGCCGTGTGGTCGGCCACGTCGTGGACCGAGCTGCGGCGTGAGGCCGTCGAGATCGACCACGACAACCTGCTCCACCCCGGCGACTCCCCGCGTGTGCCGTATGTCACGCAGAAGCTGTCCGGCGTGAACGGGCCCGTCGTCGCCGTGTCGGACTGGATGCGCGCGGTACCGGATCTGATCCGCCCGTGGGTGCCGACCGACATGCTGACACTGGGCACCGACGGGTTCGGGTTCTCCGACACCCGGCCGGCCGCCCGGCGGAAGTTCCTGGTCGACGCGCAGTCGATCGTGGTCGGCACGCTGAGCGCGCTCGCCAAGCGCGGCGAGTTCGACCAGGCGAAGGTGGCGGAGGCGGCGCGGAAGTACCGCCTCGACGACGTCGCCGCCGCGGGTCCGCAGTTGTCGGATTCCGGCAGCGCCTAGCCGTGAGATGAACGGGACTTTTCATTGCAGATTTTGCAATGAAAAGTCCCGTTCATTGCGTTCGGGACCGGACGAGCTAGGGTTAGACATCGGATGTTTCTGGGGTGTGTGGAGAAGGTGAGCGAGTGTGACGAAACGTCGACTGCCGAAGCCGAGTGAGCTGAAGCAGATCCTGCGGCCGAAGCCGATCGTGCTCAACCCGACGGAGCGGCGGCTGGCGAGCGCACACACCATCGCCGACCTGCGGATGATCGCCCGCAAGCGGACCCCCAGGGCGGCGTTCGACTACACCGACGGCGCCGCGGAGCTGGAAGACAGCCTCCGCCGCGCCCGGCAGGCCTTCCGCAGTGTGGAATTCCACCCGAACGTCCTGCGCGGCGTGTCCGATGTGGACACGAGCAGGGAGATTCTCGGCAAGCGTTCGGCGCTGCCGTTCGCGTTCGCGCCGACCGGGTTCACGCGGATGATGAATCATGAGGGCGAGTCCGCGGTGGCCCGCGTGGCGCAGCGCAACGACATCCCGATGGGGTTGTCGACCATGGCGACGACGTCCATCGAAGATCTCGCGGCGGCCGCGCCCGAGGCCCGCAAGTGGTTCCAGCTCTACGTCTGGCGCGACCACAAGGCGGGCGAAGATCTGATGAATCGCGCCTGGGCGGCCGGGTTCGACACGCTCATGCTGACGGTGGACACCCCGGTCGCGGGTGCGCGGCTGCGCGACGTGCGCAACGGGCTGACCATCCCGCCCGCGCTCACCCTCAAGACGTTCGCCGACGGCGCGATGCATCCAGCGTGGTGGTTCAACCTGCTGACCACCGAGCCGCTGACCTTCGCGTCGTTGAGCAACTTCGACGGCACGGTCGCCGAGCTGCTCAACAAGCTGTTCGACCCCACCCTGAACTTCGACGACCTCGACTGGGTCCGCCAGACCTGGCCGGGCAAACTCGTGGTCAAGGGCATCCAGAACGTCGACGACGCGCGCGACGTGGTCAAGCACGGCGCCGACGCGGTCCTGCTGTCCAATCACGGCGGACGTCAGCTCGACCGCGCGCCGACCCCGATCGAGCTGCTCCCGGCGGTACTGGACGAGATCCAGGGCACCGCCGAGGTGTGGGTCGACACCGGCATCCTCTCCGGCGGCGACATCGTGGCCGCGATCGCGCGCGGCGCCGACGCGGTGCTCATCGGGCGCGCGTTCCTGTACGGCCTGATGGCCGGCGGTGAACGCGGCGTTCAGCGGTGCGTGGACATCCTGCGCGCCGAGATCGTCCGGACCATGCAGCTGCTGGGCGTCCGTACCCTCGCCGACCTCAAGCCCTCGCACGCCACCATGCGCTGACCCCCACGCGGGTCAGGCGGAGGCCGAAGTGACCCCGGCGGGCGCGGTGCGGACCTGCTTCGCCGTGCGGTTCCAGCTCCACCAACCGTGGACGACCAGCCCGGCGAACACGATGTAGACCGCCGCCGAGAAGTACAGGCCCGAGGAGAGCTGCAGCGGCACGCCGATCGCGTCGACGACCAGCCACACCAGCCAGAACTCGACGAGACCCGCGCCCTGCGCGGCGAAGGCGACCAGCGTGCCGACGAAGATCGCGGCGTCCGGCCATGGCGCCCACGAGGCGTCCAGCGCGTCGAGGACCAGCGCCATCGCGGTGGTGCCGAGCACGAACGCGCCGAGCATCACCAGCCGCTCGGAGAGGCGGCCCTTGCGGACGACGACGCCGTAGATCGGATCGCTGCGGCGAGACCAGGCCCACCAGCCGTAGATCGAGATGGCGAGGATCGCGACCTGCCTGGTGGCGAGCCCGCCGAGATGCGCCGAGAGGTAGACCGAGAACAGCAGCACCGTGGCGCCGACCTGGACCGGCCAGGTCCACAGCGTGCGGCGTTGTGCCAGGAAGACCACGGCCAGCGCGAAGATCTGTCCCGCCAGCTCGGCGAAGGAAATCCACTGTCCGAGTACCGTGACACCGTTGTGCAGCAGGAAGTCCACGTCCGCGCCCCTCTCCGTCTACCGCTCCAACATGCTCCGCCGCACCGCCATTCCCTAGGGAGTGTGAGGTGCGGAACAGGGAACCGGCTGGAGAGCCGCTGAAGTGGCGTAGTGAGCCTGCCGTCCAGACGACGAAGGGGCCCCTCACCGCGCGTTGAGCGGTCATGAGCCCCTTCAGCTCCACACGGGCCCGGTGCCTTCCTCGATCACCGGGCCCGCGGGATGCTCAGGAATCTACGCGACCGATCCCCGCGGGCGAAGTCGGCGGCTCCGAACGGACCTCTCGCTTGCCGGAGGCCTGTCCTTGAGGGGCGGAGTCCAATTGGCCCTGCAGGTTGGCCAGCCAGCCCTGCCAGCGCTCCTGCGGTGGCTTGATCAAGCCGCCGCCGATGGTGGCGAGCAGCCGTCCGGCCGGGCGGGCCGACAGCGCGCCGGTCACCAGATCGCGGACGACCTTCGCGACGGCGGCCGCGACGATCACCAGAAGCAGTGCCACCAGGATCCGCGGCAGGAACGCGATGATGTCGTCGAGCAGCGCGCTGACCGGATTGCTCTCACCGAATACGCCGAACGCGAGTTGCAAGGCGATCAGGAGAATGAAGTAGTAAACGAGTTTGACGAGGATCCCACCGGTGTCGACATTCGCTTGTTTCAGCGTTCCGGCGAGTCCGGTCTTCTCGATGAGCTTGCCGAACCCGATCTTCGGCAGAACCAGTCCCCATGCCTTTGACACGGCCTTCGCGATCAACCAGCCGATGAGCAGGATGATCAGTTTGGGCCGCGAGGTGTGGCGACAAGGTTCCATGCTTGCCCCAGACCGTCTTTCAGCTGCTCGCCCACGGTGAACTCCCTCCTCTGCGATCCGCGCCGCACCTGGCGCGGCTTGCGAGGGATCGTTGATCACAGATACCTCACCGGCACCTCGGCACCCCACGATCGAGTGAGTGAACTAGCGGGAAAAGATCCACAAGTCGCATACTTGTTCTACCGGTGGGGACCGGGGAGACGAGGCCGTCCGGCGCAGCGAAAAACGCTAGCGCCGGGCGGCCTCGAGTTTTAGGCGAACACCTTTCACAATTCGTTCACCGCGACCGTCCACTTCGGACAAGCAGGCGGAAAGGCCGCAGGACGACGGCCATCGGGACGGGTCGGACTAGGATCGGCTGATCATGGCTGATGCGACTTCCGGACGGCGTGTGCCCAAGCACCACGGGCTGTCCGCCAAGACCCTCCGGCGGCTCGATCACGCCTCCGGCCGGCTCGCGAGCGCGAGCGTGGCGGTGATGGAGGAGCGGCTGAGCTGGTTCGCCCGCCTCCCCGCCGACCAGCGCGCGAGCGTCCTGCTGATCACTCAAGCGGGTGCCGCCGGATTCGTCGACTGGCTCCGCGACTCGAAGGAGGCCCTCTCCCTCACGACCGAGGCCTTCCGCGAAGCGCCCGCCGAGCTGTCCCGCTGGGTGAGCCTGCGGCAGGCGGTCGGCATGGTGCGGCTCGCGATCGAGGTGTTCGAGGAGCAGCTGCCGGAATTCGCCGCGAGCGAAGCGGAGCGCGCCGCGCTGATCGAGGGGATTCTGCGTTACGGCAGGGAGATCGCGTTCGCCGCCGCAAACTCCTACGCGGCCGCCGCCGAGGCGCGCGGCGCCTGGGACGCGCGGCTGGAGGCGCTGGTCGTCGACGGCATCGTCCGCGGTGACGCCGAGGAGGCGGTGCTCTCCCGTGCCGCCGCGCTCGGCTGGGATCCGGCCGCGCCCGCCACCGCACTGGTCGGCACGCCGACCTCGGACGACCCGCCCGCCGTCGTGTTCGAGGTCCGCAGCCGCGCCGCCAGGGTCGGCCGTCCCGTCCTCCTTTCGGTGCAGGGGTCCCGGCTAGTCGTGGTCGTCGCCGGACCCACCGACGGCAGCGTCAAGGACCGCGAAATCCTCACCAAGCTGTCCGTCGCGTTCGCAGAAGGCCCGGTCGTCGCCGGTCCGACGGTGCCCACCCTCGCCGAGGCGCACCACAGCGCCACCGAAGCGCTCTCCGGCCTGCGCGCCGTCGTCGGCTGGCCCGGTGCGCCGCGGCCGGCGAGATCGATCGACCTGCTGCCGGAACGCGCGTTGTCCGGCGATCCCGAGGCGGAACGCCTGCTCGTCGAGCAGATCGCCCGGCCATTGGAGGAGGCTGGCCCGGCACTGCTGCGGACCGTGGAGACCTACCTCGACAGCGGCGGCGTGCTGGAAACCTGCGCGCGGACGTTGTTCGTGCATCCGAACACCGTTCGGTACCGGCTGCGCAAGGCGGCCGAACTCACCGGCCGCCACGCCGCCGAATCACGCGACGCCTGGGTGCTGAAGGTGGCCCTGACCGTCGGACGCCTGGCCCGCTCCCGCGGTCTCTGGTAAACCGGGCCGCGGCGGTCGTGAGTGGCGATGAGGGTTAGAACCGTCAATACCACTCACGACCCACGCGACCCACGCCAAGGCGATCCAAGCCAAGGCGCCCCAGACTGAGGCGACCAAGGCTGAGGCGACCAAGGTCTTTTGATCCCTTGGAGTGCCGCGTTTTGCCCGCAGGGCTCGCGAACGGGGCGGCGGGCCGCCCCGGCACCCGCTCCAGCCGGTTCCGAAAAGTCACGGCCCGGCGACCCGTTCGCGACGGCGGCATGAGCAATCCAGTGACAGACTTCATAGCGAAAGCTGATTGAACCCGACAAGGCTTTTGGGTTAAGAGCGGAGATCAGGAAGACCCTTTTGGAGGGTTCCTACAATTACGTCGGCCGGACTTGGTGAACGTCGGCATCACGACCATGGTGGCCGAGAGTGTTCTCTTGAGAGGTGACAGCAGCAGTCCTCGCCCCCGGTCAGGGTTCCCAAGCCCCAGGCATGCTCTCCCCTTGGCTCGAGCTCGACGGTGCCCGCGCGCGCGTCGAAGCCTGGTCCGAGCGCGCCGGTCTCGATCTCGTCCACCTCGGCACCGAAGCGGACGCCGAAGAGATCCAGGACACCGCGATCACGCAGCCGCTGATCGTGGCGCTGTCCCTGCTGGCGTTCGAGCACCTGCAGCGCGAGGCCCCGGTCGCCGCGGACGCGCCGGTCGCCGGTCACTCCGTCGGTGAGCTGGCCGCCGCCGCCATCGCCGGGGTGCTGAGCCCCGAGGACGCGGTCGCGCTGGCCGCCGTCCGCGGTGCGGAGATGGCGAAGGCGTGCGCGCTGGAGCCCACGAGCATGGCCGCGGTCATGCTCGGCGACCCGGAGCAGGTCGTCGCCTGGCTCGAAGGTCACGGTCTCGCCGCGGCGAACCGCAACGGTGCCGGGCAGATCGTCGCCTCCGGCTCCGCCGACGCGATCGAGAAGATCGTGGCCGAGCCGCTCGAAGGCACGAAGGTCCGCGCGCTCAAGGTCGCGGGCGCGTTCCACACGTCGTACATGGCACCCGCGCGTGCGGCGCTGGCCGACCACGCTGCGAAGATCACTCCGGCGGACCCCACGCGTCCGCTGCTGTCGAACGCCGACGGCCAGGTCGTCGCGAGCGGGGCCGAATACCTCGACCGGCTGGTCAAGCAGGTCACCAGCCCGGTGCGCTGGGACCTCACCATGGACGGGCTGGTTTCCTTGGGTGTCACTTCGACGCTCGAACTTCCGCCGGCGGGGACGCTGACGGGACTGGTCAAGCGACAGCTCAAGGGAACCGTGACCACCACCATCGCACTGAAGACGCCCGCCGAGCTGGCGAAGCTTCAGGGTCAGGAGGACGCTTCGTGACCGACCGATCCACCTTGCGGCAGGCGCCGGGCGCCGCCGGGACCCGCATCCTCGGGGTCGGGAGCTTCCAACCCGAGAAGATCGTGACCAACGACGATCTCTCGAAGATCATGGACACCAACGACCAGTGGATCCGCGACCGCGTCGGCATCGTCGAGCGCCGGTTCGCCGAAAAGGACGAGTCGCTGGTCGACATGGCGGTCAAGGCGGGCACGGCCGCGCTGGCCGACGCCGGCGTGGATCCGTCCGAAGTGGACACGGTAATCCTGCCCAACTGCACGATGCCCACCCAGATTCCGAACGCCGCCGCCCAGGTGGCCGACCGGATCGGGATCACGCATCCGGCCGCGTTCGACCTCAACGCCGCCTGCGCCGGATTCTGCTACGGCATCGGCGTCGCCTCGGATCTGATCAGGGCGGGCAGCGCGAAGAAGGCGCTCGTCATCGGCGCCGAGAAGCTCACCGACCACGTCGACCCGGTCGACCGCGCGAACGCGATCATCTTCGCCGACGGCGCCGGTGCCGCGGTGGTCGGCGCGGCCGACACCCCGCAGATCGGCCCGGTCGCCTGGGGCAGCGCCGGCGAGCACGTCGACCTCATCTACATGCGCGACGACAAGTGGATCTACCAGGAGGGCCAGTCCGTCTTCCGGTGGGCGACCACCCAGATCGCGCCGATCGCGCTGCGGGCACTGGAGCTGGCCGGGCTCGAACCGTCCGATGTGGACGTGCTGATCCCGCACCAGGCCAACCTGCGCATCGTCGAAGCCATCGCCAAGAAGTTGCGCGCCAAGGGCGGCCGCGAGGACATGATCGTGGCCGACGACATCAAGTACTCGGGCAACACCTCGTCCGCGTCCATCCCCCTCGCGCTGGACCACATGCGCAAGGCGGGCACCGTGAAGTCCGGCGACGTCGTACTCGCCGTCGGCTTCGGGGCCGGACTCTCCTACGCGGGCCAGGCCTTCATCTGCCCGTGATGAATACTTCCCCTGCGGACGCCGTGTCCGCGGGGCAGCCGAAAGCATCACCGAGAAGGGAACAACCAGTGGCAGACAACGCAGAGATCCTCGCCGGCCTCGCCGAGATCGTCGAAGAGGTCGCCGGTGTGGCGCAGGACGACGTGACCGCCGAGAAGTCCTTCGTGGACGACCTCGACATCGACTCGCTGTCCATGGTGGAGATCGCTGTCCAGGCCGAGGACAAGTTCGGCGTCAAGATCCCGGACGACGAGCTGGCGAACCTGAAGACCGTTGGCGACGCGGTGAACTACGTGTCGGCCAACTCCAAGTAATTCCGAGTTCTTGATTGGCGCCGACCTTGGGGAGACACCAATGAGCAACATCGACGTCGTGATCACCGGGATGGGCGCCACCACGCCGCTCGGCGGAGACGTCGCGTCCACGTGGGACGGTCTGCTCGCCGGGGCGAGCGGGATCCGCCGCATCAAAGCCGACTGGGTCGACGAACTCGACCTGCCGGTGAAGATCGGCGCCATGCTCGCCGTGGACCCGTCCGAAGTCCTGCCCCGGGTCCAGGCTCGCCGTCTGGACCGCTGCGAGCAGGTGGCCCTCATCGCCGCACGTCAGGCTTGGGCGGACGCGGGGTTCACGCAGCCGACCGATGAGCATCAGGACGTGGTCCCCGAGCGCCTGGGGGTGACCATCGGCACCGGTGTCGGCGGTCCGGTCACCCTGATCTCCCAGAACGACCTTCTGCACAAGCAGGGACTCCGCAAGGTTTCCCCGCTGACCGTGCCCATGCTGATGCCGAACGGTCCCGCCGCACACGTCGGGATCGACCTGAAGGCCCGCGCCGGTGTGCACTCGCCCGCGTCGGCCTGTGCCTCAGGCGCGGAAGGCATCGCCGCCGGCTACGAGATGATCCGCTCGGGCCGCGCCGACGTCGTGGTCGCCGGTGGAGCCGAATCGTGCATCCACCCGATCACCCTCGCCGGTTTCGCGCAGGCACGGACGGTGTCGACCCGCAACGACGATCCCGCGAAGGCGTCCCGGCCGTTCGACGTGAACCGTGACGGTTTCGTCCTCGGCGAGGGTTCCGGTGTCGTGATCCTGGAGCGGGCGGACCGGGCCAAGGCCCGTAACGCGCGGATCTACGCGCAGCTGAGCGGCTACGGGATCACCTCGGACGCCTACCACATCACGGGCAACCACCCGGAGGGCGTCGGCCAGATCGCCGCCATGCGGCAGGCGATGACGATGGCCGGGGTCTCCCCGGGCGACGTCGGCCACGTCAACGCGCACGCGACCTCCACGGTCGTCGGCGACGTCGGCGAGGCCGCGGCGATCCGCAACGCCATCGGCGACCACACCGTGGTGACCGCGCCCAAGGGCGCGCTCGGCCACCTGGTCGGCGGGGCGGGGGCGGTCGAGGGCATCGCCACCATCCTGGCGATCTACCACGGCCTGATCCCGGCGACGCTGAACCTCGAAGACCTGGACCCGAAGGTGCAGCTCGACGTCGTCTCCGGTGAGGCCCGCAAGGTCGAGCTGGGCGCGGCGATCAGCAACTCGTTCGGCTTCGGCGGCCACAACACGGCGCTGCTGTTCACCCCGGCGGCCTGAGGCCGGCTGTAAGTACGTGAAGGCCCCCTTCACTGCGTCTAGCGCAGTGAAGGGGGCCTTCACGTACTTCTGGGCGGTCAGGCTTCCGAGCGTTTCACCAGATGCCGCCCGATCCACCAGGCCGCTTCCACCAACACGATCCCCACTCCGGCACAGGCGAACGCCGAGAGCGTGTACGCGCTCACGCTCGGGTCCAGCGCGAAGAACTTCTGGGTGAACGGGATCAGGAACAGCGCGAGGGTCAGACCGACCATCCCGCCGATCAGGCCGATCTTCCACCACCGGTACGGTCGCGCGACGATCCCGAGCACCCATAGCGCGATCGTGATGAGCGTGATCAGCGCCGTCGTCCCCGCCTGGATCTTGTCCACTTCGGACTGTCCGGATCCCTTGTAGACCAGCAGGTAGCTGACGAACGTCGCCGTGGCGATGACCAGCCCGGCCGGTACGGCCATCCGCATCACCCGGCCGACGAACCCGCTGCGGGCGCGTTCGTTGTTCGGCGCCAGCGAAAGCACGAAGGCGGGCAGGCCGATCGTGAACCACGCCGTGATCGTGATGTGCCGCGGCAGGAACGGGAACGGCACCTGCGCGATGCCGACCATCAGCGCCAGCAGCACCGAGTAGACCGTCTTGGTGAGGAAAAGGTTCGAGACGCGCTCGATGTTTCCGATCACGCGGCGCCCCTCGGCGACGACGTGCGGCAGGGTGGCGAACTTGTCGTCCAGCAGCACGATCTGCGCGACCGCGCGGGTGGCCGGGCTACCGGCACCCATGGCGACGCCGATGTCCGCGTCCTTCAGCGCGAGGACGTCGTTGACGCCGTCGCCGGTCATCGCGACGGTGTGCCCCTTGGACTGCAGCGCACCGACCATCGCGCGTTTCTGCAGCGGGGTGACGCGGCCGAAGACGGCGCGTTCCTCCAGGGTGTCGGCCAGCTTTTCGGCGTCGTCCGGGAGCTTTCGCGCGTCGACGGGCTTGTCGGCGCCCGGCAGGTCGAGGGTGCCCGCGACCGCGCCCACCGAGATGGCGTTGTCGCCGGAGATGACCTTGACCGCGACATCCTGATGCGCGAAGAAGTCCAGAGTGTCCTTCGCGTCGGGGCGTACCTTCTGCTCCAGCACCACGAGCGCCACCGGTTCGATGTCGCCGGGGCCCTCGGCCGCGTCGACGGCGCGCGCGGCGCGGCCCAGCAGCAGGACGCGTAGTCCACGCGAGCCGATCTTCTCGGCCTCCGCCCGGTGCTCCCCTTCGGGCAGCAGGACGTCGGCCGCGCCGAGCACCCAGTCGCCATCGCCGCCGAACGACGCGCCACTCCACTTGCGCGCCGAAGAGAACGGCATCGTCGTGGAGACCCGCCAGCCCGGATCGGCCGGATACGCCTCCGCGATCGCCCGCAGGCTCGCGTTCGGCCGGGGATCGGCGGCGGCGAGCGCGGCCAGCACGGTGTCCACCGGATGTCCCGAAATGATTTCCCGGACCTCGGAAAGCCGCATGGCGTTCTCGGTGAGCGTGCCGGTCTTGTCCGCGCACACCACGTCGACCCGGGCGAGCCCTTCGATCGCGGGCAGTTCCTGCACCAGGCACTGGCGCTTGCCCAGCCGGATGACGCCGACCGCCAGCGCGACACTGGTCATCAGCACCAGGCCTTCGGGCACCATCGGCACGAGCGCCGCGACCATGCCGCGCAACGCGTCCGGCCACGCCTGGTCGCCCGCGAGCTGGTTGTAGATGGTCAGCGCGCCCGCCGGGACGAGCAGGTAGGTGATGAACTTGAGGATCTTGTCGATGCCCTGCCGCAGTTCCGACTTCACGAGGGTGAACTTGCTGGCCTCCGCGGCCAGTTTCGCGGCGTACGATTCGTCGCCGATGATGTCCGCGCGGTAGGTGCCGCTGCCCGCGACGACGAAGCTGCCGGAGAGCACCTTGTCGCCGGGCTGCTTGACCACGGGATCGGATTCGCCGGTGAGCAGCGACTCGTCGACCTCCAGCGCCTCGGCCGTCAGCGTGGGGCCGTCGACGACGATCTTGTCGCCGGGCCCCAGTTCGACGAGGTCGCCGAGAACGACGTCTTCCGGGGCGATCTCGGCGCTCTGCCCGTCACGGCGGACGGTCGGTTTCGCCTGCCCCACGATGGCGAGCCGCTCCAGCGTCCGTTTCGCGCGGAGTTCCTGGATGATGCCGACCGCGCTGTTCACGATGATCAGTCCGCCGAACAGTCCGTCGATGAAATACCCCGTCGAGAGGATGAGGACGAACAGCACGCCGTAGATCGCGTTGATCCGGGTGAAGACGTTCGCGCGGACGATCTCGCCGGTGGTCCGGCTGGTCTTCGTCGAGACCGAGTTCGTCTGGCCCGCGGCGACCCGCTGGGCGACCTCTTCGCTGGTGAGCCCCCTCGAGGCGTCGGTCAGCAGGGCCGGCTGATCAATTGCCATGCCCGCGACTCTATTCCGCCCCCGTCCGCGCACGCGTCAGCCTGAGGGACCATGTCGGCCCTTACTTCAGCATCTTTCGTGCTCGGGATTGGTGCCGCCGTCGGTGGTGTCCACGCGCCAGGTCCCGCTCTCCAGCCGCAGCGGCAGCACCAGCCGCCAGCGGATACAGCCCTCCGGCAGGTACACCGGCGCGTCGTCGACGTCCTGCGTGCTGGTGAAGGCGACGAGCACGCGGAGCGAGCCCGGCGCGCCCGGCTCGATGCGGTAGACGAGGATGCTGCCGTCCCGAGTGGACTGATAGTCGTTCTTCCACTCCGAGGCGGTCTTGGTCTTGGCCCGGTCCCGGCTGACCACCGAAGTCCACTTCGAATAGTCACGATTGTTGATGGAGTCGAAATACCCCTGCAGCACCTGGCGGACGCTCTGGTACTGCGGATGCGCGAAGACGTCGGGCGTGACTTCGACGGTGGGCGAACCCGGCTGCGCCTCCGGGGCGACCGACGACGGCGAATCGCTGACGACCGGATCGGTGGGCTCGGCCTCGGGACGGCGATAGAGCTCGCGCGCCAGTAACCCGATGCCGACGGTCAGCGAGATCACCACCACGAGGACGGGGATCAGCCACCGCTGGCGAGAGGCGGGGCGAGGCTGGGCGGTCACCCCGAAAGGTTAGCCGCCCGCCTCCTCCGTCTTCACGCCCTCTACCCGACCTGATGCAGCCAGGTGACCGGAGCACCGTCGCCGGCGTGCCGGTACGGTTCGAGCGCTTCGTCCCAACTGGCGGCGAGGAGCTCATCGAGCTTGTGCGCCAGGGATTCGCCGGCGCGGACCTTGCTCACGAGAGCGCGCAACTGGTCCTCACCCACGACGATGTCGCCGTTGGCACTGGTCCTGCCGTGCCACAGGCCGAGGCCGGGGGCGAAACAGAACCTTTCACCATCGACCCCCGCACTGGGCTCTTCGGTGACTTCGAACCGGATCATCGGCCACGCCTTGAGCGCGGACGCCAGCTTCGCGCCGGTGCCCGCAGGCGCGCGCCAACCACATTCGGCGCGGAGCTGTCCTGGACTGGCGGGCTGCGCCGTCCACTTCAACTCGACTCGGGCACCCAGGGTGCCCGAAATGGCCCACTCGACGTGCGGACAGACCGCAGACGGCGACGAGTGGACGTACACCACGCCACGGGTGTTGCCACGGGTGCTCACTGCTGACCTCCGCTACTCGACGAGGGGCGTCTTCCCCTACGACCTCGCGAGCTGCGCTGGTCAGGTGGCTCGTGCCGCCGCCCGATACGCGTGAGCACATTGTGCACCCCAACTGTGCTGTTTGGCCACATGAACACCATAAGTCGCACCTGATTGGGACGCGGGTCGACCCTGGGCGCCGAGGGACTGCGCGGCGGCGAAGGTGTCGACCAGACCGGTGCCCTTGTCGAAGCTGGACGTGTACGGCCCGGCCGCCACGTACGGCGAGCCGTTCGCGAACTCGTACGCCGTGGCCTTGATCGCGGTCTCGATGTCACCCGGGCTCGCGTTCGGCGCGACCTGGAACAGCTGCGCGACGATGCCGGTGATCTGCGGCGCCGCCATCGAAGTCCCGCTGATCACGTTGTAGGTGGCGAGGTCCAGCAACCCCGGTCCGCTCTTGGGCTGCCCGCCCTGCGTGCAGATCGGCTGCGTCGGACGACAGGACGACAGGACGTTCTCACCGGGCGCGGAAACGTCGGGCCAGCTCGGCTGGGCGGTCTTGAGGCCGCGCGAGGAGAAATCGGACACGGTGCCGTCGCGGGTGCCGGTCCCCTGGTCGTTGAACGACGCCACCGAGAGCACGCCCGGCGTCTGGTCCTGTCCCGGCGGGTTGGAGAGGTTCGCCGAACCGTCGCCGCCGTCGTTCCCGTTCGCCCACACCGTGACGACGCCTTCCGCGGCGAGCGCGCGCTGCAGCTTCACCGTCGCCGAGTTCGGGTCGAAGGTGCCGCCACCGCTGGGGCCGTAGGAGTTGTTGGTCACTTTGATCGGCGGGCACACCGACGCCGGGACGCCCGCGCCGCACGGCGCCTTGTGGTTCTCCAGCACCCAGTTCAGCGCCGCGTCCGTGCCGAGCACGAGCAACGCGGCCCCGGTCGAGACCGAGACGATCTTCGAACCCGGCGCCGAGCCGCCGACTCTGGTGCCGTCGGTCAGCGTCAGCTGGTTGCCGGCGGCGATACCGGTGACGTGCGTGCCGTGGCCGCCGAGGGAAAGGGTGTCGGTGTCGACCGACGTCGGGACGTCGACGATGCAGCCGGTCGCGGTTCCGTCGAGACAGAGGCTCTTCAGGTTGCGCACCACCCGTGTCTTGCCGTCGGCGCCCTTGAACGCGGGATGCGCCGGGTCGACGCCGGTGTCGATGATCGCGACCGAAACGCCCCTGCCGTCCACCGGAGCGCCACCGGCGTCCTTGAGCCGCGTCTGCGTCTGGAGGCTCCGCGTCGCCGTGGTGCCGGTGCTGCCGTGTGCCTTGAGCTTCTCGTTGCCTTCGACGTAGGTGACCCCCGCCGTCTCGCGGACCGCGCGCACCTGGTCGGCGGTGCCCCGGACGGCGACGACGCCGATCTTCCCGAACGAGGTGATCTTCGTGAGCCCGGCTTCGCGGGCGGCGCGCTCGGCGGTGGCGACGTCGACGGCGTGCACGAGCGCGGTCACCCCCGTGGCGCCGGAGACGGCCGCCAGCAGCCGGGACAGTCCGGGAGCGCGGGTGCCGCCTGCGCGGGGACCATGCCCGCGGCAGGGACGGCCAGCAGGGCGACGACGAGCGCTGCACGTCGACGCCAGTGGCGAAATGCGGCCACGTGTTTCTCCTGGTGACAGAGGGCAGGGAACTGTCACTTACCAATGAGTACTACCCGGATGGGTGACGGCGCTCACGCGCATTACGACTTTTCGGCGCAACCCACCGCTCCTACCTGGGACGTGTCTCCCCATTAGTCCGGATGGAGGCGCTAGTTTGTGCACCGAGACCGACGAGATGGGGAGGGGTTCGATGCGACTCGTTCGCCTCGCTCAGCAACCGTCCCGGGTGGCCGAGGACGTCCGTGCCGCGCTGGCCTCGCTCGGCCGCGGCAGCACCGTCGTCGGCGGGATCGCGCTGGTCGGCGCCCGGCCGGCCGACGAACGGGCCGTCGAGGCGGTCATCGTCATGCCCAAGGGCGTCATCATCGTCATCGGTGTCGACCTGCCGGACCCGGCACTGAAACTCGAAGCCCCGCTCGGTGGGCCGTGGAAGGCCGACGGCTGGCCGCTGGTCCACGGCGATACGTCGATCAACCCGGCCACCGACGCGCTGTCGCTGTCCGCCGCGTGCACGCACAAGATCGCCGACGTCGCCCCCGGTGCGGGGCCGATCGGCACGATCATCGCCGTCGGCCCGTACGTGGAGACGGTCGATCAGCCGCCGGCGGACCTCGCCGGTTCGGTCCGTGTCCTGTATCCGACGGCGACGACGATGCTCGCCGCGACGGTCTCGCTGGCCACCGCGGACCGGCCCCGGTCGGTCCAGCAGGCGCGGGACCTGATCGCCGCGCTCGCCCCGGACGCGCCGCCGATGCCCGAAGAGATGTTGCTGGGCGAGGGATTCAGCGCCTACTCCGACGACGAGCCGACCGTGATCCGTGAGAACCCGCTCGTCGCGATCGCGCCGACGGTTCCCGTGCAGCACCCGGGAACGACGAAGAGACCGGCGAAACCGGCCGCACCGCCCGTCAAGCCCGCGCCGCCTGTTCAGTCCGTCCCTCCGCGGGCCGCCGCGAAACCGGTTCCCCCGGTCCGGCAGACCCCGCCCCCGGCGGCCGCCCCCGCCGAGTCCGCACCGAAGACGTCTCACCAGTCCAAGACGGTGAAGTGGCTCCCTGTCGCCGCGATCGGTCTGCTCATCGTGCTGCTGATCGCGGCCATCACCGTCGCTTCCGGCGGGGACGACACCGCCTCCACGCCGACTCCACCGGCACCGACCCCGGCGACCAGTTCCGCCCCGCCGAGCAGCAGCGCCGTGGAGAACATCCAGTTCACCTCGCGGGCGTCGGCCGCGGACCAGAAATGCGCGTCGCACGCGTACGGCGACGTCCAGGCGAGCCTTCAGCAGACGAGTTGCGCGGGCGTGAAACGGGCCAGCTTCGCCAGTTCCATCGACGGCCGGGCCGCCGCGGTGACGATCGCCGTCGTGGAGTTCCCGGACGCGGCGCAGGCGACCGCGTTCAAGGCGGCCGCCGACACCCCCGGCGGTGGCGGCATCCTCGATCTCGCCACCGAAACCAACCAGTGGCAGGGCGAAGTCCCGGTGTTCGAGGGCGCGGCCTACCAGAGCAGCCAGGACGGGAAGGCGGTCCGGCTGATCCAGGTGGTGTGGGTGCCGGGACCGTCCACTCCGGACGATCCCGGCCTGGTCCGTGGCGCGAAGGCCGCGCTCGAACTCCCGGTCAGTGGCTGAGACTCAAAGCCCGTATGCCTCCAGCAGGCGCAGCCACACCTCGCTGATCGTGGGGAACGACGGGACCGCGTGCCACAGTCGCGACAGCGGGACCTCCCCCACGATCGCGATCGTCGCCGAATGCAGTAGTTCGGCCACGTCCTGCCCGACGAAGGTCGCACCGAGGAGGACACCGCGTTCGGTGTCGACGACGATCCGCGCCTTGCCCGTGTAGCCGTCCGCGTGCAGTGACGAACCGGCGACCGCGATGTCGATGTCGACGACGCGGTGCGGTTTGCCCTCTTCCGGCCCGGCGAGCCCGACCGAAGCGACCTCCGGGTCGGTGAAGACGACCTGCGGGATGGCGGTGTGGTCTGCCGTGGCGCTGTGCGCGCTCCACGGAGCGGAGTCGACCGGCTTGCCCGCCGCCTGCGCGGCCACCGCGTCGCCGGTGGCCCGGGCCGCGTACTTGCCCTGATGGGTCAGCGGAGCCCGCCCGGTGACGTCCCCGACGGCGAACAGCCAGTCACCGTCCACAGCGGACACACGACCGTTGTCGTCGGTGGTGAGCGCCGCACCGGCTTCGAGACCCAGCACCTCCACGCCGAGTCCGTCGGTCGCCGGGCGGCGGCCGGTGGCGACGAGCAGTTCGTCGACGACCAACCGATCGCCACCCTTCAGTGCCAGTTCCTTACCACCGTCCAAAGCGGACACGGAGTCGACACCGGAACCGGTGTGCACGGTGACCCCGGCTTCGCGCAGTCCCGCGATGACCGCGTCGCCGGCGAACTCCGGCAGCCGCGGCAAGGGACGCTCCCCCGAGATGATCAAGTGGACGTTGGCGCCGAGCGTGGCATAGGCCTGCGCCATTTCGACACCGACGACACCGCCACCGAGCACGCCGAGGCGGCGCGGCACCTCTTCCGCCGACGTCGCCTCCCGCGAACCCCACGGGGAAATGGTGTCCAGCCCGGGGATCGACGGCGTCCGCGGGACGCTGCCGGTGGCGACGATCACGGCGTGCCGCGCGGTCAGCACGTCACCGCCGTCGACCGTGACCTCCCGCTCACCGGTGATCCGGCCGTGGCCGCGGAGCGGGGCGATCCCGACGCCTTCCGCCCACTTGACCTGTCCGGTGTCGTCTCCCTTGCCGGTGAACCAGTCCCGGCGCGCGAACACCTCCGCCGGGTCGACCGCGTCACCGACCGGGACACCCGGGACACGTTTGGCCGCGGCGAGCAGGTTGCCCGGGCGCAGCAGCGCCTTGCTCGGAATGCAGGCCCAGTAAGAACATTCGCCGCCGAAGCGTTCGTGTTCGACGAGGGCGACCTGGAGGCCGCCGCGGGCGGCGCGCTCGGCGGCGACCTCGCCGACCGGGCCGCCTCCGATCACGATCACGTCAAAAGTCTGTGCTGACATGCATTCAGCGCACACCACCGCGCAGCTTCGCGCAACCTGCCGCTATCCTCGTGTCGCTGCGTGAGTCATCAGCCGCGGGTTCAGGTTGCACCGTGCCGGTTACGCAGTAGAACGATCGAGCGCGGGAGGTTTTTTCATGGCCAGGAACACTGCTGTGCATTTGCTGGACGATCTGACCGGTGAAGCGGCCGAAGAAACGGTCGCCTTCGCTTTGGACGGAATCGCCTACGACATCGACCTTTCGGCCGACAACGCCACCGCGCTCCGGGGAATCCTGCGTGCCTATGTGGAAAACGGCCGTCGGATCGGTGGCCGGAAACTGCGTCCGCGGGTCGTGCAGCGACCCAAGGGCGCCCGGGTGTCGAAGTCGACCCCGAAGACCGCGGCGACCGCCGCGAAGGCCGAGGCGAAGACCGCCGCGAAGCCGGGTCGCAAGCCCGCCGCGAAGGGTGTCGCCGGCCGCAAGCCCGCCGCCGCCAAGGCCGCCCCCAAGACCGCCGCCGCGAAGGTCGCCGCCCCCGAGGCCGACAGCAAGACCACCGCCAGGAGCACGGCGAAAGCCACCGCGGCCAAGGCGAAGGCGGCCCGCGGCACGGCGGCGAAGGCCACCACGGCCAAGGCCCCGGCCGGACGCGCCAAGGCCGCCGCCGCGACCAAGGCCCCGGCGAAGACGGCGGCCGCGAAGCCCGCGGCCAAGACCGTCAAGACCACGACCACGACCACGAAGACGACGGCCGCCAAGGCCGCTCCGAAGGCCGCCGCCAAGACTCCGGTGAAGAAGGCCGCTGAGCCGAAGAAGACCACCCGGGCCGCCCGCAAGGTGCCCGCCGTCACCTTCTCGGCCAAAGAAAAGTAGTTCTCCCGAAAAGGGGCCCCATTCGCGTAATCAAGCGAATGGGGCCCTTTTCGTCTCGTGAGTGTTAATGATGGTTCTAACCGTCATTACCACTCACGAGGCTATTTACGCTGAGCGCCTTCGGAGTGCCACCGCGAGTACTGGTACCGCGTGTGCCGGAGCGAGCCGTGCCACTCCCGCTCCGCCGCCGAGGGCTTCCGGGTGGTGAGTTCACCCAGTTGCGCGGCCGCCGCCGCGCGGACCGCGGCCGTGACGTCCGCGACACCTTTGCGCAGGCCATGATCGGCGAGTGACGCGACCCGGCTCCGATGTGAGTCGAGCGGACGGGGATCCGGCGGTGCCACGGTGAGGTACCGGCCGACCCGTTCGGCCGCGGTCGAAACGAGCAGGGTCGAATGCGCGAGCAAGCCCGTTCGCGTCCTGAACACGGCGAAACCGCACAGCTTGGCGTCACCGACGAACAGTCCTCGATCACCGAGCCGCGACGGCAGCCCGAGTCCGGCCACCGTCGCGGTCATCAGTTCTCCGAGTGCTTCGAGCGGCTTGACGGCTTTCGCCGACAAGCCGAGCCCCGGCAGGACGAGGGTGATGTTGAGATTGCCGGGATCGTGGAACACCGTGCCACCGCCACTGGCCCGGCGCAGCACCGGAACGCCGTCGCTCGCACAGACGTCGGCCTTGACCTCGCGTTCGATCTTCTGCCCCCGCCCCACGACCACACAGTCGGTGTTGCGCCAGATCCACAGGACCGGCGCTTCCGGTGCGGCGCGCAGGAGGGCTTCGTCGAACGCGAGGTTGTCGGCCGGGTCGTCGAACGACGCGACGACTTCCGAGGGGTCGGTCACAGTGCTTTGAGTTCCTCCACGATCTCGCCCACCGACGACTTCGCGTCGCCGAAGAGCATGCTGGTCTTCGCATCGTAGAAGAGTTCGTTGTCGATGCCGGCGAAGCCCGAGCTCATCGAGCGTTTGAGCACGATCACCGACCGGCTGTGGTTCACCTTGAGGATCGGCATCCCGTAGATGGGCGAGCCGGGATCGGTCTCCGCCGCCGGGTTCGTGACGTCGTTCGCGCCGATCACCAGCGCGACGTCGGTCTGGGCGAACTCGGAGTTGATCTCGTCCATTTCCTTGAGCTGCTCATACGGGACGTTGGCTTCGGCGAGGAGCACGTTCATGTGCCCCGGCATCCGGCCGGCCACCGGGTGGATGGCGTAGGCGACCGTGATCCCCTTGGCCTCCAGCAACTTCGCCATCTCGCGGACCACGTGCTGCGCCTGCGCGACGGCCATGCCGTAACCGGGGACGACCACGACCTTGTTGGCGTACGCCATCTGAATCGCGGTGTCGGACGCGCTGGTGCTGCGGACCGGCCGAACCTCACCGGAGCCACTGCTCGCGACCGCCGAGCCGCCACCGAACCCACCGGCGACGATGGCCGGGATCGACCGGTTCATCGCCTTCGCCATCAGGTTGGTCAGGATCGAACCCGAAGCGCCGACGATCATGCCCGCCACGATCAGCGCGGTGTTGTCGAGGGCGAGCCCCATGGCCGCCGCCGACAGACCGGTGAGCGCGTTCAGCAGGGAGATGACGACCGGCATGTCCGCGCCGCCGATCGGCAGCACGACCACCACGCCGAGCACGCCGGCGGCCACCAGCAGGCCGATCATCAGCAGTTCGGCGTCGCCACCGATGGCGATGACGACCGCGAGGACGACCGCGGCGATCAGGACCAGCGCGTTGACCGGCTGCTGCAGTTTGCCCAAGGTGATCGGACGGCCGGAGATGAGCTCCTGCAGTTTCCCGAACGCGATGTTCGAGCCCCAAAAGGAGATCGAACCGACGATGGCGGCGAACAGCGACGCGATCGCGACGTACGCCGGCTCGTGCGCGTAGCCGTCCGTGGTCCGGAACTCGACCCAAGCGATGAGCGCGACCGCCCCGCCGCCGACGCCGTTGAACAGCGCCACCATCTGCGGCATCGCGGTCATCTTCACCTTGCGCGCGGACGGCACGCCGACGACGACACCGATCGCGACACCGAGGGCGATCAACAGCCAGTTGCTCATCCCGGGGGTCAAGAGCGCCGCGATCACCGCGATGCCCATGCCGATCGCCGCGATCCAGTTGCCGCGCACCGCGGTGCGCGGACCGGTCAGGCCCATCAGTCCGTAGATGAACAGTGCGAAGGAAATGATGTAGAGGACGGCGATGAAGGTCGTCACTTGTCACCACCCTCTTCCGGCTTCTTCGCCTTGAACATCGAAAGCATCCGGTCGGTGACGAGGAAGCCGCCGACCACGTTGATCGTGCCGAAGGCGATCGCGATCACCAGCAGGATCTTGTTCAGTACGCCGTCCACCCCGAGGCCGAGCACGATCAGCCCGCCGAGCAGGACGATGCCGTGGATGGCGTTGGTCCCCGACATCAGCGGCGTGTGCAGCGTGTTGGGCACCTTCGAAATGACCGTGAAGCCCACGAATCCGGCGAGTACGAGGATCGCCAAACTGCCTACCAGCATCACTCGCCCCCTTCTTCTTTTCCGGCCACGCAGGCCCCGGCGACGATCTCGTCGGAGAAGTCGAGCGCGAGCTTGCCTTCCTTGTCGACGAGCAGTTCCAGCAGTTCCGTGACGTTGCGCGCGTACAGCTCGCTGGAATGCGCGGGCATCTCCGCGGCGAGGTTGAGCGGCGAGCAGATGGTGACGTCGTACTCGACGACCTCCTCGCCCGGTTTCGTCAGTTCGCAGTTGCCGCCGGACTCACCGGCGAGGTCGACCACGACACCACCGGCGGGCATGCCCTTCACCGCGTCGGCGGTGACGAGGGTCGGCGCCTTGCGGCCGGGGACGAGCGCGGTGGTGATCACGACGTCGAACTTCGTGATCGCCTCGGTCAGCCTGCGGTGCTGCTCGGCCCTTTCCTCTTCGGTCAGCTCACGGGCGTACCCGCCTTCGCCGACCGCCTCGATGCCGAGGTCGAGGAATTTCGCGCCGAGCGACTTCACCTGCTCGCCGACCTCGGGCCGGACGTCGTACCCGGTGGTCTGCGCGCCGAGCCGTTTCGCCGTGGCCAAGGCCTGCAATCCGGCGACGCCCGCACCGAGCACGAGCACCTTCGCCGGTGGCACGGTGCCCGCCGCGGTCGTCAGCATCGGGAAGAAGCGCGTGAGCTTCTCCGCCGCCAGCAACACCGCGCGATAGCCCGCGACACTGCTCTGCGACGACAACGCGTCCATCGCCTGCGCGCGGGAGATCCGCGGGATCGCCTCGACGGCGAAGGCGCGGACGCCCGCCGATTCGAGCGCCGCTATCCCGTCCGGATCACCCCGTGGATTCAGGAAGCCGATGAGAATGGTGCCCTGTTTGAGCTTCGCGACTTCGGCCGCGCTCGGCGGCGCCACCTTCACCACGATGTCGGCATCCCACGGGTCACCGATCACCGCGCCGGCCTGCTCGAAGGTCTCGTCGGCGAGCAGCGCGCCGGCACCCGCGCCGGGCTCGACCACCACCCGCAGTCCGCGTCCGGAGACGCGCTCGATGAGCTTCGGCACCAGCGCGATGCGGCGTTCACCTTGTCCGGTTTCCCGGACAACACCGACCGTGAGCTGCTCGTTTTCTGCCGCCACAGGCGACCTCCTCGCTGGAGAGGACCACACGAACCCGCACTGTTTACCACGTCCGACCGACAACTTTCCTGGCTGAACGTATCCGGACGACATCTTTCCGTGACATCGCTCATCACGATCGATCCAGCCATCGATCCAGGTGTGCGATGTCATAAGGGGTCCCCATAGGACCGCTTTCGTCCTATGGGGACCCCTTATGACACTTACGGAGCAACGGTTTCGTCCGTCACGGAACGCTGCGCCAGTTCGGCACCCCCAGGAAGATCAGCCGCAACCGCCGTTCGGCCGTGCGCACGATCTCCTTGTCGCGCGAAGGGGTCTCCAGTAACTCCAGCACCGTGGTGAGCATGGTGGTCACGATCAGGTCGGCCAGCAGGTGAAGGTCCTCCGTCGCCCATTCGCGGAGATTGTCGAATCGCACGAGATCGACGGCGAGCTCGCTGACGAAGAGCTTGAGTTCGAAGCCGATCGCCTGCTGGACCGGACCGGTGCCGCCGTAGCGCTCCCTGGTCAGGAAGCGGAAATGATCCTCGTGCGCCCGCACGTGCTCGTGCAGGATGCGCACCGACATCCGGATCATGTCGTTGTACGCCGCGGGCCTGGTGCGCGCCGAGCGGATCATCATGCGAAGCGTGCGCATCGATTCCTCGACGAGCGCCACGCCGAGTTCGTCCATCGACGCGAAATGGCGATAAAACGCCGTCGGCACGATGCCCGCCTGTTTCGCGACCTCTCGCAGACTCAGCCCGGAGAACCCGCGCTCCGCCACCAGATCCAGCGCGGCGTCCAGCAGGGCCTGCCGTGTGCGCTGCTTGCGCTCCTGCCGGGAAACGGGCTCTGTTGTCACGACGGACAGCGTAATCACCTCCGCGGTATCACCCACGTCACATCGCCATCCTCTCGCGTTGACAAGCGGGACCATCGCCACTTCACTGTTGAGTGTACAAGCGTTCACTGAATTTCTGGAAGAAAACCTGGGAGAAGTGATGACGGCACTCCTACCGCGCAGGGCCAGGCGGCTGGCCTCGCTGGCCGAGGCCCTGCTCACCCCCCATGGCATGGACCGCTACCTCGAACTCGTCGATCCGATGCTGGTCCGCCGCGAGATCCGCGGCCTGGTCACCGACGTCCGGCGGCAGACGCCCGACACGGTCACCCTGACCATCCGGCCGAGCCGGGCCTGGCGAGGTTTCGTCGCGGGTCAGTACGTGCGGGTCACCGTCGAGATCGACGGCGTCCGCCGGACCCGGTGCTACTCACCCGCCGGGTCGGAGCACGACCGCGCGCTGGAACTGACCATCAAGGCGGATCCGCAGGGCCTCGTCTCACGGCATCTGAACCGCGCGATCACGATCGGCTCCGTCCTCGGACTGTCCACTCCGGACGGCGAGTTCACCCTGCCTTCGCCGAGGCCGCGGCGGATCCTGCTGCTGAGCGGCGGGAGCGGGATCACGCCCGTCCTGTCGATGCTGCGTACGCTCGCGGACGAGCGATACGAGGGCGATGTCGCCTTCCTGCACTACTCCAACGGCGCCGAAGACGCGCTCTACCGCGCCGATCTCGGCGACCTCGCCCGCCGCCTCCCCGGCCTCCGGGTGGTACACGCGTTCACCCACGCGAAAACCGGCGGCGACCTGCACGGGTTCTTCTCGAAGGAGCACCTCGAGGAGGCCGCGCCGTGGTACCCCGACGCCGAGACCTTCCTCTGCGGTCCGAAGCCGCTGATGGATTCCGTTCGCGAGGCGTTCGAGGCCGACGGCCTGAGTGCACAGCTGCACACCGAAGAGTTCACTCCGCCCGCGCTCACCTTCGACACCGACAGCGCCGAAGGGCAGATCCGGTTCGCGCGCAGCGGCCGCGAGTTCGAGAACTCCGGGAAGCCCTTGCTGGAGCAGGCCGAGGACGCGGGTCTGCGCCCGGAACACGGGTGCCGGATGGGCATCTGCTTCTCCTGCACGCAGATCAAGACCTCCGGCTGCGTGCGCAACGCCAAGACCGGCGAGACCTCCAGCGAAGAGAACGAAGAGATCCAGCTCTGCATCTCCGTCCCCGTCGGGGACGTCGAGATCAACGCTTAGAAAGGACCGGACCATGACCGGCTTGCAGGACAAGCTCACCCCCGCCCAGGTCGAGGAGTTCGGCCGCGAACTGGACGAGATCCGGCAGCGGATCGTCGCCGACCTCGGCCAGGTCGACGTCGACTACATCCACAACATCATCAAGACGCAGCGCGCGCTCGAGGTCACCGGCCGCGGTCTGCTGTTCGCCGGCTTCTTCCCGCCCGCGTGGGTCGCCGGGGTGGCCGCGCTTTCGGTGGCGAAGATCCTCGACAACATGGAGATCGGCCACAACGTCATGCACGGCCAGTACGACTGGACGCGCGACCCGGCGCTGAGCTCCCAGAAATTCGAATGGGACAACGTCGCCCCCGCCGAGAACTGGCGCCATTCGCACAACTACATGCACCACACGTACACGAACATCCTCGACAAGGACCGCGACATCGGTTACGGCGTCCTGCGGATGGACCCGGCGCAGAAGTGGAACCCGTACTACCTCGGCAATCCGGTGTACGCCGTGGCGCTGGCGTTCATGTTCCAGTGGGGCGTCATGCTGCACGACCTCGAGTTCGACCGCATCGTCAAGGGCGAGCGCAAATGGTCGGACAACAAGGAGGTCGGCCTCAAGATGCTCAAGAAGGCCGGTCGCCAGGTCGGCAAGGACTACGTGCTCTTCCCGCTGCTGACCGGTCCGCTCGCGCCGTTGACCTTCCTCGGCAACGCGACCGCGAACCTGACCCGCAACCTCTGGGCGTTCTCCATCATCTTCTGCGGGCACTTCCCCGCCGATGTCGAGAGCTTCACCGAGGAGGAGACCGAGAACGAGTCGCGGGGTCAGTGGTACCTGCGGCAGATCCTCGGCTCGGCGAACATCACCGGCGGCAAGCTCTTCCACATCATGACCGGGAACCTGTCGCACCAGATCGAGCACCACCTGTTCCCCGACATCCCGGCGCGCCGCTACCCGGAGATCGCGGACGAGGTACGGGGAATCTGCGAGAAGTACGGCCTGCCGTACAACACCGGCCCGCTGCACAAGCAGCTGTTCTCGGTGGCCAAGAAGATCGTGAAACTGGCCATGCCGTGGAACGGTGAACCCCGCTCGACCGCTACCGTGGAAAGCGACAAGACCCTCCGAGCGGCATAAGGTGTCTGACATGGTCGGTCAGTTCGAAAGCACCAAGGACGTGGTCCAAGAGGTCACCGAGTCGGCGGCCACCCACATCGGCAACATCGCGACGATCATCACCGGCGCGATCCGGGACATCGCCCGCGAGACCGGCGATTGGCTGACGGACGTCATCGAGATGCGTGAGGCGTCACAGCGGGCGCAGGCGGACGAACAGCACCGCGAAGACTAGGGAAACCTGGATGGCCTGAGGCGGGTGGTCACGGCAGGCTGAAGGCCGTGACCACCCGCTTCGCCTCGCTCAGACGCGTCCTCGGCGCGCAGCTGAGCCGCGCGTACTGGGCCGAGCTGGCCTGGGTGCTGATCGGCGCGCCGCTGACGCTGGTGTTCGTGGCGCTCGTCGTCGTCGGACTGGTACTCGGGATCGGTCTGAGCCTGCTCACCATCGGGCTGCCGGTGCTCATCGGTGTCCTGGCGGGAGCGCGGCTGATCGGCGCCGCGCACATCGGGCTCGCTCGGACCCTGCTCGGCACGAAGGTCACGCCACCGACCCCACCGGAGCTGCGGCCGGGCCTCTGGAACGGGATCAAGAGCAAACTCGGTGATCCGGTGGGCTGGCGTTCGATCGCCTACCTGCTCATCCGCCTGCCGCTCACGCTGATCGAGTTCTTCCTGGTCTCGACGTTGTTCATCTACGCCGTGAGCACGCTGACCTACCCGCTCTTCTGGTTCACCCTGAACGGCGACGCCATGCCGACGTTCGACCTCCGCGTCGACACGTGGCCGCTCACCCTGCCGCTCGCGCTGACCGGGCTGGCCGTGCTGCTGGCGATGCCGTGGGTGGTCCACGGTCTGACCGAATTCGACCGGCTGCTGGTGCGCGCCGTCCTCGGCACCGAGGATCTGTCCCAGCGCGTGCGCGATCTCGAACGCAGCCGGGCGACCGCCGTCGACGACGCGGCACGGCGCCTGCGCCGGATCGAGCGTGACCTGCACGACGGCGCGCAGGCCCAGCTGGTCGCGCTCGCGATGAAACTCGGCATCGCGAAGGACGAACTCGCCTCGGAAGGCGCCGACGTCGCCCACGTCACGACCCTGGTCACCGCCGCGCATGCCAACGCGAAGCAGGCACTGGTCGAACTACGGGATCTCGCCCGCGGAATCCACCCGGCCGCGCTCGACGCCGGCCTCGACGTGGCACTGTCCACTTTGGCCGCCGGCTCGGATATCGACGCGCGGATCACCGTCGACCTGCCGAGCAGGCCGTCGCCGTCGATCGAGACCATCGCCTACTTCACCGTCGCCGAACTGCTGACCAATGCCGCCAAGCACACTTCGGCCGCGATCGAGGTCGATGTGGGCATCGTCGGTGACGTACTACGGCTCGTGGTGCGTGACGGCGGCGAAGGCGGGGCACGGCTGGAACGCGGCGGCGGGCTCGCCGGGATCGCCGAACGGCTCGCGACCGTCGACGGCGGGCTCGACATCGACAGTCCACCGGGAGGGCCTACGGTGATCAGCGCGGAGATACCACTACGGAAATAGGACATGGGGGCGGCGTGCGCGTCGTGATCGCGGAGGATTCGGCCATTCTGCGGGCCGGACTCGTCGAGCTGCTCAACCTTCGGGGGCACGAAGTCGTCGCGGCCGTCGCCGACGGCGACAGTCTGCGCGCGGCGGTCCGGGACCACCGGCCGGATGTGTCCATTGTGGATATCCGGATGCCGCCGACGCACACCGACGAAGGCCTGCGCGCGGCGATCGCGCTCCGCTCGGAACTGCCCGGTTGCGCGATCCTGCTGTTCTCCCAGTACGTCGAGACGCAGTACGCGACGGAACTCCTCGCCGACCGCGCGGGTGGTGTCGGCTACCTGTTGAAGGACCGCGTCGCGGAGGTGTCGGACTTCCTCGACGCGCTACGGCGGGTCGCCGAGGGTGAGACCGTGCTCGACCCGGAAGTGGTCAGCCAGCTCTTCAGCGCCACCCGGAAGACCGACGCGCTCGCCGGGCTGACCCCGCGGGAGCGGGAAGTACTGGGACTGATGGCCGAGGGGCGGTCGAACTCGGCCATCGCGGCGGCGCTGTTCCTTTCGGCGGGCTCGGTGGAGAAGTACGTGTCGAGCATCTTCGGGAAGCTGGCACTGCCTCAGTCCGAAGGGGACAACCGGCGGGTGCTGGCGGTGCTGCGATACCTGGAGTCTTAGTCAGACCTTCTCGTGAGTGGTAATGACGGTTCTAACCGTCATTACCACTCACGAGACCGGACGACTTACCGCGGCTCCACCGGTTCCCCGGCCGCCTCCGGCAGGCACAACTGCATCCACGCCACATCCCGCCAGGCCCCGTGTTTGTACCCGATCCGCTGGTAGGTCCCCACCGGCTCGAACCCCATCGCCTTGTGGAGACCCGCGCTCGCTTCGTTCGGCACCACCATTCCGGCGCAGAAGTTCCGGAACCCGCGCGACGCCAGGCTGTCCAGCAGCGCTTGGTAGAGCGCGCGGCCGCCACCCTTCCGCTGTCGGCCCCGCTCCAGGTAGACGCTGACCTCGCACGACCAGCGATACGCGGCACGGCCACTGAAAGGGCCCGCATACGCATAGCCGATGACGCGGCCTTCGTCGTCTTCGAGCACGAGCCAGGCATGCGACCGCTGCGCCTTGGCGATGCGCTCGGCCATCTCGTCCGGCTTGGGCGGCTCGGTCTCGAACGAGATCACCGTGTCGGTGACGTACGGCGCGTAGATCTCCGCGCACGCCGCCGCGTCGTCTGGGGTCGCTTCCCTGATCACCATGGTCAGCATAGTAGCCGAGACTGCTACTATAGTGATCAGCATGTCGGATCCCTTGTCCGCGTCGCTCGCCGCGACGCTCCAGTCCGCGAGAGTCGGCCAGAACCTCTCCGCCAACGCGCTCGCCGAGATGTCCGGCGTGTCCCGGGCGATGATCGGGAAGATCGAACGCGGTGAGGCGCAGCCGACGGCGGTCCTGCTCGGCCGGCTTTCGGCCGCGCTCGGGATGACGTTGTCCGAGCTGGTCGCGCGGGCGGAACACGGCGACCGACGGCTCGTGCGGGTGGCGGACCAGCCGACGTGGGTCGACCCGGACACCGGGTACGTGCGCCGCGCCGTCTCGCCGTCGCTCGGCGGACCGCTGGAACTGGTCGAGGTCGTGCTACCCGCCGGCGCCGAAGTCTCGTTCCCCGCCCACACCTACGCGCTGACCCACCACCAGATCTGGGTGCTCGACGGACACCTGCGGTTCCGCGAGGGCGACGTCGACCACGAACTCGACACGGGTGACTGCCTCCAGCTCGGCACGCCCCAGCCGTGCGCCTACGTCAACCCGACGGATCGGCCGGTGCGTTATCTGGTCGCGTTGGCCAGGCGGCACGCCTGAAGCACTACCGTGAAGGGCATGTACTCCACGGAGATCGAGGTGCGCACCGGCAGCGTGGCCGTGGTGCACGACCTGACCAAGGACGCCGAGACCTTCCTGCGCGACGCGGACGCCGAAGACGGGATCCTGCACGTCTTCGTGCCGCACGCGACGTCCGGGCTGGCGATCCTCGAAACCGGCGCGGGCAGCGACGAAGACCTGCTCACCGCGCTCGACGACCTGCTCCCCCGCGACGGGCGCTGGCGGCACCAGCACGGCAGTCCCGGTCACGGCCGTGACCACGTCCTGCCCGCGCTGCTGCCGCCGTACGCCACGATCCCGGTACTCGGCGGGGTGCCGGCGCTGGGCACCTGGCAGTCGATCTGCCTAGTGGACACCAACCTGGACAACCCGGTCCGGCGTGTCCGCTTCAGTCTTCTGGAGGGTTGATTTCCGGCGGGCTGACCGGCTCGGCCACAGCGCGAGCACCAGCCCGGCCACGAGCAGCGCGGCCAGCACCCAGACGGCGGTCGTGACGTCCGGCGCGCCGGGCACGCCCTGCAGCAGGCTGCGGAGACCTTCGGCCGAGAACCGGAACGGCGTCCAGGACCACAGCACCGCGCGGTAGGCGGGGTTCAGCAGTTCCGGCACCTGACCCGCGACGGCGGGCGCGATCAGGTACAGCGGGCCGAGGATCGCCATCGCCCGCACGCCGAGCAGCCGCAGCAGGCCGGTCTGCAGCGCGGCGAACCCGGTCGAGGTCAGGAAGAGGAACCCGAGGACGTCCCAGCCGAGCGGGAGCGAGGAGTCCCACAGTTTCAGGAACCCGGCCAGGACGCCGGTGACCAGCACGCCCGCCGAAACGATCTGCGTGAAGCGCGCGCCGACTCCCGCGTCTCGGCCGATCCGGTGTCCGACCAGGAGCAGCACGGCGCCCGCGACCAGGCAGCCGACCCAGGCCAGCGCGCTCAGCCCGAGCGGAGCGACGCGGCCCGCGGCGCTCGCGGCGTGCAGCGTCTCGACCTTCGGCGTCCCGCCCATCGCCTGCGCCGCGCCGGTCAGCACCTGCTGCGCGATCTGCGTGCCGGACGGATTCACCGCCCCGGAGACCACGACCGTCGACGGAAGTTCGAGTACGCCGTAGACCTCCTTGTCCTCCAACAGTTTCCGGCCTTCCGCCGGTGAGGTCACCCGCCAGGAGACCTGGTCTCCGCCGTGGGACGCGATCCCGTGCGCGGCCACTTGGAGCGGTCCCGGTGGCGCGGCGACGGCGATGGGGAGACCGTCGGGCGCGACGGTGGCCTGCGCACCGAAGGTGAGAAAGCCGAGTACGACGGCGACCAGCGCGCCTGCCGCGGCGGCGAGTAAGGCGAACGCCCCGGCGGGGCGCCGGCTCTGGGTCGGCATGACCATCCTCCATTTATTCTTCGCTTGTTGAATTAGTGCCTCAAGGTAAACCGTCACGAGCAAAGAAGTCAACAGACGTTGAATTAGCTCACCGGTACCGTCGGCGGCGTGACTACTCCGCACCGGCTCGTGCTGTGGGACATCGACCAGACCCTCGTGGACCTGCGCGGTATCGGCGCCGCCTGGTACACGGCCGCCCTCGCCGAGGTCGCCGGGGTCGAACTGCGGGCACTGCCGAACTTCGGCGGCCGCACCGAACGCGCCATCAGCGCGGACGTCCTGACCTCGCACGGCGTCGAGCCCACCGAGGAGAACGTGCGCAAGCTCTGGCTCGCGCTGATCGCGGTCTCCGAAAGCCACGCGCCGACACTGTCCTCGAACGGCCGCGCGCTCCCGGGCGCCAGGGACGCGCTGAACGCCTTCGCCTCGCACGGCGGCATCGTGCAGACACTGGTCACCGGGAACCTGCCGGAGATCTCCGTGCACAAGCTGACCGCGTTCGACCTGCACGAACACGTGGACTTCGAGATCGGCGGCTACGGCTCGCTTTCGGCGCACCGGCCCGATCTCGTGCCCGCGGCCGTCGGCAGCGCGTCGGCCAAACACGGCACCGAATTCGCGCCGACGTCGGTCGTCGTCATCGGTGACACCCCGGACGATGTGCGGGCCGCGCTCGACAACGGCGCCGTCGCGGTGGCCGTGGCGACGGGGCAGTTCAGCGCGGAGGAACTGGCCGACGCGGGCGCGCACACCGTGCTCCGCGACCTGACCGATCCGGCAGCGGTTCGTGCCGCTGTGCTCGGGAGCGCCGACTAAACTCGATTCATGGCATATCCAGGGGGCAACGGCTGGCCGGAGCAACCACAGCGGCCCGATCAGCGGCAACCCCCGCCATCGGGGTACCCGCCCCAGTACGCCCAGGATCCCCAGCAGCAGTACCAGGGCTACCAGCAGCCGAGTTTCCAGCAGTTCCCGCAGCAGACCTACCAGGGATTCTCTCCGGAACCGCCGAAGAAGGGCAAGAAAGGCCTGTGGATCGGCCTCGGCGCACTCGTCGTCGTCATCGCCGTCGGGGCCACGCTCTTTTTCGTCCTGCGCGACGGCGACGACCCGCGCCCTGAGCCCACTCCACCGCCCGCGGCCGCTTCCGCGTCGAAACCTCCGTCGACATCCCCAAGCGGTGACACCCCGGAGGACAACAAGGTCCCGGCCAAGACGTCAGGCTGGCAAGGAATCGTCTCCCGGCAGGACAAGACGGCGTACGACCTGCCCCCGACGGGCTGGGAGACCAAGCCGGGCTACAGCACCGGGAACACCGAGCGCGACCTGAAGATGGTCATCCACGAGGCGTCGCTGTACAAGATCGGCGCCTGCCCCGACGTCAGCGGCTCGAACCGGGGAACGGTCGGCTTCGCCACCGCGGATCAGATTCCGGTCGAGAACGCCGCCCGAGGCGCCGTCCGGCTCTGGATCCAATCCGCCACCGGCAAGACCGACGTGCCGCTGCCCGAAGTCAAGCAGATCCCGATCGCCGGCGGCACGATCCAGGCTCTCAGTTCCTCCGCTTCCTACACCCCGAGCGAAGGCGAAGGCTGCCGGGCGCCGAGCGTGAAAGTCACTTCCGCGGCGTTCAAGATCGGCGAACAGACCATCTGCTTCGTGATGATCCTCGACCAGGGCACCCCGGACGCCCTGTCCGAAGCGGACGCGCAAACGATCCTCGCGAGTTTGAGGCCACAGCAATGACCGGCCCCGGTGGGCGCCCCGGCGAACCGCGAACGTGGTTCGTCGATCCGCTCACCGGGCAACCGCTCGAATCCGAGACCGAACAGACGAAACCGATTCCCGTCGTCCGGGACGCCGTCTCGCCGCGCCGCCGCTTCCGCCTGCTGCCGACGCTGGGCGTCATCGGCCTGATCGTCGTCCTCGCGGTCGGCACGACGGCCACCTATCAGGCCAAAACCGTGCCCCCGCCGTCCGCCACGGACCTCGTCCTGCCCGATCCGGTGCTGCCCACCCGGATCGGCCCCGTGATCGCGGGCTGGCAGCCGGTGCTGTCCGACGATCACCCGCTCGTGTTCGACGTCCCGCCGGACTGGACGATCGAAGAGCCCGACGTCGCCGTCGGTTACGAAACTCCGGCCGGGGAACTGGTCACCTTGCAGGGCGTCGCCCGGTACCACCGCGATTTCTGTCCCGGCTCCGGACAGTCGGCGCGGGCGATGGCTGGGTTCACCACCCTCGACGAGGGCGAGGTCGGCGACATCGCACAGGCGGCGGAGGAGACGACCCTCCGGTGGGCCGAAGCCGCGTACGGCTCGATCGGCGGCGGACCCCCGAAGACCGAAACCGGCGCCGCCGGGCCGGTGAGCGTGCTCGACGGCGGCACGATCGCCACGGCCGTGACCACGACCGTCGTCCCCACCGCCGACGGGCCGTGCGCGGCACCCTCGGTCTCGATCACCGCGATCGCCCTGCCACCGCGCGCCTTGCCCGGATCCGGCCGCTACCACGTCCTTCTGGTACTGGCGGACCAGGGAATCCCCGGTGCGATAGCCAGGGACATCGTCCTCAAGATGGGTGGAAGCATCCGTCGGGAGTAGCACTCCCCTAAGGGAAATATGGGTCCCCTGCCCGATGTCCCGGCGGCCTCGGCCCGCTTACCTTGTTTCCATGCCAACAGGGGGAAGCGGGACGGCCGCGCCGGACCGGACGCACAAGATCACCACGGTGCTGAGGCACCGGCTGCCTTTCACGACCCTCGTCACGGTGACCATGCTCGCGCTCGCCTTGGCCACGGGCGCGCTCTGGTCGGCCGCCGAGGACCGCGCGGTGTACCCGTACATCGCCTATGGGCTGCCGTCGCTCGAATCAGGCCGGTGGTGGACCTTGCTCACCGGACCGCTGTTCGCGGTCGTCCCGCTGTACTACCTGCCGATGGTGCTGAGTTTCGCGCTGTTCGCCGGATTCGCGGAATGGCGGCTCGGCACCCGCCGGGCGATGGCCGTCGCCATCGGCGGCCAGTTCGTCAGCGTGCTGGTCGCGGTCCAGTTCCTCGCGCTGAGCCGCAACTCCGGCTGGGAGTGGGCCGAACGGGTCGCCGGCAGCCTCGACGTCGGCTTCTCCGGCGGCGCGCTCGCTGCGGTCGCGGTCGCCAGCGCCACCCTGCGGCCGCCGTGGCGGTTGCGGTTGCGCGCCGGGCTGTGCGTCTACGCCGGGATCGCGATCATCTTCGTCGGCACGCTCGCCGACCTCGTGCACTTCTTCGCACTCGTGCTGGCCCTGCCGTTCGGGCGCAAGTTCATCGGTTCCCCGGATTCCGCCCGTGAACGGCGGCCAAGCCTGCGCGAATGGCGGTTCTACGTCGTCGCCGGGCTGCTGGTGCTCACCGTCGCGGAACTGGTGATGTCCTTCGTACCGGGCAACGGCCCCTTCGGTTCGTCCGAGGAGCTTTCGCTGTCCACCTGGGAAGTCGGCGTTCTGTGCCTGATCGTGGTGCCGATCATGAACGGCCTGCGCAAGGGCAGCCAGGTCGCCTGGTGGTGCGCCATGATCCTGACCTCGTTCGTCATCCTGCAGGTGATGGCCTACGGCGGGGTGCTCGCGCTGGCCGAGGTCTTCGGTGAGGACACCGGGCTTTCGGATCCGCCACTGTTCTTCGTGGACAATCTCCTGTGGACGGTCGAGTTCGCGCTGCTGATCTCGTCGCGCGGCGCCTTCCGGGTCCCGTCGCGGCGGAAGTGCCGCCGTCTCGGCCGGATGGGTAACCCCGCGCTGGCCCGCACGCTGCTCAGCCGTCACGGCGGAAGCACGCTTTCGTGGATGACGACCTGGCCGCAGAACTCGTACTTCGTGGCCGCGGACGGCAAGTCCTACCTCGCCTACCGTCGCCATGCCGGTGTCGCCATCGCGCTCGGCGACCCGATCGCGCCCGACGGCGCCGGTGACCGGACGATCGCCGAGTTCATCACGATGTGCGAGAACACCGGTCTCGTGCCGTGCCTGTTCTCCGCCACCGGGGACACCACCGCCAAGACGACGGACCTCGGCTGGAAGCACGTCCAGGTCGCCGAAGACACCTTGATCGAACTGGACACGCTGGAGTTCCGCGGCAAGCGCTGGCAGGACGTGCGGACCGCGCTCAACCGCGCCAAGAAGGACGGCATCGAGTTCCGGCTGGTGCGGCTCGCCGATCAGCCCCGTTCGGTGATCTCGCAGGTGCGGGCGATCTCCGAGGAATGGATCGGCGACAAAGGCATGCCGGAGATGGGCTTCACACTCGGCGGCGTCGACGAGGCGATGGACCCGGAGACCCGGGTCGGTCTCGCGGTGGACGCCGACGGCGTGGTCCACGGAGTGACGTCATGGCTGCCGGTCCACACCGGTGCCGGTGCCGTCGGCGGCTGGACGCTGGACGTCATGCGCAAACGCGCCGACGGGTTCCGTCCCACGATGGAGTTCCTGATCGCGTCGTCGTGCCTGGCCTTCCGCGAGGAAGGTGCGAAATTCGTTTCGCTGTCCGGCGCTCCGCTGGCGAGTTCCGGCGAACCCGCGCACGCCGTCGAACGCGTCCTCGACGCGCTCGGCACGATGATGGAGCCGTTCTACGGATTCCGCTCGCTGCACGCGTTCAAGGCGAAGTTCCAGCCTCGGCACGTCCCGCTGTACCTCGCGTTCCGCGACGAAGCGGATCTGCCGAGGATCGGAATCGCGCTCGGCCGGGCTTACCTGCCGAACACCGGACTGCTGCGGCTGGCCAAACTCGCGAGGTCGGGCAAGAAGACCCAGCCCCGAAAAGATCAGCGCAGCGTAGAGGGCGGCGGCGTGATGGTCTTGCGGTCGGCCTCCGGGACACCCCGGTAGGACTCGAGGATCTTCAGGATCTGCTCGCGGTCCGCGATCCCCGGACGGTCCTGATCCGAATAGACCAGCATGGTGAGCGACTTGTCCCCCGAAGCGACGGCGAGCGCGCCGACCACCGCGCGTCGGGAGATGCAGGCGTTGCTCTGCACCGGGACGACGTCGAGAAGCACGATGCTCGCGGGGGCCTTCACACCGTTGGCGAGCGGGATCTCCGTCTTCAGGGCCGGCGAAACGGTGAACGTCGCGAGCGGCCCCTCGTCCGGACTGTAGGCACTCACCGCGAGGTCGGACGCGGCCTTCAGGGCGGCCGCGGCCGGGTCCGCGGTCTTCTCGCTCCGCACACCGCTGCCCGCCAGCCTGCTGGACCGCTCCTGCGGGCAGAAGCCGTCACCGAAGAAGGCGCTGGTCGCCATGGTGATGCCGGGTACGGCGGCGGTCTTTTCCCAGCCGTGCACGGTGCCGGGTTTCGGCGTCCAGCCGGGTGGGACGTCGTAGGCGTACGTGCCGTCTCCCCCGGTGACCGATTGCCAGCCTTCGATGGACGGCGGGCTCACGACCTGCGGCGACGGCGTGTAAACGATCGGCTTCCGGCTCGTCGGCGCGCTGGTCTCCGAGGAGTTGTCACTGGTGTTCGCCAGCGCGGCGACCGCGATGACGCCGAGCGTCGCGAAGAAGCCGTACATGGCCCTTCGCCCGCTCCGCGACATCGGCTGCTTCGCGGGCTTCTCCGGCTCCGGTTCGGCCAGAGCCGGAGTCTCCGGCGTGTAGTCGCGCGAGTCCGAGGGCTGATAGCCCCCGAACCCGTCCAGCGCGGCGTTGTCCTCGTAGCCCGGGGAATCCCCGCGCTTCTTGCCGAACCAGCCCATTACGAACGGACGAGTTTGACCAGATGCTCCACGACCGCGTCGACGGCGATCTCTTCGCGCTCGCCGGTGCGGCGGTCCTTGACCTCGACGACGCCGTTCGCCAGCCCGCGGCCGACCACCAGGATGGTCGGCACCCCGACGAGTTCGGCGTCCGCGAACTTCACCCCGGGGCTGGCCTTGCGGTCGTCGAGGACGACCTCGATCCCGGCGGCGTCCAGTTCGGCGGCGAGCTTTTCCGCGCCGGCGGCGACCGTCTCGTCCTTGCCCGCGATGACCACGTGCACGTCGAACGGTGCGACCTCGCGCGGCCAGATGATGCCGAGGTCGTCGTGGTTCTGCTCGGCGAGCACGCCGACCAGCCGCGAGACACCGACGCCGTAGGAGCCCATGGTGATGCGGATGGGCTTGGAGTCCGGGCCCAGCGCGTCCAGCTCGAAGGCGTCCGCGTACTTGCGACCCAGCTGGAAGATATGCCCGATCTCGATACCGCGCGCGGCGACCAGGGTGCCCTTGCCGTCGGGCGAGGCGTCGCCTTCGCGGACCTCGGCGGCCTCGATCGTGCCGTCACCGGTGAAGTCGCGGCCCGCGACCAGGTCGACCACGTGATGGTCGCGCTCGTCGGCGCCGGTGACCCAGGCGGTGCCGTCGACGACGCGCGGGTCGAGCAGATAGCGGACGCCGTTGTCCTTCAGCGCCTTCGGACCGATGTAGCCCTTCACGAGGAAGGGGTTCTTGGCGAAGTCGGCTTCGTCGAGCAGTTCGAACTCGGCGGGCTCGAGCGAGGCTTCGAGGCGCTTCGTGTCCACCTCGCGGTCGCCGGGGAGGCCGATGGCCAGCAGCTCCCACTCCTTCGCGCCCGGCTGACGCGTCTTGACCAGGACGTTCTTGAGGGTGTCCGCGGCGGTGAAGGTGCGGCCGAGGCCGGCGTCGTTCAAGAAGGCGACCAGCGATTCGATGGTCGGGGTGTTCGGCGTGTGGTGGACCTTCGCCTCGGGCAGGCCTTCGATCGGCTTGGCCTCGGGAGCGGGCGTGGTGACCGCTTCGACGTTGGCCGCGTAACCCGATTCGGTGCTGCGGACGTAGGTGTCTTCACCCGTCTCGGCGACCGCGAGGAACTCTTCGGAGGCCGAGCCGCCCATCGCGCCGGAGGTGGCCTTGACGACGACGTACTCGATGCCGAGGCGGTCGAAGAGCTTCGTGTACGCGTTGCGGTGAAGCTCGTACGACTTCGCCAGGCCCTCGTCGTCGAGGTCGAAGGAGTAGGAGTCCTTCATGACGAACTCGCGGCCACGCAGGATCCCGGCGCGGGGACGCGCCTCGTCGCGGTACTTGGTCTGGATTTGGTACAGGACGACGGGGTAGTCCTTGTACGAGTTGTACTCACCTTTCACGGTGAGCGCGAAGAGCTCTTCGTGCGTCGGGCCGAGCAGATAGTCGGCGCCCTTGCGGTCCTTGAGGCGGAAGAGGGCGTCGCCGTACTCGGTCCACCGGCCGGTGGCCTCGTAGGGCTCCTTCGGCAGCAGCGCGGGGAACTGGATCTCCTGCGCGCCGAAGGCGTTCATCTCTTCGCGGACGACGTTCTCGATCCGGCGCAGCACCCGCAGACCCAGCGGCAGCCAGGAGTAGCCGCCCGGAGCGACTCGGCGGACGTAGCCGGCGCGTACCAGGAGCCGGTGGCTCGGTACCTCGGCGTCCGCCGGATCCTCACGCAGGGTGCGAAGGAACAACGACGACATCCTGGTGATCACTTCTGGGCTCCTCGCTGGAATTACGTGCTGAGACGTTCTGCGCAGCGTAGTCACCCCGCCCCGGGGCGATTCAACCGGTTATCGCGGTGCGCGGTTTTTGTCGGTGGGTGCCGCTAGCTTGCCGCCATGGGAATCGAGCTGGGCATGATCACGATCGACTGCGCGGATCCGCGCGGGCTCGCGGCGTTCTGGACGAAGGCGCTCGGGGTGGAGGTGGATCAGGACTACGACGGCGAATTCCTGATCCTGCACCCCAAGGTGGAGAACGGGCCCGTGTTCGCGTTCCAGCGCGTACCGGAGCCGAGGGCGGGCAAGAACCGGGTCCACATGGACTTCGGTACCGACGACAGGGAGAAGGAGGTGGAGCGTCTGATCGGACTGGGTGCGAAGAAGGTGGACGAGCACCAGATGCCGGGGATGGCCTGGACGGTGCTGGCCGATCCCGTCGGCAACGAGTTCTGCGTCGCCACCCATCAGGGCTGACGCCGATCCCGATGGTCAGAATGGCGGCATGAGCGAGCGAGCCCTCCTGCCTTGGTCCGACATCGAGCTGCCCGAGGGGCTGAGCGCCCGCTTGTACGACGGCATCGGCCCGCTGCCGGACGGCGATCTCGGTGACGTCGAGGTGTACGTGCTGCCGTACGACACCGGAGCGGAGCCGACGAAGCTGCTCGATCGGCTGCCGTCGCTGAAGTTCGTGCAGTCGCTTTCAGCCGGGGTCGAGAAGCTGCTCCCGCTGGTGCCGACGGGGGTGAAGCTGGCCAACGGCCGCGGCCTGCACGACCTCAGCGTCGCCGAGCACGCGCTGGCGCTGATCCACGCTTCCCAGCGGGATCTGCCGCGCTGGTTCGCGCAGCAGGCGACGGGCTCGTGGGAACGCGAGCACACGCGCTCGCTGGCCGACAGCCGGGTGCTGCTGGTCGGCCACGGCTCGATCGGCCAGGCCATCGAGCGGCAACTGCTCGCGGCTGAAGCGGTCGTGACCAGGGTGGCGAGCACGGCGCGCCCCGAGGAGCGGGTGCACGGTGTCGGCGAACTGGCGGACCTGCTGCCGTCGGCCGACATCGTGGTCCTGATCCTGCCCGAGACGCCCGCGACCATGGGCCTGTTCGGTGCCGAGGAACTCGCCGCGCTGCCGGACGGCGCCCTGGTGGTGAACGTCGGGCGCGGCTCGGCGATCGACACCGCGGCGCTCACCGCCGAGACCGTGGCCGGTCGGTTGCGCGCGGCGCTGGACGTCGTCGACCCGGAGCCGCTGCCCGCCGGGCATCCACTGTGGACCGCGCCGGGGGTGGTCATCACGCCGCATGTCGCGGGCGGGTCGGCTTCGTTCTACCCGCGCGCGAAGCGGCTGGTCACCGAGCAGCTGCGCCGCTACGTCGCCGGGGACGAGCTGCTGAACGTGGTCAGCTGACCCCGCGTTTAGTCCTCTAAATGCGTACGTGCCGGACGCCGACTCGGGTCCTCCCTGCGCCCTGACTTGCGTGAGGGTAACGGTTCAGCGGATGCCGGGATCGACGACGGAGGATCGGGGACGTTGACTGTCCCCGATCCTGACGTTGCTCAACGTCAGGTCGGCCAAGACCTCCGGCAGGGCTCCGAGCGGGGAAGATCCCGGACGTTCAACGGCCGGAATCTTCCCCGCTCATCCGGGCTGCCGAGATCGACGACGAAGGAATCGGGACGTTGAGTGTCTCGATTCCGTCATCGTCGCTACCTCACCACCACGGCCAGGATCGACCCGTCCTTGACTGTCCATTAGGAACACTTCTCGCGACCATGGCGCCCGTTTTAGGTGGTTTGCACGGTTTCGAGAGGGGTCGTGAGTGGCAATGAGCGTTCTATTGAGGGGTAAGTCAAACGTGTCGTGGTGGAGTTGGCGGGAGCGGGCAGCGGCTGGGCCGTGAAGGACTCCTTGAGGGACCCAGGGGCCCTCGAAACTCCCTTCACCCTGTCCCGGAAGGCCATCGCCAGCCTCGACAGCACCACCAGTCACAAGCGGCAGCGCGTGAAGGCCCCCTTCCCTCGGCTCAGCCGAGGAAACTCGACCTTCACACCTTCCCCAAGTACGGGAGTGCGGCGGCGGGTGGGCCGTGCGTCACGGTGGTCGTGAGTGGCGATTCGGGTTAGAACCCGAATCGCCACTCACGACCAACCTGACCCCGCGCAGAACCGCACATAGAGGCATCAACCAGGCATCCAGTCGTCCGGATTTGTCCCTTATGGACACTGAGGTCGGTCGGCTCTACTGCCAGTGCGTGCGGTAGGCGAGCCAGTCACGCATGGCCGCGGCGAGACGGCGCTGCGCCGCGCGGACCCCGGTCGTCGCGGGTGGTTCCGGCAGCCGGCAGGCTCGTTCGGCGTGCCCGGCCAAGGCGACGCCGAACGCGGTGACCGCCCAGACCGGGATGCCGGTGAGCACCGGACGCCGCCGCAACAGGCGGTCGACGTCGGCCGGCCCGTGCCCGGCGTCCAGGAGGTAGGGCACCAGCGCCACCAGGTCGAGCCAGCCCGCGCCCCTGGCCGGGTAACGCCAGTTGGTGACGAGCACCCGGCCGGTTCCGGTCCGCACCAGGTATTCGGGCTGGATGTCGTTGTGCAGCAACGTGTCCCCGGCCGCCCAGGGGTACCACGAGGTCTCCAGCTGGACGAGCCGGTCGAGGTTGCGGACGGCCCAGCCGTCGAGGTCGTCCGGTGGTTCCTTCGCGAGTTCGTGCCAGCCGCGCAGGAGCGGGCCGAGATCGTCGAGGGCGTCCGGGACGTCGGGAAGCGGGCACGGCGTGAGCGTGCGCCCGAGCGCGCCGAAGGTGGCCAGCACGGCGGAGAGATCCGGTGATCCGGGGCGCAGGTTCGGCCTGGTGCCGTCGAAGTCGGCGAAGGCGAGCACCAGCCAGTCGCTGTCCACAAAGGACAGCAGCTTCGGCGTGGGCGCTTCCGTGGGCAACCTTCGCGCGATGGCGGCCTCCGTCCGGTAGCCGCCCGCGCGCGGGCTGCTCGCGGGGATCGCCTTCAGGAAGACCCAGCGATGATCGCGTTCGAGCTCGAGCCTCACGGCGACACCGCCGTCGAATTCCGGGGTCTGCCACAGCGAACGACGGACCACCGACCCGAGCTCACGCTCCACGGCGTCACGCGTCACCGACGGCAGGTCATGCCAGCCGAGGCGTGCGGAAACCGGCAACGCCCAACCACCCCCGCGATCTCTCAGAGAAGATCGACTGTACCGAAATCCACCCTTTCGGGTGGCAACCGGTCAGGTCGGGACGGGCTTCACGTACCCGGCCCAGCGCTGATGCTCGCTGAACCCGACGCGTTCGTAGACGCCGAGGGCGCGGTGGGTGTTGTCCTGGTCGACGTTGAGTGAGGCCCGCTGAAAACCGTTGGCCTTGGCTTGGACGAGCGTGTGCCCGAGCAGCGCGCTCGCGATGCCGCGTCCACGAAGGCTCGCGTCGGTCGCGACGTGGCTGACGTACAGGTCCTTCAGACCCGTCGCGGCCTCGTCGGAGGCGAAGAAAGCGCTCAGCACCATCGCGACCACCCTGTCCCTCTCCGGGCTCAGCAGCAGGAACGACAGATCCGGCCGGAAGTCCTTGCCTCCGACCACCAGATGCCGCCAGGCCTCCGGGGACTGCTCGGTACTCCCCCAGTGGTCGGCGAAGGTCTCGTTGCGGGACCGCAGGGTGAGTTCCTCGTACTTGTCCTCGTAGTTGACGAGCGGGAACTCTTCGGGCAGCGGCTGGGCCGGCGGGATCGACGCGAGGTCGGCCCGCATGTCGACGAACCACCGGGCGTGCTCGTACCCGGCGCCCACGAGGACGCCGGTGAGCCAACGCTGTGTGGCGCAGGCCCCGACGTGCAGTTCCAGCGGCGCGTCCGGGAAGGATTTCGCGTGGATCCGCCTACCCGTTTCCTCGAACCAGCCGGTGAGGTGCGCGGCGATCGCGTCGTCGCGGTATTCGGGGTGGACGAGCGTCTCGACCCGCATCATGTGCACCGGGTTCGCCGCGTCGCGCCGCCTGAGCAGACCGTAGGCGACCAGCGTATCCCCGTTCCAGGCGCTGGTGGTCGCGGTGGGCAGGTCGACGTTCGGCGAGCTGATCTCTTCGGCGAGATCCTCCGCGCTGTAGTGCTCGTCGATCGGCTCGACGCGCTCCGCCGCGGCGGAGGTGTCCGCCAGTCGCGGCATGTCGTCCATGGTCAGCGGGCGCCAGGTCAGGCTCATGCGGACGAGGCTAAGCCCGCGCCCAGGGTGACGCACTCCATTTAGCTACGCTGCCGTGGTGCTCGTGCTGCTCCCCCCTTCCGAAACCAAGGCCGTCGGCGGCTCCGGCGCGCCGCTGGATCTCGGCGCCCTGTCTTTCCCGGAGCTGAACCCGACCAGGGCGAAGCTGGCCGACGCACTGGCCGAACTGGCGGGCGACCTCCCGGCCAGTGTCGCCGCGCTCGGCATCACGCCGCGGCAGGCCGACGAGGTCACCCGCAACGCGGAGCTGTGGTCCTCGCCCACGATGCCCGCGCTGCGCCGCTACACCGGCGTGCTCTACGACGCTCTCGACGTCAAATCCTTCACCAAGGCGACGCTGGCGAAGGCCGAGAAACGCCTTGCCGTCGCTTCCGCGCTGTTCGGTGTGGTCGCGGCGACCGACCCGATCCCCGCGTACCGGCTCTCCGGCGGGAACGCGCTGCCGTCGCTCGGGACTGTCCGCAGCGTGTGGAAGCCGGTGCTCGAACCGGTACTCCAGGGCATCGAGGGCCTTGTCGTCGACCTGCGGTCCGGAACCTACTCGGCGCTCGCGAAACTCCGTCCGGACGCGGTGACGGTGCGCGTCGTGACCGAGGACGCGAAGGGCAACCGCACCACGGTGAGCCACTTCAACAAGGCGTACAAGGGAAGGCTGGCCGCGGAACTGGTGAAGTCCCGCGCGGAGCCGTCCACTGTGGAGCAACTGATCCGGGTGCTGTCGAAGGCGGGACTCGACGTCGAGCGCACCGGGGACCACAGTCTGGAACTGCTCACCGGAGACGGCGTGCATTAGTTCCGTACCCCTACGGGCCCCTTCCTCGGTTGTTCCGCCAGGTGCACATGCGGAAAGTGATTTCCAGCCATCTGGAAAGGAACCACCGTGAACAGAAGACAACGGCTCCTGGGGATCGCCAACGCCACCCTCGGCTGCCTCTCGGTCCTCCTGCCCGCACCGGCGGCCGCCGCGAACCTGACCGCCGTCACCCCGACGGATCAGGCGGTCGTCCCCGGTGGACTGCACACGAACTCCATCGGCGGCACACCCGCCTCGGTCCGGGACTACCCGTTCATCATCGCGGGCCTGCGCGAAGGCGGGACGCGGCCGCAGGGGCAGACCTGCACCGGTTCGGTCGTCGCCCCGCGCAAGATCCTGATCGCCGCGCACTGCAAGGACGCGGCGGGGGCGAAGAGTTTCCTTTACGGCCTGGACGATCTCAACGCCGGTGGCGGAACGCGGATCGGCGTCGTCAGCTATGAAAAGCATCCGAAGTACGTCAACTTCGACCAGGGTTACGACGTCGCGGTGGTCACCACGGACGCCGACATCCCGGTGCCGGGCGGTCAGTACGCGAAGGTCGCGACTTCGGCCGACACGGAACTGAACAAGCCGGGCAAGTCCGGACTCGGGCTCGGCTACGGCAAGAAGGACCACAACGACGACACCCGCAACGTCGAACTGCACAAGTTCACCCTGCCGATCGTGGCGGGCAGCAACTGCAACGGTGTCGGCGCGGGCTTCAAGGACGCCACGATGATCTGCAGTGGCTACAGCGACGGCCACGTCACGATCCTTCCCGGCGACAGCGGCGGGCCGCTCATCGTGGACGGCAAGGTCGTCGGTGTCGCGTCGTGGAGCCGTAGCGACTTCAAGTGGTACAGCGTGTACGGCAGGCTCAACAACGACATGGGCGACTGGGTCAAGCAGCAGATCGGCGAGCCGCAGAACCCGGAAAAGTTCTCCCTCGGCGTGACGCCGTCCTCGCTCAAGGTCGAGCCAGGCAAGTACGTTTCGGCCACGGTGACCAGCAAGCCCGGTAAGGACGGCGCGGAGAAGGTCGACCTGAGCGCTTCGGGTCTGCCGGACGGGGCGAAGGCCACTTTCCAGCCCGCGTCCATCAACTCGGGCGAGTCGGCCAAGGTGAGCATCGAAGTCCCCGCCGGGACGGCCGAAAAGGACTACGCGGTCACGATCTCGGGCAAGGGCACCACCGACACCGCGACCGCGAACCTGACACTGACCGTCGGCGCCGGCGGTCCGCAGCCCGGTGAGCTCAAGGTCAGCGTGAACCCGGGCAGCGGCACCGTCCAACCCGGTTTCTTCAGCAACGTCACCGTTTCCGCCACTGGCGGCACGGGCGCGATCACGCTTTCGGCGTCCGGCCAGGGCCTGCCGTTCGCGCCGTTCTTCAACCCGAAGACGATCTCGAGCGGGGGCAGTTCGACCATGCAGGTGGTCGCGCCCTTCCAGCGCGGCACCTACCCGGTGACCGTCACCGCGACGGACTCGGCGGGCAAGACCTCCACGGCGACCTACACCCTCACGGTCCAGTAGCGCGTGTCATAAGGGGTCCCCATAGGACAGATTTTGTCCTATGGGGACCCCTTATGACACGCGGGACCGCGAAAGCACGGCCATCGCGGCATTGTGCCCGGGGATACCGGAGACGCCACCGCCCCGCACGGCCCCGGCTCCACAGAGCAACACCCGCTCGTGCGCGGTCTCGACGCCCCAGCGACCCACCTGATCGGCATCCGGGGCGTAAGGCCACGACAGGTCCCGGTGGAAGATGTGCCCGGCAGGCAAGCCCAGCTCGGCTTCGAGGTCCAGCGGGGTCTTCGCCTCGATGCACAACCGGCCATCCGGTGAACGGAGCACGCAGTCTTCGATCGGCTCGGCCAGCACACTGTCCAAAGAGGACAACGTCGCCCGCAGCGCCTCCTCGCGCGCGGCGTCGTTGCGGCCCTCGAACAACCGTGCGGGCATGTGCAGCCCGAACAACGTCAGCGTCTGCACACCGGCGGAGCGTTCGGCCGGGCCGAGGATCGACGGGTCGGTCAGCGAGTGGCAGTAGATCTCACACGGTGGCACCGACGGAATCCTGCCCGCGGCGGCCTCGGCGTACGCCGTCGCCAGCTGCTCATAGCCTTCGTTGACGTGGAACGTGCCCCCGAACGCCTCGCGCGGGTCGACATCCGGATCGCGCAGCCGCGGCAGCCGCGACAGCGCCATGTTCACCTTGAGCTGCGCGCCTTCCGGCTCCTCGGGTGACTCCTCCCCCAGCAACCGCGCGAGCGTCCGCGGCGCGACGTTCGACAGTACGTGCCCACCGCGCACCCCGATTTCTTCGTCACCGAGCCGGTAACGCACCGAGCCGTCCGGATCGATGGACAGCACCTCGGCGCCGGTCACCAGCCGTGCCCCGGCGGCCCGCGCGGCGGACGCGAGCGCGCCGGTCACCGCGCCCATCCCGCCCACCGGCACGTCCCAGTCGCCGGTCTCGTTGCCGATCACGTGGTAAAGCAGGCACAGGTTCTGCCGGAAATCCCCGGCGTCGGCGAACGTCCCGATCAACGCGTCGGTCAGGACGACGCCGCGGACGGTGTCGTCGTCGAACATCCCGGTGAGCGTTTCGGAGATCGGCCGCTCGAACAACGCGTCCCACGCCGCCGGGTCGATGCGTGACCGCAGTTCCTCCCTGGACATCAACGGTTCCGTCAGCGTCGGGAAGGTCCGCTCGGCGACCACGGAGGTCATCGCGTAGAACCGTCGCCACGCCTCCAAGTCCTTTGTGGACCCGGTGAGCGCGGAGAACGACGCCGCCGTGCGAACGTCGTCGCCCGTGTCGACAAGGAGACCTCTGTCGTCGACAGGCGTATATGACGACATTCGCCGCCGACGCAGCTCCAACCCGAGGCCCAGGTCCGTGATGATCTTGCGTGGCAGGAGGCTCACCAGGTACGAGTACCGCGAGAGCCGGACGTCGACACCGGGAAAGGCTCGGAACGAGACAGCCGCCCCGCCGACTTCGTCGCGGCGTTCGAGCACCAGCACCGAACGGCCCGCCCTCGCCAGGTAGGCCGCCGCCACCAGTCCGTTGTGCCCGCCACCGACGATCACGGCGTCAAAGGACTCCATCCAAGCCTCCCAGCGAAACGACGGTGCGCCGCGGTCATCGTGACCGCGGCGCACCGCCGTTCGCAAGGACTCAGAAGGTGATGGAGAATCCTTCGATCGTCCCGGTGTCGAACCGGTGGACGTCACGGACCCGCAGCTTCCAGGTCCCGTTCGCCGGTTCGGACGAGGCGTTCACCGTGTACGACGTGTGCACGCCGCTCGCCTCGCCGATCCCTCCCGCCTGCTTGAGGCCGAACACCGCGCCGCTCGGCCCGATCAGGTCTATCGCCAGGTCACCGGTGTAGGTGTGCGCGATGTCGACCTTGACCGGCAGCGTCGCCGACGCCTTGCCGTCGCAGCCTTCCTGCGTCACCGAACTGGTCACCGCGTCACCCGCGTCCGGAATGGACACCGGTGTCGTGTTCGATTTGGCCCCGCACGTCGGCGTGGGGCCACCGCCGCCGATGAACGACACGTTCAGTAGTTTGTTGACCGTGCCGGACGGCAGTCCCTTGAGCACGCCGTCGGAGGCGTTGTTCACCAGCGCGTCCCGCGTCTGCTGCGCGGTGGCGCCGGAATTGGCGACGAGATACAGCGCCGCCGCCCCGGCCACGTGCGGCGTGGCCATCGACGTGCCGCTCATGTTCGCCGAACCACCGTTGGACGTGGACAGCGACGTGATGTTGCTGCCAGGGGCGAAGATGTCCACGCACGAGCTGTGGTTGGAGAACGAGGACTTGTTGTCGTTCTCGTCCGAGGCGCCGACCGTGATCGCCTCGGGGATACGGGCGGGGCTGACGTTGCAGGCGTTCTGGTTCTCGTTGCCCGCCGCCACCACGTAGACGAAGCCCGCCGCGATGGACTTCTTGATGACGTCGTCGCCGAGCCCGACCTGGTCCATCCGCAGGCTCAGGTTCGCCACCGCCGGTTTGGTGCCGTTCGCGGTCAGCCATTCCGCCGCGTCCACGATGGCGGAGTCGGGACCGTTGCCCGAACAGTCGTTGCCCAGCACCTTCAGCCCGACGAGTTTGACCTTCTTCGCCACGCCGTAGGTCTTGCTGCCGATGGTGCCCGCGGTGTGACTACCGTGCCCGTTGCAGTCCTTCCCGTTGCCGCCCACGAAGTCCTTGCCGATGGACGCGCGCCCCTCGTACTCCGGGTTCTCCGGGTTGATCCCGGTGTCGAGGTCGTACGCCGTGACGCCTTCGCCCGTGTTCGGGTACGTGAAGCTCTTGTCGCGCGGCAGGTTCTTCTGGTCGATCCGGTCGAGGCCCCAGGTGGGATTGGTCTGAGTGCCGACGGCACGCGCGGTGCCGTCCTCATAGACCGCCTTGACCGCCGGGTCGGCCGCGAGCCGCCTGGCCTGCCGCTCGGACAGGCCCTTGACCGAGAACCCGCGGAGCACGTTCTTGTACGCCGACCGGACCTCGCCACCGTAGCGGCCGGTCAGCGTGGCCGAAGACTGCTCGACCGCCAGTGCGCCGACGTCGTGGAGCACCACGATGTACTGGTCGCCGTAATGCTGATTCGCCTGCACGACAACGCCTTCCGCCTCCGCGGCGAGGGCGTTGCCCGCGGCGAGCGCGGCCAGCGCGGTGGCCGCGACGGCCACCACACCGGCCCGCACGCCGCGGCGCATCAGAGACCCGCCACGTTCAGCAGCTTGTTGGTCGAACCGGAGCCCGGGCTGGTCACGACGCCGGAAGTGGCGGCGGTGGCCAGACCGGACGCGACGGCGGCCGGGGTCGCCGACGGGTGCGACGTCAGGTAGATCGCGGCAGCGCCGGCGACATGCGGCGTCGCCATCGAGGTACCGCTCATCTGCTGGGTACCGCCACCGTTGCGCAGCGAGGTGATGCTGGTGCCGGGCGCGAAGATGTCGGTGCAGCTGCCGTAGTTCGAGAACGAGGACCGGCGGTCGTCGCTCTGGGTGGCGTTGACGGTGATGGCCTCACGCACCCGGGCCGGGCTGGTGCCGCAGGCGTCGGTGTTGGAATTGCCCGAGGCCACCGTGTTGGTGATGCCGGCCGAGACGGCGCGGCGCACGGCGGCGTCGACTCCGGAGTCGGCCGGTCCACCCAGGCTCATGGTGAGCACCGACGGGCCCTTGGCGTTCTTCACGACCCAGTCGATCCCGCTGATGATCTGTGAGTACTGGCCGCTGCCCTGGCAGTTCAGCACGCGGACCGAAACGATCTTGGCGCCCTTGGCCACGCCGTAGGTGGCGCTGCCGACGGTGCCGGCGACGTGCGTGCCGTGTCCTTGGCAGTCGCGGGCGTCGCTGTCGTTGTCGATGAAGTCGTACCCACTGGTCGCGCGGCCGCCGAACTCGGTCTGGCGGTAGTCGACACCGGTGTCGAGGACGTAGACCGTCGCCCCGGCACCGTCGTTCGGGTAGGTGTACTTCCGGTCCAGCGGCAGGTTCTTCTGGTCGATCCGGTCCAGGCCCCAGGTCGGGTTGGTCTGGGTGCCGGTCATGTGCGCGACAGCGTCCTGCTGGACGAAGTCGACGTTGGGGTCGGCGGCGAGCCGCTTCGCCTGCGCCTCGGTCATCTTGGCCGAGAAGCCGTTGAGCGCCGCGGTGTAGGTCGCCTTGACCTGTCCGCCGTATTTCGCCGCGAGGCCGGCGTCGCCGCTCTTCAGCGAGACGATGTACCCGTCCGTGACCGCTCCCGGCACACCGGCGCCGCGGATCTGTCCCTCGGCGGCCGCGGCCGGTCCGGCGAAGGCCACGGAGGCCGCGACAGCGGCCCCGGTGAGCACCGCACCCGCGATCCGGTGACGTCGAAGTTCTCCACGCATTTCCTGAGCTCCGTTCACTCGAACAGGTGGTTCGCGCCGACGGGGATCCGGGTCGGCGCCGTGACGTGCGGTCACGTTGGAATCACTTTCGGGTGGCGACACCTGCACGAACAAGCGAGGCAACGGTCCGTAGGACTACGTATCTAATAGGGAAAGCCACCGTCCCTACGAAAGTTCTGTGACCTTCCGAGTGGGTTCCGTGATCACTGAGCGCGCGCTTAAGCTGCGTTCACTCGAACGGTGTTGTTCGTGAAGCGGGGGTGACCCGGCATGGTGATCGGTGGATGCCGACGCAGGACGAGTTCGCCGGTACTCGTCGGCCGTGATGCGGAACTACGCGCGATCCTCGACGGCGCGATGCGCTCGCCCGCGGTGATCATGCTCGAAGGGGAAGCCGGCGTCGGCAAGACCCGGCTCGCCACCGAACTGCTGGCCTGCCCGGAACTGGCCGGACGGCCGGTCCTGACCGGGAGCTGTCAGCCACTGCGCGAACCCTTCCCGTACGGCGTCGTCTTCGACGCGCTCAAGGACGTCCGACCGCCGCGCGATCTCAACCCGGTGACCGGCGTACTCGGCCCTTACCTGCCGGAACTCGCGGCCTTCCTGCCCCCGCCGCCACCGCGGCTCGGCGACCCCAGAGCCGAACGGCACCGGCTCTTCCGCGCCGTCCGGGAACTGCTCGGCTCACTGGGCCCGCACATCCTCCTGATCGAAGATCTCCACTGGGCGGACGACGGCTCCCGCCGTCTGCTGCGGTTCCTGATGACCGACCCGCCCGCCGGGCTGACCCTCCTGCTCACCCACCGGCGAGAGGAGACCCCCGGCGGCATCCCGCTCGGCAGCGCCTACCGCCCCGCGCCCGGCACCGAGCACGTGCTCGTCACGCTCCGTCCGCTGAACCGCGACGGCGTCCAGGCGCTGGTGTCGGCGCTGCTCGGCGAGGCGAACGTCTCGGCGGAATTCGCCGCGCGGCTGCACGAGCGGACCGCGGGGATCCCGTTCGTGGTCGAAGAGGTCGTGCACGCGATCGGCGGCATCGAAGGCGCCGTGCACGCCGACGGCGCGACCGCCCGGCGTCTGCTGGACGCCGTCGAAGTCCCGGCGCTGCTACGGGAAGCGACGGTGGAACGGCTCGCCGCGCTGCCACCGGCCGCCCGGCGGATCACCGAGGCCGCCGCCGTACTCGGCACACCGTCCACTTCGGACCTGCTGACGGCCGCGGCCGCGCTCACCCCCGAACGCGCCCACCGCGCGCTGGTCGTCGCGCTCGAACGCAACGTCCTGCTGGAGACCGGCGAAGGCGAGTACGGATTCCGGCACGCGCTCGCGCAGCAGGCCGTCTATCGCACCATCCCCGGCCCCGACCGCCAGGAACTGCACCGGCGCGCCGCCCGGCTGTTGCGCGACCGCCTCCCGCAGTCACTGGTGCGGCTCGCCGAGCACTGCCGCAAGGCGGGTGACCGGGCCGGTGCCCTGAAGTACGGCGAGGCGGCCGCCGATCAGGCGTCGACGGTCGGCGATCTCGCCACCGCGACGGACCTGCTCCGCACCCTGCTCGACGAACCGGGCCTCCAGCCGTCCGATGTGGACAGACTGGCGGTCAAGTTCAGTTCGGTGGCGTGCAACGGACTCGCCCAGACGGAGGTCGTCCCGGCGCTGGAACGCCTGCTCACCGACGGCAGGCTGTCGGGCAGGCTGAGCGGTGAGGTCCGGCTGGGACTCGGGCTCCTGCTGGTCCGCCAGGCAGGCGGGCTGGAGGCGGCCAGGACCGAGATCGAGATCGCCGTCAACGACCTCGCCGACCGCCCCGACCTCGCCGGACGCGGGATGGGCGTGCTCGCCCAGCCGTGGGTCGGCGCGACCCCGCTGCACGAACACCGGCGCTGGATGGACCGGGTGGACGGGCTCATCGACCGGGCGACCGACCGGCGGCTGAAGATCATCCTGATGGCCAACAACGTCGCGTCACGACTGCACATCGGGGACGCGCGCGGCTGGGCCATGCTGGACCGGGCACCCACCAGCGTCGGTTCGGCCGACGAGCAACGGCATCTGGCGCGGTTGCACTGCAACAGCGCCGACGCCTGCGCCTGGATCGGCCACCACCGGCGCGCCAGGAGCCTGCTGCGCAGCGGGATGCAACTGGCCGCCGACTGCGGCGCGCCGTACGTGGTCAGCACCGCTCGCGCGACAGCGGTCCACACCGACTGGCTCACCGGGAACTGGGACGGCCTCGCCGAACGGGCGGGCGCGCTCATCGACGAGTACCGCGACCTCCTGCCGGTGACCAGCGAACTCTGTCTCGTGCTCGGTCTGCTCGCCGCCGCCCGCGGCGAATGGGACGAAGCCGCGGCCCGGTTCGCCGGCACCGCGGCGGACCAGCCGGAGAACGCGTTCACCCCGGTCGCGATCGCCGCGCACGCCGGGATGGCGGGCATGCTGCTCGCGCAGGACCTCGGCGAGGCCGCCGTCGCGCAGGCCGAGAAGGGGCTGGAACTCCTGCGCGCCAAGGGTGTCTGGGCCTGGGGTGCCGATCTCGTCATGGCCGCCGCCGACGCGTACTGCGCCACCGGACGGGACGCCGTGGCGCAGGCGCTGACCGACGAGTTCGAACGTGAGATCTCCGGTCTCGACGCGCCGTCGACCCGCGCGGCGCTGGCCGCGAACCGCGGGCTCATCGCGGCCTCGCGAGGAGAGCACGCCGAAGCGATCCTGGCTTTCGAGCAGGCACGGACGCGTTTCGACGCCCTCCCCGCGCCGTATCACGCGGCACTGATCGCGGAACGGGCCGCGCGGTGCCGCCTGGCCGGGAACGAGGACGTCGCCGAAACCTTCTCCGCGCTCGCCGAGACGTTCGACCACCTCGGCGCCACCCGCGACGCCGCCCGCTGCCGCCACGCGTTCCGCTCCACCGGCGCGGTCGCCCCGTCGCGACGCGGCCGCCGGGGTTACGGCGACGAGCTCTCCCCGCGCGAGCGCGACGTCGCCCGGCTGCTGTCCGCCGGGCACACCAACCGGGAGATCGCCGAGGTGCTCTTCCTGTCGCGGCGCACGGTGGAACAGCATGTCGCGAGCGTGCTGCGCAAGCTGAAGGTCCGGTCGCGGAGCGAACTGGCAGGGCTGCGTTCGGCGTAGGCAGCGAGGAGGGTGGCTGTGAGGCGTCGGTCCAGGTGGTCGTGAGTGGCGATTCGGGTTAGAACCCGAATCGCCACTCACGACCGCCCCGAACCACAACTCACCCCACGCG